>DHPN01000019.1:0-431 GCA_002407925.1 Atopobiaceae bacterium UBA5363
CGGGAAAACTTCACCAAGCGAGATCAAATAAAAGATGCCTACGAGCAGCTGCAAAAGGCCGGAGGTAACGTCACAGGCGTCGTGATGAACTATTGCAAGCATCAAAGCAACGAATACTACTATTCTTATTACTACAACGATGCAGACGAAGATAGTGCTCCTTCCTTTAAAGCGTCTACTGTCGCACATCCACGGACTGCACAGACAGCTCCTCGGCAAACGTCAAAGACCGTTCATCAGCATGTTCGCTCACAGCAGGTCTCCTCTGTAGGAACAGTAGATTACACACCAGAAGCAAAGCCTCATAGAAATCCCTATCTCAATAACCGAGCTTAGGACCAGACAGAACCATGCGCGACATTCACTGTCATATTCTTCCTGGCGTAGATGACGGAGCTCAAGACCTCAACGAGTCGCTTGCAATGCTTGAG
>DHPN01000019.1:648-1219 GCA_002407925.1 Atopobiaceae bacterium UBA5363
CATACGGCAGGATTTCCCATCACCATGGGCTTTGAGGTCAATTGGAACAAGCTCCAGGACCTCGGCGAGGATGAGTGGGCGCCACGACTTGGCATCCAAGGCCCGAGCTTCGCAGGACACGGCAAGGCAACTTTTCTGCTGGAGCTTTCTGTTGGCGCGTCAAGCACGCAATATGGAGCCTACAAGCAGACAATTTTCAATCTGCAAGGAATGGGCTTTGACGTAGTCATCGCCCACCCTGAGCGCTACGTCGCTATCCAGCACCATATCGAGCTTGCGCGTGAGCTCAAGAACATGGGCTGCAAGCTCCAAGCTTCAGCCGACTTCGTCAAGGGCGGCCGCCGTCTTGGCCATGCGAAAAAGCCGGCAAAGCGCATGTTTAAAGAGGGCCTGTACTCCTACATTGCTAGCGACGCACACTATCCTGAACACTATGAGCTGCTCGCACGGGCTCGCCGCGACTATCATGTGCCCGGGGCGCATGAAAAGACTACATAGTCACCTCTTGCCGTACGGCTTTGTGATATACATAACCGCTTTATTTCAATCGCAGGATTTACCCCTTAGACAA
>DHPN01000019.1:1363-2347 GCA_002407925.1 Atopobiaceae bacterium UBA5363
CAACCTGTGTGGTCAGCGCTTGAAAGTCTAGCAGGTCCATGCCCGCAATAGTTATCTCCTCAGAGGTTGTAGGTACCGTCATCTGAGTTGATCCGGTCAATGCGGACGAGCTTGTCGTTCCCGTTCTTTCGCAGTACACCAAGAGCCGGTAGCTGTGCTGCGGATGAGGATGGCACGTTAGCAACGTAAGCATGTCGCGACCCACTTGGACGCCTATCGCGTCAGCGTCGTCCGGCGTCACGACCTTAAACGAGGTGACCTGGTAGTCGAGTGTGGCCCACGGCGTAGTTACATATACATGGTCTCCAACCTTCAGCCGCTCGATGTAATTGAACATATAGCCATCTTCAAAGCCACGATGAGCAGCAACTACACAGTTAGAGTCCGTCTGGCCCAAGGGCGCGCTCGTCCCATATACGACAGTTGAGCCCTTGGCCATATTCTCAACAGTGGATCCTAGATACAGCGGCAGGTCCACGTCCATCACTGGTATTTTGATCTCTCCTACTAGGCCGTCAGCCAGCTCCACAGACGGAAAGTCAGGCGCGGACGTATTGAATCCCCATGGATCATTAATACGGGCGGCCTTTCCATCACGGACCTCTTGGTTGTATAGGCTGAGGTATTTCCATGCCGCACCAAGCGCATTTGTCTGCTCGGCGTCAGAGGTATTAGCCTCCTTCAGGTCGTTGATTTTCTGAATCTGCACATTCATCTCAGATTGGGTCTGCCAATTTTTGAGGGACGGCCAGACGAGAAGCACTATCCCCACCAAGAGCAGCGCAAGGATAATCATATCTGTGACAAGACGGCTACGACTTTTAGCCATGGCTCGCTTCTGCTCCTTTGGAATGGTGATCGTCGTCAGAGGAGCTATGGATCATCAGATGCGATCCTCCACTACCGCCTTCTTCGTCATGGCCTTCTGCATCGCCTTTCGTGCCCATCTGCTCCAAACGCCTCGCAGAGCGCTTTTTCATCAGC
>DHPN01000019.1:2628-7544 GCA_002407925.1 Atopobiaceae bacterium UBA5363
CTTGCATGTCAAGCCATTCCTGGGGAATCTCGCTACGCTCGGCATGTATCAAAAGGCGATGGGTGTTGATGCCATAAGGTGTGCAGGTGACCAGCGTGACGAGGTCGCGGCCGTCTTGTATGGCAAGGCTATCGGTTTGGTCAGGCAAAACAACCTCTGTAGAGATAACTCGATAGGCGTGATCCTCGCCAAGAACGCGAATGATGAACCAATCCCCCACCTCTAACTCTGTAAGACGATCAAAGATATGGGCGGAGGGAAGTCCCGTGTGACCGGCGAGAACACTGTGGGTAGAGTCTCCGCCGATGGGGAGCGATGTGCTTGGCATGTGGCCGACACCATGGTTCATACCATCTCCATCGATAGAGTGGTAGATAGGTAAGTCGACGTCAATGCTCGGTATGACAATCTGTCCTGTGACGCCGTCTCCTGCCAAGTTGAGCGTACCTTGGTAGTCATCATCGCTGAGCAGCTCCTCATTCGGGTCGAATGGGTCAGTCACGCGGACACGACTGGCGTTGATGCGACTATTGAAGTCCTCCGCTTGCGTCCATGCTTCTGAGAGGTCTTCGGAAGATGCGCTGTCCACCGCCTCCTGTTGGGATACCTGGACCTTGCTCTGTTCGACCTCATTCAAATAGTTGCTCGCATAGGGGTAGGCGATAAGCGAAAGACCCCCAACTATGAAAATGAGCGCCACAATCAGCCTGGCCACCTTGCCATGGCGCCGTCTGCTGGAGCCGCCTTTGTGCTTCAGGGCGCTTAAGCCATGACGCATGACGGAGCGAGTTTCCTGTTGCTCCGTCACACGTTTGCCTGAGCTATGTCTGAGGCGACCGAGCACTACTCTGACTTCTTACGAGAGCGTACGGCGGCAATTGCTCCTCCAGCGATCAGCACGACGCCCACGGCAGTGATGCCAAGCGTGCCGGCACCGCCAGTTTGCGGAAGAATACCCTGGTCAGGGTCCGTGAGATCTGACGATTGCTGATAATTGTCCTCTTCCACCTCGGAAGTCGCAGGGTTGTCTTTGGTGGCGGAAGCAGAATCGATTGTGATGATCACGTCTTCGACCTTTTGCTTGCCAGACGGAACAGTCGTCTCAACCGCGACATAGGTCTTGCCTTGGGCGAGGCCGGAGAAATAGATGTAGCCATCATCGCCGGAAGTGGAAGTCCCATAGACCTTGGATGTGTCAGCCTGGCCATCTTCTGTGGCCTCATAGAGGGTGAATGTGGCACCTGGCAGCGCATTGCCGTTCGCATCAATCTTCTTGAAGTAGATGCCATAGGTGTTAACGGTGACTTTCGCATCGTCATCATTGACGGTGATGTGGTTAGAAGCTGTGCCGTTAGTGGCAGCAACGTCTGTGAGAGTCGCAGTATAGGTGACTGTGAGCTGTTGATTGGGATTTGCTGAAATATAATCCTCAGCAAAGCTGATCGTGAAGCCGCCATCGTCATTGGCTGTAACGTTGTAATCCGTACCTTTTGCAAGTGTGCTGTCCCCCGCCTTGATGACAATTGAGCTGGCATCGTCTGTGAAGCCCGTCGGCGTGTCTTTGACGGTGAGCGTCTTGCCAGTCGCATTGGCCGGGAATGACGGCACAGCGAAAGTGACCGTGAAGTCATAGCTTTGCCCTTGTTGGAAAGATTGACCGTCAATCGTCTTATTGACGTTGGTGTCAGTCGACTTCACGTCGACAGTTTGCGGGTTCGCCGCATAGCTGCCGTTTATGATCTGAGTGTCATTGTTGACGACGGTGTTCTTGTATACCCTTGCGTCCTCAGTGCCGTTTGTGACGACAATGAGCCAGGCGCCATCGTCAAGGTCCTCAAAGGTGACGCTCGACCCTGATGCGGTGATACTCGCTGAAGCTATCGCTTGCCCTATCAGATAAGAGATGGGATAGTTTTCGACATAGCTGGCAAGCTCACTGTCCGTCGAGGGGTAATCCGTCAGATTCGTCACGGTCGTCTTGTTGTTGTCATCACCGACAATGGAGTCGACGAGCTCGTAGGCGGTAACTGTGTCACCATTGGTGACCCCGTTTACGGTTATGTCAGAAGTGAACCTGCTGCCGGCCTCGGCAAATGCGAGAGCAGGCGCTATGGATGCCGCTAAAGCGGCCATGCAGATGCCTGCAAGTACCTTGTTTTTGAAACTAGGCTTCATCCGGATCCCCTTTCATAGCGATCGGTGTTGAAGTGTTCGGCGTTACTGCTCTTGGCTAGGCACGTGTGAGATAGCTCTGAGACGTTGCTTAGCCGATGACCTAGTCCTATCAATGGCCTTTCTCCTCTCTCTTGAGAAGCGCGAGCCCTCCGGCAATAACTAGGGCGGCGCCGACGACGGCAAAGGGAGCTATGCCGATTCCGCCTGTCTTGGGCAACTCTGCGATCTTCTCGTTCGTCACGGTCGTCTGGAAGTATTTCACCCCCTGATCTACGCCCGTGTTCGTAATTTCGATCCCATCCCAGGTGGCGGTGCCATCAATGCTTATGACAAGCGTATGGGTGCCTGGGAGCGTGTAGCCGGAAGGGACTTTCTCTTCTGCCACCGTGTAGGTTCCAGGCAGAAGCTGGCCAAATGTCACCAAGCCGTCTTCTCCTGTGGCCTGCGAGCCACTGCCGGACACGCTGAATATCGCTCCTGACAACGCAGCTCCGTCAGAGCCCTGTTTGAGGATGCGGAATGCATACTTGATCTGCTTGTTGGTAACGGTGACGCCAGCTGATTGGGCGTTGAGCCCCTTGAGCGTCCCTGAGTTGGTGTCAGAGCCACTTGGAATAAGGCCGGTCAACGCGTAACCCTCAAGAACCCAACCGGCAGGCACCGAGGGTTCGGTCACGGTGTAGCTATGGCCTTCTGGGCCAGCAGCAACGTAGATAGTCTTGGTCCAGCTGCTGCCAACGAGCACTACATCCTGGCTGAACACCCCTGCGCTGTCCTCCACATGCAAGGTGAGCGAGTCGGCCCCTGTGCCGCTGCCATTCCAGCTTTTGGTCAGCGTGAGAGTGGAGGTGGAGACCGTGAGCTCTGGACGGGGGAGGTCGACTACGCCGTCCTTTTCAGAGTCTGGCTGCTCTACCCCGTTTTCAGTCATGAACTGGGTGTATGCGACAGTGTTGCCAGCGGATGGGTTGGCGTAGGCCACGATGTCGCTGCCATCACTTGAAACTTTAACAACATTTGAGCTAATTGCTGTTTGGCCGTTAGCAAGCTTGGCTGCGTCATCGAATGCCTGCTGGGTGAGCCGCACCTTAAACGATACGGTGTAGGTCGTGCCATTTTGAAGGACCATTTTACCGAGGTCCCATGTCACCGCCTTTGTGCTTGGGTCATAGCTCGCTTCAGGAGCATCAGCCCATGTCGTGGTGTTGCCGCCCGCATCTGTGATGGTATAGGTGAACCCGCTCACCCCACCGCCATCGGCAACTCCCAAAACCGTGTCACCTATCGTGACATAATCAGTCATGAGAACGTTTTTATAGGAGTACGCATACGTTATCTCGCTGACAATCGCCGAAAGGGCGCTTTGCAACTCTGTTGGACTGCTTGCCTCAAAGTGCCTTGACGCCGCTAGGCTGTCCATGCTCTCGGCGTCGCCCACATTGATGGTGTACAGCGCATGCACCTCGCCGTCCACCAACCTGTCGGCGACGATGTTCGCGGCGGCGAAATTCCACCCCTTAGGGTCTGCGTCTCCCTCACCATAGACGCCAGTAACATCATTGTTTTTGTCGTCGTAATATAGAGGGCCTTCGTTAGGGTAAACCCATACTCTTTCTCTTCCATTCCATCTGGTCGCTGTGTACTTCTCATAGTCTTCGTCGCTATAGATCTGGCTCAAGCGATACGTCGGTTCACCATCTGAGACGAAGATGACATAGACCGCGCCGTCAGTGATACTTGTGGCTTCGGTTTCTGCCTGCAGAAGGGCTGCTTCCCAGTTGGTGCCACCTTCGGCTGTCATCGAGTTGACCTGTGACTTGAAAGTGTTGATGCCGTTTGTCCAGTCGTAGTTATTGACCACCCTCGTGCTGAACGTGATCAGTTTCACTTCGGCGAGCGTTTGGTCGGCTGCGCTGTTCTGATTGAGAATTGTCTGCGCAGCAGCATTGATGGAAGACTTGGCTGCAGCCAGACGCGTAGTGTCGCCATACCTATTTTTCATGCTCCCTGACACGTCGGCAACGAAGATGACGTAGGCCTTCGAGGAAGTGGAGGTCGACTGGGACTTACCCGTGACGCTAAGCTGCAAAGTGTAGTTGCCTTCTTCGTCGACCTGGAGGGAACCGTCTTGATTCTTCGCGAATGCCTTGTCAACGAGAGGTGCGCCCAAGTCAATAGCTTCAGCTTGGGCCAACACAGGGTGCAAGAGTGCTCCGACCATGAGAACCATCAGGGCAAAGGCCGCAGCTGCCAGTATCACTCTCAGGTGCCGGTTAGACGAATGCATGACGGTGAGTCTGCTCTTTTTCATACGTGGCCTCATTTGATCCCACCATTCTGGTCAACGGCTATGCCCTGCCTCCTAGCACGATCCATGTAACTGTCTTTATTCTTTTCTCAGATAGAGGTGCTATAGCGTGCTTAAGGTCTAGGTGACTCAAAATAGTGTCTCAAGAGCGCATTTGCTCCGCCTACCGACATAAATAGCCGTTGCCCACGTAGCAACCTCAGTTCATAGATTAATAAGCACCAAAAGACCGTACGTAACGACAATGTATGAGATAGCTTATATCGCATAGATCGTCTGAGGGAGGAATATGCCCATAGACGTAAGGGCCCGCACCGAGCGCTTCGTTTACTTGCTTTGGGATTGCAAAGCTGCCAAATGCCTGCCATACCTCTCTCAAGACTTCTCTTTTGTGGGACCCTTTAACAACACCATCTGCTTTGGAGTGTCTGAA
>DHPN01000019.1:7657-16041 GCA_002407925.1 Atopobiaceae bacterium UBA5363
GAGTGTCTGAACTGATTCAATATTGCTGCCACGTCGAGCCGATTTTTCGTCAGCTCTCCTTTGAGATAGGCAACATCAAGGTCGTACATGAGAATACGAGCACGTACGTACTGCTTGTTGTCGGAAACATTTTGCTTTCGAACGACAAACGAATCGCACGCGAGCGTTATAGCTTTGTATGGCATAAAGTCGCGTCACGCATAGAGCTCACGCACCTGCACGCCTCGATTCCCACGTTGCAGGCGGACAAAGGCCAGTTCGTCTTCCTTTCGCTCCCTGGCAAGCATGGCTCTTCTGAACAAGCAACTCAGACTCTGGCAGCAGACAAGCCCATATTCATACGCGACACTAAAGGAACAGTGCATGCCATCGGCGGCCAACAGACCGTATACCTCGAAGCATCACACCAGTACACGATCGTCCACCTCAGAGACGATGCATTTAAGGTAAGATGCTCTCTCACGGAGCTTACCTCACGGCTATCACCATACTTCATACGCGTACACAGAAGCTATACGGTCAATGCCCATCTCGTTACTAGCATGAAAGGTCCTCTAATTACGTTTGTGAATGGTAGCACTGTCAGTGTAGCTGCAAAGCGCGTGAAAGAGACTCACGCCGCTCTGCACAAAGCTGTAGCTACCTCAAAGAACAAGCATGACTAAGCTATGCAGCTGCTCAGAGGTTCCTCTCCATGAAGCTTTCCAATTCTTGAGCTGCTTGCTTCTCGTCTGGACCCTCACAGCTGACAGTGATCTCCATACCGCGCGTTATCCCCATTCCCAACAGGCCAAAGACGTCCTTTGCGCTTTTGCTTGCACCTTTGGCGGAAATTGTCACACGTGAGGAGTATTTTCTCGCCTCCCTGGCAAGGGCTCCTGCAGGGCGGGCATGGATGCCCATCTCGTCGGTAACTATATAGGTAAAACGCCGCATAGCACTCTCTCCGTTCCAGAGCGCTCAGTTTGGCAGGGATGCTGCCAAACTGAGCGTGAACTTCTTACAGCTGACTGCCATTAGTCTCGATGACACGCCGGTACCACGCAAAGCTGTCCTTCTTGAGGCGCCTGCCCGTACCCTTGCCCTCATCGTCGATATCGACATATATAAAGCCATAGCGCTTGCTCATCTCAGAGGAAGAGCAGCTCACGATGTCTATGGGCGCCCACGCATAGTAGCCCCTCAGGTCAACGCCGTCTTCTATGGCCTCGCGCATCTGCGTAAGGTGAGCACGAAGGTAGTCAATGCGATACGGATCATGCACGCTGCCGTCCGACTCAAGCTTGTCGAAGCAGCCAAGACCATTTTCCGTGATGTACATTGGGCGCTGATACCTGTCATAGAAGAAGTTGAGGGTGTAGCGCAGGCCGATGGGGTCAATCGACCAGCCCCATGGGTTGGCTGGCAGCAGTTCGTTTTTGCGATCGGAGTTCCCGTCTGCGAAGCTTTCAGCGCTGCAGACACTCGTGTAGTAGTAGGAGAAAGCGAGAAAGTCTGCAGTGGACGCAAGGTCCTCAAGGTCATGGGCGCCAAATTCGATGTGGTAGCCCCTGTCTTCGAAAAATCTCAGGGCATAGCCTGGATAGCGACCGCGCAGCAGCACGTCAGCGAAGAAGCACTCCATCTGATTGTGCTGATAGCAGGCTAGGACGTCTTCCGGCGCGCAGCTCATGGGGTAGTCCGGCCCCCCGCACAGCATCATGCCGACCTTGAGGTCAGGGTAATGCTCGTGCGCGTAGCGCGTCACTCTCGCGCTCGCCACCATCTCGTTGTGAACCGCCTGATACTTCGCTTCCGGAAGGTTGCCGACCTTGTCAGCGCAAACTCCAAGATGGTTAAAAGACTCAGATGAGATGAGGTTTATCTGGTTCACCGGGATCCAAAGCTTCACGCGATCGTGAAAGCGATCAAAGAGCACCTGGCAGTACCTCTCGAAAAAGCTGATGAGCTCGCGAGAGTACCAGCCTTTGTAGGAGAGGGCGAGGTTTATAGGCATCTCGTAATGTGAGCAAGTGATCATCGGCTCCATGCCATTTGCGATGATCTCGTCTATGAGCTTGTCATAGAACGCAAGCCCTTCCTCATTCGGCCTGTCATCGTCGCCGTGCGGGAAGATGCGTGCCCAGTCGATTGACGTACGAAAGGTTTTGAGCCCAAGCTCACCTAGCAAGGAGAGGTCATCCTTATACTTATGGTAGAAGTCGATCCCATGTCGCTTCGGGAAGACACGGTCTGTGGAGGCCATGGCCTTCCGTATGTAGTCGGTCGTGATCTCGCCGTTGAACTTCTTATCAATAGGGACATTCGCCTGGTACTCATTCAAGTCAGCCACGGAAAGGCCTTTGCCGCCTTCGTCGAAGGCTCCCTCACACTGGTTTGCTGCGACAGCCCCACCCCAAAGGAACCCCTTTGGGAATCCTTGGGGCATGCCAATACCAGATTTACCTGTCTCAGCCATCCCTTTCCTCCAACTTCTTGACACGCGCATCAAGCGAGGCAAACACCTTCACAAGCTGATGGGCGACGATAATCTCGCTGTAGATGGTCATGAGCGTATCTTGGGCGTGAGCGAACAGGAGGTTATAGTCTTGCTTCTCGCCGCGGATGGTGGCTTGTATGGCATCGGTCTGAATCTGGTGAGCCTTCGCGATCTTGCCGTCTGCCAAGCTGAGCCGCCTTTGAGCCTCAGTCATGTCTTGGGTGGCAATGGCATCATACGCGAGCTTGCATTCCTCACGAGCGTCACCTGCGAGCATAATGATGCTCATTGCGTTTTGTGAGGTCTTGTCTAATTTTTCATTCATGCGTTTCGATTCCTCTACTCGTCCTTTTCCCCTTCAGAGGCGACTGTGGCTTCCTTTTCGCAAAGCTGCTTATCATAGACGCGGAAGAAGGGCATCCAGACGCACCAGGAAATTACAAAGACCGCCACAGCAAGGATAATGCCAGTAACTGCGCCTGTCGTCAGTCATGTCGAAATGGGAAATGGGGTGTACCACAGCTGGAACAGCAACGTCGGAATGGGAGCAAAGGGTATGACCTTGGTAAAGATGTACACGAACAGAGGGAGGATAAAGCCGTTTATCCACATCGGCAGCATAAGAAGCGGATTCCAAGCAATGCAGCCGAACACACAGGGCTCGTTGATATTGAAGATGGCTGGCGCGATGCACGCGCGGCCAAGAGCCTTGAGCTGGTGCGACTTGGCCATGCCCAGCATCATGATCACAAGGGGAAGCGTGCAGGCGGCGCCGCCAATCCAAAGATAGGCCGAATAGATCGTCGCGTGTGAGGAGATCTGGATAGTCGCAGCCGTCGCAGTGCCGTTTTGGACAAGCGTCGCGTTCACCGCTGCGGCAGTTGTCTCGATCGGCGTTGTAAGAGGCGACATAACCCAGCCTGAGATTCCCAGCGAATAAATACAGCAAGTGAGAAACAAGATGAACGTGAAGCCGAACATGTTCTGGGCGAAATCCTGAAGCGGCATGAAGAGATCAACGACCGCCTGATAGAGGTTGAAGTTGAGGAATGCCGAAGACGTCAGTATCCACCCGCCTAGCACGATGATCCCCATAGGAAGCATGGAGTCGAACCAAGAACGAACAAAGTCAGGGATAGCGGAGTCCTCGCTGAAGAATGAAAACGTGGCGAACTTGTTGATGATTGCCGCCGCAACGAGCCCTGTGATGATGGCTAGGAACATGCCTCCTGCACCGAACCCGCCAATCTCGCTGATATCTGTGAAACCTATAGTCCCTTTGCCGAGCGCTGTGGTCTGATCAGCGATAAACTGCGGGTTTACGGAGAATAGGAACAAGATTGCACCTGCGATGCCGCCATTGATTCGAGCTTGGCGATGCCCTTTTTGCTCCAGCAGATTAAACGGAACAAGAAACGATATAAAAAGGGAGATCAATCCGAATGACCAGTAGTAGCCTTCCCAGAAATTCGGCCACCACGTGAAGAACGTGCTGGGAATGGTCAGCATGCAGAAGATCGAGCCAAGGAAGATCAGGGGCATCGTCTGCATGATGGAGTCATTTATTCCTGCGAACCATGCATTTCGCGCAACGTTGTTCATCTTCGGTGCAAAGCTATTCTCAAGCCAATTCATAAACTTGCCCATAGCTACCAGTCCTTACTTGCTAGTCAAGGTCAAATAGGGAAAGAAATAGTGATCTATAGCTTTAGAAATCTTTTGTCGCACTCAGCAAGTCATCAAGGGCGGCATTGCCGTCGAGCAGCGAATAGTATGAAGGCTTCATGAGAATGACCTTAAGGTCCGGCCCTTCATACTTCTGCCGCAGCTCATCGATTAAGTATTTGAGATGGGGACCGATCATGAGCACGTTGATCGAGTCAATATACCCTCCGATCTCAGACTCGCTCCTTGCAGTAATCTTGATGTCAAGGCCTCTTTTCTTTGCAGCCTTTCTCATGCTCACAGCCATGAAGCCACTGCTTGCCCCAGAACCGCATACCAACAGAACATCGAGGTGCCGCATCGCCTAGACCACCTCCTCCACTTTTTCCTTCGCCCCTATGCAGAGAAGAAATCAAATTACATGCCTGGGATTTCTTCTCGCTCCTAGTTCTCTCATGTCAGGTTGCCTCGCACAAACAAATTCCCTTCCTCAATCGAGGAAGGAGAGCGGCAGAGGTTAATTTCCTATATCTAGGAAAAACCAGAGCTCAGCTCATCGATATACTTCCGATATACTTCCATCCAGAGAGTAGTGGTAGGAGGCGACGAGCCAGGCGGATCAGACACGACGACCTCATAAGGGTCCTATCCTCTAAGCAAGACTGGGTCGATGCTGCCTATCTTGCCGACACGTTTGGCGTGACCACCCGCACCATCAGAAACTACATCAAGGCAATCAATACCGCACCCAGCGAGCCACACATCAGGTCATCGCACAAGGGCTACCAAATTGAGAACCAGCCAGCGGTCGCAATGGAAAAGACCATACTTCCCATGCAGGCGGAGGATGGCCGCGGCGCATCAGGAGAGCCAGAGCGCGCCTCTTTGTCTGAGGACCGCGTCAGCCATCTGCTAAGGAAGCTCATCTCGAGCGACTCCCCTGTCAACGTCTATTGGCTCGCAGACGAAATGTGCGTCTCTGACTCCTCTTTGGAGTCGCTCATCAAGACAGCCCGGGACTCCATCCGACTGTTCGGGCTCTCCTTGACGCGCCGTCGCGACCTCATCTCGATTGAGGGAAGCGAGATCGGTAAGAGGCGCCTTATAGGACAGCTGCTCACTGTTGAGAGTCCCATCGGCTTCACAAAGCTCACGGGAAACGGCATTGTATCCGAAGGCTATGACGTAGCGAGTCTCACAAGGACCGTCTCACATGCCCTCACCAGCCAAGAGCTGCACACTGACGACTACGGGCTCGGGAACATCCTCATGCACCTGATAGTGATGATTGATCGCATTCGACAGGGGAAATCGATGCCTCCTGATGAGAGCGTCTCAAGGGCACGCACCACTTCTGGCTATGCTGCAGCCCACATAATTTGCTCAGACGTTAACCAAGCATACAACTTGCACGTGAGCGAGAGCGAGATCTGCTACCTCTCTCTGATCGTCTCTTCAAATAGCAACAAAGCAGACTACTCTTTTGTTGAAGATCAAGATTTAACGGCGTTTCTCGACCAACGGGCAGTTTCATACACACAGGCAGCAATTCGCCATCTGGAGCAGGCATACTACCTAGAGCCATTTGACAATAACTTCGTGACGCGCATGGCCATACATGTACAAAATCCTAACGTCGATCTTAGCGGGTTCAAGATAGAGATGGCAGGCGTCATAGAGGTGACATGAGGCTAAGTACAAACAAAAAACAAGCTGTATAGAAGCTGACAAATCTTATTGACAAATACTTACAATACCTGATATATACCGTTTACCGTGGTTCACCGTGCGCCTTGCCTCTTGGCCTCTTGTTGAGACTATGTGTCTATAGCTCAGCCGACTTGGGTAAAAGAATAAAACTATCCAATGCACTGACGAAAGGAAGCCGATATGTCCGACCTCAAAAAAAGATTCGTCGATGCCGCCACGGAAGCAAGCGAGGCCATCAAAGATGCTGCAACTGATGCGGGAGAGAAAGCAAAGGACGCCCTTGACAAAGCCGGAGATGGAGCTGAGGATGCCAAACGCGACGTCAAAAAAGCTGCTGGCGATATTAAACGGGAGGCAAAAAAAGCCACTGGCACCATAAAACGCGATATAACGTAGTCCTCCTCCCTAATATGAGTTGATACAAGCTCTCGATGTGAATGATCACTTCGAGAGCTTCTTATATTTGAGTTGAATTGTTTTAGATTACATTGTAAGAGACAAGATATTTTTTAGACGGTTCATGTAACTAGGGGCTGCAGGCACCTTGCCTACAGCTCCTAACCTGTTATTTACAGCTACTGTTTAACCGCAAAACTTAGCTGCTATAGCTTGCGCCTCTTGCGATCCGCGACATAAAGAACAGCAGCTAGTACACCACAAATCACAGCGCCAGCAAGCGAAGCCCAATTAAACGGGTTGTTGCCAGTTTGGGTCAGCAGTCCTGAACCAGAATTACTACTTGAATTATCAGTTGCAGAGCCAAGCTGGGTGTAGGTGTTGGTGATGTCGACCTCGGCAGGGTCAACTCCTGCCGTGACGGCGACGGTGCTTGCCGAGGCAGTGTAACCTGTATTGTTTTTTCGGACATGAGATTGTGAAACTTCCAGTCGGAAATCCAGTAATCTCATACCTACCGAAAAAGGAGTACCACAATGACAAGACTACGAGCCCCTGGATGGCTGAACGTCTGAAGGTAAGCCGTTCGGGGTTTTATGCCTGATTTGTTAGAGGAGAACCCGAATCTGCTTCCGCGGAAGAGCAGAGCGCATCTGCCACACGCGTCTTTACCCTCGTGACCTGCTCATCTAACGAGGCAGAGCAATCAGAGAGAACCCTCGTGATCTTTACGGCATAAAGACAGGCATTTCTCCGGCTCTTTTGCATAAAGGCCAATCAATGGAACTTGCTCGCTCAGGCCACGCTCCTGCAGCATATGCGAAAACTCATCGATCATGATGCCATGTCCCTTGACGCAATGCGCGCTTTGAAGAGCCTTGGGCAAATCATGCCTTCCCTCAAAGCTCCCATACCACTTTCCACGGCAGGTATAGTCAACCCCGCAGCTCGGACTGCCATCTACGCCAAGAAGCCCAAGCACCTCGAAGCGCTCGGGATGAGCAAGGTATTCCTCTACTTGTTGCATGATTGGCTCAAGCTGCCTTCTGCAGTGGCTGCGGAAGAAGGGATTGTCGAACTGGTCGCTGACATGCCCCCACCGATTGGCGCCATAGAGCGTGAACTCTGGGCAAGGCAGCTGCAAAAGTTGCACGCCATCGCTAATCGCTGTCTGGAGAAATCGGCGTCGCAGAGATTCTTCTGCCCTTTTCTCCTCCTCGTTGTACAAAATGACCTTGGAAGAAATGTTAAGTATGCAATGTGCAACAAGAAGCACCTTTTGCATCGCATATCCCCTCGCTAATGATGCACCGACAATTTTGATGTGCCAGCAGCTTGACGCATTGACGACTCGCACAGGCTAGGAAATGGCACCGGACAACGGCTTAACCACGGCAGCCACGACAAGCACGCGATAGCAAATGGCGCCAAGGCCAAGGAAGATGCTCGCCATGCGCACAAAAGAGTCTGTCTTCGTATAACTCAGCTCGCGATAGACAGTCTTGTCGCCGGGCGCATTAAACCCCCTCGTTTCTAGGGCGACAGCTTGGTCTTGTATCTTGATGAGAGAGTTGGCCACAACGGGCACCATAATCGGAACAAACGCCTTCAGTCGCTGGAAGACGTTCCCATCCACTCGCAAGCCACGAGCCATCTGAGCGTCCTTAATCTGTTGCATATCCCTACTTAGCTGCGCAATCAGCTGGAACGAGTCTATGAAAACGAAAGCGGCCCTTTGCGACAGCCCCATTTTGCGCAGCAACGCGCCAAGATCACCCATGTCAATCGAAGTAATGAGGGGGAAAAGGGCACACATGAGCGGCACTACGTTGAAATAGTACCTTGTCGCATAGTCGATGCCGGATCTCCAATACGGCAGCGAGCCGATGTAAAACCACACGGGCTCGCTTGCCTTGTCAAGGCCTGGTGCCATCGTCCCATAAATCCCGTACATTGAGACGAAAAGCACCAGGCTTGTCATGAGAATGACCTTGAAAAGCCCCAATTTGTCCTCATGCACCACAACAAAGACACTAGCCACGATTACCGCGATGCCAAAGAAGATGTTCTTGACAAACAAAATGGCCAAGGTAAACCCAAGGCAGAGCCACAGCTTCGGACCAACCCCTATTCT
>DHPN01000019.1:16196-20116 GCA_002407925.1 Atopobiaceae bacterium UBA5363
CACGCTCTGCATGCAGTCCAGCACAATGCCCCGTCGTATGCATCGAGACGCTAGCGTCACTCAACGGCTACTCTGCTACCGCCGACTCACTTCCGCTCTTTGAGGCATTCAAGACCCGAAGATTGTCAGGGAGCCTCCAGTAGATCAGCCAAGAGATGACCACAGCGATCCCCTTGTCAAGCAGCTGGGAAGGAAGACGCCCTATAAAGGCGGCGCTCAGCAAGTCCGACCCTGTCGCCTGCAGTCCGGCGATCAGCAAGTTAGTGCTTGCATTGCCGTCGACCCCGCCATACACGACAAGGCCGATTGGCGTTCCAATGATGGCATTGAGCAAGGCTACAAGGATTGTCGCGATGACAATGTGGGTCACTGTCTTGAACTTCCCTGCGCGCGCAAGGTAGCCGACGATCAAGGCAGTCCCTAGATTGCAGAGGCCAAAGAGGGACGCAAGCACGTTTCCGCCAATGAGAGACGAGACGATGTTATACAGCACGCCTGATATGGCCCCAACCCACGGCCCGCCAATCACCGCCACAATGACCGTGCCGATCGAATCAAGGTAGATCGGAAGACTCAGCACCTCGGCTATGAGGCCCCCAACATAATTGATCGCTATTCCTAAAGGTATCAAAACTGCAATGTAGGTATTTCTAAGCTTGCTTTGCGATGTGTCAATAGTGTTTAGTGCCATGAGAACCATTCTCCTAAATCGTATGTCCGTTTGTTCGAGCCCTAAGATGTCGCAGACACAACATCCACATAGTTGCTTAGATGTTTGTCTGCATGTTTACTCACGAAATCATCAGTTGTTAAAGCAAGTTCACTCGTCGCATGAAGCCAAAAGTCAAGCTGCGTAATTTGCGGCGGGGCCAAATGGGCCTTTGACAATCTCCCACGCTCTGAAAAAACCTCCTGGGGGCTTCCGTCTTTGACAATCTTTCCAGCAGCCATTACCACAATCCTGTCAGAGACCATGGCAACAAAATCCATGTCATGAGAGATCAAAACCACCGTATTGCCTTCCTTGCGGTATGCCTCTATGACTTTTGATAGCTTTTCCCTTCCAATCTCATCGAGGCCGTCAGTCGGCTCATCGAGAATAAGGACCTTTGGATGTGACACCAAGACCGAGGCTATGGCAACGAGCTTCTTCGTCGTGTAGTCAAGCATCATGGGGTGCTTTCCCAAAGCGTCTGTAAGTCCGAGCTCTTTTGCAACCTGTTCTACAGCTTTCTTTTCGCGGGCTGCACCGAAGCCAAAATTATGCGGGCCAACAGCCAATTCCTCACGTACCGTCGAGCAAAAGATCTGATGGTTAGGATTTTGGAACACATACCCACAGACCTGCGAGAGCTCTGCAACAGACCTTTTGGCAGCATCCTCGCCAAAAATGAGAACCTTCCCGTGGGTCGGGCGCAAAAGGCCGTTGAAATGCCGCACCAATGTCGTCTTCCCGCTGCCGTTTTGGCCCACGATGGAGACGACCTCGCCGCAACAAAGGGAAAGGCTCACATCCGCAAGCGCAAGGACATGCGCATCACCATAGACGTAGCTTAAAGCCTCAGTCTGTACCGCTGCCTCAGGCATGCACGCTTCCCCTCTTCCACACTTCAAACACCGCTGTGGCCTCCTCTAGGTCTATTGGCAGCCTCCTCATGGACGGAAGCTGAGACCCCAGGCGAAATGCGGCCTCCGTTACCTGCGGCACCCGCACATGATGCTTGAGAAGCAGCTCCACGTTGCCCAAGACGTCCGAGGTAGGGGCAAAGGCCACAAGCGATCCCTTGTCAAGCACAAGGAGCTTGCTTGCAAACTCCGCAAGGCGCTCCACATCATGCTCGGCCATGATGATGGCTTTTCCTTCTTGGTTCATTTTCCCGACAAGGCGAAAGATCTCATCCCGACCCTCTGGGTCAAGCTGCGAAGTGGTCTCGTCCAAGATCATCACCTGAGGCTGCAATGCCAAAACGCAGGCGATGGCCAGACGTTGCTGCTGGCCGCCAGACAGCTGATAAGGAGACCTGCCAAGCACGGCCGTAAGGCCGCAAGCCTTTGCAGCAAAGGCGACGCGCTGCCTCATGAGCGTGCGTTCATAGCCAAAGTTGCACAAGGCGAAGGCGATCTCATCTTCTACGGTCGGCTGCGTAAACTGACTTTCCGCATTTTGCAGAACAATGCCTACAAGGCCTACAGCATGGGTCCCCCCACTGTCTTGCAGGCTTTTGCCATCGACATCGATCTCGCCTTCCCAGCTTCCCCCGACAACATAGGGCAAGATGCCGGCAATTGACTTGCAAAGTGTAGTTTTGCCTGCACCATTGCATCCTAAAACGCCGACAAAATCCCCCTTTTCGATTCGAGCGGTGACGTGGGACAGAGCGTGAGAGTTGCTGCCTCGATATAGGTAGGTATAATTTTTGAGCTCCACTATCGGAGTCTGCGCTCGGATTCTTTCTATGCCAGACACAGCCAAGTTCCCTTCGCCTGGAATTCGTCTGACCGCCCGCATAACAAGCGGGAGCCAAAAACAATGTATTGGATTCTATAGAGATTGGCCAAACCTAGGATTTACGCCCGAACTCAAAAAGGCCAAGGGCTGTCATGCCCTACTCAAAAATGAGCCCGGGCTTCTGCATGAACAAACCCATGCAAATAAGAACGTCGTATGTGTGTTTCTTTTTCATGGCAACAGAATATAAACGCTCACTTCTCGTTGTCAACAATTTTTTCCGATTTTTTCTCACTTAGTAATGATAATAACTACGTATTGAATGCCTATTTTATGCATCTATAGTTATAACAAGGAGAAGAGCGAGCCATTATGCTCAGGAGAGCTGCTCTCCTTCCACGGCCGCCCTGAACCAACTGGTAATCGAGGTGGGATGGGTGATGGCTGTGCCGACGACAACCGACCAAGCTCCTGCGTGCAAAGCGCGAGCAGCGTCTGCGGGCGTATGAACGCGACCTTCGCATACGACCGGTCTGTCGGGAAACTCTTTGACAGCGCACTGGATCAGCGCGATGTCTGGCCCATCTTCCATCGTGCAGTCAGTGGCAGCCGTCCCATGCGAAAGCGTGGTGGAGCATAGATCGCATCCCGCGGCAAACCCCCGGCGGATGTCCTCTAGCGAGCGGCAGTCTGCCATGAGGCAGACGCCAGTACCCTTAAGCTGTGCCACCGTCTCCTCGAAGCTGCGGCCATCAGGTCGCGGACGGTCCGAAGCATCGAGCGCGACAACGTCGGCACCGGCTGCCACGCAGGCGCGGGCATGGCGAAGCGTCGGCGTGATGTAGACTCCTTCGCTCCCCTCCTTCCAAAGCCCGATGACAGGCACCTCTACCTGACCTTTTATAGCAGCAATGTCTGCGAGGCCCTGGCAGCGGATCGCAGCTGCCCCACCCAGCTCGCAGGCGCGTGCCATCGCGGCCATGAAGTCCGGGCGGCGCAAGGGCTCCCCCACATACGCCTGAACGCTGACGATAAGCTTGCCTTTGAGCAACGCGACAAGAGATGCGCTATCGGCTATCATGCGATCCATACCCCTTGCACAAACGATATGAAGCAAAGCGAACCCGAAACGAACCTATGATATGCCATCCGAGCAGATCCGTTGCAGGCCAAAGTGCATCTGACGCCCGCAAACAGGACCTGCAGGCAGCGTCTTCTTCAGTCGCCTTTGCAAAGAGAGAGCTGCGCCCATGCGATTGCTAGCGCTACCAGGTAGGCCCCACCCGCGATTGCGACAAACCAGCAGGCAGAGGTCCATATGGGCTGGTCGTAGACCCGAAGGAAGGGATAGGGCCCAGACATGGCCCCGGCGGGGCTAAGGCCGATCAGCTCCAACACAGTAAGCACGACGGTTATTGCCAAGGAGGCAGCGAGACATCTTGCTCACACTTACCCTCAAATTCAAGCTTAC
>DHPN01000019.1:20228-21448 GCA_002407925.1 Atopobiaceae bacterium UBA5363
AAGCTTACAGGTTTAGATGCTGATCGACAGTTGCCTCATGCCTTTGGATGTAGGGATGTGGACAAGCAGCAATCTCATGTCTTTGGATGTGGAAATACGGATAAGCAGCCACCTCATACCTATCGGATTGTCTTTTATGAATTTAAGTTGTGTGCAATTAAATATGGGAACATCTGCATGAATTTCATTTAGATTGTGTACAATGTAATTGTTCGCTAAGGTTAACAAAGATGAGTGTGATGAAGGGAACGGACATGGCATCCATTTACGATTTCACCGTTAAGGCAGTCGACGGAACAGAAAAGAAGCTCAGCGATTACCAGGGAAAGGTATTGCTTGTCGTCAACACGGCAACCCATTGCGGCTTTACTCCTCAGCTTGAGGGACTCGAAGCGCTCCAGCGCAGCTACCATGAGAAGGGCTTCGAAGTCCTAGGCTTTCCCTGCAACCAGTTCGCCCATCAAGCCCCAGAGACAAGCGAAGAGATTCAGAAGCAATGCCGCCTGTCTTACGGCGTTGACTTCCCCACCTTTGCCAAAATCGATGTCAACGGAGACGCAGCGGATCCGCTCTACACCTGGCTCAAGCAGCAGAAGAAGGGCCTTGCGGGAGGCGACATCCGCTGGAACTTCACCAAGTTCCTCATCAATCGCGACGGACAGGTGGTAAGCCGCTTCGCACCCTCAACCACGCCGAAGAAGATCGAATCAAGCATCAAAGAGCAACTGTAGGCCGGCACAGCGCTCAATGTCTATGTGAAAAGCCATGCCGAGAGGAGGGCTTGATGGCTACAGCTGAGCTGCACGGTTCGAAAGACGATAACAATAAAGATCGAGACAAGGATCAAGATCCCTACGCGTGCCTGCGCCTAGAAAACCAGTTCTGTTTTCCTCTCTATGCGGCTGCAAAGGAGGTGGTTCGGCACTACCGGCCTCTCCTTTCAGCTCTTGACCTCACGTACACCCAATACCTTGTCCTGATGGTGCTATGGGAGCTTAAAAAGACAAACGTGAGCGAGCTGGGGGCGCGCCTCTACCTTGATTCCGGCACGCTTACGCCGCTGCTGCGCAAGCTTGAAGAGAGAGGCTACATCAGTAGACGTCGCTCAGAACATGATAAGAGAGAGTTACTCATCAGCATCACAAAGAAAGGCCTGACTCTGCGCGACAAGGCCCGCCAGGTTCCCTACAAGCTGCAGTCATGCATCGACTTGCCCCGGC
>DHPN01000019.1:21635-32195 GCA_002407925.1 Atopobiaceae bacterium UBA5363
CTGCCAGCTGACCCATTACACTGCCGACCCATCCGTCAGCGGCATATCGAAAAGTGTAAAAACTTACATTTTTACGTCCTTAATTATGTTAAATTAAACAGAAATAAGGACGTATTTTTTTCGATGTCAGTTCATNNGAAGCGGGCACTCCGTGGAGCGTTTTCTCATGTCAGAGCTCGTCGCGTGGAAAAACAAAAGGAACAGAAAGCCCCTTATCCTCAATGGCGCCCGCAAAGTGGGCAAGACCTGGCTGCTCAAAGAATTCGACCGCACTCACTTTACCAGCGCAGCATATGTAAGTCTCGATGCAAATAAGGCTGTACGCGCACTTTTCGACAGCGGATTTGACATGAAACGGATCATCAATGGCCTGTCGCTTCTTTCTGGCGAGCAGATCAATCCAGGCTCCACACTAATCATCCTTAAACGTAAGAAAATGGTATAAAAAATAAAGATTGAGCCCGGTTTTCCGATTGATTATATTATGTAATTATCCCCGGTAATTTCTATCACTATGCTAATCTTTCGCTGCTGATTTATCAGTTATTGTACGATAGCGATTAACAAATTCGCTGGGAGAGAGGAATACATCGTCATAACCCAATGCATGACAAAGCTGCGTAGTAGTAGGTTGTTCAAGATAAGCATTTTGAAGTATCTCACGCTTTGAGAAGACAGACCTAGGATCCGAGTCAAGTAAAACTTGACCATAGGCCAAAACGATAACTCGTTCAAATGTTTGGGCCACAAAATCCATATCATGTAAAATTGAAATTACAACTTTATGTTCCGCAGTAAGTTTCTTGATAATTTGACGGAGGCGCATTTTTCCATCATAGTCCTGGGCTATAGTCGGTTCATCAAAAATTACAACATCTGTATGCATTGCTAAAATTGCTGCAATTGAAACCATTTTACGATCGGAAAGTCCCAGATCATAAGGATTAACTTCTTCTTTGTCTTCAAGGCCAACAATCCCGAGTGCTTCCTGCGAAGCAATTTTAGCTTTTTCTGTGCTCATGCCAATTTGCAAAGGGCCAAACATAACTTCATCAAGGACTGTATTCTTAAAAATTTGATCATTAGGGTTCTGGAATACAAGACCAATATACTTAGCTAAAGCTGGTACAGATATATCTTTAATATTGCGATCATTAAACAATATTTGACCTGAAGTGGGTTGTAAAAGACCTTTAAGTAATTTAACAAAAGTAGTTTTTCCAGCTCCATTTTGCCCAACAATTGCTGTAGAGCGCTCGTCTAAAGTAAAATTTAGTCCTTTAAGTACTTCAGTGTTTGCAGTATATGAGAAGTGAAGGTTCTGTACTTCAATTTTATTCATTTAGCGCGACACCCTCTCCTTCATATCTGCATCTAACAATGCCCGCGTTTCTTCCAAAGTTACAGGGAAAAGCCCATCTCTATCTCTGATATTTAATTCGCGGCATATCTGTGTGTAAGTAGGAGCACACACACCATGCTTAGCCAAGTCATCTCGCGAAAATATAACTTTTGGCGTATCCATTGCAACGAGCTTGCCATCATCAAGCAGCATGACACAATCGCTATAAGCAGCAATTTTTTCGATTTTATGCTCAATCATGATGATAGTTTTACCCTGATTTTTAAGCGCTCGAACAGCACGAAACACTTCTTCTGAACCTTGAGGATCAAGCTGTGAAGTAGGCTCATCCATAACAATAACTTCAGGTTCCATTACAATAATACCTGCTAATGCCATACGCTGCATTTGCCCACCAGATAAGTCATATGGAACACGATTTTTAAGTTCTGATATATCTAGGAGCTCCATTGCATTATCAATTCTTCGATGCATTTCATCTGATGGCACGCCAAAATTCTCAAGACCAAAGGCGATCTCTTCATATACCGTAAGTTTTGAACCGGTAATTTGATTAAAGGGGTTTTGGAATACTAAGCCTACCTTTTGACATAGCTCATCAACAGAGCTCTCTTTAACGTTCACCCCATCAATTGTTACCGAACCACCATATGCACCGTGATAAAAATTAGGAACAAGACCCAACAGCGCTTGAGAAAAAGTTGATTTACCTGCACCATTACGCCCGATTACTCCAATGAACTCACCTTGATGAATTTGGCACGTTATGCCATTAAGCGCAAGACGCGTAGTTTCTGGATAACGATAACGTAGGTTGTTAATAACTATCTCAGCCATACGGGCAACACCCCCGTAGCCTTTAGGATTACAAAAACCACACTGCTAATAAAAATGATAACTAAAATCATACGAATTTTTGAATCATATTTAGAAGGGATAAAATCCTCAAGAAACGTCTTTTTTGCCTTAGAAGAAAATCCTCGTACTTCCAAAGCAATTGAACGTTCCTTTGTATCCATAAATGAGCTCATAATTACGGGTGAAATTAGGGGTAAAAATGCCTTTATCCTCGTCCCTAAACTACCCTCTGTTTCCATTCCACGACTACGTTGAGCATCTGTAATGGTAGATGTATGCTCAGTCATTTGTGGAATTATCTGAAAAAGAGAAACAAATACGTACCCCAAACGCGGGGATGCGCCATGTTTGACCATCTCTTGCATCATGTCCGAAGGCTTAGTTGTAAGCACAAAAACACAAAAGCAAAAGATGATATTAAGGACGTTAAGAAGAATTCCCATTGAATACTCAAATCCTTCTTTGCGTGCCACAAGTGGGCCTAAACGAAATAGCTCAGTATAATTTCCTCCACGAAAAAAAGTTTGTATTATCACGACGGTAATCAGAATAAAACCGGATACTTCGATGATGGTTTTTGCTTTATAAAGAACTTTTGAATCTATAAGCAGTCCAATACTTATAGCCATAAAAGCAATGAAGGGAATCCTGCCGCCAATCATTACTGGTATAGCAATAGCAACAACCACATAAAGTAGCTTTGTTTCAGGCGAAAGACCATTAAGAAACGAATGCTTCTCCTCATAAAGACTGATGCTTTTTTTCATATAAGCCCACTCTGGTCACGACATCTACTCACAATTACCTGTACACCATGAACTTCTACTGAGATTATCTCTTTTAGTCCAATGACTCATCTTTAGCTTGATAAAGAGAAACAAGGCTCCTTGGGAGTACTTTATATATGCCTGCAGTAATAAACAAAACTACAATTTTGTCGGGAAGATCTACAATTAATTCATCAACAGCCGAAGCAAGAAAACCTTGTGAACCCATAGCGGCAAAAACTGCGTCTCCCCATACATTGCCAGTAGAACCACCCCAAAAGATCATATTTAATGGTGTAGAGATACAAATAGCCGTTAAGCCTGCAAGTAAGCCTGTCAGGAGAATGCCTGGGGCTTTATTAACACGCCCATACCAAGCCATCAAACCAACCACAATGCCAATTCCAGCTTGCGTAAGTCCATATACAGTAGAAATAGGATCCATAGTGAGACCATAAATCAAGTTTGTCAGAAATCCAGACAAAGCACCAACAAGAGGGCCAGCCAAACACGCCGAGAGACATGTCCCAATGGAGTCAAGCCATAGAGGGAGTTTAAGCATGCTTGCAAATAGTTTTCCTACATAGTTGATACCAATAGCTGCAGGAATTAATACCAATGATGCAGTGCTCATCTTAGTTGTCCAAGGACTCCCAGTTCTTCTTTCAGCCATAAGATCTCCCTTTCCTATTAGTTTATAAAGCTGCGTGCTCAAGCTGCACGCAAGTTTCAAGCGCGAGCAAAATCTCGTTCTTTTCTCCCTGAGCAGCCTCGTCTTCAGCACTACTATATGCATTGATCTCATCCATGAGATCTCCCTCATAGAGGGAGACGACATTGAGAATCGAACCGCAGCGCACACCACGTAAGCCGCCAATTGTAAATAAGGCTGCTGTTTCCATATCTGATCCTATAATGCCATGGTCGTGCCAATAGTGATCTATCTCTTCTTCGTTATCTGTATAGAAGCTATCATGGCTACGACCACGGCCTACATGAAATGAGATATTTAAATCCCTAGCCGCTTGAATTTCTGCAAAGAGCACTCCTGTATCAGGAATAGCTGGATAATTCTCACCTATATATGCACGGGATGCGCCATCATCTCGAACTACTCCGTTTAGAATAATGAGGTCGCCCATATTTATGTTCGGTTGTAAGGAACCGCAAGATCCAATACGAATCATAACTTGTACGCCAATATTATGTAGTTCTTCAACTGCAATACCCGTGGAAGCTCCACCCATTCCTGTAGAAATGCATAACACATCTACACCTTTATAAGTACCAACAATGCTCTTCATTTCACGATTGAAAGCTACATCATGAACATTATCAAGATAAGCCCGCATGTGGTCTACTCGTGCCCAATCACCTGGCATAATTGCATAGCGCCTAGCGTCATCCTCAGAAAGCTTGGTATGCGGTTGCATCTTCACACTCATTAATGTGCCTCCTTTTTATTGTTCGTAATGCTATTTGGCATCCAGTGCTTTTCTCACTGCCTTTTCAAGAGAGTCAAGGCCCGCTAATGACTCTTCACGCGTCTTTCCACGTGCAAACAAGTAACATTTAATTTTTGGTTCTGTTCCTGATGGCCTGATAAGTACTTTGCGCTTGTCTTCCAAACGCCACTCAAGCACATTCGAGAAAGGAAGGCTTTGCGGTGGATCTTTCAGGCCCCCTGTCATAGGCATCGAAACGCCAGACTCGTAATCAATTTTTTTTACTACAGGACTTCCCGCGATACTAATCGAACTCTTTTTACGTAAATGCATCATGAGCGTTTCCATTTTCTGCGCGCCCTCAGAGCCAGGAAATCGGAAGTTCAATGTTCGATTAAGGTAATAACCATACTGATGGTAAAGTTGATCCATCACTTCTACTAAATTAATCTTTTTTTGATAATACCAGCTTGCCATCTCAACAAACACCGTGCTCGAGGTAATGGCATCTTTGTCTTTGACGTAAGGACCTAAAAGATATCCATAGCTTTCCTCAAAGCCAATAAGCCAACGCTTGATACCTCCGTGATCGTGTAGAGTAGCAATCTGACCTCCGATATTTTTAAAACCTGTTAAGGTTCTACGAAGCTGGAAGCCATAATTCATAGCAATAGGATCTAGCATGTCGGTCGAAACGATTGTGGAGACAGCTACTTTTTTCTTCAGATCCTCGCCGTTTCTTTTACATCTTTGAACAAGCCAATTGGTAAGAAGGACACCCATTTCGTTCCCACTTAAAAGTCTATATTCACCTTCATGCCGGACAGCGACACCCATCCGGTCGGCATCTGGATCTGTTGCTATAAGAATATCTGCATACGTTTTATTGCAAAGCTTCAAGCCTAAATCAAGAGCTTCGCGAAACTCTGGATTGGGATACGGGCACGTCGGAAAGTTGCCATCAGGTTTAGCCTGCTCGGGCACTACCAAGACGTCAGCAAGACCAATGTGTTTGAAACTACGCTGCATGAGTTCCAAACCGGTACCGTTTAGAGGGGTGTAAACAACCCTCGGACTATGACCAGGTATTATTGCAGTTGGCTCGCTAAGTGAAAACACTTCTTTAAGAAACTTGTCAAGAATTTCGTCACTAATGAAAGAGATATGGCCATCTGCCAAAGCCTCTTGAAAAGGCGCTCGCTTTGGTCCGTTAAAAAGATCAACTTGTGATATAGCTTCAGAGATTTCTCCTGCAACCTTTCCTGCGATCTGGCAACCGTCATGTGCAAAAACTTTGCATCCATTGTATTGCCTTGGGTTATGGCTTGAGGTAACCATAATTCCTGCCGCACAGCCTAAGGCTTGTACAGCAAAAGACAACGTCGGCACGGGCTCGATACGTGGGTAAAGTTTGACTTGTATCCCGTTAGCAGCAAAAACTTCAGCACACACTCGTTCGAACTTCTCTGAATTTATTCTAGAATCCCTACACAAGGCCACACAAGGAGCAGAAAGACTCGGATTCTTTTTATCGTTTCTCTTTTGCAAATTAATCCAGTTGGCAATCCCTTGCATAGCTTGTGCGACAGTGTGCACATTCATGCGATTGGTACCAACGCCCATAATTCCGCGGATGCCTGCAGTTCCAAAGGAAAGTGTCTTATAAAACGCATCATTTAAAGCATTTTCATTGCCTTGTTGTATAAGCTCTTCAAGCTCACTGGCTAAATCAGGCTCACTTTCTTGAAGATGCCAAGAATGAATTTCCTTTTGAATTGTGCTAGTAAGCATTGAAAATCGCTCTTTCCTTATTTGAGTTACAGTAGAACACCGCTTGTGCCTCATTCTATTTTTTGTCCCCACTTATTTTTTTGCTTATATTACAAATGGTAGAATTAATTTGCTAAGTAGCTGAGTCCATTTCTTTGTTTAGAGCTTGACCAAGCGGTTCTCTAGATGATCTAGAGCTATATTAATATTTTCTATTTTTGGTCATAGTTTCCTAAGTAAACAGATATATAAGGCCTTAATTACTATTGAAATAATTTAGCAAAACCTAATATTTTCAGTTAAACCGCTTGCATTACTATGCATCACCGTTTAACTGGCACATGACATGGCTGAAAGTGAAATCTTATATACTAACTATATATGTGCAGCTCATAGTACTGCAATGTCTGTGTTTTGATTGGAGTGGTCACCTTGGCTAATCCCTATCGCAAACTCTTCGAACCCATCACCATCAACAAGCTCAAAGTCAAGAATCGCATCTCGATGGCACCGCTTGGCATGGTGTGCATGTCAGACGCCCGAGGAGGCTTCTCCCAGCAGGCGCAAGACTACTACATCGAGCGTGCAAAGGGCGGCACTGGCCTCGTGATGAGCGGCGTCACGCTCGCCAACTACGACGAGATGCACGACTTCTCGGTCCCCTGCGCAGCCTATGACCCTGTGTGGTTCGCAAAGACCACGCATTCCATGATAGAGCGCATCCATGCATTCAATTCGGTCATGTTCCTGCAGATATCCGCAGGATTTGGCCGTGCCGTCATGCCTCCGATGGCCAAGAGGCTCTACGCCCCCTCAGACCAAGAGAACCGTTGGGATCCGGCACTGCATCAAAAGGCCATGACCATAGAGGAGATCCATAAGCTCGAGCACGACATGATCTCCTGCGCTGCGAGCGCCCAGCACGCCGGCTTCGACGGCGTCGAGATACACGCCGTCCACGAGGGCTACCTGCTCGACCAGTTTGCCATCTCACTGTACAACCACCGCGACGACGAATACGGCGGAAGCCTCGAGAACCGCCTGCGCCCCGCAATAAACATCGTGAAGGGCATCAAGAAGGTCTGCGGCGAGGACTACCCTGTCTCTTTGCGCTACAGTCTCAAGAGCTTCGTCAAGGCCATCCGCAAAGGCGCGCTGCCAGGCGAGAAATTCGAGGAGCAGGGCAAGGACGTCAAGGAGGGGCTCGAGGCGGCGCGCATCCTCGAGCAGGCCGGCTATGACATGTTCAACGTGGACGCCGGCACCTATGACTCGTGGTACTGGAACCATCCGCCCATGTATTTCGAGCCGGGGATGTATCGCGAGTTCGGCCGCCTGATGAAACAGACCGTGTCCGTGCCCATCATCTTGGCCGGCCGCATGGACGATCCGGAGATGGCCTGCGAGAGCCTCGGACGCGACTGCGACCTCATCGGCCTCGGCCGTCCGCTTTTGGCAGACCCCTACTGGCCCAACAAGGTGCAAACGGGAGATTTGGCAGACATTCGGCCTTGCCTGTCCTGCCAGCAGGGCTGCCTTGCACGCCTTGCTGAGGGGCAGATGCTCTCCTGCGCGGTCAACCCCGCCTGCGGACGCGAGCGCGACTTCGCCCTCGTCCCCACCACCACGCCCAAGCACATCCTCGTCGTCGGCGGCGGCCTTGCGGGCATGGAGGCGGCGCGCGTCTGCGCCATTCGTGGCCACAAGGTCGAGCTGTGGGAGCGCTCAGACAGCCTCGGCGGCGAGATCAAGCTCGGCGATGTGCCAGACTTCAAGAGGGACGATCGCGCGCTGCTTGCCTGGTACAAGCGGCAGATGGAGCTTGAGCCCGTCAACGTCAAGCTGAACAAGGAAGCCACAAAGCAAGAGATCATAAACTCGGGGGCTGAGATCGTGATCCTCGCCACAGGCGCTGTGCCCGTCAGGCTCGACTTCGGCGGCAAGAACCACGTCTGCCTCGCTGATGACATCCTCTCCGGCAAGCAGAAGGCCGGCCAGAACGTCGTGGTCGTCGGCGGCGGCCTTGTAGGCTGCGAGACGGGGCTTTGGCTGGCGCAGCACGGGCATCATGTCAGCGTCGTGGAAGCCAAGGACAAGATACTCTCCGGCGGCCAGGGCATGTGCTTCGCGAACTACGACATGCTCAAAGACGAGCTTGCATTCAACAAGATGCCTGTCTACGAGAGCTCAACGGTTGACTCGGTGCAAGACTCGTCTATCGTGCTCAACACCCCGCAGGGCAAAAAGGAGCTCCCAGCCGACACCGTCATGGTCGCCGTGGGGTACCGCCCAGACACGAGTCTGTACGACAGCCTGCGCGACGGAACCCAGCTTCTCTACAACATCGGCGACTCCCGCCACGTCCACAACATCATGCAGGCCATCTGGGACGGCTACCAGCTCGCCATGAACCTGTACTAGTACTGGAAAGGTGTGTTTTAACTGCAACGACACTCCAAATAAGGGCCGCTGCTTTTGCCAGCAGCGGCCTTTGTTGTGTATATGTCAGCAACACATCTGCCGACACTGGAAGCGCATCCCAAGCGAGTCTGCCACAAGCTTCAGATTGTATGCCTTCCGCCTTCCGATCCGCCTGCAATTTATGGCTGTTGCAACTTACAGCTGCGGTATGGGATCTTGCGCATTGTTCGGCAGCATCTGAGCAAACACGCGCACTCCCGCCCTTTGGATCTCGCCGATGTTTTTCTTGTCTTCCTCACTCACCCAAATGCGGTTGATCAGATTTTCCAGCCCCTCCTTATAGCCCATGTTCCCGAGATCGAGAGACACAGGTCGGCAGGCAAGGCAAATGTCGAGGGCGGTTTTCGTATTCCCGACGAGCACAAAGAGCTCGTTGTCTCTCAAAGACCCATTAAGCTTCTTGATGGCCTGCTCGACCGTATAGATCGCAAGGGGGATGTCTTTGGGCGCCGACATCTTCATGAGGCCTCTCCTCATATCGTTTTGCGCGATGTCGTCATCGACAAGCACCAACGCCTCCGGCGCGATGTGGCGCACCCATGTCGTCGCTATCTGACCATGAACGTATCTGTCATCTATGCGCATGAACTCGATCATCACAGCACTCCAATTGCCCCAAGGACAAATCCAACACCGAGCAGGAAGAAGAGCACCTTGACAGGCGACCACTTTGCCTTTGTCAAGAGCTTATAGCTTACGAAGACAAACAACACCGACAAAAGCCCTGGTAGCAGGGCGTCGAGCTTGTCCTGCAGCGCAATGGTCGTGTCCCCCACTGAAAAAGAGATCGAGGTCTTCGCCGTCACCAGCAGCACTGACATCGCACCGATGATAACAAGTCCAAACTCCTGCGCGATCGTCGTCACCTTGTCAAGCGCAGCGGTTATCTTCTCGATGGACTCCATCCCCTTCTTGTAGGCAATCGTGGTCCCGAAGTAACGGCACAGAAAAAGAGGGATGAAGGTCAAGGGGATGACCATCAGCGGCCCAACGATGCTGCCCTGCTGCGCGAACGAGGCGCCGAGAGAAAACAATATCGATATGTAGATCGTAAAGACAAGCGTGTCCCCTATGCCGGCAAGCGGCCCCATAAGCCCCACCTTAAGAGACTGAATGGTCTTCTCGTCGACTTTGTTCTCCTCCATCGCCGATGTGATGCCAAGGATGGGGCCTGTGAAAATCGGGTTGCAGTTGAAGAACTCGTTATGGGCCTTCAAGCGCTTCTTGAGCTCCTCTGGGTCGTCTTTGTAGGTCTCCTCCAAGGTCGGGAGCATGCAGTACAGGTAGTCATATGCCTGCTCGCGCTCGTAGTTCTCACAAGCTTGGAAAGAAGTGATCAAACGCCATGCGGTCTTTTTGATGGCTTTTTCACTCATCGCTTTGCCTCCTAGGATTAAAGATCAAGCGCTTTAGTTTTTTGCGGCCCTTGCCCCTGCTGCCTCTTGGACAGCTCGGTAATGCCAACAGCGACGGCACCGCACAAGGTGATACCAATAAAGCCGAGGTCAAAGTAGGCAGCTAGGACATAGCCGAGGATGAGGAACATCCAGTACTTCTTCGCGGGCATCATCTTGAGGAGCAGGGCGATGCCCAAGGCCGGAAAGATGCCACCAGCCTTGCCGATGGCCGTAAACACCCACTCAGGACACACGTTGAAGATCGCGTTAACCACCCAAGAGCCGAAGAAGCAGGCCAGAAATACCGGCAGGCCGCGGGAGATCGCCCAGGTGAGGTAGCCCAGCGGATGCATGCGCTCGAGCGCCTTGACGTTTCCCTCCTCGCAGTACTTGTCAGCCTTATGCTGATAAAACGTGTTGTATGTCATCGCCAAGATGTCGAAGTATGTGAAGAGCAAGGCGACGGGGATGGCAATCGC
>DHPN01000019.1:32463-33297 GCA_002407925.1 Atopobiaceae bacterium UBA5363
TTCCCACAGATAATCCCTGCGCCAAAGGCGGCGCGCAAGGGGCGGGAAAGCAAAGCAATCTTGAAGCATTTGAGATCAAGGATACAGACAGCTGCCCAAAGTGCGAGCGCAATTGAGGTACCGATACTAAGCATGATTTCCTCCTACCTTCCTTTGGATCCGAACAGCTCTCCGCGCTTTTCCTGTCGTTCGCCTCCCTTATGCCAGATTTTTTTGATAGCCAGTAAACGTGCGCAGGACCTTGACTCCGTGCCGCTCGTAGAATCGCCGGCCAGCTGCATCCGTGGAAAGGAAGAACATGTGGTGAATGCTCTTCTTTTCCATCTCGTACATCGCACTTTCAAGCAGCACTCCTCCTATCCCTGTGTTTCTGCAGGCAGCGGCTATTCCGATGGGGCCAAAGCGCATGGGGTTGTCATCTATCGCCCGCGTGCAAAAGCCGACAATGGTGTCATGTGGGCTCAAAACGATGAGAATGCGATCCTTCGCGGTTCCTGCGCGCATGGCCATGAGGCAATTGCGCTTCCAGCCACCACCGAACTCATCCCGCACGAAGCGAAGAAGCTCGAGGGACCTCGCATCGTCATAGGGCACGACGCGATATCCCAGCTGCCTTGCCTTGTCTGAGGCTCTCTTGGTCTCAGGCGAAAGGCGAAAGCCATAGAGGTCACGGCACATCCGGTAGCTCTCCTCACCGGCAACGTAGCCCCTTTTCTCCAAAAAGGGAGCCATCGAGGGATAGGCATCCTTGTCGACGCCCCGGAAGAAATAGCCTGGGCTATAGGCGGTAATGATGCAACGCCTCCCGCCGAGGGAGACAAGGCGCGTTTCGGC
>DHPN01000009.1:0-730 GCA_002407925.1 Atopobiaceae bacterium UBA5363
CGTGGCTACGCGTGGCTTGACACCGGTACGATGGAGTCACTGTACGAGGCAGGAGAGTTTGTCCGTGCTGTCGAGCGCAGCCAAGACATTCCTGTCAGCATACCTGAGGAAATTGCCTTTGAAAATGGTTGGATTGATCGCGATACGCTGGCTGACTGCGCGAGGCGCTATGGCAAATCGGTCTACGGCCAGCACCTGCAACGTGTTGTTGACGGGCAGCTGCAGCTCATCATCAACAACCACAGAAATTCCTAGGAGGATACATGGCAGACGAGGTCTTTTCGCCGAAGCATATTCTTGTGACAGGAGCGGCCGGCTTCATCGGATCAAATTTCGTCCATTACGTGGTCGACCATTACCCTGACGTTCACATTACGGTGCTCGACAAACTCACTTACGCGGGCAACATTCACAACCTCGACGGCATTCCAGAAGATCGTATGGACTTCGTGCGCGGTGACGTCTGTGACGCTGAGCTGCTTGACCGGGTGGTGCCTAGCTGTGATACGATCGTCCACTATGCGGCTGAGAGTCATAACGATAACTCCATCCTCAATCCCGAGCCTTTCATACAGACCAACGTCGTCGGCACCTATCGCTTGCTGCAGGCTGCGCGCACATATGACGTGCGCTATCACCAGATATCGACGGACGAGGTGTACGGAGATTTGGCCCTCGATGACCCGAAGAAGTTTCACGAAGGCTCCCCCTATCGCCCCTCGAGCCCCTA
>DHPN01000009.1:936-1058 GCA_002407925.1 Atopobiaceae bacterium UBA5363
TTCGGCGTGCGCGCCACAATCTCCAACTGCTCAAACAACTATGGCCCGTACCAGCATGTCGAGAAGTTCATCCCGCGTCAGATCACCAACATTCTCTGTGGGATACGGCCGAAGCTCTATGG
>DHPN01000009.1:1262-3634 GCA_002407925.1 Atopobiaceae bacterium UBA5363
CCATTCTCACGCGCGGCAAGGTCGGAGAGACCTATCTTATCGGCGCCAACGGCGAGAAGAGCAATATTGATGTATTAAGGCTCATCTTGACGCATATGGGCAAGGACGCAGACGATTTTGATTGGGTTCGTGACCGTCCCGGCCACGACAGACGCTATGCGATTGATGCCACCAAACTTCGAACCGAGCTTGGGTGGAAGCCGAAACATACCGACTTTGAGAGTGGTCTGGACGCCACAATCGCATGGTATACGCAACATCGCAGCTGGTGGGCCGGCGTCAAGGCAGCCACGGAGAAAAAGTACGCCAAGCAGGGCCAGTAGGAGGATCTGTGGACTACGAGAAGCAGCTTTCAGCGCATACGACCAATATTCCGGGAGTTATTGTCTTTGATCTAAGCGTGCATGGCGACCAACGGGGCTGGTTCAAGGAAAACTGGCAGCGTGCCAAGATGCTTAAACTCGGGCTTCCGGACTTCGGGCCCGTTCAAAATAACATTTCATACAACGAGAAGCGTGGTGCTACGCGAGGCATCCATGCCGAGCCGTGGGATAAGCTGATCTCCGTCGCTGCGGGTGAGATCTTTGGCGCTTGGGTGGATTTGCGCCCGGGGGAGAGCTTCGGGCAAGTTTTCTGCTGTCATCTTGATCCTTCGAAGGCTATCTACATCCCCCGAGGTGTGGGCAATTCATATCAGGCGCTTCAGGATGGGACCGTCTATACCTACTTGGTGAATGCTCACTGGTCAGCGGAGCAGAAGAAGAACTATACCTTCGTAAACCTCGCTGACCCCACCCTTCACATCGATTGGCCGATTCCTCTTGCGCAGTCCGTGCGCAGTGAAGCTGACTTGGCACATCCTATGCTCGCTGACGCCAAACCCATGGAGCCACGTCGCATCTTTGTGATTGGGAGCCATGGCCAGCTCGGTCGTGCGCTGAAAGGCTTCGTCGAGAGTCATCATTTGCGCGGCTTTGAGTTCCATGACGTGGATAGTTTCGATATGTGTGACCCTGAGAGCTATGAAAAAGTCGAATGGGATCGCTATGGCGCGATTATCAACGCGGCAGCCTACACGGCTGTCGACAAGGCTGAGACTTCTGAAGGGAAGCGTGCCGCTTGGAAGGTCAATGTGACAGGGGTCGCCAACCTTGTCCGCGTCGCCTGCGCGCATCATCTGATGCTTGTTCACATCTCAAGCGACTACGTGTTTGACGGCACAGCCGAAGAACATGCAGAAGATGAGAACTTTGCGCCGCTTGGCGTGTATGGGCAGACGAAGGCCGCTGCTGATGCTTTGGTGGCTACCGTGCCACGGCATTTTATCGTGCGCTCCAGCTGGGTTATCGGCGACGGGCACAACTTTGTACGGACGATGATGGCCCTTTCAAAGAAAGTCAGCACAGGCGAGCTGCCGAGCATTACGGTGGTGGATGACCAGTTCGGCCGCCTGAGCTTCACCGATGAAATGGCAAGGGGAATCTTCTGGCTGCTTGGCTTGCGTGACGGCATGTCTTCTCTTGATGATCGTGCTCCTCACGCAGCGTACGGGACGTATAACCTCACTGGTTCTGGTCGCATTGCGAGCTGGTATGATATTGCGCGTGAGGTTTTCGACTTAAGCTGTGGCAACGGCAAGGCGGTTCTGCCTGTCTCTACGGCAAAGTATTCCTCTGTGGCAAAGGGCCCCGTCTCGCCGCGCCCGAGGCACAGTGCTCTTAACCTTGCGAAAATAGCTTCGGTGGGCTTTACTCCCACGAACTGGGAGGAGTCCCTTCGCGCCTATGTGCTTGCAGAGCTTGCAGCAGACAAACAATAGTGTAGCGAGGTGCATTATGTATGGGCTTAAAACGGAAAGTAGCTTTGACAGCGCTCATTTTCTGACAGATTACCATGGCAAATGCGAAAATCTCCATGGCCATCGCTGGCGTGTCGTGGCTTACATCAGGCAGGCAAACCTTGGTGCGCAAGGAACCGAAAAAGACATGGTGATCGATTTTGGCAAGTTCAAGCGTGCTCTTCGCGCTTTGACGGAGGAGCTTGACCATACCTTTTTAGTCGAAGAGGGGTCGCTGCGCCCTCAGACCATCGCTTGCTTGGCTGATGAGGGCTTTAGTCTCACCATGCTGCCGTTCCGCACTACGGCGGAAAACCTGGCGCGCTATTTCTACCATCGTCTCGCTGAGCAAAATCTCCCCGTCTCACAAGTTGACGTCTACGAGACGCCACTCAACTGTGCAACGTATTATGGGGAGTAGCGAGTGAGGCTGATTTCTGAGATTTCCACGCGAAAAAACTGATGAGGTATGGTAAGAAGCGCTGTGTTTCGGCGTCGGAGGGTTTTGCATGACTGCAAACAATGCACTTGCTGG
>DHPN01000009.1:3840-8671 GCA_002407925.1 Atopobiaceae bacterium UBA5363
GTAGCGGACCGTTGTGCGCTTGTGTGTCGTGTCGGGCTGCTGACCCTGTCGGGTGGTACGGGCAGCTGGCGCGTGCGGGAGGCCATGAACCGAGTGGCTCGTCGGCTGCATGTCACCTGCGTTGTGGATGTAAGTCTGCTTGGCGTTGAATGCACTTGCACGGAGGGGAGCGAGTCTTCAACACTTGTCGCCGGCTTGCATACCGCCGGAGTCAACACCGAGCGGATTTGGGCAATGGATGAGCTTGTCAAATACATGGAGTCACCTGCAGGCGCGAACATTACCGTGGGCGACCTGCACAGGCGGATGGACGAGATCGAGCAGCGTCCCGCTAACTATAGCTTTTGGCAGGCAGGCTTGGCCTCGGCTTGCGCCTGCGCTGCCTTCGTGTTTCTCCTTGGCGGCGGTCCTGTGGAGATGGGTTGCGCCTTTGCTGGGGCTGGAGTGGGACATTGCTTGATGCGCGTGATGCTCGCCCGTCGCATCAACCAGCTTACCAGCTGCGCTGCTGGAGTAGCTGCGTCCTGCATAACCTACCTTGTTGCCTTGATGCTGCTCGGTCTTGTGATGCCGTCGGCTATGGACCACGAGGAGGGCTACATTGGGGCCATGCTGTTCGTGATTCCAGGCTTTCCGCTGATCACGAGCGGTCTGGACATCGCTAAGCTCGATATGCACAGCGGGCTCGAGCGACTGGCCTATGCGCTTGCGATCATCATCGTAGGCACGCTCTCAGGCTGGCTTGTGGCATCGTTCACCCCACTCTCCCCTGATGAGTTCACGCCGCTTGGCCTCAGCTGGCAGGCTCTCTTCGCGCTGCGGCTCCTGATGAGCTTCGTGGGCGTTTACGGCTTCTCAGTCATGTTCAATAGCACGCCGCGCATGTGCGCTACAGCGGGGCTCATTGGCGCTGTCGCAAACACCTTGCGCCTGAGCTTGGTTGGATACGCTGGGATGGCTCCAGAGGTGGGAGCTCTCGTTGGAGCTCTTGTGGCAGGCTTACTCGCCTCTGCGATCCATTTTCGCAGATATCATGGTTGTTTTCAGGCTCGCAGCAGCAAGCCTGGCAGACCCGCCTTTCCGCGCATCACCATGACTGTCCCTTCAATCGTCATCATGGTCCCAGGCTTGTACATGTATCGCGCCGTGTACTATCTTTGCGCCTTCGACGTGATGAGCACCATGAATTGGCTCATGCGAGCCGCGATGATCGTGGTCTTCTTACCCATAGGGCTGGCGCTTGCACGCGTGCTGACAGATCCGCGCTGGCGCTACTGCAGCTAAAGCAAGCAGCTTTGCCTGCCGCTCCTCGTCTCTATTGGTGCGTTGTCGTTATAAGATGAAGGTATGCGCAAGCTATGCTCGCTGCGGTTTATACTGCTGTTCAGGAAGCAGAGCATTGGCTGAGGGGTCGAGGAGAGCGTGATGAACGGGCGAGCTTTACACGGCGTGAACCTGACAGGGTGGCTCATGCTTGAATCGTGGGTTACGCCAGGCTTGTTTGCAGACTCAGGCGCCCTTGACGAGCCGTCTCTGATTCATGCTGTTGGCACGCAGCGCTATCGTGAGATAGTGGATAGGCATCGTGCTGAGTTTATGAGACATGCCGACTTTGTTCAAATAGCCGGTCGCGGCTTCAATGCCGTGCGCCTTACGGTGCCATGGTATGTTTTTGGCGCTGCTGGGCCTGACCCTGGTCCCTATGTCGGTTGTATAGGCAACGTAGACGATGCGTTCGAATGGGCTGAGGATGTAGGCCTGAAGGTTTTGCTTGTCTTAGGCATCTCACCCGGTCGCGAAGAGGATGAGCATGGGCTTATCCATAACCATGAGCATTTCTCGGACTATCGTGATGACATGCTGCAGGTGCTTTCTTTGCTGGCGGATCGCTACAAGATGCGTGATGGTTTCCTTGGAGTTGAAGTTGCAGATGAGCCTCGTACACAAACACGTCGAGGCTTATCCGTGAGCGAGGGCGTGCCTTTGCACGTGCTGCGCACTTATTATCGTGCTGCATATGATGCCGTGCGTAAAACCGCAGGGAAAGATCCCGTGATCGTGATCCCAGACGCTGGCCGGCATGGGGCTTGGGATGTCTTTATGGCGCAGCGCCGCTATGAAAACGTTTGGCTCGACAGCCATCTGTATCATTATACGGACAAAACAGATGCTACTGGTCCTTTTGGCGTGCGTCATCTCGTTGATAATTCTCTTGCTGCGCTTAAGGCGGCACGTCGCAGTGGGCTTCCCGTAATGGTGGGCAAATGGTCGGGGTCTCTTCCTTTCCCGGATTCGCTCATGACGCCAGAAGGCCTGATAGCAATAGAGCGCGTCTACATCGCCGAGCAGATAAACGCCTTCTCTGATTGTCCTGCGTGGTTCTTTCAAACATGGAAGACTGCGGGTCGGCTTGTCGGCTGGGATGCACGCGTGGCTCTTGCGACCTTCGAGAGACGGATGCTTGACTGATGGGGGCATGTGGCATGCTTTCGATCGTCGGGACGCCCATCGGCAACCTCTCTGACGCCTCGCCTCGGGTTATTGAGACGTTCAAGATGGCGGATGTGGTTCTTTGCGAAGACACGCGTGTTACCTCGAAGCTGCTTGTGAGCTTTGGGATTCATGTGCCGCTCGAGCGTGCCGATGAGCATGTGCTGGCTAGCAAGGTGCCCTCGATTCTCGAGAGGGTTTCTTCCGGGCAGCACATCGCCTTTGTTTCAGACGCAGGGATGCCGGGCCTTTCCGATCCCGGCCAGCGCCTCGTTGACGCGGCACGTTCCTCGGGTCTTCCTGTTGAAGTCATCCCCGGGCCATCTGCGGCCATCTGCGCCTTGGTTGCTTCCGGGATTCCGATGAGCCGCTTCTTCTTTGAGGGCTTCCTTCCGCGCAAGGCAGCGGCTCAGCGCAAAAGGCTCCTCGAGCTTTCGGGCATACCAGGTGCCCTTGTCATCTATGAGTCTCCGAAGCGCGTCGCTTCCACGCTCCAAAATGTAGCAGAGGCTTTTCCTGATCGGCAGGCTGCCCTTGTGCGTGAGCTTACTAAAGTTCATGAAGAGGTTCTTCGTGACAAGGCACCGCGTCTCGCAAAGATGGCAAGTGAGCGTGCCGCCGCGCCAGGAGGCATTCGCGGGGAGTGTGTGATTGTGATCGGCCCGCCGAAAAGCAATGAAGCCCCTGTGGACGAAGGTAATCTTGCGAGGGAAATCCAAGCAGGGCTAGCGGATCATGAGTCGAAAAGCACCCTTGCCCGGCGGCTTGCAAAGGAGTTTTGCCTATCGAAGTCCGAAGTCTATAATCTCGTGCTCAAGCAGGCGCAAGAGGACAAGGCAGCTCTCTAGCGCAAGGGACAGTGGGTTGGCTCGCACACGCTTATGCTACGGGTGAGCCCAGAAATGCTTCGATACTTGCAGCGATTCCTTGTGCATCCAACGCGACGTGGTGCAGAAGCGCGGGGCGAGTATCTGCTGAAGGGGGAGCGAGTGGCGTCCCGAGCGTCAGAAGGGGAGGAGCGCTTGGCGCAGTTGAAAGAGCCTCCCTGAGAGCGGACCCCAACCCACCGCGCACAGAATGCTCCTCTACTGATACTATGAGTCTGGCCTTGGCTGTGGCTTTTCTAGCTGCTTCAGCATCAAACGGATTAAGACAGGGGACTTCCGTCAATGAGGCTGAAATCGCCTCCGTTTGCAAGATATCAGCGGCATGGAGAGCTTCTTTGCAAATTTTGCCGGTGGCGAAGATCGTAACGTCATGACCGCTGCGAAGCGTTTCTGGGCGCATGGCTTTCTGCGGCAGGCCCTTTACATGAAGGCAGCTTTGCTCACTGGCCCCTGTGATGCGTATGTATGCAGGTTGCGGGTGGGCTGCAAGTTGACGAAGCATGACGACCAGCTCGGCGTTGTCTGCCGGGGAGAGGACTAGGACGCCGGGCACCGTGCGCATGAGAGCAGCGTCTTCGGTCGCCATGTGCGTCGCGCCGAGGGTACCTGAGTCATATCCCGCTGAGAGACCGATGAGTATAACGGGGGCCTTCATTGATCCCATGCAAATACGTACCTGGTCAAAGGCTCTGCCAGTAATGAAGGCGGCGTAGGAGGGCACAAACGCGCAGAAGCCCTCAAGTGCAAGTGCTGCTGCCACACTTACCTGGTTTTGTTCTGCGATGCCAACTTGCACGTAGTCCTCAGGGTGGTCCTTTCTCAAGCGATCAAGGAAGAGGCGCCGTCCATAGTCAGCAACGACGACAGCAAGCTGTGGCAATTCATCTGCAAGGTCGCATAGCGTCTTTCCCAAAGCCTCATATGCGTGCAGCAAGCAGAGCCGCTGTATTGAAGTGCTGGGGAGAGGAGTGCCATTTTCCATGCTATCTACCTCCGTCTAGCTCATGCAGGGCACGTTGGTACAAGGCGTCGTCCAATGTCCCATCGTGCCACTCGATGTTGTTTTCGGCAAACGAGACGCCCTTGCCCTTGACCGTGTGCGCAATGAGGGCAATGGGGACGCCCCGTTTGCGCTTCGAAGCATCTCTAAGCATGTCGCGCACGCTGATGACATCATGCCCGTCCACCTCGTGGGCATCAAAGCCAAAAGCCGCCCAACGCTCAGCCATGTTTCCAAAAGAAAGGATCTCGTCAGTTGGGCCGTCAAGCTGAAGGCCGTTGGCATCGACGATGACAGTGAGGTTGGCAAGCTGATTATGCGCGGCGAAGGCAGCGGCCTCCCAAATCGAGCCCTCATCGCACTCGCCATCGCCGAGCAGGACATACACATGAGAGGGTAAATTTTTTCGTTTGAGGGCTATAGCGAGACCGCAGGCATAGCCAAGTCCCATGCC
>DHPN01000009.1:8893-25903 GCA_002407925.1 Atopobiaceae bacterium UBA5363
GCTTGATGAAGTGCGGCATACAGAGCAAATGCCGCATGTCCCTTTGAGAGGACGAAGCGGTCTCGACGATCCCAGTTTGGGTCATCGGCAGACACAGCGAGATGCATGACGTCCAAGTACAGTGCGCAAAGAATTTCAACGGCCGACAGGCAGCCTCCGAGGTGCGCCTTGTGATCGGGGCTGCGGTAGCACAGCTCAACAATGTCTCTTCTCATGGCTCGAGCGCTGTCTTCAAGCTGTGTCCTTGTAAGATTATGCGACAAGTGGATCTCCCTTAAAACGACTTCCCCTGCCAATAAGAATAGGGCAGTCAATCGCTTCGCATAGTACTCCCAATGAGGTGGCGGTCGTATGGTGGTCCTTTGGAGTATCAGTGTTCAAAGCGTCAAAGGAGGGGGTTGCAGCGAAATTGACCTAGCGAAATTGACATATGCCAATATCACGAAAATTTCATCCTCTGGGCTACAATAAGCAAGCTGTGACATCGCGTGGCAGGAGACTTCCTATGGCAGACAAGCCGTCTTTCTTTATAACAACACCCATCTACTACGTTAACGCTGCGCCGCATTTAGGCACTGCGTATTGCACAATTTTATGTGATGTGCAAGCGCGTTATCGTCGTTCGGTAGGTTATGATGTCAAGTTTCTCACAGGCCTCGACGAGCATGGCGAGAAAGTCGAGCAGGCGGCGGCTGAGCATGACATGACGCCACAGCAGTGGTGTGACTCCCTGGCGCCAGCCTTTACTGACATTTGGCATACGCTAGAGATCTCTAACGATGATTTTATTCGTACGACGGAGCCACGTCAGACGAAAGCCGTGCAGTATCTCTGGGAGCGCATGAGAGAAAGCGGCTATCTCTATAAGGGTAGCTATGACGGCTGGTATTGCGTGCCAGAGGAAACGTATTTCACGGAGACGCAAGTTCGTCATGCGGATGAAGAGCGCCACAGCGAAGGCCAGCACCTTTGCCCTGATTGCGGCAGGCCCCTCGAGCGCGTGCAGGAAGAGTCCTGGTTCTTCAAGCTCTCTGCGTTCCAAGACCGCCTTCTGGCTTTTTATGATGAACATCCTGATTTTGTAATGCCGAGCTTTCGCATGAATGAAGTGCGCTCATTTGTCGCGGGGGGGCTGCAAGACCTGTCAGTCTCGCGGACAAGCTTCGACTGGGGGATTCGTGTTCCATTTGATACGAAGCACGTCACCTACGTATGGTTCGATGCGTTGCTGAACTATATGACAGCGGTCGGCTATGGGCAGGGCACCCCTGAAGCGGCAGCAGAGTTCGCTCGTCGCTGGCCTGCCCAGTATCATGTCGTAGGCAAGGACATCATTCGCTTCCACTGTGTCATCTGGCCTGCGATGCTCATGGCCATAAACGAGGCCATCCCAGAGCATGTCTTCGCGCATGGCTTTTTGATGGTGCGCAATGAAGAGACAGGCCAAGGCGAGAAGATGAGCAAGTCGCGTGGCAACGCCATCGCTCCATCTGATGTCATTAACCTCCTTGGCGTTGAGGGGTATCGCTACTACTTCATGCGAGATGTAAAGCCTGGCGAGGATGGGGCGATCTCCTTTGCTCGCATGGAGCAGGTCTATAACGCCGACCTTGCCAACAGCTGGGGCAACCTTGTCTCGCGCGCCCTTAACATGTCTGATAAGTACTTTGATGGCAAGACACCTGAGATGGTCGCCGGCTGGCCCGAGCTTGCAAGCCCGTTGCGCGACGTGGCAGACGGGATCTTCGATCGCTATGCCTCCCATATGGACAAGATGGAATACCCGGAGGCCTTAGCAGAGGTCATGTCCCTTGTTACCACTGCCAACCATTACATCGAGGACACAAAACCATGGGCACTTGCGAAGGACTTCACGCGCGCTGGGGAGCTTGCCTATGTGATCGGCGGTCTGCTTGAGGCCATCCGCATCTCTGCGCATCTCTTCATGCCTTTCATGCCGGTAACGTCAGTGGAGGTTTTGCGTCGCCTGTCGCTGAGCGAGGAGATTGGCTCAGATGATCTCCGCTCTGCCTGCAAGTGGGGGCAGATCTCAAGCGGTCTGGCAGTAACGAAGGGCGATGCTCTCTTCCCTCGTCTCTCAACGAACAAGAGCTAGCATATCCATGGTCGCTTCTTGGCTTGCTAACCCGCAAGCGACGCGCTCGGTTCTTAAGCGCTATCACCAGAGTTGCAAGCATCGCCTCGGGCAGAATTTCCTTGTCAACGATGCCGTGATCAAGCGCATCTTGGAGTTCGCAGACCTTCAGCCTGATGATGTCGTGCTCGAGGTCGGGCCAGGCATCGGCACGCTTTCGGTGGCTCTTCTTCCGCGTATCTCCCGTCTTGTCGCAATTGAGGCAGACAGCAGTCTCAAACCCATCCTTACGGAGAACTGCAAGGGCTTCTCAGACCGTCTGACCTTCATCTGGGGAGACGCTATCAAGCTTTTGTGCGATGCGCGATGCGCCCCCACGTTGGAAAAACCCACAAAGTTCGTTTCGAACCTTCCCTATCAAATAGCTGCCTCGATCATTTTGAAAGCACTTGAGGAGATGCCGGAAATGCAGCGCTTCGTCGTTATGGTGCAGGCGGAGGTCGCTGATCGCATCCAAGCACACCCAGCAACGAAGGCCTATGGCGCCTATACAGCAAAGCTTGCCCTGTGGGGTTGTGTGAGCGGAAGATTTGAGGTTCCGGCAAGCTGCTTCTTGCCCGCCCCCCATGTGCAAAGCGCTGTCGTGCGCATTGAGCGCCTGCAGGACAAAAGCTTAGATGAGGCGCAAAAAGAAGCGACATGTGCGGTGATAGACGCTGCCTTCGCCCAGAGGCGCAAAACGATTAAGAATTCCATGTCCGCCTGTGGATACAGTCCCGAACGCCTTGAGGATGCACTGAGAGCCTGCGACATTGATGCCAAGAGACGCGCAGAGACGCTGACGACCGTCGAATTCATACAGTTGGCGAGGGCACTGAAATGGCAAGCTTAAACGAGTTGGTCTCAGAGGACGGATACCTCTTCCACACCAAGAAGGGCAAGCCTGTCGAAGCTCCCCAGGCGCTTGCCCCGCTCGTTGACACGCACTGTCATCTGACCTGTCTTTCTACGTACGACGCTGCGTCTGCCCTCGTCCGTGCAACCCTTGCTGGCGTCAGCCTGGTGATCGTTCCGGTAGATCCCGTCGAAGACTTCGCGGGCGGGTCCTCAGCTTCTGTGGCGTCGGATGTCCCTGCTTTTTTCACCTGGTTTGAAGGTCAGGTTGCGACCGGCCAAGAGATGCTGGGCAAATGGCGGCGAAGCGCATCCCTTTGCCCGCACAAGGGCACATCAATGCCAGATCGCATCGCAGACGTGCGAATTGTGGCAGGCGTGCACCCCTATGGAGCTAGACGCTTCCTACATGAGGAAATCGTGCGCAGGCGCATGGAAGCGCTGCTAGAGAGTTCCTTTTGTGTGGGCGTGGGTGAGATCGGCCTTGACTTTGGTCCCTACAACAGCGTCGACGGCCAGGAGCAACTTGCCTGCTTCCGCTCTCAGCTCTCGCTTGCCTGCGAGCGCGACCTGCCGGTTGAGCTTCACATACGGGATGCGAAAGATGACGAGGGCGCCCAGGCGCATCGTCAGGCTCTGCAGCTCCTGAGAGAAGTCGGCATGCCGCCATCAGGCTGCGACCTGCACTGCTTTACGAGCGGCCCTGAGGTCATGCATCCTTTTGTCGAACTTGGCTGCCATATTGCCTTTGGGGGTGCGGCGAGCTTCAAGCGCTCTGACGGCATTCGCGACGCCGTCGCCGCCTGTCCGTCCAATCTGCTGCTTTGTGAAACTGACAGCCCTTACATGGCGCCGGTGCCATTGCGCGGCCAAGAGTGCGAGCCAGCGATGGTCGCATTCTCAGCTGCGCTCATAGCTGATGTTCGCGAGGAGGCGGGCGTGGCCCTGCGCCGAGACAGCTACCGAAGCCTTTGGGACAACGCGCGCTCCTTCTTTCGTGTGTGAGGCCTTGTTTCTGACACCGCCAGCCGAGTTTGAGCCTCACATCGTTGGATGAGGGAATAAGATATAACGGTCCTTCCCATGCGGACGCAGCGGGGGGAGGGCCGTGCCTTGAGAAGACGAGCAAGCCGGGGCTTGCTGTCCTCGTCAGCTGATTTTGCTGAGCTCATGTGGCCTACGCGTTGCGTCTGTTGCAACATGCCGGGAGAGCTGCTGTGTGATGCCTGCCGTGACAGCCTGCCATGGATAGAGCAGCGTTGGGCTTGCCCTGCCTGTGGCGCGCCCCATGGGTGGCTTACCTGCACAGGCTGCGGCGCTGACGCAGTACATGCGAGCGTCGTTGGCGGGATGGAGGCGAGTGCTTGGGAATGCCGAGCGGTTGTCTGCGCCTTGGAGTTCGCGGGACCGGCGGCTTTGATGGCGACAACGCTCAAAGATGCCCACGAGCTGCGACTTGCTTCTGTTTTGGCAGCAGCGATGGCGACTGCCCTTGACGAGGCGTCAAGTTGGCCGGCGCTTGACGGCGAGGCACGATTTGATCGTGCCGCAGTTGATGCAATCTGCTTTGTGCCTGCCACGCCTGCCGCCTACAATCGCCGCGGCTTTGATCATATGGAGCTCGTCGCTCATGCGCTTGCGAACTTGTTGGACTTGCCCTTGGCGGACGTTCTCATACGGTGTGCATCAAAAGATCAGCGCAACCTTGGCAAGCAAAGCAGAGCGGAGAATCTTCGAGGAACCGTTCGCGTGATCGACGATGTCAGCGATGCGCGCTTGCTGCTCGTCGATGATGTCATTACGACGGGAGCCTCTGTGCGAGAGGCGACTCGCAGCCTCCTTAGCCGCGGCGCGCGCTCTGCCACCGCCTGCTGCCTAGCCAGGGTCTGGTGATCTGATGGCACTCGTGAGCATTAGTCTGGGCAAAGCGCGGCTGCTGGTATACTGTGAAAGTCTTTCCAGGTCTGTGGTTGCGGGTGCTCCAAGCGCATTGAGGCATCCTAGTCCATGGCAGACGAGGTCAAAAGGATCCACGTAAGTTTGGGCGTGTGCGCTCAAGCGAGCATGGCTCGTCCTAGATGTAAGTCGTGCCGTCCGCTACCAAAAAGAGGCATCCGGCCTCACGGACGAGAGGACTGTCAGTGACGAATGCCGAGGCATCCGAAGCGAACGTCCCAGTACGCAAGTGTGGGGTCAAATACCAGGTCAGCTGGGAAGACATGTGATAGGTTGGCGTGGTGAGGGGATTTCCAATGAGGCAGGGCTCTGGGCGACGTGCAGCGACGGCATTACTGACGGTGGCGGTGTCCATCGGTCTTACGGGATGTAGCTTTCCCACTTTTTCAGACTTTTCTCTTGCGCTTGATGTGCCCTCCGTCTCTGAGGGGCTCGACTCGCTCGCGACAGGAGGCACCGCGCAGCTGAGCTCTCCGACAATCCGCCAAGAGAGATACTTGACCGTAGGCATAGACACCAATGCGAACACAGCTCCTCTGTATATGGAAGACTCCTCCGGGAAGGTCTTTGGGATCGACGTGGACCTTGCGTCGGCCCTTGCCGATGAGCTCGGCCTCAAGGTGCGCTTCGTCTCAGTGGACGATGTCGACAGCGCTACAGCCAGTACCGTTGATATTGTTATGGGAGTTCCTTCCGAAGATCTAAGCGGCTCGACGGTAGTCGGCTCCTATGCTGAGTCTGCCTCGGCGTTTTTCTATAAAGGGTCGACTGGAGTCGTCTCCTCTTCTGATCTGAACGGCAAGACGGTTGGCGTCCAGAGTGGCTCTGTATCGGAGCAAAAGCTTAACAAGACGACGTTGGGCATGAGCCGCCAGACATTCGAGGACCTCAATGACGCCTTTGAGGCCTTGGAGTCTGGCTCCATAGATTACGTTTTATGCGATGCCTATGCCGGTGCCTACGTTGCCAGCTCATATGATGACATTGGGTTCGCCGGGTCGCTTAATGACCCCAGTTCGTATGGGATAGCTATTGCTGCGTCCAATACCGCTTTAAAGCAGAGTGTACAGCAGGCTCTTGAGAACGTGGAAGGTAATGGGGTCTACGATGCGATTCGTACACGTTGGGTTGGCAGCCTGCCCACCCTGACGAGCTCTCAGCAGATCTCAGACATTCCGACGGCAGACGCAGACTCATCTTCTACAGACTCAGATCTTTCTGATGCTTCAGAAGATATATCTACTGAAACTTCTGAGGTAGATAATGCAAAGGATGGCTCTACGGCGGGATCCAATGCTGTCATCTTGTGAAGGGCCTTTCGGCGAGCCTAGCGTGAGGCAAAGGCTCAATTGGGTATCTATTGGGGCAAGGAGGGGAGCGCAATCGAACGTCTTTCTTCTGCTGTGTTCATATAAGACAAGGAGGCACTGATGGTCGACATCAAGATTTCGGGGCGTAAGGTTAGCGTCACAGATGCTATGCGCGACGCGGTTAATGAAAAAATCGGCAACGCCCTTAAGGTATTCGATGTTCAGCCAATGAGTTGTGATGTGGTCCTTCGTGTTGACAAGAATCGTTCAAACCCTGATCGCCGGGCCTGCGAAGTGACTGTCTTCATACGCGACACCGTGGTGAGAGTCGTGTCTGAAAACGCTGACATGTACGCCGCAATCTCTGATGCCGCCGATAAAGTAGCTCGTCAGCTTCGCCGGTACAAGACGCGCGTCGTTGACAGAAAGCAGCGCGCGGGGAGATCCATGCCTCAACCCATCCCAGCTTCGGCGGATGATCTCGCTGACCTCATTGAGCCCGAGGACGAAGACGATCAACTTGTGCGTGAGAAGTACATCAAGCTCAAGCCCATGACAGAAGAGCAAGCTCTGGTGCAGACGGATCTGCTGGGCCATGACTTCTTCGTTTTTGAAAATGCGGCAACCGGCTTGGTCAATGTTATCTATCATCGCCACAATGGCGGCTATGGCATCATAAAGCCTCAGTTTGAGGAGGATAATGAGCAATAGCGACCAAGCGGAACCAACAGCCGCCACGGATGCGCCTGTATTGACTGAGGCAAACGATGAGCAGTCCGACCATTATCGGGCGCAGGGTCCTGACCGTGCGCCGAACAAGGGATCCGATGCGACCCCTGAGCACGTCACGATCGTTGCTAAGGCGTACAACAAACGTCGGAGCTGCAAGATCATCGTGGACTCAAGCTCAGATCTCGCGCCAGAGGTGATCAAGCGCCTTGGCGTGGAGGTGATTCCTTACCACTACGTTGGCCCCCAAGGCGAAAGGGTTGATGACCTTTGGGAGAATGGCGACCCTCATGAGTTCTATGAGTTCATGAGGAAAAATCCGGATGCGCGCTTTACGACCATGGCGATCACGCCTGGGACCTATGCGGGGGTTTTCGAAAGGGCTCTGGGGGATGGCTTGCCTATCTTGTATCTTTGCCTTTCCGAAGGGCTTTCCTCTTCGATCAACTCTGCTCGGCAAGCCGCCGACATGGTGCAGGCCTCACATGCTGGCGCCGAGATCTACATTCTCGATAACAAATGTGACTCTGCTGCGGGAGAGCTTCTGCTCATGGAGGTCTGTCGCCAAGCTGCAGCTGGTCTGACAGCGCGTGAAGTGTACGAGTGGGCGCAAGACGCTCGTTATTTCATCCATGGCTACTTCACCCTCGACAGCCTGCATTGGCTTGCCCTTGGTGGCCGCATTCCTCCGGCTGCAGCCCAAGTTGGTGCGAAGCTCGACGTAAAGCCAGAGCTTTCCTACGACATTAACGGGTCACTCACGCTTCGTGGCATGTATAGAGGCCGTAAGAAAGCAATGAGGGCAATAATCCAGGACTTTCATGACAACTATGCCCACGACACGAGTCTTCCGCTGGCCATTGTCTCATCGGATGCCAACAAGGATGCCGATTGGCTTGAGGCACAGGTACGCAAGGAAAAGGGCTGCGAGGATCTTGCCGTGATTCGAAGTTCCGTGTCTCCGATTCTCGGCTCGCATGTAGGCCCCGGCATGGTTGCCCTCGTTTTTTGGGGGACCGATCGTCGAGAGCAGCTTTCTCTCACAGACCGCATAGCGCACCGCATAAGAGACGGGCGCAGTGTTAGCCGCTCTTAATCTAGTTTGGGAGGAATAGCACATGTCTCATGTTCGTATCCGTACGGTCGCCTTCATAGGGACAGGCATTATGGGTGAGCCCATCGCTCGCCATATCCTGGATGCAGGGTATCACCTTGTGGTGAACAACCGCACAAAAGCCAAGGCTGACACCCTTGTTGCAGCGGGTGCCACCTGGGCCTCAAGCCCTTCTGAGGCGGCGCGCGATGCTGACGTCGTTTTCACGATGCTTGGATTCCCTGACGAGGTCGAAGATGTCTACCTCGCCACCGACGGCTTGCTGCGCGCAACGAAAAAGGGTGCCTACCTCATTGACCTCACAACAAGCTCTCCACAGCTCGCTCGCGATATTCACGATGCCGCTGAGATAGATGACAAACATGCCTTCGACTGTCCAGTGACCGGCGGCCAAGCGGGGGCGCAAAACGGTACCCTGACGTTGATCATAGGGGAAAGCGAAACGACAGTGGCGCCCGTGCTTCCTTTGCTCAAGACCTTCTCGAGCAGGATCTTCTATTTTGATGGCGCAGGTAAGGGCCAACTTGCAAAGCTCGCCAACCAAGTATCGCTCGCGGCCTGTATGGTCGGGTATGCAGATGCCATGGCCCTTGCAGAGCAGGGAGGGCTCGATGTCTCCAAGGCGCTTGACATGATTGGGCACGGCATGGGTGGATCTGTCGCACTCTCCCAACTCGCTCCGCGATCACTGAAGGGCGATTACAAGCCAGGCTTCATGGCTGAGCACCTGCGCAAGGATTTAAAGCTGGCCCTCTCTTCCTCTGAGGATCTCGACATCACGCTGCCGGGGGCCGAGACAGCATTTGCGCTCTATGACATGCTTTGCCAGATTGGTGGCTCCCACATGGGCACGCAGGCAATCACGCTGCTGTATGCCGACCAGGCGACTGGGGAGGCGGCAGGCATCAATTGGGCTCTTCTCGACAAAGACGAACAGGGCGACGAAGAGCATCACAACCACGATGGTTGCAGCGACGATCACGACGGCAATAGTGTTGGTGAACAGAGTCGCCATCATGAGGGCAAGGACGCATAACGTGGCAGAGTTTGCGATAGCGATCGTTGCACTCTTGTTATTTTTCTTCGGCATTTTTCTCGGTTATAGGATCGGGGAAGAGCTGGGGGCGCGCTGCGTGACGACACGTGAGTATGGCAAGGCCAACATCGAGACGCTTGTCATCGGCGTGATCGTATCAGGGGCGATATGGGCGACAGGCTGGCTTTTGCTTGCTGGGCTGGCGGTTGGCGGCATGGCGGGAGTGCTGGTAGGTCTCAAGATGAGCTTCGGTGAGAGCGTGGGGCCCTGGAAGGTGCACGATCGCTTCTTCCGCGTCAATAAGGACCAGGTCAAACGCTCAAAAAGCAAAACTGCCGAAGCTGCCCGAAGGGCGCGTCGAGATGGAACGCCAATGCCAGAGTTTATAAGTGTAGCGGACAAGGGCCCTGCAGCTCATCATGAGGATGCGGCGCTCAAGAAGGATGACAAGTCACATGATTGAGACAAATCAAAGTTCCATGGCAGTGATGATCGACTATGAGAACCTTGCCTTAGGGACTGGCAAACGTAAGCGCAACGGTCATCAAGAGGCCGGGCCTCGGCCCGATATGAAGCGAATACTCGAGCGCCTCGTTGACAAGGGCCGCATCGTAGCCAAGCGCGCATACTGCGATTGGCAGCGTTTTGACGATGCAATCGCCCCTCTTCATGAGCTTGGCGTTGAGCTCATTGAGATTCCCGATCGAGCATACACGGGGAAGAATTCTGCTGACATTCGACTTTCGGTTGACGCGGTTGAAATGTGCCTTACGAAGGAGCATATCGACACCTTTGCAATTCTGTCAGGGGACTCAGACTTCTCCCCTTTGGTTGCAAAGCTTAAGGAATACGGCCGGACTGTAATCGGCGTTGGTATGAAAGACGCGACAAGTTCTCTGTTGGCAGAGAACTGCGATGAGTTCATTTTTTATGAAGATATCGTTTCTGGCTCAGGCATACCGAGCTTCGAGGGCAAGATAGCGAAGGAGAAGTATGAATGCTATCAGCTCCTTTTCGAGACCATCGATGCTCTAGAGCGCGAAAGCGACGGGGCTGTCCTGGCGAGTCGCATCAAAGACACTATGCGCCGCAAGCGCCCGCAGTTTTCTGAGCGGACCTATGGGTATCGCTCCTTTACCAGCTTGTTGCGAGAGGCATCCAAGCTGGGATTCATTGAAATACATCAAGATCCTAAAAGTGGCACAGCTGTGGTTGATGGCTTTGCTGAGTGATGCAAAACATACAAAGACGTGCGCTCGAAACGCAGAAGGGAAATGAGATGGCTAAAGGAGTATCAGACGCGAAGTTTGCTAGCCTCATGCAGAATTTGGGCGGCTCTAAAAGACGCGTTCGCCAAGAGGCCTCTTCTGCGATTGCTCTCATAGCGCGAGAGGACCCAACACGTCTCTATGATCAGGTAGGTCAGCTCGTAGACGCCCTTTCCCGTCCCGAGGCGCAGACGCGCTGGGAGATCCTCGATGCCTTGACCGATATCGCCCAACAGCGCGCAGATTTGGTTGGCAAGGCCTGTGAGGGCGCTGAGACAGCTCTTTTTGATGAAGCATCGTCTGCTGTTCGCCTATCGGCCTTCAAATTCCTGACAGTGTATGGAAAGAGCAGCCCTGAAAGGTCAAACGCCGTCTGGCATCTGTTGGATGAGGCAATCCAGTGCTACCACGGAGATCCAGAATATAGGGACATGCTTTCCTATTTAATCGAATTCACTCGCGGTGACATCTCTGATGAGACACGTGAGGCCCTCAATGCACGCGTAAAGTTCGACGCCGAGCATGGGCGCGGGTACATCAAGGCATTTTCATCAGACATCATCAAGCTTTCAGATGATGTGAAGTAGACCAGAACAAGGTAGTACGATCAATACATACATACCCGTGCAGGAAGGAATTGCATGTCCAGCGATATTGATGATGAAAAGGCAACAACGAGCGGATCCGATGAGGGCGCTCAAAGCAAAGCAGATGATGAGACTACGAGTCAGAATGCGGCAAAGGAGCCTAAGGAGGCTGATAAAAAAGAGGAGCCCAAAAAAACCGACGAAATGACACTGAAGCCTCGAGCAGCAAAAGATGCTTCCAAAAAAAAGAGTGAAAAGGCAGTCGCTGCAAAGGGCTCTTCAAAGCCGAAGGGCAAGAAGGCGAGAAGGAGGGCAGGCCTGCCGACGTTTGGCTGGATTGCAATTGCTCTCGCCTGTCTTGGCGTAGGCATCATCGTCGGCCACTTCGTCCTTCCCGTTAGCTTTGGCTCTTCTCTTGCTAGTCAGACGACTGTGACGGAAGACCACCTGAGCGATGTGCTTGGGACCTATACCTACGATGGAAAGACTCACAATGTGACCGTGCAAGATGTTATTGAGCAAAGCAGTACTCTTGACAGTGCTAAAAATGATGATGACAGCTATACGATCCCCGCTGTTGATGGCGTACTCTCTGCGGCGCGTAACCAGATCGTGCTTGATGAAGCTGAAAAACGTGGTGACACAGCATCTGACGATGAAGCGGCTTCGTTTGCTGAGGAGCAGCTTGGGACTTCTGACTATTCTACAATTGCGTCCAATTACAGCATTGACGAGGATACCGCCGAGACCATGATCAAGAATGCCGCAACCATGTCAAAGCTGCGTGATGAGGTAGTGACTACGGAGGTGCCAGACGCGCCTACGGCACCCACCGCGCCCTCGGATGGTAATACGGATACAGCTTCGCAAGACTACGCAACCTACATCATCAACCTTGCTGGCGATGAGTGGGACTCGGCCAACAACACGTGGGCGGATAGCTCCAGCGACTATGCGACGGCACTTGCCGATTACACGGTTACCAATGACTCTGCCACGTATGGGGCAGCCCAAGCAGCCTACTATGTCGCCTATCAGAAGTACTCTGAGGTCTCTTCAAGCGCCTCCAGTGAGTGGTATAGCTTCTGCAACAGCCTCTTTGACAATGCGACGGTTACTATAAACTCGCTCGTCACGAGTGCGAGCTAAAAGACTAGGGCTAGGTGGGGCACCGGTGAGGCTATGAGGGTTATCGTCAGTGCCTGTCTGCTTGGCGTCCCATGCCGCTACGATGGCTCAGCCAAGAGGTGCGATGCGGTGTGCAGGCTTTGCAAAAAAACCGATGTACTGCGACTATGTCCAGAGTCCTCAGCCCTGCTTCCTATCCCTCGGCCTCCTGCTGAGATCTGTGGGGGTCGCGTATGCTTGTCTGATGGCACAGATGTGACAGAAGACTTTCGTCGTGGTTCTAGCCTCTGTCTTGTGCGTGCGAGGGACTTTGGCGCAACGCTTGCGGTTTTAAAGGAAAAGAGCCCTTCCTGCGGCACAAATTGCGTCTACGATGGGACATACTCAGGGCATCTTGTCCCAGGGGAAGGCGTGTTTACTCATCTTCTGAGGGAGGAGGGGATCTGCGTGACCAACGAAGAGGTGGTCAAAAGCTGCGCCCCATCGGTTGAACATCCAGTTGCCATCGTGCTTGGCTCTGGCCTTGGGCATTTGGCCTCGCTTGTAAAGCCTGTGAGGAGGATTGATTATCACGACATAGACGGCTTTCCGAGCAATGCAACGCCTATCCCAGGCCACAGCTTCGAGGCGACTATTGGGACGATTGACGGTGTCCCGGTGATTGTCTATCCAGGGCGCATACATCTCTATCAGGGCTTCACCGCTGCGGAGGTGACGTCCCTTGTGCGCCATGCCTATAGGCTAGGCAGCCGGGACATCTTCTTTGCCTGCGCAACAGGGGCTGTCAAGGGCAATGCTTCTCTTGGGCTCGGCATTTTGTCTGATCAAATCAACTTGACTGGCCATAACCCCCTTGCCGAATGGGATGAGATAACTGGCGTTGATACGCCATTTGCCGATATGGCGGATATCTACAGTCCTTATCTGCGCACGCTCGCGCATGGCGTCGCTACGGACGCGGGCATTGCAGTGGAGGAAGGCGTATATGCCGGTGTGCTGGGCCCATCATTTGAGACAGCAGCTGAAGTCAATGCGCTTCGCTGCCTGGGGGTGTCCTATGTGGGGATGTCAACTGTGTGCGAGACGATCATGGCTCACGCCCTTGGCATGAACGTGCTGGGCTTGACGCTTGCAGCCAATATGGCTGGAGCTGCCAACGTGACGCATGAAAGCGTGTTGGCTGAGGCTGGCACCTCTGCGGAAGACTTCGAGAAGCTCGTCCGTGGTGTGATCCATCTGTTGTAAACGCTGCCCAGCGACTCCTTTGTCTGCGGCATCCTCTCTAGTCACTGCCAAGCAGGTCCTCAATGAAGCCAGCGCGATAGTGATCGAAAACGGCCGCACCTAAATCTTGCGTTGCATCAAGAAGCACATCGGCCCAAATGCCAAAGTCTCGATCTCCTTCATAATCATTGACTGTCTGACGTACATGCCAGAGGTGCTTCGACGTCTCCTCAGACGTATCAATTTCGAAGAACTTCGTCGAGTGGGCGTCGGCATCAAGCACCACATGATCATGCGCCTTGAAAAAAGCATCGAGAGCATCCCGCCACCTGCGCTTATCCCAGCCCCAGTCGTAGTCTATCTTTCCTAGCTGCTGTATGTCGTGTGCAGCAATCAGGCGCACGCGCCTCCAGAGGGCATTGCGAACGAGCAGGGTCACGGCGCGTCGGTCTGGCACGACGACGTCAGTTGCCGCGGGGGGAACTACGCTGGCATCCTCGCCGGAGGCGGCCCACTCGTCTACAAGGCTGGAGTCAACGGTGCGTACGGTGAAGCCGAGCCACTCAAGGATCTCCTTTAAGCGCTCGTCAAACTTGTCCGCAGGTATCGTGCGGCTGAGCACGTGGTAGGCCTCAGAGAGATAGCGCAGCAGCGTCCCTTCTGAGCGGGCCATGCCGAAGCCGGAGATGTAGCCCTTGAAATCGTTTGCCGTCTCGAGCATGTCGCGCAGCACCGACTTTGGCCTCAGCTGGAAGTCACGGGCCCAGGGTACTTTCTCGCAGTAGCTCTCAAAGGCGGCATTTAGCAGGCCCTCAAGTGGCTTGGGGTAGCTGATGTCGACGATGCGCTCCATGCGCTCGTCGTAGTCAATGCCATCGGCCTTCATCTGTGCCATAGCGGCATCGCGCGCGCGTCTTTCTTGCGCACGGAGGATCGACCAAGGATTTTCTAAGGTAGCCTCGATCATAGAGATGACGTCGAGTGCATATGTGTCGCTCTCTGAGTCCAAAAGCTCTATCGCTGCTAGGAGGAAGGGAGAAAGGGGCTGGTCAAGAGCAAAGTCTTCAGGAAGGTCAACGGTGGCCGACCAATTTGTCTCCCCGTTAGGGAGCTCCTTGCGTATGGCTACCCCCGCATCGACCAATGTCGCGAAAATCTCGTCAGAGCGCATGAGGAGCTTCGCCTTTTGTTCATCTGTCTGCCCGGAGTCAAATATCAACTTCTGTATGCGTGCCTCGGCGTCGCCCCCCTGCAGGATCTCAGCAAGGACCATTGCGTGGGTGACGCGCAAATGAGGCAGCAGCTTCTCTGGAGATGAGCCTGCGAGGTGCTCAAGCGTCTGCTCGTTCCAGTTGACAAAGCCCTCAGGAGGGCGCTTGCGCTTGATGCGGCGTCTTGCCTTGGGGTCGTTGCCTGCCTTCGCAAGCGCTCGTGCATTGTCTATCTCATACTCTGGGGCCTCAACGATGACAAGGCCCTCTGTGTCATATCCCATTCTGCCAGCGCGGCCTGCAATTTGGTGAAATTCACGGCTGCGCAGGCGACGCATGCGGCTGCCATCGAATTTGGTGAGCGCTGTGAAAAGCACTGTGTGGATTGGCACATTGATGCCGACGCCGAGCGTGTCGGTGCCGCAAATCACGGGAAGGAGGCCGCGCTGGGCAAGCTTTTCCACGAGCAGGCGATAGCGCGGCAGCATGCCGGCGTGATGTACGCCGACCCCGCAGGAGAGCAGGTGCTTGAGAATCTTGCCGAAGGCCGTGGTGAAGCGCGTCCCTTTGCAAGCGTCTTTTATGGCTGTGCGCTGTTCTTTGCTTGTGACGCCATAGCTTGCGAGAGCTTGTGCGGTATGCAACGCTGACTCCTGCGAGCTGTGGACGAGGTAAAGGGGGGCCTCTCCTTGCTTGATGGCCAACTCTACGGTGGCCTCGAGGGGCGTGTCCACATAGCGATACGACAGGGGCACAGGACGCTGTGCGTCAAGCACGCAATCGACCTCGCGTCCAGTTTGCTTTTTGAGCGAGGAGGCAATGTGGCTCACGTCTCCCAGCGTCGCACTCATGAGAAGAAATTGCGTCTGAGGCAGCGTGAGCAGAGGAACCTGCCAGGCCCAGCCGCGCTCCGGATCTGCAAAGTAGTGGAACTCATCCATCACTACTGCCGCTACGTCGGATTTCTCTCCCTCGCTCAAGGCGATGTTGGCGATGATCTCTTCGGTGCAGCAGACAATGGGCGCATTTGCGTTGATGTGCGTATCTCCTGTAAGCATGCCAACATTGTCTTTGCCCAGCAGCTTGACCAGGGAGAAGAACTTTTCGTTGACGAGCGCCTTGATCGGGGCGGTGTAGTAGGCCACCTTGCCAGATGAGAGGCAGAAATAGAGCAGGCCAAGCGCGACAAGCGTCTTGCCTGAACCTGTTGGTGTCCCAAGAATCACGTGGTCGCCTGCGGCCAGATCGAGGAGGGCCTCCTGTTGGTGCGACCACAGCGAAAGCCCCTGACGTGAAGTCCAGTCCAAAAATACATCAAGAGCTTCGTCGGGGTCGAGGTCGTCTTCGTAAATCGGTAGTTGCTCTTTGGTCATGTGTCCTCTTTCGCTTCAAGTGACGCCCTATCCATCGTAGCGAAGACGGAGCCTCAGACGAGGGCTGTTTGCTAAGATGGTCATGCGCTGTGTCATGGTCTGGTACCGGGCAGCATGACAGGCGCCTGAAATCAAGACACAAGTGTCGGGGCCGGGCCCGAGAGAGGCTGGCTGGCATATGGATGCTTCAGGATCTACGCGCCTGCCGTTGGCTGGAGAAAAAAACGGGTGGGAAGAACTCGGTACAGCCGCAGCAAGCTTGAGGACAACATGGCAGTGCGGGCGCTTCGACGTCAGTTTGGAGCGGCCTGTTGTCATGGGCGTGCTGAACGTCACACCTGATTCGTTTTCGGACGGTGGGGAGCACAATGAGCCGGAGGAAGCGATTGCCTTCGCGTCCAAGCTGCTTGCAGAGGGTGCCGACATCATTGACGTGGGGGGAGAGTCCACACGCCCCGGTGCCGTGGAAGTTGCTGGCAGAGAAGAGCTGCGGCGCACGCTTCCTGTCGTAAGAGAGCTCGCACGCAAGGGGGTTTGTGTCTCGATTGATACGCGTCACGCCCAGGTTGCTGCCGCCTGTATTGAGGCTGGGGCATCAGCAATAAACGATGTCTCAGGCTTTCGTGACCCAGCCATGGTTGATGTCGCCTGCAGCTGCGATGCCGGGCTTGTTGTAATGCACATGAAAGGAGACCCAAGGTCAATGCAGCAGGCAGCAAGCTATGATAACGTTGTTGCCGAAGTGTCAAGCTATCTGAGAAGGCAAGCACTCCTTCTCGAGCACGAGGGCATCTCTCACAGCCGCATCTGCATCGACCCTGGTCCGGGCTTCGGCAAAAAGGCTGAGCACAGCCTCGCTCTCCTCAAGGCGACAGACGAGCTCGCCTCCCTCGGTTGGCCTTTGATGGTGGCAACGTCACGCAAAGGCTTTGTGGGACAGGTCACAGGCGTCCGCTGTGCCCGCGAGCGTGTGGCCGGCTCCGTTGCAAGCGCTCTGTATGCCGTCGAGCATGGGGCAACCGTAGTGCGAGTCCACGACGTTGCGGCAACAGTCCAAGCCCTTCGCATGCTTCAGGCCATACAGA
>DHPN01000009.1:26112-75477 GCA_002407925.1 Atopobiaceae bacterium UBA5363
CTAGTTCGCAGCGAACGTATCGCGGCCGAACGCCTCGTGCCACGCGTCGCTGAACTCCTTGACCGCCACAGCCGTGCCGGCGTGTCCTATCATCGCCTCGACGACAGACGGTGCTACCGTGACGGCATGCACGCCGTCCTTGATGAGCTCGTGGACCTGCCGGACGTTTTTGAAGCTTGCCGCGCAGACCTTGGTGGGCAGCCCGGCCTGCGCAAGCATGCGCAGGAGGTCGCCGACCTCGCGCACGCCGTCTCCGTAGTTGTCCATGCGGTTGACATAGGGCGCAAGGTATTGGACGCCGTTCAGCGCGGCCATGAAGCCTTGGTCCGCAGAGTAGATCGCGGTCGCGAGCACAGTGATGCCCTCTGCCACGAGGGCCTTCATCGCCTTGTAGCCCTCGAGTGTAACGGGAACCTTCACGCACATCTCAGGCCCGTTGGCGACTTGCAGGCCCTTTATCGCATGCGCGTCTGTGACCATGCCCTTCGCGTCCGTGGCGATGACCTGCATGAAGAACTTCTGGCCTGGGTGCAGCACACTCATCATCTGCTGCTCCACCTCCTCCGGCGTCTTGCCAGAGCGCGTGATGATCGTCGGGTTGGTTGTGACGCCTGAGATGGTGAGGCTGTCACTGAGCTTCGCGACGGTCTCTGCATCTGCTGTATCGAGAATAAGTTCCATCCTTCTCATGACCTTTCTCATGCTGCTGAGGGAAATCTAGCTTAAGCCTAGCAGTTGGCCTTTAGGCCTAGCAACTAAAGGGTTTGCTCCGTCCTGGCGATAATGTCGTCTTGGGTCTGCTTGCTGAGCACATTGAAGAAAGCCGAATAACCGGCGACCCTGACGATGAGGTCACGATGCTTCTCGGGATGCTTTTGCGCGTCGAGGAGAGTCTTGCGAGAGACGACGTTGAACTGGACATGATAGCCGTGGAGGCGGTCAAAGAAGGCGCGTATGAGCAGGTCGAGCTTTTGTTGGTTCTCGGGCTTCTCCAATATCTGCGGAGTCATTTTCTGGTTCAGGAGCACACCGCCGGTGATCTCTGATGTGGGCAGCTTCGAGACGCTCTTGAAGACGGCAGTCGGTCCGTATTTGTCCATGGCGTGCTCAGGCGAGCAACCCTCGGCCAGCGCGTCGCCTGCATAGCGGCCGTCAGGCGTTGCGAGGGTTCCGGCACCTTGGGGAACATTGGCGGAGATGGAGCTGGTACCCGCATAGTAAGTGCCGCCGATGGGTCCACGGCCCCAACGCGTGTTGTGGTATTTCTTCATCTCGTCGATGTAGACGTCATAGGCGTCCCGTATGAGTTGGTCCACGTAGTCGTCGTCATTGCCGTACTTGGGTGCGGCCAGCATCAGCTTTCGGATGCGTTGGTTCTTCTCGCCGGCCCAATTGGCTTGCAGGGCGTCCCAGAGCTCGGCCGGCGTGACTGACTTGTCCTCGAACACGACCTTTTTCATAGCCGCGAGGCTGTCTGCGAGATTTGCTATGCCTACCTGCAAATCCGAAATGAAGTCATAATGGGCGCCGCCCTCCTTTATGGTGAGGCCGCGCTCGATGCAGTCGTCGGTGAGCGCGGAGCAGAGCACATCGGCAGTCTCTTGCTCGAGCACCATGTCGCATGTCGCGTCGATGGTGACCATCTCGCGAGTCATCTGCCGTATCGTCTTGTCCCAGCACTTCAATACGTCATCCCAGCAGCTGAAGTTGCGGAAGTGTCCGCCAGCGTCGAACAGCTTCGTGCCGCTTGCGGGGTCGGTGCCGCCATTCATACCGATGAGCAGCGCCTTCGGGAAGTTGAGGAAGCTCATGCCCGTGCAGCGATAGCCCCATTTGCCTGGCACAGCTGTTTCGACACAGCCGATGGCAGAGTAGTTGTAGGCGTCTTCGCGGGAGACGCCCTTTGCGATGAAGCTCGGAATGATGGCTTCGTCGTCATTGAAGGCGGGCATCCCAAAGCCGCAGCGCACGACTTGGATTGCTTCGGACATGAAGTCGTCGGGGAGGCTTTTGTGGTAGCGAACGGTCAGGTTGGGCTGGGTGAGGTGGCATTGCGCCACAGATTTCAGTATGAGCCAGCTCATTGGGTTCGTCGCGTCGTGGGGTGACCCATCCGCATCGAGGCGCTGCCCGCCAATGGTGACGTTTTGGTAAAGGGGACTTCCCGCTGAGAACTGAGTATGCGTCCAGCTGCGTATCTTGTTGATCGTGTAGGTCTTGAGCCACAGGTTGCACAGCAGCTCATCAGCCTGTGCCTCGGTGATGCGACCGGAAGAGAGGTCTGCCTCATAGTATGGGTCGAGGTATTGGTCCATGCGGCCGTAGCTCAGTGAGTGGCCGTTGGACTCTATCTGCAAGATGAGGTGAACAAACCACAGAGACTGCACTGCCTCGCGGAAGTTTCGCGCAGGCTTGTAAGGCACTTGCCTGCAGGTTTCAGCGATCTGCTCGAGCTCTCTGCGACGGCTGGTCTCAGCGCAAATTTTAGCTTGGCTTAGGGCGAGGTCAGAAAAGCGCATAGCAAAGTCGTGAACAGCGTCTGCGACGATTACGATCGCCCGGTAAAAGTACGATTTGTGAATGTTACGGTAGTCAGTGAGATCAAGGCCGGCAAGCTTCTGCTCCGCGCGCCGCTTGTAGTCCACCAAGCCGCGCTTGAGCATAGGTCCGTAATTGACGGCGCAGTGGCCGTCGCCAGAGGTGATATTGCCCTCGCTTTTTATGATGCCAAGGTCGTAATAGAGCCTGGCATGTGGCGGGAAGGCAGCGTAGCCCCGGTCAAACAGCGTACTGTGCTCCCAGAAGGGGGCAATGTCGCGAAGCTTCTGCTTATTTTCCTCTGTGATGTAGAAGCGGTCGCCGGGGCGCTTGTCAAACTCGTCAAGCTCATCAATGACCCATCCCATGGCATATTCGGGGTAGATCGGAGCATTGCGATTGGCCGTGGCTTGATTTCCGACGATGAGCGTCTCTGGCTCGATGAAGATGGACATATGGGCCAGCACCTCGCGCAGCATGATCGCGCGCTTGAGCGTGAGTGGCTGATCAGCGTAGTCATGGTACACGCGTGTGGCAATGACCGCTCGCTCGACGTCGACGTAAGGCTTTGCGTTGAGAAGCTTGTTGCGAAACGCCTCCATCCGTGCAGTAGGGCTTCCAAAATGCTCATTGGCTTGGCCGTTTGCCATTTCAAGGTCCTTTCCTCCTGCGAAAAAACGCAGCTAAGAATCCTGTAACCTATGATGAAAAAAGGATATAATAGTTACGAACGAAAGTCAATTATATTTTGAAAGGAAATATATGCCGAGCGTGGAAAGCGCATACAAGATGCCGACCAGCAATGCGAGACGTCTAGCGGCTGAAGGCCTGCCTTCCTACGGCAGCCTTTTCAGCTTAGGGCGCAATGCCACAAAAACCTGCAGCGGTGAGGTGGCAGCGCAAAGCGCATTCAACCCGGACGATCCCGAGAGGCTGCAGGGGAGGGAGGATGGAAGCTCTCCTAGCAAGCTGAAGGCCCTGATTTTTAACATGCAGAAATTCTCGCTCAATGATGGCCCGGGCATTCGTACGGTCGTCTTTTTTAAGGGCTGCCCCCTGCGTTGCCGTTGGTGCTCCAATCCGGAGAGCCAGCTCAGGAAGCCTCAGATACAATGGGACCCCCGCAGTTGCATTCACTGCCACCACTGCGAAGAACTGTGCCCGCGCTCGGCAATTTCCTTCATTGAGACTTCTGGAAAAGAGCGAATCCGCATCGACGAAGGCCGCTGCAACGCCTGTGGGCGCTGTGTCATAGAATGCCCGAAAGAGGCCCTCAGCTGCAGGGGCGTCTGGCGCAGCGTCGATGACGTGCTGCAGTTCGTGGCGCAGGACAAGGTGTTTTACGAGGAGTCAGGAGGCGGGCTTACGCTTTCAGGCGGGGAGCCCCTCCTATGGCCAGAGTTCTGCTGCGCTTTGCTTGGTGCCGCTTCTGCTCAGGGTATCGACAGCTGCATCGAGACGACCGCCTATGCTGACCCCCAAGTCTTCAGACGCGTTGCCTCCTGCCTTGACCATATGTTCATTGACATGAAGCAGGCCAATTCCAGCTACCACCGCGCAGCGACCGGCGTGAGCAATGAGCTTATCAAAGCTAATACCTCCTGGGCCATTTCCTCGGGCAAGGATGTCACGCTGCGGCTGCCCGTCATTCCGGGCTTTAATGACTCGCGTGAGGATGCCGAAGCATTTTGCGGCTATTTGAAAGACGTAGGTGCAACGCGCGTCCAGATCCTTCCCTTCCATCAATATGGAGAGGCAAAATACGAGGAGCTCGGTTATGACTACGAGCTTGCGGGAATGCGCTCCTTGCATGCAGAGGATCTGTCCGACTTTCAGCGCATATTCATCGAGCACAAGTTAGACGCATACTTTTAGCGCGGATGCGGCGATTGGCGAGCCTTTGCCTCAGCTAGCCTCGCCTTGTGCGAAGACAATCTTTGCGCCGCTGCCCTTGAGCTGAGAGTGAGCCTTCTGAGGTATTCCGTCGTCAGTTACGACAACGGAGATCTTGTCCTCCACGTGCAGGGGAACGACGCCTCGCACAAAGAATTTTTCGCTTTCTGTGAGGACGACCACTTGCTCTGCTTGTCGTGCCATATCGCGTACAGCTTCAGCCCGCAGGTGGTCGGCGTTGGTGAAGCTCTTGCCACTGATCCAGCCGTCGGCGCCGATGAACATCAGAGGCACAAAGAAGTCCTTCACGCACGCTTTGACCATCGCTCCTACGGTGACTTGCGAGGATGCCTGATAGATGCCTCCGAGCAAAACGATGTTCGCCTTTGATGACTTAGGTAGGTAGTTTGCTATGAACGTGCTGTTGGTGACCATGGTGATGTTGCGCCGAGTCTCTGCGAGGGTGAGCGCAAGCAAGGCACAGCAGCTGCCGTTCTCGATGAGTACGGTGTCTCCGTCATGGACGAGCTGGGCGGCGCTTCTCGCGATTGCGAGCTTTTTCTCGTAATGCCGTGCAAGGCGGCCCTTGACGTTGTCAGGGTTGCCAAGCAAGGCAAAGCCATGCTCTCTCTCGACGATTCCTTGGGCGGCTAGGGCGTCCAAGTCCTTGCGCATTGTTACCGTCGAGACTCCAAGGCGGGCGGCAAGGCTTCTGACTTCGACTTTCCTCTCAACGTTAAGAATATCCAGTATTGCCGCATCCCGTTTTCCCATAATACTTCCATTCGAGCCTTGTATTCTTTCGTAAAAAAGTATAAACGAAAGCCTACTCTTAGCTCCATTGTAAAAAGAGCCGCTATTGCTCGTCCTGTGTCTTCAATTGGTTAAGGAGCTTGTGGGAATTAGCCTCCAGTACTTCGTGCAGATGGCCTAATTCTTCTTTAGCCTGAGCCGAGAGGTCTTCCTGGAAGAGCTTATCGGCCATGCCAAGGTTAGATCGGGCATCGCAAAGATCGCCAAGCAGATCCTGCGTGGCGCAAGTTAGCTGCTCTATGTTCTTTGTGTTTTCGCTCGTACCGCTCGGCAGGACGCCTGAGAGATAGCGCAGCGACTTCGCGCGCTTTCTTGTGTGATGCACCTCAGCGAAGATCTCATAGTCAAGCGAAGCAAGCTTGTTCTTATAGCTCGCGTACATACCCTGATAGCGTAGCTTCAGTGCTTCTTGACTAATGCCCTCCTTTAAAACGGAGCCCTTCCATGGGAGATGATGTAGAGCTCTATAAAGCTTCTTCTCATTATGGCGTGCAGCATATGCAGTGAATGCTGCAATGACATGCTCGCACTCCGCATCACGCCTGTCACTACAGACAGCTGGCAGCTCACGGGCCTCCGGGGTGAGCGTATGGACGCATTCAGCAAATACGTCAAGCTCACGAAGCTGAGTTGTCAACAAGAAAAGGTCATGAAGCGACCGTTGAACGGCATGCGCCGGCTTCTTCTTAAGATATGGTGAAAGAAAGGCCATGTATGACCGGAGCTTTCTCATAGAGACACGCAGCTCGTGGAGTGCCCTGCTGCTCGTGGGAGTCTCAAAGAATCCTCGAAAGCACGCCTGTACGAGATTTGCCTGGGCTTTTATGAGATCCTCGGCTGAGCAGACAACCTCCCAGCAAGAGACGTCAGGTCCTTGGATGAACCAGCGGAGCGTCTTGGGTTTGGGCGGCATTTGACAAGTCGGAGGCTGTTGAGATATCGAGAACGAAGCTATGGCTCCCGCCTCAAACGGCAGCGGAACCCCACAGAGCATAGCAGCAGCCTTGTTAATGGCGGGAGCATGTCCTATGAGGATGATGATATCATGGTGATCCGTCAGAGCCTCTTCAAGTGGGGTTGTAAGATCTGAGGCGGCAAGCGAGTCACGGCGCTCAAAACCATCCAAGCCAAGCGAGAGGCGAATGATGTCTGCGGTCTGGCAGCTGCGCATGGCTGGGCTTGTCCAAATTGCCACGCTTGCGCCTTCCGCGGACATCTTTTTTCTGAGGCTTTTGAAGGCCTTTGGAACTGTGGCCTGCAGTGAATACCTGCCTGCCTGTGTCAGAGGTCGGTCGGTGTCAGCTTGGCCCTCTTGAATTTTTTTGGCTTTTCCATGCCGGACGAGCATGATCGTCTTGCACATGATGCGCTCCTCTTCGTGAGCTAGCCGCTATGTACGGCTAAGCTTATTGTAGAAAGGCAAGAGAGGCGACCCTTAGGCATAATCTTATAAGATAGGCGAGCGGTCACAAGCGCCTGTGCTGATGGCATGGGCGCAGGCGCTATGCATGGGGGCTCTCTCGGTTTTTGGCACGATAGTTTGCGAGGTTGGTGACAGTTGCCTCCATGCCGTGGGGTATGTAGCCCAGGGAGCTCAGGTCGTCAGGTAGATAGTCGACGAGGCTTCGATGACAGTTGAGCTCATATTTTGGGTGCGCGTACGGTTGAGGCATGTGAGAGAGTGCTGAATATGGCTTGGCCTGGGCGCAAATGCCGTAGACGCATGCCCCCTTTGCTGTGAGCTTGCGCTCGTAGCCGGTTTCAGGATCGCCCGGATGCTCATGTCGAGTGTCTTTGCTGGCCCAGAGGATATCGAAAGGACAATTAGGCTGCCTGAACTGGTCTAAGGACCAGTGCCACAGAGGTAAGCTGTCTGTTTTGAAAACAATCCTGCCCTGCTCGCGCAGCGCCTCGTGATAGTCGAGGAGGCGATTGTAGTACGTGAGTCTGTCTGCGGCGTCGCGCGCCTTTGGCAGAGGCGTCGGAAAGTTAAGATAGATGCTGCTGACCTCATGGTCGAAATATGCTTTTATATGGTTTGCTGAGCCAGGGACGACGACAGCATTGCTTATAGGGGCTTCGCAAATTGCCTGGGCCGCATAGGCAATGCAAATGGGCTCGTTGTCAATGCCGACAAAAAGGACGTCCGGAGCATGTTGGGCCGCCTCGACGAGAAAGGAGCCCTTCCCGCAGCCGAGGTCAACATGCACGCGTTTGAACCGGCCGGGAGCGCTTCTTGGCCCGGCGCCCAATGGGTAGCATGCCTCAGCCCAGCAGCCACGCCAGCTGCGAGGGGTGGGCTCTATAGCTCTCGCATAATGCTCCAAGCGCTCTTCTAGGACAAAGTGTTTTGGAAGTCGCAAATGTAGCGCATGCATGCTTCGTGACGTCTATTCGGATTCCTCAAGGTTTTGATAGGCAGCCATGATGGGGGGAATCATCTGCTTTTTGCGGCTGACGATGCCCGGAAGGAGCGCTACGCCGTTTTTCGGCTCTACCCCAAAGGCACGCCTTATGATGTCTTCGGCACCCCGGCCGTGATAAAGCAGCTCAGTCGCTTGACTCTTTGCGTCAGTGAACATATAGAAGATGATGGGAAGCTCCTGATCTGCACACGCCTCCTTTAGATAAGGCCCGACAAGGGCCTCGGCAGCTTTGCGGCTGTTGTCTGTCATGAAGACGCCTTGTCCGACGCCGAATTTCGCTTGGCCTCGGCTGAAGACCTTGAAGTCGGAGTTAAAAATTTCTTCTGCCGTGCGTCCAGAGACATCCGCTCCTGCGTCGAACATAGCGTCAGCATAAGACTCAATGTCCTCACCGCAAATCTTGGCCAAGGCCCTCCCCGCATGCCTGTCTTTTTCCGTGCAGGTGGGAGAGCGGAACATGAGCGTGTCGGACAAGATGGCCGACATCATGAGCCCTGCGATATTTTTCGGTATCTCGACGCCGTGCTCTTGGTAGATGCTGTAGAGAATCGTGCATGTGCAGCCTACAGGCTCGTTGCGGAAATAGGCGGGCTGGGACGTCTCGATCGTGCCGATGCGGTGGTGATCGATAATCTCGGTGATGACAGCCTCTTCAAGACCGTTGACCGCCTGTGCGCGCTCGTTGTGATCAACAAGAATGACGTGCTTGCGCTTGATATCCAAGAGATTGGGAACAGAGACCACGCCGACGTAGTGCCCGTTTTCGTCGAGCACGGGGAAGAAGCGATGGCGTGACTGAGTGATGACCTTTCGTGCCTCATCGACGGAGGTGTCAACTGAAAAGCGCAGTATCCCATCGGTAAGCATGCGAGAGCGCACTGGCAAGGACATGGAGATCAGACGTGCTGCGGCATAGGTCTCATAAGGCGTTGAAATGACCGTGATGCCACGCTCAGCTGCAGCCTTCTTCACCACTTCAGATATGTGCGCCCCCGCGCAGACCACTATGCAGCTGACATGGATTTCCACGGCAAACATCTGGGTCTCAAAGCGGTTTGTGACAAGGACGATGTCACCTTCGTGAACCGACTCCTCCATGAGCTCAGGTGTTGTGCCTACCGAGACGCTTCCCTTTTCTATGCGGGCATCCGCATCGCCGAGAATGAGCTTGCCATTCAGCGTGCTGACAACGTTGGCGTACTTCGTGTGGGCAGCTGCCAGCGAGTCATTGTCGAAGATGTCCATGTTGGCGTTGGCGATGTCCTTCACTGCGATGATGCCTTGAAGGTTCTTCGCATCGTCGGTGATGCATAAGGTGTCGATCTTCGTCTTCTGCATCAGATTCCAGGCGGCGAATAGGCTCATCTCCCCGTCTATGGCCGGCGAGTGCTGTATCTGTATGTCTTTGATCTGCGGCGTTACGGTCGTAATGAGCTCCGGTTCCTTGAAGCCGAAGTGATTGAGCACGAAGGCGGTCTCACGATTGATCATGCCAGCTCGGCGGGCCTCGTAAATCGGCTCATCTATCTGGTTTTTGAGGTAGGCGTAGGAAATAGCCGAACAAATGCTATCAGTGTCAGGATGGAGATGGCCGATAACATTGATCTTGCGTATTGCCTCAGGCATGGTGTCCCCCGATATCCTTGTTTGCGGACGGCTCCGCTGTTCCTCTACGATCTGTGTCTGAATGGTACAGCGTTTACTGATCATTTGGCATCACATTTGCCATAAATGCAGAGTAACTCCTATCGTAGTTTATAACGTAAAGAGGTTGATCTGCGAAGTCATAGTGCCGCTCAAATGTTTGCAAGCGCGCTACTTATAGGTATGCGTCGTCCGTTTCTCTGATGGAAGTGTGCCTTTGTCATGGCCTCTGTTGGGCAGAAACCGTACAAAGGTTCGGTATAAGCATTATACTTGATGCACACGTGGCAGATTGTACCTATAGCAGAGAGGCATTGATGCAAGAGAGGGTTTTCGGAAGAGGGGTGGGCCATAGGTCTGCGCTTAGGCCGGAAGTGGCGTCTGACACCCGCCTTGACGTGGAGACTTTGCGCTCGGCCCTTGATGAGCGTTTGCATGGCACTGCCGCATTCAGTGCAAAGAGCTATGCAGATCAGCCCATCATCTTCACAGGGAGCCATCTTCGATCCTATACGCCAGGGCCCATCGCGCATGCTCGCGACCTTGCGCGTGACTCTGAGGCCCTGTGCCATGGCGAGGCGTGGACGTTTCTTCGGCAGGCGCGTTTTCTTGCTGACTTCGAGGAAAGCTATGATTTCAGCGGAAACTTCTCACGCTATTTTCCGACGTATGAGGCCATGAGCAACGATCAGCTCCGAGGCTACTTCGACTGGAGGCGTAGGTGGCGTCACGAAAAGGAGCCTAGTGCCAGCGATTCGTTTGTCTACCTATATGCCTATGAACTCATCCACCTTGTTGGCGTGCCAGACGCGACTTCCGCTTGGCAGGAGCTGCGGAGACTGCGTCGTGCCTATGGGCCAGGATCGGACCGCATGGCGGCCAACCTTGATCGCTGGTCTGACGATCTCGTAGTATATTATGGCCTCGACCCGCATCTTCTCCAAGTTCTTGCCCATCGTGAACAGGATGCGGCGCTTCTTGTTTTGTCTCAATGTAAGACGCGCCCTTCCGAAGAGCTCTTTGATGCCCTGATGTGCCTTTCCTCGTATCGTATTGAGGAGTCATCCTTTTATAAGGCATACCCAAGCGACTTCAAGCAGGTTGCGGTTGAGACATACAGAGCCATCGCTGACCACCATGATCGCCATCTTAAGCATAGCTTGCTGCAAAGTTATTTTGGCGTAAGCGTCGAGCAGGACTACCAGATGTTTGGCAACGCTGTCTTTGCGGACCCTTTGCACCCTGATCATGCGGACTTTGAGGTTGACCCCATAGACCACTTCCACTGCCGCTGCGGCCGCTGGTCACGGAAGCGCTATGTAGGCAATCTTCATCCTAATCGCAAGCTGGGCGCGCTCATGAAGACGATAGATGCCACAATGCGTACAATCTATGATTTCAAGCGACCTTTGAGGGCGCCGATCACCACAAAGTATGTCAATGCCTTGGTTGTGCGCCACACGGAACTCCTTCTTGATGAGCGGAGGGAAGCAAAAGGCCGCGTCGTGCGCATAGATCGCTCGAAGCTCAGAGAAATTCGCGCCAACGCTGCCTTGACCTGCAAACACCTCATCGTTGCGCAAGAAAGTGACGAGGAGGAAGGCGAGGGCGGCCTCTCTGTGTCTCCTGCCTTAGCTAAGGCGACAGTAGATGAGCCTTCTGTCTTGGAAGTTCAGAAGAGTGAGAGCGTAGGGCAAGTGCCTCCTCTTCTTACGTCAGAAGAGCGCGATGTTCTCTGTACCTTGCTCGAAGACGGTTCCCTAAAGGAGCTTGAGCGAAAGCGCCATATCATGGTCTCCCTTCTCATTGAGAGCATCAATGAGAAGCTCTATGACACGTTTGGTGACGTGGTCATCGACGTGCAGCAGGATCGACCACGCGTAATTGCAGACTACGAACAGGATCTCAAGGACATGATGAGCATATGAGCGAAAAGAGGAGAGTACCCAAGCGCGTGGCGGCGGTCATTATGAATTCACTTAAGGGTGGCGTGGTGCCACGCATCGGGCTGCCCTACATAACCGTTGGCCGCGAGCATGAAATAGAGGCCCTGCTCCACGATGTGGACATCATACGAGAAGGTGGGGCCTCATTTCGCTTCATTGTCGGGCGCTACGGCTCAGGGAAGAGCTTTCTGCTCCAGACTATCCGCAACTACGCGATGGACCTCGGCTTCGTTGTGATGGATGCCGACCTTTCGCCTGAGCGCCGTCTGCAGGGCACGCATGGACAAGGCCTTGCCACCTACAAGGAGCTTGTCCGCAACATGGCCACCAAGACGAGGCCTGAAGGGGGCGCCCTCACGCTCATATTGGATCGTTGGATATCAAACGCGCAGTCCCAGGTTGCATCCAAGGCTGGCTTGGATCCTTCTGATCCTCGTTTCGTGGCAGGCGTTGAGGCGCATATTCAGGACGTGATCTCATCGATGGGGGAGATGGTGCACGGGTTTGACTTCGCACATGTGCTCCAGCTGTACTATCGCTCTTACATCGACGGTGATGACGAATTGAAAGGCCGCGTAGTCAAGTGGTTTCGCGGAGAGTATGCGACCAAGACAGAAGTACGTCGTGAGCTTGGCATCACCATGATGGTCAGTGATGACAACTGGTATGAGTATGTCAAGCTGTTCGCCTACTTTTTAAAGCAAGCGGGCTACGCGGGGTTGCTTATGCTCGTGGATGAGTTGGTAAACATCTATAAGGTTCCCAACGCCATCACCCGCCAATACAATTACGAGAAGATCCTCACCATGTATAACGATACCCTGCAGGGCAAAGCGCGCTACCTTGGCATCATAATGTGCGGTACGCCCCAGTCTATCGAGGATCGTCGTCGAGGCGTCTACTCCTATGAAGCCCTGCGCTCTCGACTTACCGAGGGGCATTTCAGCAGCGAGCGCTACAAGGACATGATGGCTCCCGTTATCCACCTGCAGCCGCTCACCTATGAGGAGATGCTGGTGCTCTCCGAAAAGCTGCAGGACATACATTCCCAGCTTTACGGCTACGCGCCTCGCCTTTCCGAAGACGACCTCGTAACATTCATCGAAAAGGAGTACCAGCGAGTCGGATCCGACTCGCGCATTACGCCGCGCGAGGTCACGCGTGACCTTATTGAGGTGCTGGACATCTTGTACCAGCATCCCCAACTTGATGCCAGAGAGCTCCTGCAGAAGCAAGAAGCCCGAGATGCCTCCTCTCAGCATGGCGATGGGTCTGGGCAGCATGGCAGTAAGCCTGGGCAGGGATCTGGGCGCGAATTTGCAGAGTTCACGCTTTGAAGCGACCAAACGAGGCTTATGAGCGGGGGCTTTATGATGCGCTCATCATGGGATCCCACGGGGAGCGGAGGTGCCAAGATACATGGATGCTTTCGATAGATACGCGCCATTCGTGCAGGACTTCATCTATCGCAACGACTGGCATGTGCTGCGTGGCGTCCAGCTCGCGGCTGCTGACGCGCTCTTCAATTCGGATGACAACCTCTTGCTCACCTCTACGACGGCATCGGGCAAGACTGAGGCGGCCTTTTTTCCGATCCTGACGCTCCTGTCAGAGGATCCTCCCAGCTCTGTCGGGGCACTTTACGTAGGACCGCTCAAAGCCTTGATCAATGACCAATTTGCGCGCCTTACAGAGCTTTGCGCGGAAGGCGGCATCCCTGTCTGGCGCTGGCATGGTGACGTTGCCGCCTCCCAGAAGGCAAAGCTCGTGAAGCATCCCTCCGGTATCTTGCAGATTACGCCGGAGTCCTTGGAGGCACTGCTCCTGCATCGGCATGCTGCGATTCCGCGCCTGTTTGGCGACCTGCGCTTCATTGTGATAGACGAGGTGCATTCCCTGATGCGCGCAGACCGCGGTGGGCAGACGCTGTGTGTGATCGAGCGCTTGTCACGGCTGGCTGGGGTCAACCCGCGCAGGGTCGGCCTTTCGGCTACGGTGGGTGACCCTGAGCGCATGGGGGAGCTTCTCTCATTGGGGACTGGTCGCACAACGGTGATCCCTCGCATCGAAGATCACGGGCAGCGCTGGCGCCTCTCGATGGAGCATTTTTATGTCAGTGGGCCTCAAGCTGCGTCGGCAGGGGAGCATGTGAGGCCAGACGCGCCTTCCCCAGACGCGGACGCGCAAGATGTCGTTGCGCCAACGTCCCTTGACGTTGGGGACACAGGCTGTGAAGGGGATGGGCGCCTGTATGAGGCTCCCTCTGATGTGGCCCCGCCGCTGGCTGATCCAGGCGTTGGCTATATCTTTGAGCACACGCGTGGCCGCAAATGCCTGGTCTTTGCCAACTCGCGTGAGGAAGCTGAGGCGCTGACCAGCACCTTGCGCTCATATTGCGAGGCGAAGGGCGAAGATGATCGTTTCCTGATTCATCACGGGAACCTGTCGGCGGCTTTGCGTGAGTCTGCGGAAGATGCCATGAAAGATGAGAATCGGGCGCTTACCACGGTTACGACGTCGACGCTTGAGCTTGGCATTGACATAGGGCGCCTTGAACGGGCCTTTCAAATCGACGCTCCCTTCACAGTTTCGAGCTTCTTGCAACGCTTGGGGCGCACCGGCAGGCGTGGCGATCCGCCCGAGATGTGGTTTGTCATGCGCGAAGAGCAGCCAGAGCCACGAGCGAGCATAGGAGAGACCATTCCTTGGAAGCTGCTGCAGGGCATTGCGCTTATCCAGCTGTATCTTGAGGAACGATGGGTAGAGCCCCCACGTCTTGGCCGCTTGCCCTATAGCTTGCTTTTTCACCAGACCTTGGCGATCCTTGCCTCGGAGGGGGAAATGACGCCCGCGCAGCTTGCCACGCGCGTGCTTACGCTCAGCCCCTTTCGTGAAGTATCTGCCGATGACTTCCGCGTGCTCCTTTTGCACCTTATAGAGACTGAGCAGATACAGAGAACCGATGAAGGCGGCTTGATCGTGGGGCTCGCAGGGGAGCGCGTCGTGAACAACTACCGCTTCTACGGTGTCTTTGTCGAGAGCGAGGAATACACCGTAAGGAGTGACAGCCAGGAGCTCGGCACCACAGTGATGCCTCCTCCTGTGGGGGACAAGATCGCGATAGCGGGAGCTACATGGCTTGTCGAGGAAATTGACTACAAGCGCCACGTTGTCTACTGCACGCAGGTGAAGGGCCGCGTTCCCGCCTATTTCGGGGAGTGTCCCGGGGATATACACACGCACATTCTCGAGCGCATGGCAAAGGTGCTTGCTGAAGATGAGGTGTACCCATATCTTATGGACAACGCCCAGGCGCGCCTTGCCCAGGCTCGAGGGGTTGCCCGAACTTCAGGCATGTTGCAGGCTCCCCTCATCAATATCGGTGGCGATTCATGGGCCTTGTTCCCATGGCTCGGCAGCTATGCCTTCCTTGCCCTCGAGCGCTTCCTCAAGCTGCGATGCGCTGCTGCCCTAAACCTCAGGGGTTTAGACTCCTCACGCCCCTACTTCCTTCAGTTTCGTATGGACGGGGACGCGCAGAAGTTCGTGGATGTGCTCAGAGAACAGGCGCAACGTCCCCTAGACCCGATAGAGCTCCTGTATCCCGGAGAAGTTCCCATCTTCAACAAGTACGACGAATATGTGCCGCCCGAGCTCATACGAAAGGGCTTTGCCTACGGAGTGCTCGACGTCAAAGGCATGCTAAGGCGCGTGTGCCAATGGTGTGGCCTGACAGAGCCTAGCAGCTTGGCAGGAGCTCCTAGATTTGGCCTTCCTCAAGCAGGTCGCGGACCTCAAAGAGGCTCCTGCAGCAGCCATCGGCGAGCTTGAGCAGCTCAGTCGTGGGACGAGCCACGTTTGGCACCATAACCGTGATGAAGCCGCCAGCATGGCCTGCTCGGACGCCGTTGGGGCTGTCCTCGAGCACAAGCGTGCGAGACGGGTCTGTGCCAAGGCGTTGAGCGGCGAGAAGAAAGATGTCAGGGTCCGGCTTTGACCTTTTTACCATGTCACCGGTGACTACGTCGGAAAAGAAGCGCTCCACGCCTGCTGTGCAGATGTTGTGGCGGACGATGTCCCGCTCGCTTGAGGAGGCGACAGCCATCGGCACATGGTGGCATCCCAGCCATGTGAGCAGGTCGTCTAGGCCTGGTTGCTTCGGCACGCTCTTTTCGAGTGAGGCATAGGTGAGACGCTTGTTTTCGTCCCAGAGCTTAGATGGGTCGACCGCGCTGCCGTAGTAGCGGCGAATGACTGCATACATATTTTTGCCAATGGTGCCGCGGGTGTCCTCGACCAACCCCGGAACAAGGGGGATGCCGAGTTTCTTGCAAGCGCTGCCCCACATCTCGTCATAGATGTGCTGCGTGTCGAACATCAAGCCGTCCATGTCAAATATTGCCGCGTCTACCATGTGACCCTCGCCTCTGTAAATTGCTGACCTAAGTCATGTTAGTCGACTAGGTTGGCAGCTGCGAGGCGCCTTGCCCCTCATGACAGTATCCTCATTTGGCTGTCGATCAGCATGTCTGGCAGCCAAAGGGTGTGCGGCGCGCTCAGCGCATCAGGTTGTACTTTGTGCGGATGCGAAGGAGCTTGCGATTCCAGGGAGCCCAGATCAGCCTTAAAAACACAAGAGTCGCAAAGCCTTGCACAAGAGTGTGCGGCAGGCCCCAGAGGTAGTTGATCAACAGCGTCTGCCAGGTTATGGGACGCACAAAGCTCACAAGGTTCCACGTGTCGAGTATCGCCCCGTACAGCAGGCATGAGGCAAAGCCGAAGGCGTCTCGCGCCAAACGCTTCTTGAGCATGCCCCGTCTTCCCAAGACCCCCCCAAGGTAGCCAACGAGACCCCACGCGTACATCTGCCAAGGTGTCCACGCGCCTTGTCCGAAGAAGGCGTTGGACGTGAGGGCCGCCAGCGCCCCTACCATGAATCCGCAATGCTGCCCGAAGATGGCTCCTGCCATAATTGCTATTGCCGCCACCGGCTTGAAGTCAGGTATCAGCGCAAACAGAATGCGACCTGCCGCAGCGAACGCGCCGAGAACGACCGCAGGCATAATCTGCCGTAGCCCGGGCTGGGATTTTTCATAGCCTGTAAGAAAGATGGCGATAGCGGCGACGGCTACAAACACCGTCAGCCACGCAGCCTGATCCGGTTGCCAAATGGCACAAGCAAGCAGTACCGCCGGCACAAGGGCGAGCATCGGTGCCTCGAGATGGGACAGAACGCCCTGCATCGTGTGTCTCATGCGTCGCCCTCGTCCCAAAGAGCTGCAAAGCCGTCATAGAGGGGCTGGAAAAACAAGTTGTCACGAAAGAAGTCTGCTGTTGTTTGGGTGCAGGCGACCTTTCCGTCAAACAGCAGGGAGACATGGTCGGCAACTCGTGAGACGAAAGGGAGATCATGCGTCGCGACAACGATGGTGCTTCCCTTGTCGGCCAGGCGAGCAAGGTCGTGGGCCAATGCAAGGCGAGAAGAGGGATCAAGGCCCTTGGTCGGCTCATCAAGCAAAAGCAGCTGTGGGTCGCAAAGGATGAGCTTCGAGAAAGCGAGGGCCTGTTGCTGACCACCAGAGAGGTCATAGGGATTGAGCTGGAGCAGCTTGTCAAGGTTGGCATGGCGGGCGACCTCGCGTATGCGCCCGTCCGAATAGCCTGACGCTTTTTGCCATTCACGCAGCTCTTCTTCAACGGTGTCGCAGACGAAGAGCGCCTTTGGATCTTGTGGAAGCAGTATTTGGTTTGACAGCAGGCTATTGTGCGCGCTGCCGCGCTGCGGTTGATATACCCCCGCCATGATCTGCAGCGCCGTTGTTTTCCCTGAGCCGCTTCCGCCCACGAGAGCGTGTATCGAGCTATGGACTATGTCGATATCTGCTCCGCGCAGCACGTCTGGGGCCGTTTTGGCATAGCGAAACCAAACATCATGAAAGGAAACCTCTACCCTTGCGTCTAGTGGGGCGCCCCTTCCGTAAGTCTTGGCCTTGCATTTTGACCTTTGGCGCAGTGCCTCGATGTTGACAGGGGAGATGCGCCCCTCTGTGAGGCTGAAGCAGCTCGTGGCGTAGTCAAGACAGGCTTCAGGCTCGTGCGTGCATATGACGACGGTGATGCCCAGCTCGTGGTTCACACGGAAGAGCAGGTGCAGGAAATTTTTTGTTGCGGGCGGGTCAAGCTGGCTCGTAGGCTCATCAAGGAGCAAAAGGCGAGGCTGAAGGGCGAGGACGCTTGCAAAGGCGACCTCCTGCAGCTCTCCTCCTGATAGCTCGGAGCACTTTCGGTCGACGAGGCTCTCCAGGCCAAGGAACTGGGCGACTCCAGCGACACGGCGGCGCATGCCCTGTTCGCTCACGCCGAGGCTCTCCAGGCCAAAGGAGAGCTCGTGCCACACCGTGTCACAGACGACTTGAGACTCAGGGCTTTGCGCTACATAGCCTATCTCAGCGGCGGAATCGATCTGGTGCCACTGGTTGGGTTTGCGTCCCAAAACGACCATGTGCCCGCTTACGCTGCCCGCTGGTGTCAGTTCTGGCTTTAGCAGGCGTAGCAGCGTCGACTTTCCTGAGCCGGTGGGCCCGCAAAGAACAGAAAAAGACCCAGCGGGAACCTGCCAGCTGAGCGCATGCAGTACGGGCTGGCCCTCTGGATAGGAAAAAGAGAGGTCCTTCAGATCTATTGCGAGCTCTCCGGCGATGCTGCTCTGGGAGCGTTCGCCTGCCTCTTCGTAGTCGCCTTGGCCTTGCGTAGGCCCTGGCAAGTCCTGGGATTTCATGGTCGTCTGTTGGGAGCCGCAAAGCGGCAGGGGAGCGCCCTCGCTCATGCTCTTGCCTCCGGCATGTGTGATTGGGCCAAGGACCAGGTGATGTCCTCGGAAGCCTGTCCGATGAGCGGCAGGCCGAGAAGGGCTGCATGAGGCAGATAGTACCACCAAGGGGACAGGCTTGTCATTGTCGGATAGAAATGAAAGGAGCTGCATACGTACGCGAGCGCAAGAGCGTCAAGGACAGCAAGGACGATTATGCCACCAAGCGTCTGGCCGTCCTGTGCGCGGAAGCGCCTTTGCTGGTAGCTCGTTCTCTTTGCTCCGCAGTTCCATCCTCGTGCGCGCATGGAGTCAGCCGAGCCGAAAGAAAGCTCCAGGCTCCAGCCGACCAAGACGCTCAGAAGGCGCGTACGTGAGATTGTCTTGTCAGAGCTTCTATTTGAAGAAGCTTTACGGATTGCAGTGTTCGCCTTCTGAAGGGCATCGATCTCATGGCCCCGCCGCACGATCTCAGGTATCAAGCGTAGGGTCATGGAGAGTATGAGGGCAAGCGTAGGGGCTATGCGACCGAGGCATGCTTGCACTTTGGAGGTTGTGATTGCCTTGCCCATGTTGGCAGACCAGACATAGACCGCGACAAACAGTGCGCCCATGCTAAAGCCATATGCAAGGCTTTCGGCATATACCTTTGAAGGGCCAAGCGAAAGCAACACGGTGGATCCCTCCGCCGAAAAGAGGGGGTTGATAAGGCAGATCAGGGCAGCAAAGGGAAGCTGCCAGCGAAGGTCGCGAAGCGTCTGCCACGCTCCGCGCAAGCGCCCGCTGAGCGCTAGCCCTGCAGCAAGGGCCAAACATATGCTGACAGGCTCGAAGAAAATCATAGAGAGGCTCAGAACGCATAAGAAATAGACAAGCGGCACCGTGGGGTGGTATCTGTCGAAAATTGAATGCCCCACAAGACCCTCCCTTGCTTACAGAGCAACTTTATGTGTCCTATGCTGTTTGCCTCTCACTTTCGAGACTATGCTTAGCACGATCAAGCAAAAGGCAACGGCTGACTCCACGATAGCCCTTTTCTCCTCCCAAATGCCCGCTCCGTCCTTTGCGCCTGGGCAAGGTGCTAGCGGCAAAGCTGGGGCGCACTTTTCTGTGTCAGCGTATTTCCAAGGAGTGTGCTTGAGACGGTAGTAGGAGCTGCCCTTTGCGAAGGTGCCCGCTAACCAGACGGCGCCACGCCCGAAGCGCGAGCAGATGCCAAGCGCGTAGCGCTTTGCCCCGAAGACTGCTCCGAAGAGCCTGCCCTGCCGTAAGCCTTCAGAGCGGCTGTAGAAGGAGTTGGCGGCTCGAAAGAACTCCATCTCTAGGTCCCAAGGGCTCATGTGGCGTGGTTGGAATGTGGCATTCATCATGTCGAACTGTTCCCAATCACGTTCGCCGGTGAAGACCATCCGCCCTTCCTCAACCAGCTTTTTGTAGACCGGCGTGCCCGGGAACGGCGTGAGAATTGCGGGCTGCAGCTTGCTTGCGTCAATCGACTTGGCGAAGTCGACCGCCCGGGCTATGTCGGCCGGGCCGTCCTCATCGATGCCAAGCACCTCAGAGGCGATGAGCTGAATGCCATGCTCGCGGCAGGCCTTGCCTGCGCGGCGTATGTCCTCAACGCTCTGGTGCTTCTCTATGTCATCAAGGGCCGCCTGGTTCAGTGACTCGATGCCGATTAAGACCCAGTTGAGATGCGCGGCAGCAAGAAGGTCAAGCAGCTCGGGGTCGTTGGCCATGTCCGTGCGGCCGAAGAAGAACGTCTCCTTGAACTGGAGGTTCTCTGCGATGATGCGGCGGCAGAGCTCCTTTGCGCGCTCCTTGTCAGCGGTGAAGTTGTCATCCTCGAAGTTCATGTACTCAAAGCCTAGGGCGTGATAGTGCTTGATCTCGTCGATCACGGAGTCTATCGAACGGCGGCGATAGGGGGAGAACATCCTCGACGTCGTACAGAATGAGCAACGATAAGGGCAGCCCCTTGAGCTCATGATGTTCGCGCACTTACAGGGCGTCTTCAAGACGGAGTAATCCGGGTAGGGAATCGTATCGAGGTCGCAGATGGGTGTGCACTCTACGATGCGGCGCGTGTCTCGCCCCTCCACGACGTCGATGAACCCCGACTCTGCCTCTCCGCGAAAGACTTGGTCGGCGTATTTGGCAGCCTCCTTCGGGCGATAAGAGGGATGCATCCCCCCCATGAGGACGCGTGCGTGCCCCTTCTTGTGGAAAAGCTCTGCCAGCTCATAGGCGCGCGGCGCATTGGACGTCATCGCCGACAGGCACAAAACATCTGTCTGAGCCAAGAGCCGTCGCATCGGAAGCTGCCCGTTGAGCTCCTCATAGGCTTCGACGTGATGGCCCGCCCTCTTTGCTATGCCCGCAAGGATAAGTGGTCCCGTAATCGCGTTCGAATGTCCGTAGAGACGTCCGCCGAAGTGATAGATCGGCATCCTTTTTACAGCAGGGGCAGGTGTGATAAATGTGATATTCAAAAGAGGCCTCAATTCTGACGTCTGCTCCGAGACGGTCAGACAGTTCATCTTTTTTTCCTACCCGAAAAGAAAAGCGACTAACAACATGTAGGTAATGTCGAACGGTTTTATCTCTATGTGTCTATATATATCCAGACAACGACGTCGCCATCCGAGAGGCTGTATTCAGAGGCTGCCACGTTAAGCTCCGTCCCATTTACGGAGTAGACCCAGCCGCTGTTGTTCCCATGCTCCTTTTCGGCGAGGCCGTTGATCGCCGCCACATAGATTCCGTACTGAGTGTCACGGGCGTTGACGTTGGCTCCGGTCGCAAGCAGCGCGTCGTAGGGGGTAGACCCTTGGTCGACAGAGAGGTCCCTCGAGGCGCTCGAGCCTCCGACAGCTGTGCTGTCCACGGTTATCGAGATGCTTATCTGGGAGGTATTTGAAGAAGGAGACGAGGCGCCATTTGTGGTTTCACCTGCGCCATCTGTAGTATCATCTGCACCCTTGCCTGAGTCTGCTGAGGACCCGTTGCCGCCTCCTGCATCCCCTGTGCCATTGCCAGCGTCTTCTATACCTGCCGTGGTCCCGTCCTTGCCCCCGGTCGCCTCGGTGGGTACGGAGACGAGGCTCTTGTCGGGCAAGGTAATGTCGGCGCCCTTCGACTGGCTGAAGGACGCGGCGCCTCCCAGCTCCGCATAGGCGTCGCCAGAAATGCGATATGCGCTGGCAGCGGAAAGCAGGGTTGCGGTGTCGCCTGAGCTAGGCGCATTGCTGACGTCATAGGCGATTGCTATCCGAACTTCGCCGGCTGTGTCCTCGTCAATCCAGCACAGGTGCGTGACCTGCGCGTTTTTATCGGCAGCCCAGTCAGACAGCGCGCAGCAGCGCTGCACTGCGCGCTCAAGGGCGGCTTCGTCGCCATCACTTCTCTCCTCAACCCAAATTCCGTCACCTGACACGACGACCTCCGTGCCAGAGGCGGTGGGGTCAAGCGATACGTCTTTTCCGTCGAAAGAGAGGCTTCTCAGAGCGTTGAGCACGTCTTGTTGAGAGATCTCTCCTGATGAGGTGGCAGTGGCTCCCTCCCTTTGCGAGGCCTCACTGCTAGTCTGGCTCTCTGCGGCAGCGCCATCGAGCAAGGAAAGCGGATTCTGCCCGGAGAAGTACTCCCAGGCAGACCATGCGCAGAAGGCGCAGAAGATAACCGCGAGCACCGATACGACGACCGTGCCGTGGCCATGTGAGCTCCTTGTGCGCCTCGAGTCCGCTGCGGTGAGCTTGTCCTTGTCATGCGCAGCTGTCTGCACTGATGTGAGTTTGGGGTCTCTTGCCTTGTTCCTAGGCATTTTCTGCTCAGATCCTTTTGTGGTGCTGACGAAGGAGTGCTATGAGGATCACGATGACGCCAGCGCCTAGTCCGACGATTGGCCACAGGGGCATGCCAGAGGCATCCTTTTCGGCCGCAGCATCAGGGCTTGCCTTCTCCGGGTTCTCCTGTTGGCTGTCGGAGGCAAAGCCTGAAAGCAGAGGCTCCTCCTGTGTCGTTGCACTGAGCTGCTGTCTTTGTTGTTGTTTCGCTTGCAACCCTGATGTTAGCCTGTCGCTTCTAGTCGCTGTCGCCACAGAGAAGGCTGCGGACGGAGATGAGGTTGCAGAAGGAGAGCTTGAGGACGAGGAGGAGCTTGTCGCGCTAGCAGAGCTGGAAGTCGCGTCCGTGCCGGGTATGCTGTCTGGTGAGGCGCCGCGCCCGAGTCGGACGAGATAGCCAGAGTCGTTGATGTAGTAGAGAAAGCCGTTCGCGTCGCAGATTACTGGATAGTCGCAGTATTCGGCATTGCTCGTGGGCAGGTAGAGCAGATGGGCCACCGAGTCGCCAAGTCGCCAGACATACAGTCCGCCGCCGTAGAGGTACGATCCGTCAGCCGCGCGCTTGGCGTCGTTGACCGTGAAGTAGCACCAAATGGCAGCTGAGGACTGAGAGACGAGCACGGGGGAGGAGATCGAGCCGCTCGAGGAGCTTATCGTATTCTTGTCGTCTCGCGTCACAGTGCAGATGACGCTCATCGAGTCCAAGTCGACGACGGCAAGGGACGCCCCCTTGCCGCTTAAGGCGTTGGTGCCACCGATGACAGCAGTGCTCCCAATGACAGTCGGCGCAGATACGCAATAGCTGAGGGCCTTGACAGACGCTGTCTTCTGGAGGCTTCCGTCTGCTACTATGGCCAGCTTATAAAGGGTTCCGTCCTTTGTGGCCACATAGAGCCAAGAGCCGTCTTCAGAGGCGACGGGATCGGAGTTGATCGCATAGCCGCAAAGTGAGATCGAAGAGAGCTCCTTGCCGCTTGCGGCGTCGAGGACATGCACGGTGCCTGCCGTATCGCCTATGTAGAGGCATGACCCAACAACGACAGGGGAGGTCCAGTTGTAGCCGCTGGAGGACGCGAACGTCCAAAGGGTCTTGCCAGAAGAAGCGTCAAGGGCCCTGAGTGCACCAGGGCCGGTCGAGCCAGCCGAGGTCCCCACATAGAGCACGCCGTCAACTATGCGCAGCGCGCCGGTCGATTGGTCTGCGTCTGTGGTGGTGCTTGAGACCCAGCGCGTCTTCATGGTCTTGGCGTCAAAGGCTTGGACGAGTCCATCGTCGAGGGCAACGTAGACCATGCCACCGGAGTAGATGGGCCGCGAGGTGAGCGTGACGTTGAGCGTGCCTGCGAGCTGCCCGGTCGCCTCCACCTCGCCGCTTTCCTTGTCGATGCGGACGAGCCTGTTGGTGTACGTCGAGCTGACCGTACCACCCATGAACTGATCCCCGACGGCTATGTAGACCTTTCCGCCTACGATGAGCGGCTCGCTTGTGGAAACCCCGCCGCCGACCAAAAGCCGCCAGCTCTCAGAGCAGCCCTCCGTCGGAGTGGCGGCAGACGTGACGTTGCCGCCCGCCTCAGCCTCAGGCCACTCGGCTGCATAGTTTTCGAGCTGGTCTTTTGGGTTGTCATACTCTACTTGGGTGACAGTCGTGTCTGCGTCCCCGTAGCAAGTATATTTCCAGACGATCTCATCGCCGTCTTGGGGGATGTACTCCCCAGCGCCTACATCAGAAACACCTCCATCAACGATGAGTTCTCAATAGGGGTAAGTAGCGTCATAGCCTGTCGAGAGGGTCTCTCCCGATGCTGATGTGATCGAATTCAAAAAGAGCCCATAATCAGTTGATTGAACGTCTGCAGTGAGACCAGCAGCCTCAAACGCGCGCACTGAGGCGGACATTGCCGTGTCGCCATCGGTTGACTCTAGGTAGCTCGGCTGCATCCAGTAGGTGTAGACCCCCGTCGAGTCGGGCGCGATCACGGCCACGCTGATCCTGGCCTCGACGCTAGCCTCAACGTTGGCGCCGGACTGCGCATCGGCCAGCTGTACCTCTGACGTGCTTGCCTTGCTGGTCCCAGCCTCCGTGGCTGCGGAGGATTTTTGTGTCCCAGCTTCTTCGCTTTGAGCTTCTGATGAGATGATCGGTCCGAATGCAGCGGAGGTGACCGTGCCTGTGTCTGTGGTGACTTCAACCTTGACGTACATGCCAGCAAGGTCAGCCGTGTCAAGCTCAGATAAGGTGGCTTCCTCTATGGGCGCGTATGTACCCTCGGCTGATTTGCAGGAAAGCCACTGGTAGGAAATGCTTCCGTCGCTATCGGTGTCCGCAGAGCCGGAAAGGATGGCCTTCAGGCTGGTCCCGGTCCCTGTCGTGTCAGAGATTGAGACGGACTCGGGTGCTGCTTTTGCCCCCTCAGAGCTGGAGCTTGACGCTTGCCCTTGGCTTGCTGCTGAGCCCGTAGCTGAAGATCCGTCCGATTCCGTGGCAGCTGCGCTCGTTGCTGAGGGCATGCTCGCGCCTTCTTGAGCCATTTTCGAGAAGGTTTGCCCTGTCGTGCTGGCTAGAGCCTCGTTCGGCAGCAGTATGAGGACTATGGCAGCAGATGCTGCAACGCTTAGAACTTGCTTCCACAAAAAACGCAACCTTGTTTTGCCACGCATCTGACAGCCCTTTCGCGAGACATTCCGACATGTTCTTCACCTTTTGCTGCGGTGGTAAAGAAATGCTGGTACGATAGTTCATCGCGAGAAATCGCAAAGATTGCCTTAGGTTAGAAGCAAGGATACCGGCACCCTTCCCACACGCCCGAGAAGGCGAAACCTCTTGAGGATGGGCAGGTCTTCTGGCTCGCGGTTAAGGATCATAAGACCCACGCGAAGAAGCCTTCTTAGACAGATCAGCTTATAGACGTCCGATGGCCTTTTCTTCGCTATCTCCGCATACAGCAGTGGCGGCTGTCCCGGATTCAGACCGGGTTCCCTTTTGATCAGGCTGTCTAGCTCTGTGCTCTCACAGCTTGAACCACAACCCCATATAGAGCAAACTATTCAATCACCTTTGAGTTTATCATGCCTTTTGTAGCTAAGATTGTTTTCCTACGTTAGATGGATTTGTGTCTGTTTTTATACAGATCATTAATTTGACGTCGAACTGTTTTCTAGGAGCTTGCCATGGAATGGATTAAGTCAAGGTTGGATGAACTGGCTGATCGGGACACGACCTACCGTCAGTTTAACACGCGTATCCTCGCGACCGTCGCACCCCAGACTGTCATTGGCGTCCGCATGCCCCGTCTCCGCCGCCTTGCCCGTGAAGTAGAACGCTCGCCTGACAGAAATGCCTTCCTTGAGGAGTTGCCCCATGCCAGCTATGAAGAAAATCAGCTCCATGCGATTCTTATCTGTCATATCAGTGACTATCGTGAAGCAATCAAGCAGGTGGATACGTTTCTGCCCTATGTTGATAACTGGGCTACCTGTGACGCAATGAGCCCGCATGCCTTCAAGGGCCATCCTGAGGGGCTCTTTTGTGATGTAAAGCGATGGGTTGGAGGCACTCGCACGTATCCGGCTCGCTTTGGGGTAGGCGTTTTGATGAAATACCTGTTAGACGATCAGACCTTTGATGAAGGGATGCTAGAGCTTGCGGCAGAGACAGGCAATGCCGCCTACCATGACCGCCCGAATGGCAGTTATTATGTGCGAATGATGGTGGCATGGTACTTCGCCTGCGTCCTCAGCCAACATCCTGCGGCTGCCTTGCCTTGGCTTGAGCAGCGTCGTCTTGGCCGTTGGGTACATAACAAGACTATACAGAAAGCCCTTGAAAGCCGCTGCATCCCTGAAAGCACCAAGACCTATCTCAAAACCTTGCGCTGGCGTCATGGGGATGGTGACTTTTAGAAGGTCTGTGCAGTTCGCATTCGTTTGGCACCATCATGGCAAGCGCAAGGCAAAATGGTGGCCCAAGGATTAGTCATAGGGAGACCTGATATAAGGAGGATTGACGGTGGAGTCTGTTTGCCAGGGAGGATGTGCTCACGGAAACCATGCTAGAAAGAGGGGTGCCCTCACGCCGGAAGAAAAGCGCCGTGCCCTTGAGCTCGACCCTGTGAGTGGCCCTGAGGTTGAAGCTGGGCTGCAGGAGAAGGAAGAGATCATACGGGATCGCAAGCATGTCGCATTCGTGCGCGCAGGAGCGCAAACTGGGGTAGATCGCGGCGGACTTGATGCGGCGCGTGACGTTGGCGTCCCCATTTGCGGGTGGGTGCCGAAGGGAGGTCGCGCTGAAGACGCAGGAAGGGCGCCGGGGCTGCTTCGCCTCTATCCTGAGCTTGTCGAAACTCCCTCTGATTGGTATATGCAGCGCACAGCCTGGAACGTGCGGGACTCTCACTGTACCTTGATTGTCTGTGCAGGTGGAATAGAGCCGGGCAGTGGCACTGAGGCAACCGTGGAATTCGCTCGCGACTACGGGCGTCCATGGATGGTCGCTGAGGGCCCTGCAGATGCCGATCACGTATGGGAGTGGCTTGTCGGGATTGGCCAAGGTCTCACGGTCAATATCGCTGGGCCTCGGGCATCAAAGGACCCTGACGTCTATGGGTTGGCCTACGATCTGCTAACCCTGATCCTGCTGCGTGACCGAAGCTGAGCCGTTGGTCAATCCTTGGTCGTTCCTCCGCAGGTCAATAGCCACTTCCCTTTGACAGGCAAGACCTGTGCCCTGAAGCGAGAAAGTCATAGAAAATCCTAGACAGGCAATATTTTTTGGCGTATGCTCTCATTAGTTAATGAACAGATGCTCATATGTTTGTAGGAGAGTCGCCATGGGAGAGAGCAAAGCCACCTCTTGCAACTGCAAAGAGTGCGAGAGCAAAAGCCAAGAAGAGCAGAAAGACCCAAAGAAGCTTATCAGGCGCATCATTTTCGCATCCATCTTGCTTGTGGCGTGCATGGTAGCCGAGCGGCTCCTCGACCTCCCGATGTGGGAAAGACTTCTTATGTACCTCGTGCCTTTTCTGGTCGCGGGCTATGACGTGCTCGGGGGAGCGGCTGAAGGAATCATGCACGGCGATCCCTTCGATGAGGACTTCCTTATGTCTGTGGCTACGATCGGGGCCCTGGCGATTGGCTTTCTCCCGGACTCTGAGCCGGAGTTTGCAGAAGCAGTGTTTGTCATGCTGTTCTTCCAAGTCGGAGAGGCATTTGAGGCTGTCGCAGAAGGCAACAGCCGCCGTTCGATTGCCAAGCTCATGGACATCCGCCCTGACACCGCAAACGTTGAGTGTGCAGGCAAGGTCAGTGTCGTCTCGCCGGCAGAGGTAGCTATAGGGGAGATCGTCGTTGTTAAGCCTGGGGAGAAAATCCCTATGGACGGCAGCATTGTCGAGGGCACGTCGAGCTTGGACACCGTAGCTCTGACTGGTGAGAGCGTCCCACGCAGTGTGAGCGTCGGTGACAGTGCCATATCCGGCTGCGTTAATCAGACCGGCGTTTTGCGCATACGAGTGACCAAGCCATTCGGCGAATCCACGGCGTCGAAGATATTGGATCTCATTGAGAATGCAGGCGAACACAAGTCGCGCTCGGAGCACTTCATCACGAGATTTGCTCACATCTATACGCCTCTCGTCGTGTTTTCTGCCATTGCGCTCGCCATAGTGCCGCCTCTGGTCTCTGGCCAGTTCAGCGAGACCTTCCCGACGTGGCTTCTGCGCGCATTGACGTTCCTCGTGGTGTCATGCCCCTGCGCCTTGGTGGTCTCTGTGCCGCTGACCTTCTTCGGCGGCATAGGCAGCGCGTCTAAGAGCGGGATCCTGATCAAGGGCTCGAACTTTCTCGAGACACTTGCTAAGGCAGACACCGTGGTCTTCGACAAAACAGGGACGCTGACGCGCGGCGTCTTCCAAGTCATGGCCGTCCATGACGTCGCATGCGACCGGTGTGGTGCCTATGCCCATGGGAGGTCATATCAGGGCCTGCAGGGATGCGACGAAGACGAGCAGCGCCTTCTGCACCTCGCCGCACATGTCGAGCGCTTCTCCACGCATCCCATTGCTGACGCGCTTCGTGCCGCGTATCCCCACGAAAATGATGGCTGCACCGTGGAGGATGCGCAAGAGGTGGCAGGGCAAGGCGTGATAGCCCGCGTAAACGGCCATAAGGTCGCTGTCGGCAATACGCGTCTGATGGATGCCGTGGGCGCCCAGTGGATTGACTGCGACAAGGTCGGCACGATCGTCTACGTCGCCGTTGACGGCACCTATGCAGGCCATATCGTCATTTCGGATGAAGTCAAAAAGGATGCGGCTGAGGCCATCGAGGGCATACGCTCTGAAGGGGTGCATCGCACGGTCATGCTGACCGGCGATCGCGAGGAGGTCGCAGCATTTGTCGCACACGAGCTTGGTATTGACGAGTGGCATGCAGGCCTGCTCCCTGCAGACAAGGTAGAGCAGGTAGAGAAGCTTCTCGCGCAAAAGAAGGACGGGCAGGCCCTCGCCTTCGTCGGTGACGGCATCAACGACGCTCCCGTACTCGCTCGCGCAGACGTGGGCATCGCCATGGGTGCCATGGGGTCCGATGCTGCCATTGAGGCTGCCGATGTCGTCCTTATGGATGACAAGCCATCAAAGATAGCGCGCGCCATCCAGATATCACGTCGTACCTTACGTATAGCGCGGCAAAACATCATCCTCGCGGTTGCTATCAAGATAGCGATTCTTATATTGGCGGCCATGGGCCTTGCGCCGATGTGGCTTGCCGTCTTTGGTGACGTCGGCGTATTGATCATTTGTGTGCTTAACGCCACCCGCACGCTCATATAAGCAAAGCGGCCAAGGGGTGTGCGACAAGACGAAGGATGTCAGCATATCGTTGACACCCTTCGAGCCTATCTAGCCTTGTAGGCGTGCTGCCCCTCTTTCTTTTTTGTTCTGGCTGTTGTTTTTCAGCCTAGCGTCTTCAGTGCGTCGACCACAGGCTTTACCGCAAGCTCGCAAGCCCTTTGGGACGGGGCTTCAGCCATCACGCGAACAAGCTGCTCGGTTCCCGACGGGCGCACAAGCAGACATCCGCTGTCACCAAGGCTCTCTTCAGCGGCAGAGATGGCCTTGGTGACAGCTGGGTCGCTAAGAGCGTCTTGCTTGTTGGTCACCGACACGTTGACAAGTGTCTGCGGGTAGATGGTCACCGGTTCGACGAGTTCGGAGAGCCGCTTGTTGGTCTTCTTCATGACGCCGAGCACCCGCAGCGCGGTCATAAGGCCATCGCCGGTGACCTCATAATCTGAGAAGATCACATGACCCGATTGCTCGCCACCCAAGACGTAGCCGTTCTTGCGCATGCAGGCGTAGACATTCTTATCTCCCACGGCAGTTTTCTCGTAGCTGAGTCCTGCGGCCTCAAGAGCCTTGAAGAAACCGAAATTGCTCATCACTGTCGCAACAATCTTGTGCTCTGGGAGCTTGCCGATCGAGTTCATGTAGCAGCCGCAGACGTACATGATCAGGTCGCCGTCGACGACGTTGCCTTGGTCGTCCACAGCGATGCAGCGATCTGCGTCTCCGTCGAAGGCAAAGCCGCAGTCAAGGAGGTTGCCCCTGACATGGTCTTGCAGAGCAGAAATATGGGTTGAACCGCAGTTCACGTTGATGTTGAAGCCATTGGGCGTGTCATTTATCACATGGACCTCAGCGCCGAGACTTGTGAAGACTCGTTCGGCCACAGTCCAGCTTGCGCCGTTTGCGCAGTCTATGCCGACCTTGAGTCCGTCGAGGCGGAAGTCTGCCGTCGAAATCAGGTGATTGAGATAGCGTTCGCGGCCCGCGATGTGATCGATCGTGCGACCGATCGCGTCGCCAGTGGCAAGAGGCACCTCTACCTTGCCGTCTATGTAGTCCTCGATCTGCTCGAGCACCTCAGGCTCCATCTTGAAGCCTTCGCGGTTGACGAGCTTGATGCCGTTGTCCTGATAGGGGTTATGGCTTGCGGTAATCATGATGCCGCAGTCAAAGCCTCCGTCGCACACGACGTAGGAGACGGAGGGTGTAGGTGTCACGTGTAGGAGGTAGCCATCCGCACCGCTCGCAACAAGTCCAGACGCGATGGCGTACTCGAACATATAGCTCGAGCGACGCGTGTCCTTGCCTACCACGATGCGCGCCTTGCGCCCTATGCGTAGGCCGTAGTACCAGCCCACGAACCGACCGATCTTGAAAGCGTGCTCGACGGTTAAGCTTTCGTTGGCTCTGCCGCGGAATCCATCCGTTCCGAAGTATCTCATTCGTTTCTCCTGGTCTCGCACTGAGCGCGGGTTGGTTTCCTAATTATTGCGAATAGTTTACCGTCTTCGCATGGAGAAGAGGCGCACAACGGCCACCTTCATTCTGTTTGCTTTCTATAATGTATGACAGTAAGTCCATGGGAAATGCGGAGGCGAGCATGGCGAAAGGGCATCTGCACCTGTCTTTTAACTCTCCTGTCGTGCTCATGTTTGTTGCCTTGTGTTTTTTGGCCACCTTGTTGGGCCAACTCTCTGATGGCGCCATCACACAAGCCTTTTTCATGACCTATCGCAGCTCGCTTCTTGACCCGCTGATGTATGTGCGGCTCTTTACACATGTCTTTGGACACGTGAGCTGGGAGCATTTCGTAGACAACATGACCATCGTTCTTTTGCTCGGGCCGTTGCTCGAAGAGAAGTACGGCTCGCGTCCGCTCGCTGAAGTCATGATGGCCTCCACCTTGACGACAGGGCTCGTGAATGACATATTCTTTCCTCATCAGGCCCTTTGTGGCGCAAGTGGGATCTGCTTCACGTTCATCCTCCTGTCCTCCATCACGCAGGTTCGTAATGGAGGCATACCGCTGACCTTCATCCTCGTTGCGGTCCTTTTTTTGGGGCAGCAGGTTGTTTTGGGCCTTACTATCCAGGACAATGTCTCCAACCTCTCTCATGTCATAGGAGGCATAGTCGGGGCCGTCGCCGGATTTGGATTCCTGCGTCAGTGATTTGGGATATATCGACCTGAAGGGGCTCATATGAAGAGGATGCTCGTGGTTGTGGATATGCAGAATGACTTCGTTGACGGTGCGCTTGGCACCGCTGAGGCGGCGTCGATTGTGCCTGCCGTGGTAAGGAAGATCGAAAACTACCCTGATGACTGCATTTGGGTGACGCGTGACACCCACCAAAATGACTACCTTGACACCCAAGAGGGGGAGCATCTCGCGGTGCCGCATTGCATCGCCGGCACAAAGGGCTGGCAGATCTTTCCGGCAGTACGTGAGGCACTGCCACGCTATGTGAGGATCTTTGACAAGCCCTCCTTCGGCTCCGTTGAGCTTGCGCGCGCCTTAGCAGAGGAAAATGCCCACGAGCCTATTGAGGTGGAGTTTGTCGGCCTCTGCACAGACATTTGCGTGGTGTCGAATGCGCTGCTCGCAAAGGCGTTCTCTCCTGAGATGCCCATACGCGTTGACGCGGCATGCTGCGCTGGCACGACACCAGAGCGCCATGAAGCTGCGCTGGACACCATGCGAAGCTGTCAGATCCTTGTGTCGTAGGCACCTTTTTTCCAATGAGGGGGAAATGCCATGAAAAAAGCCCTAGAGGGATGTGTCTAGGGCTCAAGGGTTCGGCGGTGGGAAGGGAGAAGGCCGCCGCGCCCCTACTTGTCGCTCTTGTCAGAAGAGAAGAGCGCGGCAAGCCGTGTAAAGAAGTTCTGACCCTCATCGGAGGAGCTGTCGCTTGTGTCTGTGGCAGCTTGCTCCGACTGGTCCTCAGAGTCTTCGCTGGTATCATCGTCAGTATTCTTGATTCCGTCGACGACGTAGGCGAATTCGACTTCGCTGACGTCGGTGTTGCTGGGATCTACGAAGGAATGCAGCGCATAGCCCTTGCCAAGCTTCTCGTCGATGGTGCTTTGAAGCTGGTCGAGGACCTTGTCATCAAGGCCTGAGACGGAGTCGTGGAGTTCCTCAAGGCTTGAGGAGAGTGTCTTGGAGCCTGATGACGCCTCATTTGTCCCTGAGGAGAGCGTGTCGAGCCCTGACGCAAGCGAGGAAGAGCCCGAGCTGACTTGAGCTGCGCCGGAGCTGAGGCTGGAGGCGCCAGAGGCGAGCTGTTGGGCCGCGCCGTAGATGGTGGTTTGGCCGGAGGAGTCCTTGGAGTTCGTGAGAGACGCCACCACCTCATCTGTCCCTGAGGACACTTCCTGCGCACCTTCGTCAAGCTGGTCGAGGAGCGAGAGGCCGTTGCTCATCTGGGATACGGTTGTGCTCATGGTGCTGAGATCATCTTGTGCCGTCGAGGTGGCTGTCTCAGACTTGCTCAAGACGTCACGGGAGGCGGACATGAGCGTGCCTGCGTCTATTTGAACCTCTTTGAGGTCATTGGCAAGCTCAGTTGCATTTTTGCTGATCTTTTGCTCGAGCTGTCCTGCATTGTCTGAGGCGTTTGTGAGCGTGCTTGCGGCGCTCTGTATGCTCTTACCGGCTGACTGGGCGCTCGCACAAGCGTTTGAGCTGGCTGTTGCAGATGAGTCGAGCGTTCTCTCTACATTTTCAAGTGTTGCCTTCTGCGCATCGCTGAGGCCTGTGGTGTCCATGTGCTTCAGCGATGAGCTTGCCCCTGCAGTGCTTTGCGCTGCCGTTCCTGCGTCTGTTGCCGCTGCTGTGATGTCCGTGCCGGCGCTCGACAGGTCATCGCTTACGCTGGAGAGCTCAGTCATGCTCGACTGTAGCGCCTTGAGATCATTTGCCACATTTTGGCCGTCGGTTGTGAGGCTGGTCTGCAGGTGCGTGAGGCCACTTGCCTGAGACTTGATCTGGCCAAGCTCTTGCTCGATGGATGATAGTTGGGACTTGAGGTCGCTTACGTTCTCATTGGCTGTCAGGAGTGCTCCCGGCATGGTCTCCGAAAGAGTGGTGCGCAGGGCGGAGACGCCTGAGGAGACCTCAGAGGCACCCTCCCTGAGGGTCGAGAAGCTTCCTTGGTTCTCCTCAAGCTTTGACTGCAACAGAGCTGCGCCGCTGCTCAATTGGTCCGTTCCGCTGGAGAGGGCAGAGGCTCCAGACGCGAGCGTGCTCGCGCCCGAGGCGGCAGAGCTCGCGCCCGAGGCGAGCTCTGACAGGCCGCTTTGCAGTGACGCGCCACCATCGGTAAGCTGCGATGTGCCCTCGTCGAGCTCATCTGAGGCATTCGACAGGTCGGACGTGTCATAGTCACGGACGTTAATGGCAGTCGAGAGGGGCATCGCGCTGATTTGCCAACCTGAGTAGCTGAAGTCCTTGGCGCTGCCCTTGATATGATAGTCCCCGTCGCTGTCAGGAAGCAGCAGGTACGTGAGTAAGGTGTTGTCTCCGGAAATTGCCGTCGTGGCACCGTCGCTGTCCGAGACGTTGAAGTTAGCGTTGGGAAACGTTCCCTGTGCTTGTAGCACGAAGCTTTTCGCGAAGTCTGCCGTCGCAGAGTCGTCGGAAAGCCCGGTAATCTTGAGCTCTATGTCAAGGTCACCGTTTTGGCCGGCGAGCTCGTCAGGACTGATCTGCTTTCCGTCAAGGGTGTAGGTAATCTCGACATCCCATGGCAGCTGCGTCGAGCTGTCGAGATCTCCCTGGTAATAGAAGGGCTCGTCGGCCAAAGTTGTAAGGTTGACCTTGCCGTCGGTATCCGTCAAATCCTCAGAGCTTGACATGTTAGTGAGCTTGGTATAAGAACCCGGGTCGCTCACATCAGTGGCAGCTGTCGTGTTGAAATAATTCACGACATAGATGCCTGAGGTCTTTCCGCTCGCATCTGCCTTGGAGTAGACAGTTTCCTTCTTGGACGTGGAGGAGGCGTCTATGGAAGGCGATGTCTCAGTGTCAGAGGAAGTCGAGTCGCTGCTCTGGTCGGCGTAAGCGACGCTTGGCATGACCGATGTTGTCACGAGCAAGGTGCTCATCGCACAGGCGAGCAGCTTCTTTCCGAGGACAGGTGCCGCTGAAACTGTTCTGGTGGAGCTATGTGGACTGGAAATGCTTTTTTTCATACTAATTACTCCTCACTATGCTGTGATGCGGCTGATTTCTCATTGAAGAAGCCGAGCTTCAGAGAACTATGGCGAATGAAGCCATCGAATATCACGAATAGTTGTGGCAGTACAAAGAAGATCAGGATGACTGAGATGAAGGCGCCTCGGGCGATGAGAAGCCCGACATCTTGGATCAGCGGGCTGGAAGCCACAACATAGATGCCGAGGCAGGCCACGATAAGAATGGAGCTTGAGGTGATGATGGGCTGCGCAGCATACTCGATCGCCTCGATGGAGGCGCGCCTTTTGCTCATGCGCTTGCGTCTCGTGAGGTAATCCTCCGTGTAGATGATCGCGTAGTCAACCGATGCGCCAAGCTGCACAGCGTCGATGACTAAGAAGGCCACGAAGTTCACGAATGTCCCCATGAAGTACGGAACGGCCTCATTGATCCAAATGGACACCTCGATAGCCAGAAGCAGGGTTATGGGGATCGAGATCGACTTGAACATGATCAACAAAACAACGCCGATGGAGATGATCGAAGCGAGCTTGACGGTGGTGTTGTCCCCTGAGGTCACCGAGCGTATGTCGTAGTAGCTCACGGCGTTGCCGACGAGATGGTAGCCATCGCCGTAGTGCTCCTCGCAGAGGTTGCGGACCGTCTCCACGAGATTGAAGGCGACTGTCCCCTCATCAGGTATGTTCGATGTGAGAATGATGCGGCTGTAGCCACCGTTGATTAGCTGGCTTACCTCGTCTGCGTCGGCAAGCTCATCTGGCAGGCCATCGCCGGCGACAGTGGTATAAGACAGCACTGATTTCGTCGTGGGCAAAGCTTTGAGCTCGTTGACAAGCGTATCTTCCTCGCTCCACTGCCCCTCCGGCACCATGATCGCCCATGTCTGTGACTCGCCGAAGGCCTCGTTGATAGTGTCGTTGTCCAGCTTGACCTGTGAGGTGGGCGCCAGGTTTGACGCCTCCCCATAGGTGAAGCTCACGCCCTGCGAGCCAAGCAGGGCTGGCACGGCTATGACGAGCACGATGATAAGCGCAGGTATTGCACCTTTGTGGCAGAAGCGTGCCATGCCCTTGAAACTTTTGATGAAGGGCTTGTGCGTCGTCTTCTCCACGGCTTTGCGCATGTTGTACAAGATGCACGGCATGAGCAAGGTGATGGTGAAGAATGAGCAGACGATGCCCTTGGCCAGGGCAATGCCCATATCTTGTCCAATGAGGAACTGCATCGCGGAAAGTGACAGGAAGCCGAAGAAAGTGACGGCTGCGGATGACAAGATGACAGGGAACGACTTGGTCATAGCTGCGACCATGGCGTCGAACTGGTCATCGTATTTTTCACGGTACTTCCCGAAGTTGGTGAGCAGCACAATGGAGTAATCCATTGACACGGCGAGCTGCAGGACGCTGGCCACCAGCTGAGTTATGGAGGAGATGGTGCCGCGGAAGATGTTCGTGCCCATGTTGAGAATGATTGCTATGCCAATCGTGAGAAGCATAACCACAGGGTGCAAATAGCTCGTCGTTGAAAGCATGACGATGACAAAAACCGTGATGACGGCGATTGCCATGATGTGGGCCATGTCAGTGTCGAGGGTAGACATGCTGGAGGCGTTGGAGACGGCTGATCCATCCATTGCGACGTTCTGGGTTCCTGGCAGGTCATAGCCGAGCTCGCGTATATGATCGATCTCCTGCTGGTCGACGGTGTCAGAAAGCACCATTTGGAAGAGATAGCCTTGGCCGTCATACCAGTCAGAGACGGTGTCCTGGTCCTGAACCTCGAGGGGCTCGTCAAGGTCAACCTCGTCACCTAACCATGTGACGGACACCACGTCGCCTTCGTCTTTGAGCTCGCTCGTGAACTTCTCTGCGTCTACTTGTGAGATGCCGGTCACATATACCCGTGCGTTTGTGATGTCGTTGCCATAGGTTTCCTTCATGGCGCTGAGGTCTTGGGAGGACTTTGCACTGGGAGGGAGATAGTCACTCATGTCTGCATTGACCTTAACATGGGGGATGCAGGCCGCACAGATGATCGTCAAAAGTATAAAGATAGCAATCACTATCTTGCGATGTTTTAAAACACCTCTAAACATTTTTTGCATGGGGTAGTAGATCTCCTTCCGTTTACAAAAAATTACAGCCGTTTAAACTCAAACAGCTGTCGTTTTCTACCCGTATTCAATTATTGTTAGAGATGAGAAGCAATCAATCCCCAATTAAGCATACAAACGTATATAATTAGACAGATATTTCTTTGGTTGTTTGAAATGAAGCGAGTGAGCGCCATGAACAAGCCGATGAATCGAAATGCGCATCGTTCCATCAGAATGTTGAAAGATGCTTTTGTCCAGCTGCTGGCTGAAAAGCCCTATGAAAGCATCTCTGTCTCGGATGTCACCCGTCGTGCCGATCTTAACCGAGGTACGTTTTATGCCCACTTTGACAACATCGATGACCTCTTTCGCTGTGTTATGGAGGATATTACGACAAAGGTTTCGCATCTGCTCGACCAGACGCTTGATGGCGACTTTCTTGAAAATCCTTTACCTGTTCTCAAGCAAATAGGTAACTACCTCGATAACGATCGTAAGCTCTACCACAAACTTGTGAGCTCCACTAGTGCGGAGATGTTTATTAACTCTTTAACAAAGATGTTTCGCGGAAGGGTACGTGAGCGTCTTATAGAGGGCAAGACGGAAGATGAAGCAAGATTTGATGTGCTTGTATCTGAGTATTTAGCGAGTGGTATTCTTGGCACATATCGCGCGTGGCTTGTAGGTGAGTATGGCACTACAAGGATTGAGGAAGTCAATCAGGACCTTTGCCGTGTAGTTATTGCAACTGGTGGAGCCGTGCGTAGCCAAAAGGTCATTTGATAGTCCATGTGAGCCATGCTTTTCGTAAGATGACGGCTAGCTGTATTTCAGCAGTACATCAGCTCTATCGAGACAAGAATAGGCGAGCGCTGATGGCACGTATCTATGTAATAGAAGATGATGAAGACGTACGGGGGCAGCTCTGTGTTCTGCTTCGTCGTGGGGGCTATGAGGCTATATATGCTGAGTCATTTGAGGATGTAGCGCAACAGGTATTTGCCGCGGATCCTGATCTTGTTCTACTTGATTTGGGACTACCGGGAACAGATGGGCAATATATCATTAAAGAACTGCGGCAAAGCAGCGACGTACCTATTATCGTTCTTACAAGTCGTGCAGGTGATCTTGATGAGCTTATGAGTATCTCATTAGGAGCGGACGACTTCATTGCAAAACCTAAAAGTGGACAGCTGCTTCTCGCCCACATTGATGCTGTTTTACGCCGCATGAAAGGTTTGAGTGCAGCTGGGCGTATCCTAGAAAAAGATGGCCTTGTTATGGATGTGGCACGCTCAACAGCAAGCTATCAGGGATCGAGCGTTGAACTCACAAAAAATGAATCTCGAATACTTGAGCTTCTTCTTTCTCGCAGTGGACAAATTGTCTCGCGAGAAGAAATTATGGAAGCACTTTGGAACTCTGATGCCTTCGTGGATGACAATACGTTGACCGTTAATATGAACCGGCTGAGGCAAGCTCTTACTAAAATAGGAATTACTCATTGTGTCGTGACACATCGAGGACAAGGCTATTCGCTATGAGCATAGAAACCTATCTTCGCTCGCATATCGTCTCTTTACTTCTGTGTGTCCTGTCCATTATCGCAACATATTTCTTGGTGAGAGTATTGGATGCTGCAGGGAATGCCGCATTGCTGATAGCTCTTATGCAGGCACTTTTCCTTATTGTTGCAGGTCTTTTCAACTGGTTTTCTGGGCGCCGTTTTTGGGAGGGGCTTGTTGAGATTGCTGATGCTCCTGCCAACGAAGTGCTTTCCCTTGCATCAAATGTCGTAGAGCCTGAGTTTGCAGAAGGAATCATAGTCAAAAGGGCTCTGGATAACACCACCCATGCGGCAAATGCTATGGTTGGTAGCTTAAATGCAGGACAAAATGACTATCGTGAGTTCATTGAAAGCTGGGTCCATGAGATCAAAACGCCTCTTGCTGCAGCCAATCTTATGATTGAGAACTATTCGGATCCTCGCTTGCGGCCTCTTTGTGCAGAGCTTGATCGTATAGGTTCCTATGTGGAGCAAGCTTTGTTCTATGCACGAAGTGGCTCGGTTGAAAATGACTATCTTATTCGGGACGTATCTGTTGACTCTATGGTCAAAGAAGCTGTTAAATCTCGTGCTTCAGAACTTATAGCAGCCAATATCTCAGTTGAACTATCTGGTTTAGGACAACCGAGTCCGAGTGTACCTTGCGATCCTAAGTGGGTTGTCTTCGTGATTGGGCAACTCATTGATAATGCAGTTCGTTATCGCTATATAGGTCAAGAGCGTAGTGCGTCCATTTCATTTTCAGCGCATGCATTAGATCTAAAGACAGCCAACGAATGCGTTGTCCTTCAGATACGGGACAACGGCTGTGGTATCCCCTCAGCTGATATTGGCCGTGTTTTTGAAAAGGGATTTACTGGGGAAAATGGCCGCAGTCGTAAAAAGTCGACAGGTCTTGGCCTGTATCTCGCTCATGTTCTTTGTGAAAAGATGGGTCTTAGCGTGGCTATCGAAAGTATATATGGCTCTTGGACCTGTGTCTCCATTACCTTTCCTCGGCTAAAACCCTAAAACGCGAAAAACCAGTTTCTTAGCTACCTAGACCTTACAAAAATGTAAGTTTGCGGTAAGCAAAATCGATGGCTCACAAAGTTGCTCTCATCCATTCTTGTCTTTGTACCGATGGCAGAGAAGAGAAAGGTTTTAGTATGCCTGTAGATATCACTGCAGCAGCTCCAGAGCACAGTAGTGCTCACATGGCTGGTTCAGCTTTCCATGCTCGTGTCCTTGATGTAAGAAATCTCGAGAAGGTCTATGGCGTTCGTGGAGGTAGTACACGGGCGCTTGCTGGCGTGAGCTTTGGTGTAGATGCCGGCGAGCTCGTTGCTATAATGGGACCTTCTGGATCAGGTAAGTCGACGCTGCTCAACTGTATTGCCACGATTGATATACCTACCTCCGGCTCTATCATAATTGGCGGCCAAGACACTTCTCGTCTTAAGCACTCAGCACTTGCCGATTTTCGCCGGACTAAGCTCGGCTTCATTTTTCAAGATGCTAATCTGCTCGATACTCTTACTGCCCGGGAAAATATTGCGTTGCCTCTTACGATTGGCCGCGTAGCAGCCGGTGAGATACGTGGCCGTGTCAGTCGCATTGCTGAGGCTCTTGGGGTAGCTGAGGTACTCGATAAGTATCCCTACCAAATGTCTGGTGGGCAAAGACAACGTGTAGCTGCTGCTCGTGCACTTGTGGGAGATCCACGCCTAGTTCTTGCCGATGAGCCGACAGGAGCTCTTGACTCAAAGAATTCGCAGCTTCTGCTTGAAAGTCTTGAGGCTCTCAATCGCCGTCTGGGTACAACGGTGCTCATGGTAACCCACAACTCCTTTGCAGCGAGCTTTTGCCGTCGTGTGCTTTTTATTCGTGACGGCAAACTCTTTACCGAGATCGTCCGTGGAAGTGACTCACGCCGGAAGTTTTTTGATGAAATTATGCAGGTTGTATCAATGATGGGAGGTGTAGATGATGTTCGCTAGGCTTGCGCTGGGAAATGTTCGCAAGTCCGCGCGAGACTACGCGATCTATTTTGTGACATTAGTCTTGGGCGTTGCCGTCTTTTACGCCTTCAATACAATGGCAAACCAAGCTGATTTCTTTGAAGGCGATACCCGCGAAGTTATGCAAACAGTAGGATTGCTGTTGCATGGCCTTACGTATTTCTTGGCTGTGGTCATGGGCTTTTTGATGGTTTATGCCAATAACTTTCTTATGCGTCGTCGTAAACAAGAGTTGGGACTCTACCAGGTACTTGGCATGCGTCGTCGGCAGGTTTCACTGGTTTTAACTCTTGAGTTGCTTTTCGCTTCGGCTCTTTCATTTGCTATTGGCATCGCTTGCGGTGTGTTGCTCTCACAAATCCTAGTCTTTGTGACAGCGCACCTCTTTGAGGCGACAGTGTCGAACTTCCATTTCTTTTTTTCCTTTGATGCACTTTTAACGACGCTTGTTTGCTTTGGTGTCATATTTTTTGTCATGTTGTTTTTCAACATGCGCTCGTTGCGTAAGCTGCGCCTTGTTGAGTTAATGGGCGCACGTCATGAAAATGAGAAAGTACGTGTTCGAGGCATGGGTCTGTCCACTGTGTTGTTTGTTGGTGGACTTGCGTTGATTATCGTGGCCTATGTCCGCCTACTGCATGACGGGCTGCCTGTATCTAGTGGTGCTATGCCAGCCTTTTATGTGACTACCGCTCTTGTTGTGCTAGGCACACTTATCTTGTTTTTTGGGCTCGGGGGTCTCTTTTTGGCCATTGCCTCACGCCGGCAATCTTATTGGCGAGATCTGAATATGTTTACAACGCGTGAACTTGCCGCTCGCATCAACACCACCGGCGTTTCCCTTGCCGTAATCTCACTTGTGCTCTTTTTAGCCATAACATCAGTCACGGCAGGTATGGGTATCTGTAATGCCCTCAATGAGGGGATAGAGAAAAACACACCCTACGATGCTACGCTTACACAATATTCGTCTACTGATGAAGCAAACCAAGAAGTTGATCTCATAGCTCTTTTAAAGAATGCGGGCGTCGATACGGATGCGCTTGGGCATCTAGCTCAGAGTACGGTTTACTACAATCTAGGATCTGAATCGGGCGTGGCAGGGATTACCCTGTCTGAGATGGCACAAGAAACCGGTGCCACATTGCCCCTCGGCATGGATAGCTCTGATGCCTCTAGCACGGGACTTTATGTGATGAGTGAAAGTGATTACAATGCGCTGCGTTCCATCTTAGGCATGAGCGCAATTGAGCTGGACGGTGAGCACTATCTTATTACCTGCAGCATGGATAACGATGAAATTGTTAGTTTTTATAACAAAGCTCTCGACTCTGGATACGCTATTACCATAGGCGGCCAACTATTGAGTCCCCAGCAAACTGAAACGATAACAGATACAAGTGCGACATTTGTGAATAGTAATATAGGTTCGAATTCAGGAACGCTCATTGTGCCAGATGCTATTGCTAGTGCAGCACGTGGAGAGAAGTCCTACAGCGAAACGAATCTTGAGGTTATGTATGCGGAAGGTACGACGACAGAAGAAGGCGATAACCTCATGGAGGCTGCCGCTGCCGCTCTAGAGGCAGATTCGACAACGTATAAGAGCCTTGCATATATGAGCCTTGCAACGCGTGAGGGAGTTGCGAAGGCCTCTGAGAGCACAACCGGCATGGTTAGCTATTTGGCAATCTACATAGGTTTCGTGCTGGTGGTATCGTGTGCCGCCATACTTGCAATTCAGCAGCTCTCTGGTGCAAGTGACTCTGCCTTGCGGTATAGGACACTATCTGAGCTGGGCTGCCCTGATCGTCTTATCTATCGGTCTCTCTTGTTTCAGACGCTCTTGAGTTTCCTTTTCCCTCTCATAGTGGCTCTTGCTCACTCTGTCGTGGCGCTTAAATGTGTAATTGATGTTATTAAGGTTTTCGGGCAAATTAACATCTTGTCGAGCTCGCTTATGGCGGTATCAATCTTTCTGGTTGTTTATGGTGGGTACTTTTTTGTAACCTACCGCACAGCTCGATCGGTGGTGCACGGAACTCTCGTTGGGGCCCGCCACTCCGCATAAGTTCATAGCTGTACTGACCGAATGTAGCCACTCTCCTCACGTTTACTTGGCGAGGGGAGTGGCTGTGCGCTGACCTTAAGCTTCGGTAGCGTCGCATTGACGAGAAGCGCTACACTTTAAGCAGGGCTCAGAGATGAAGGGCAACCATGTGTCACCGTATAATGCCGCTTCGGATGGATACGTTAGTCCAAGCTATGGAGCGCCAAAAACAGACAGGCCATGCAACAGTACAGTTTAGCGGACAAGAAGCAGTAGAGGCTTACCCGGGGATGCGCGTGCCTTTGCTTTTGCCTGATAAGACCGGTGCACTTCAGGTAGCAAGTCTTACCTGGGGTCTCAAGCCTCAATCACGTGGTACTTCCCCAATTTCTGGACTCGTTTTTAATACACGTCTCGATACGGCTCTTGATCAGATGCAAAAAGGCTATGGTATGTGGCATGAGGCTATACGCTTCGGTCGCTGTCTTGTGCCTGTGCGTTGGTTTTATGAGACGAGCCGTAGCCATCGTACGATTAGTGCGCGGACTGGCAAGCCGGTCTTTGCACAGTATCGCTTTCGCGTGCCCGGCAGGCAGGTCTTCTTGCTTGGCGGCGTCGTGCGAGGGGATCACTTCTCTTTGGTCACGACCGAGCCCAATGAGGCTGTCTCTGCAGTGCACACGCGCATGCCGCTGGTGCTTGGCTCGGGGGAGTCGCAGCTCTGGCTCGGTCCTGATTTCTCGCGTCTCGCGGATCGTAGCAGCATCGGGCTTGCTGTCGAAGAGGCCAAACGCTAAGCTCATGGCTTTTTTGGCTTGCTGCATGAAGGCTGCTTCCTGCCGCGCTTGTATTTGTCGCGTATCCACGTGAAGACAAGCTGCTGCTGGATGCCGCCGAGACGTGGGTGCCATTGTATGTCGAAGTCGCGTTCAGCTCGCTTGATCCAAACATCGCGCGGGACGGCCTCATCATAGCCAAGGCCGTAGAGGCAGATGCAGCTTGCAACCTTCGGGCCTATGCCGGGGAGCCTCTCTAGCTCTGCCATCTGTGCCTCTAGCGGGGCAAAGGGGTGGCTGAGTGCAAGGGGGCGCCAACCTGCCGCGGCGCGCTGTGCCAACTCGAGAAGATAGGGCCGCCGGTAGCCAAGGCGCAAATCATTGCATATGGCAGGATTGTTGATAATTTCAATAAGGCGTGAGACAGACGGCATGCTGCCCGGTGGGTCTCCATGAGCTATCAAGACATCCATTGTTCGCTGTATGCGGGAGATGTTGGAATTCTGGCTTATGATGAAGCTGACAGCGACATCAAGCCACTGCTGATGTAGGACGCGGATGCCCCGCGACGTGCTGCGCAGCTCGCTTGGAAGCAGGCCGCTCGCCTCAAGCTCTGCCAACATCGCCGCATAGTTGTCGTCGAGCGCAAAATAATGCCGCCAGTATCTGAGCTCTTCCTCGCTAGGCTGCTTTTTATCGGGCCATCTGAGACAGAGCTTGTCTTCAGCTTGTGATGCCATGCAAACCCTTTTCCCGGATGTGATGCGCCACTGCGAGCGTATGCCGCTTTGCGACTGCCACGTAAACACCTGGCCGCTTGCGGCAATCGCCTCAAGCGAGAACTCCTTTGCTTCCCAAGTCACCATGGTGCCCTCCTGCCTCTTTTCGCATTGGCGAAAACAATCTTACGGCAGCAATGGGACGCTTTACACAGACAGCAGAAGCGCGGCGGTTACAAGAAGATCTTTGGTACAACAAAAGTTATACGCTGGGCGCGCTGACAGCATCTTTGCGATACGCTAAGGCCAATGAACTATGAAACATGTTATGAGCGTGAAATTTCTGCACAAGGGGAGGCATGTGTGAACCGTACGAGAATTGCTCAGCTGTTTGCTGACGGGAAGGACTTCGCTGACAAGTCCATCACGGTGGCAGGATGGGTCCGCTCCGTCCGCGACATGAAGGGCTTCGGCTTTGTTGTGCTCAACGATGGCAGCTGCTTCAAAGACCTGCAGGTGGTGATACAGCGGAAAGATGGGCAAAAGTCAGGCATAGAAAATTACGACAAGATAGTCTCCTGCGGGCCTGGCAGCGCCCTTGTGGCAGAGGGGCGTCTTGTTGCCACTCCTGAGCGTCCTCAGCCTTTTGAGCTGCATGCTGCACGCGTCTTTGTGGAAGGGGCCTGTGCGGCCGACTATCCTTTGCAAAAGCAGCGCCAACCACGTGAGTTCTTGCGCACCCAGCAGCATCTCCGTAGCCGCACGAACCTCTTCCGGGCGGTTTTTCGCGTGCGCTCTACGGCCGCGTATGCGATTCACCGGTTCTTTCAGGAGCGTGGCTTCGTATATGTCAACACGCCGATCATCACCACCTCTGATGCCGAAGGCGCAGGGGAGATGTTTCGGGTGACGACGCTTGACCTCGCGCACGTTCCCAAGCATCCTGACGGCAGCGTTGATTGGAGCCAGGACTTCTTCGGAAAGCCGGCAAACCTCACGGTGTCCGGTCAGCTGCAAGCTGAGAATTTCGCAATGAGCTTCGGCGACGTGTACACCTTTGGGCCCACCTTTCGCGCCGAGAACTCGAACACACGCCGGCATGCGGCTGAGTTTTGGATGGTAGAGCCCGAGATAGCCTTTGCTGACCTCACTGACGACATGAATCTCGCAGAGGCCATGCTCAAGTACGTGATCCGCTCTGTACTCGACTCTTGCCCTGACGAGATCTCAATGTTCAACAAATACGTTGACAGGGGCCTTGCCGCACGCCTCGATCATGTCGCAACGTCTGACTTCGCTCGCGTCTCCTACGGCGATGCGATCAGGATTCTTGAAGATGCGCAAAACAAGGGAGTGAAGTTTGCATATCCCGTGAGCTGGGGCGTAGACCTGCAGACCGAGCACGAGCGCTATCTCACAGAGAAGCATTTTAAGCGCCCGACGTTCGTCACGGACTATCCGGCTGCGATCAAGGCTTTTTACATGCGCATGAACGATGACGGCAAGACGGTCGCGGCTGCCGACTGCCTGGTCCCGGGCATAGGCGAGATCATCGGAGGGAGCCAGCGCGAAGAGCGTCTCGAGGTGCTCCAGAGGCGCATCGCCGACCTTGGCATGGATGCCGACCAGTACCGCTACTATTGCGACCTGCGTCGCTATGGCGGATGTCGCCATGCGGGCTTCGGCCTGGGCTTCGAGCGACTTGTGATGTACCTTACGGGGGTTGATAACATCCGTGACGTGATTCCCCATCCTCGCACGGTAGGCAACGCGGAGTTTTGATCTCATGTACCGGATGCAGTCGGATGGATGAAGCGAAATGAGGCCGAATGATGCAGCCATTGGGCACTAGTAGGCGACAGGCAAGCGAAACGCGGGTTGAGCATGACTCGATGGGAGAGGTCCAGGTGCCGCTTCATGCCCTTTGGGGCGCGCAGACGCAGCGCTCGTACGAGAACTTTCCTATCGGCAGCGAGAAGATGCCTCGAGAGATCATCTCTGCGTTTGCACAAGTCAAAAAAGCGGCGGCTCGGGCGAACTGCAGGCTCGGCAAGCTTGACAGCCACAGCTGCGAGTTGATATGCCAAGCGGCAGATGAGGTGCTGGCGGGGGATTGGGAGGAGATGTTTCCTCTTGCGGTCTGGCAAACCGGCTCGGGCACCCAATCCAACATGAATATGAATGAGGTGCTGGCCAATCGCGTAAACCAGCTGGCTGGCGAGAGAATCGCTCATCCCAACGACACGATTAACATGTCGCAGTCCTCAAATGACACCTTTCCGACGGCGTTGCACGTTGCTGCCACGCTTGCGCTGCGAAGGCGACTGCTCCCTGCCGCTGGGCACCTCTGTGATGTCTTGAGACGTCTTGAGCAGGAAAACCAGGGAGTTGTCAAATGCGGGCGCACGCATCTGCAAGATGCCGTCCCCATAGCCTTCTCACAGGAGATATCTGGCTGGAGGGGGTTGGTTGAGGGGTCGTGCGAGGAGATAGAGAAGAGCATGGCTTTCCTTCATAGGCTTGCTTTGGGGGGAACAGCCGTCGGCACAGGGCTCAATGCGCCTTCAGGCTTTGCTGAGGAGGTGACAGCACAGCTCGCTGAGCTTACCGGGGAGCCGTTCGTCTCCGATCCGAACAAGTTTCGTGCGCTTACCGGCAAGGACGCTGTTGTCTTCTCCCATGGGGCCGTCAAGGCCCTCGCTGCGAACATGATGAAGATTGCCAACGACGTGCGATGGCTGGCTTCCGGCCCGCGACTTGGTCTTGGTGAGATCACGATACCTGCCAACGAGCCTGGGAGCTCGATCATGCCCGGCAAGGTTAACCCGACCCAGTGCGAGGCTGTGACGATGGTGGCCATCCAGGTGATGGGCAACGACGCGACGATCGGATTTGCGGCAAGCCAGGGCAACTTCGAGCTCAATGTCTTCATGCCGGTGATCGCCTACGACTTTCTGCAATCGGTGCGCCTGCTCTCTGACGCGATCATGTCATTCACAGACCGTTGCGTCGTAGGCATAAAGGCGAACCGTCATCAGATGGACGAGAATCTCCATCGCTCCCTGATGTTGGTAACCTGCCTGTCCCCTGAGATTGGCTACGAGCATGCCGCTGCAGTCGCTAAGAAGGCCTTTAAAGAGGGGACAAGCTTGCGCGAGGCCTGCGTCTCTCTAGGCTATCTGAGCGCTGAGCGCTTCGATGAGATCTTCCATCCTGAGCGCATGGTGTGAGCTTCTCCGTTGTTTCTCGGGCAAGCTGCCTATTGCTTCGAGCTGATGTAGCTCGAGTCGATCGTGATGACACACACGCATTTCGGGAAGCGCTTGACGACAAGCTCTGAGACTTGCTTGCGCAGTTCGTCTTCTGAGAAGGGCAGATCGGTCGGCCGAACGCAGTCAAAAATTACATTGGTGTGAGTCGGGCCGGGCACGATACGCAGATCATGGATCGTTATGCGCGGGTCTATCGTTTTGACCATTTCTGAAATCTGATTGCGCAGGGTATGGACCTTGGGGTCATTCGTGACAATCGGATCATAGTGTAGGGTCATGATGAGGTGGTCATCACGCTTGAAGTCCTGTTCTATGTTGTCAAGTAGATCATGGCTTTTGAGCGGGTTTGTCTCCGCAGCCATCTCCACATGGGCGCTGGCAAACTGCCTGCCGGGGCCATAGTCGTGGATCATGAGGTCATGTGTGCCAAGGACACCGGGGTAGGAGAGTATTTTCTTCTGAATGTAGCTGACTTCCTCAGGCTTTGGCGCTGACCCCAAAAGAGGGTCTATCGTGTCACGCACGAGCTTCAAGCCGGAGATGAGGATGAACACGCCGACGGCAAGGCCCATCCATGCATCGAAATCAAAGCCCGTGAGCTGAGAGAGCAGTGCAGAGGCAAGGACCGCACCGGTTGTGATCACGTCGTTGCGTGAGTCAATGGCCGTGGCCTCAAGCGTTTCGGAAGAAATTGCAAATCCCATGGAGCGATTGAACTGCATCATCCAGAGCTTGACAAGCATTGAGATAACAAGTACCCATATGAGCTCCACAGCGAATTCTGTAGGTGTTGGTGAGATAATTTTGGCTGCAGACTCACGAAGTAGCTCTATGCCTACAGCTGAGACAAGCACGGCGACAATTAAAGCAGCGAGATATTCATAACGACCATGGCCATAAGGATGTTCTAGGTCGGCAGGCTTGCTTGCAAGCTTAAAGCCCAGTAAGCTGACGACGTTGCTGGATGCATCGGAGAGGTTGTTAGCCGCATCGGCGACGATGGAAACTGAGCCAATGGAGAACCCGACCAGTCCTTTCGCAGCTGCGAGCACAAGGTTGCAGGCAATGCCAATAAGACTTGCTGCTTGTCCGGCTCGCATGCGAGCAGAAGGATCGCCCTCTTTTGCCTCTTTGGATGCAAACCGACCAATAATCCAGCTTTCTTTTGAGCTAGACACGCTTATCACCTCCTTAGGTGCATGAAATAAAGCTAGATATACCCGTCTCAGAGCATGACATGTACATTTTTATAGCAGCTGATCTTTAATTTGACTTCGTCTGGCTCATAGATTGCAACAAACTACTGTAAATTGTGTGACTGTTGTTATGAAGATGAGCTCTCGTCGTTCGGAATGCCATAGGCAAGGAGTTGATCAATTGTCACAAAGCTATAGCCCTCTTGCTTGAGGTAGGGGATGGCAATTTTCAGGGCTTCGACCGTCTGGGAGCGGTCACCGCCGCCGTCATGGCACAAGATCACATCCCCTGGTTGGGCCTTTTCGATGGCGGCTACGATTTTGTCGGTTCCTGGACGACTCCAGTCTCTTGTATCGATATTCCAGCCTATTTCAGCACCGACATATGGATGTAAGGTTTCAACAAGCGAACCATAATAGTTACCGCCTGGTGCGCGAAGCACTCGGCTCACTTGGGTGCCCACGACAGAGTCAATTGCATCGAAGCCCTTCTGGACCTCTTCTATTTGCTCGTCGGCGGTCATATAGGTCAAGTTTACGCCTTGGCCCGCGCCGGCAGCATGATCCCAGGTATGTGAGCCGATCTGATTTCCATCGTCATGGAGCGCCTTTACCACGTCTGCGTTGTCGGCAATTTGGTTGCCAATCTCAAAAAACGTTGCGTGAATGTCATTATCCTTGAGGATTTGCAGGATTTCCGCCGTTGTGGTGGGCCAAGGTCCGTCATCGAAAGTCAAAGCGACGACCTTGTCGCTGCCTACATCAGCAGTGTAGGTATGATATCCAGCAGCGACAGGCTGCTGGGTCACCTCGGTGACTGAGATGCCTGAGACGTCTCCTGTTCTTGTGACTTGCTCGCCGTTCTGGCCATCAACAAACAAGTGAATAGAGCCGTTGTAATAGGCGGTTGCCGTTGTCGGGGCATCGACAGTCGAATAGGGGACTTCCTCTGTGGTCTCGCTATAGCTTTCGTTGACGTCCCCTCCGTCAGAGAAATCTATGGTGTCGCCCTTATGCACCACCGTCTTGGCGTCAGAAGTCGCATTTCCCTCATTGATAGTCGCGCTAAAAGCTTGACCGCCACCTTCGGTGGCAACGCTGCCATCCACTGCTATGAGGTTGCCAGCCTTTGGCGAGGCGTAGCCGTCGTCGATGAGGTCTTGGAGGGTAGTGCCTGCGTTTACGGTATAGGCAGAGCCGTTGACCGTGACCTGAAACGACAGGGGGTTGAAGATGAGATAGGCGATGACCCCGATGATGGTTGCCGCGATCAGCAGCGCTAGAACCTTCGGCCCCGAGGGGCCTTTGCGACGCCTTGAGGAAGCTGACGCGGGTTGTGAGTCATCAGGAGTCAGGTAGGTAATGTCCTCATCCGGCGCGACTGAGATGAGCTTTGAGTAGTGGCTGCTCACTGAGATGTTGCTGCTACGAGGATGAGGCTGCCCCTGATAGAGGCGCCGGCTCTGTGCCTGGGCCAGTTGAGCTTTCTTCTTGTTGGTGGCACGTTTTTTAAGCACCTTGAATTTGGAGTTTGCGGTTGAACTGTAATGGGCGCCGCTACTGTGTTTTTCTGCCATATTCGCGTCCTTCTTCAGGCGATCTGCTTGCTGCGATTGTTTTAGCGTTATCCGCAGGAGTGGTGATCCCCCTTTTTTCATGTACAGGTTCCTGTAGCATCCTATAGCAAATGCTTAAACAAATCTTATTGCTTTTGTTCGACAGTTGCGTGGCTTTA
>DHPN01000009.1:75673-125925 GCA_002407925.1 Atopobiaceae bacterium UBA5363
AAAGGAGCTGTATGCTAGAGGAAAACAACAGGTAGAGATTCGAAATAGACAAAACGGCGAACCGTGACATGGATAATTCTAAAAGGGGAAAGAAAGGCCATCGTTGCTTCTTGCCTGGGCAAAGTGAGGAAGAATATCGCGCTTGCTTGCGTAAGAAGCGCTTTGTAAGCAAGATTGAGGCAAAGAAGGCTGCTGCCCAAGCGAGTCGTCGTAAGGATGCTCCCCAAATATTCATTTATCACTGCGCATTTTGTGGCGGGTGGCACCTCACCCATCAAAAGCCAAAGAAATAGGCTGAGGGGCCTATAGGCGGCGTGGATGTCCTCGTGGTGACTTGCGCGCCAGGGCCGTACTTGATCATGTCGTGCGTTGCTTGTGGAATTGAGGTCGCCTGCTGCTTTCATGGGGGCCCATGACCTTAGAATGAGCCACGCCGGAGCGTGGAGAGAGGCCTTCCGGACAAAATCCCACGTGGATGGTCCATGAGGGTTGCACATATGTGCATTGTGCTGACACGCGTCGGATTGAAAGGCGGTATGCCATGAATGGCTTCGAAGGGAACGAGGAACAAGCCGATATGAGTTTTGAAGAGACTGACAAGACCAGTGCTGATTCTGCCATGCAACCAGTTACTGTAGAAAAAGATGAGGACACGAAGCTCGTTGACGTGCTCATGAAGGCTTCGCGTCTGATGCGTCAGCGCTTGGCTTCTCTCAGTGAGGAGCGGAAGGAAGCTGAGGAAAAGAAGAACGATCAAGTACGCATTCTTAAGCTGCTTCAGCTTAAGCCAAAAATGACGCAAAAGGAGATGGCTGAACTCCTTGGTATGCGCCTGCGCATCCTCGATGAGGTTCTGTCTGAGATGCAGCAAAGTGGGTATGTGAATCGTGAGTTGCCGCAAGAGCCTGACATGCGCGCCGTTGCTGTCAGCCTGAGTTCTGCCGGCCGCGATGCTGTTGAACAGGGTTCTCTTGCTTCTGACAAAAAGGAGCTTGTGCCAGAACTTTCGCAGGAGGATAGGCAAGACCTGATTGATTTGCTCTCTGAGGTCAACAGTGCCCTCGAGTCCTTGGGGCTCTCTGATGAAAATCGTAGCAGCCACAGCGACCGCGGCTTTGACACCAACCACGGCGGCCGTGATGGCCGCGGCTATCATGACCGGCATGACAGCTATGGCCACGGTGGCAGTGATAATAGGGGGGCACGTTCCGGTCGGGGAAGCTATGGCCATGGCGGCCGCGACGAACATTCTGGTCGAGGCGGTTACGGCCATGATGACCATAGGTATAGCAGTCATGGTCGTGACAGCCGCAGTGGCTACCGTAGTAGTAGTACGCAAAGCGCGCGCTACGGTCGAGGAGATCGTGGCAATTACGGCCATGATCGTGACGGTGAGCAGCGAGGCGGCTTTAAGCGCAGTTCGTCTTGGCATGGAAATTATGACAACTCCCATCGCGAGCGCCACGATTAGCTAAGCTACGCTAGGCTTAAACCGAGGTTCAGTTAAAGACCAAGCATAGGGGCGAGCAAGGCCTATGCTATCGTTGTGGGGGCTGCATACAAGACAGATCCAGTCGTGTGCGGCCCTTGTTCTTAGTTCAAAAACGTGCAAATAAGTGAGATGGATTGTTCTGGGGTCCTTCTTGTCGCGGACAGTTCGGCTAATGAGGCGGCAAAGCTCGCCATGGCTTTTGACAAGTCTGCTTGGTCTGCCTTTCTCGCATCGATAGGCACGCGATACAGCACAGGCTCGTCTGCCGAGCCTGCGGCGTGGATGGTCGCGGCAAATCCCTTCTTGCTGGCCTCAAAGCGCACGTTCTCAGCAATGTCAGAGGGCATCTGGGCGATAGCGGAGCTTGTCCAGCGCTGCGCCCAGCCACAGAGGTCCCCTGCCTTTGCCGCTTGGGAAAGGGCAACCTCAAGCTCTTCTGCAACCCGGTCTACTGCGACGTTTTGAGCGGATGCAGGCGTTTTTGCCTTCGGCGTCGCCTTGTCATCTTGCCCTTGGCCGTCAAACATATTCCTGAGGGAGAACTCTGCCTGTACCGTGCGTAGCATAAGGTCGGTGTCGTCTAAGCCAAGATGTCGTTCTGCCTGTGAGTCATCGAGCGTTCCGCGACGACGTGCCCAGTTTTCAAGGGCAGCAGGATGAGACTCGCGAGGAAGCCCCGCCATGTCCTTGTCAATACGCCGGCAAATGTCTCTTGTGTCTATTGGGATGATCTTGCCGGCCTTGCGTCCTTCCGCATATCCGTCGAGGTTGAGTGTAAACCAAGAATCCTCGAACGAGGCGTTGTGGGCCAAGAATGGATGGGAGGACAGCAAGCGAATTAGACGTTCTTGGAGCTTCTTGTCCTTGCGAAAAGGGGTTTTGCCTGCAAGCTTCTCAGCGTTGATATGGTGGATGCGCTCAAGGGGGACTGGGTGCCCATCCCAAGCGGAGGGCAGGCCACACCACACCGCCTCCCCTTTGTCAGGGATAGCGTCTGGGCTGAGCTCCATCAGCTCCCAGCCTGCATTGATGATGTAGCCGCGGTCAGGATTGCGACCGGTGGTTTCCAGGTCAATGCCGATGACCGTTCCTTTGACAGGAGCGTCTACATAGGCGGCGGCAAGATTTTCCATTGAGCTGCCGACAACACGCGATATTTTTGAAACCGGGCGCTGCTGGAGCGCGGCCACGCTGCGTACAAGATCTTTATCCGAAAGCCAGCGTGCAAGGTTTTGCCCTGTCGAACTTTGGATGCGGGCCGCAAGAGAGGTAGCCTCTGGTTTGTCGCTTGTGCAAATCAAATCGCAGAGGGCACGGTTCCGGTCTGCCAGCTCACGCACGAGATCAAAGGAGAATGCCTCAGCTCCTTTTGGCGCGGCAAACCACTCTTCGCGCAAAACGCGAATGGCTTCCTCCGTCTTTTCTCGCTCTGCCTCAACTGCCGAGATGCCGTCAGCAAGAAGAAACTCCGGTATGAAAAGCGAGCTTGCGAGCTCTATGGCCTGGCTTGAGTTCATCTGACTTTCCACCTCTGTCTGCCTGGTTTGGTGAGGCTAGGCTGAAAACGGCTTTTGCGCACACGGTATGGAGGGGCTTGCCTTCACGAAAGGATCTTGTCAGCCGCGAGCCATGTGGCTTGGGTGGGCGAGACGATGCGTGCACACGTGTATGCGTCTGGGAGATCGAGCGTCGAAGTGATAGTGGGGACACTGTCTATGGTATCCACAACAAGAGCTTTTCCTGCATCGATATGTAAAGGTATGAGCGACTTCATATGAGTATCCTGCGGATCCCAGACAGGAGTTACACTTCTCCAGTCCATGTTAGACCTTTGAAGGGCGGCAGTGACGTCTGACGGCTCAACCCCGACGGAAGGGCGTATCTTAAACGAGGGGGTAGGGGCGACAAGCTGGCGTTGTATAGGATAGACTGCGCGCTCGGGCAGCTTCGAAAGATGCTGCAGCCTCTTGTCTTGTCGGGTTGCAAAGCCCTCGAGCGCCCAAGGGGTGATGCCTTGCGCGGCGATGAGGATACAGTAGATGGGCTCCCATGCAGGGGTGACAAGCCCGGTGTTCCAAAAGCTGCGCATTCCATCTGAGCTGGTGACCAACAGCTCTTGTTGGCGAATTCTCGCAAGCGTCACGAAGAAATACTCTCGTAGCACCGTGAAGGCGCCGGAGGCTTCCCCCAAGCTCCAAGCCTCACGCAGCGCAATGCTCGCAAGAGAGCTGCAAAGCTCATTCCAGTTGGTGAAACGCATGAAGCAGGAGAGCTCGTAGATAAGACTTCGCTGCTGCCCATGTGGCAGGGAAGATGCGGAGAGCTGGGTCCATGACCCCTCTGGGGCGCATGGCGCGCCGCAGACGCTGTCTGCGACGCCTTTGACGTCAACATCTACGACGAACCAGCTTTTTTCATGTAAGCGGGCGTTTCTTCGGGCGATGGTGACTGTTATGGGCGTCTTGTCATCATGGAGGTATCTCAGCGGGAAGCGAGCTTGCTTACGTGAGTGTTCCACTGTGCCTGTGGCGCACGCTATCTGCCAATCCTCTGTAAGCAGCCTATGCAAGTCGCAGCCAAAGGGCAACGCTGCTGTAAGTTGGCTCAGAAACTCATCTGAGCAATGAACCTCCTCCCAGAAGGAATGTGGCAGCGAGGTCGTATCAGTAGAAGAAGAATTCGAATCGGCGGCCTCAGGCGTTAGGTTCTCGGGCGCACTTTTGGCTGCCGTGAGAGAGGGATCGCCAGTGCCCTTCCTTGTCACATGCCCTGTTGGTCGTATGGGCTTTAGAGTGGCTCGCCTATGTTTCCATGGCTTGTTTACATGGCTTGGCGTTGACGGAGCGCCGTCATCAGAAGCTGCATCAAGGGCCTCGTCAAAGGAGATGAAGCTCATCACGCGCACGTAGCTGCGCCCTCCTTTGAAATCGGTCAGCTCTATGAAGTCGCTGAGGCTCTCCATCAGCTCGTGCACATCGCCATAGCCGAGATCGGCCGCATTGATGCCGTCGGACATGAGCGCCTCCTCAACACGAGGCAGGAAGGTTTGCGTGCCTATGCCGAAGCTGGTTTTTAGCAGACGATATAGATAAAGTTGATTTCCTGGGCTTAGCGTCTTTGCCATGGAGGTCCCCTTCTCTATCATGTGGTCTCGTCTAGGCTATCTTATCGTGTTGCTGTGCGCTGACGAAAAAAATAAGGTATTTTTGATTGAAGAAGATGACCTTCTGGCTCCAACGGGAAATTGCCATAGTCAAGGAAAGAGAAGCCCATATGGATGATGGTTGCCAGAACAAGGCAAGCGGTGCGCTCAAATGCATGAGCAGACTCGTCCGTCTCAATAGGCGGACCCTTATCATTGCGGTTTGCATAGTGGTGTTCTTAGCGTTGTTCGAAGACATTGCTGAGGGACAAATCATGCACTTGGATGTGCTTGCCTATCGCTTCTTTGTGGAGTATCTCCGCTCTGACGCGTTGACACCTGTAATGGGAGAAATAACAAACATCGCAAGCCCTACGGTCCTTGTTGTGCTTTGGCTAGTCGTTTCGGCATTGTCTCCGGGTAAAAGGCCAGGTCTTTGTATGGCCTTGAATTTTGCCTGCTCAGTTGTGTTGAACTATCTCCTCAAGTTCATTGTGCAGCGTCCGCGCCCAGAGGGCTTCCGCCTTGTCTGTGCAAGTGGATACAGCTTTCCTTCGGGGCATTCGATGATCGCGATGGCTTTTTTTGGCCTGATCATCTATTTTGTCTGGTACTATGAAGAAGACAGGTGTCAGCGCTGGATATGGACGATTTGTTTTTCAATAGTTATTGCCTTGATTGGCATAAGCCGCATCTATCTTGGTGTGCACTACGCGTCTGATGTGGTTGCCGGCTTTTGTGTATCCATGGCATGGCTTGCAGTGTACACGAAGTTGTTTTGTCCGTTGCTGCTTGGTGAGCGGCCAGCAAGCAGCAGCTCAGACGCTACTGCAGCAAAACCCCCTGAGATCTGAGAGGTCTGCAAAGGCAGGGAGCCGAAGCTCTCCGTCGTACTATTGGAATCGCAGCGAGTCCACAGGGTTTAACTTGGCGGCACGACGGGCGGGGTAGTAGCCAAAGACGATGCCGATGAACAAACAAATGCCCGTCGCCCCAGCAATTGCCGTCAGTGAGATGGCTGGGGAAATAACTAAGTTTTTTGTCACACTTGAGGCAAGCTTGGCAAGCCCCCATGCCCCCGCATAGCCCAAGACCACGCCGAAAATGCCACCGATCAAGCAAAGCGCGACCGACTCCATGAGAAATTGCTTGGTGATGTCAGACCTCCGGGCGCCAAGGGCTTTGCGTAAGCCTATCTCTCGGATGCGTTCAGTGACGTTGGTCAGCATCATGTTCATGATGCCAATGCCGCCCACCAACAATGATATTCCGGCGACAGCAGTCATCATGAGCTCGAATGTCGCCAACATGGTGTTGAGCTCGTCGATGATTGATTGCATTGTTGTCACATCGACCGAGCCGCTCTCGTCATCAGAGGAGATGTTGTAATAACTGGAAAGAAACGACTTTGTGTTTTCCGCCAGTTCGTCTATATCCGTTCCCTCCTGCGCGAAGCCAATGATTTGAAAGATGCCGTAGTTGCTGCCAAGCAGGCGCGTCGTCGCGGTTTGCAGTGGCACATAGCTTATGCTGGAGAAGCCTCCGACGGACTCTGCGACACCGATTACCGTATAGTCGCTGCTGCTGAGCTTCACTGTTTGCCCAAGGGCTGCTGTGCCGTCTCCGCCGAAGAGGGTTTTGGCGATTGACTGGTCAAGAACAATGTCCATCGCTCCTTGCTGGTCTTCGCTGTCTGTAAAGGTGCGGCCTGCAGCGAGCTTTACCGTGCTAGCCTCGAAATATTCCGGATGGACGCACAAAAGAGTGGCTTGGTCCTTTGTCTTGCTGTCTGACGAAATGCTGCCAGTGTAGTAGGCGAGACCCGTGACGAAATCATAGCCGGGGACGTTCTGCTCGATTTGCTCAATGTCCTCCTCGGAGATCTTGCGATTGACATTGGCGCTGATGTATATCGTGCGCGACTGGTCGAGTCCAAGCTTGTCGATCAATGCTGACCGTACACCGCCGATGAGCGACGTCATCGCGATCACGGCAGCGATGCCTATGACGATGCCAAGGATTGTGAGCAAGCTTCGCCCCCGGTTAGCATCGAGCGCAGAGAACGTTTCCCGCAGAAGGTCACGAAAGCTCATGTGTGACTCACCTTGCCCACTCCATGCTCGGCAACGAAGGCGCGCTCTTCCTCGTCGCTGAGGAGCCGCCCGTCTCGAATATGGACTGTACGGTCAGCCCAGCTCGCGACCTCAGGGTCATGCGTAATCAAAACGATGGTCTTTCCTGCCCGCTTGAGCTTAGAAAACGTTTCGAGCACCATCTCGCTCGTTGCTGAGTCAAGGTTGCCTGTAGGCTCATCGGCCAAGATCATAGCAGGGTCGTTCACGAGGGCCCGTGCGATTGCGACGCGTTGGATCTGGCCCCCTGAGAGCTCATTTGAACGATGCTCGTAGTATGCCTCAGGGAGGGAGACTGCTGCCAGAGCCTTCCAAGCGCGCGGCTCGCGCTCCGAAAAGGAGACATGGGAGTAGGCCAGGGGCAGCATGACGTTGCGCAGGACGGTGGCGCGTGGAAGCAGATTGAACGACTGGAAGACAAAGCCAAGCCGTGTCGCGCGTATCTCCGCCAAGTCATCATCGTCGAGCTTTGAGACGTCAAGGCCTTCCAAGTAGTAGCTGCCGCTGGTTGGTACGTCAAGGCAGCCGAGAATGTTCATGAGAGTTGACTTGCCTGAGCCAGAAGGTCCCATGATCGCAAGAAACTCGCCTTGTTCGACAGTGAGAGAGACACCACGCAAGGCATGAGTGTATCCTGCGGCGGTTTCATAGATCCGATGTATGTCGCGGATGTCAATGACTGCTGCCATCTCAGTCCTCTTCGTCGGCAGAGCCGCTATCTTGTGTCGTGTCAGTTAGGTTGAGTGCCACGGTCTCCTCCTCGGAAAGCCCGTCTTCAATTGCTGCGGTTGAGGAGTTCTGCGCGGTGACGGTCACAGCGCGTCGCTCTGTTACCGGCTGGCCGTTGGTGTCTGTGCCAGTTACTACCATCACATAGCTTGAGCCGCTGCTGTCAGTTTGGATGGCAGAATTCGGCACGCAAAGCGCGTTTGGGACCTGTTGCGAGACGATCTGCACGCTGGCGGTCATGCCAGGCTTGATGCGTGAGTCAGGTGAAGAGATGAGCAGATCCACAGCATAGGTCACAATGCCGCTGTCGCTTGTAGAGGAGGTGTTCGTTGAAGCGACCGTTGCAATGGAACGTACAGTTGCGTCGCAGCTCACATCTGGCAGCGCCGAGAAGCTGACGGTGGCGCTCTGTCCGACGGATACCTGGGGAATGTCAACTTCGTTAACCTGTACGGTCACAATCAGCTGTGAAAGATCAGCTATCTTGATGAAATCTTCGGAAGAGCTCAGCGTTGTTGCTGAGGAGCTTGTGCCTATTGTTGAGCCAACAGCTTGGCCGGACACGGCATTCATCTCAATGATGCTTCCAGCGCTGGGTGCCGTTACGGTTCTTTTGGCCGCCATTGCCACAGCCTTATCGTAGGATGATTGGTCTGACTGCAAGGTGAGCTGGGCAGAGGTGAGGTTTGCCTGAGCTTGCGCGACCGAGGTGGTGCCGGATGTCTGGTTGCCGCTAGCCGCGTCTGCGCCAGAAGTCGCGCTGCTTGCGGCATTCGCCTCATTAAGGGCCGTTTGAGCAGCAGAGATAGCATTTTTGTCTTTTTCCACCTGCAATGCAGCGTCGTCCACTGCTGTGTCGAGAGAGTCATTTTTGATAGTGAAGAGCACATCTCCGGCCGAGACGCTGTCGCCTTCCTTGACGTCGACCTCGTCAATCGTTCCTTCGACTTCAGGAGATACGATAACAGACGACACAGGCTCAGCATTGCCAGTGGCGCTTACGCTTTTGGTGAAGTCTTCACGGGTGACAGTTGCGGTCTCAATGTCTGATGCAGAAGAGGCCTCTTGCTGGTTGAGATGGTTGGCAACGAGCACTGCGGCGACAACGGCAATGGTCCCGACTAGGATGGCAATGCGTATGTTGCGTTTCTTGCGTCGTTGTTTACGATGCTTTGCCAAACTTTTGTAGGCAAGGCTGTCTTCCAGCGTATCGCCCTCACCTTTGTCATCGGCAGTGTTGGCAGCATGCTTTGACGATACCAGTGTCGTCTCATTGCCTCGTCCATTGAGCTTTGAGCGTTGAGGTTCAGTAGAGGTGCTCTGCCCATCATTATCTTCTCTTTTTGAAGCGTCTAGCTCGTGCTTGGAATGAAACATAGAGAGTCTCTTTCAATGAGGTCGATGAAGCTAAAAGACCAAAACCTAGTCTAAGGGTTTACTTTACTCTAGAAAAGCAGCGAAAAACTTGCTTTGATGAGATCTCTCCATATACAGATACCTGCCTGCATGCCTTTGCTGTTTTGTCTAAGAGAATGCTATCCAAAACGGGTTCATTACTTACTATGATAGACTTCATGAACAAGCGAATGACATATCTTGGCTGTGACGGCTCCCATGTCTGCTGGCGGGTTAATGAGAGTTGCACTGCCTCACAAGTATTGAGAAGCATCAGCCTCTCGCACAAGCAGGCAATGCAGGCGATGCAAGAGCACAGAGTCTTGGTGGATGGAAGTGCTCCTAGCTGGAATGCTGAGTTTAAGTCCAATGCTAAGGTCAGCTTGGAGTTGACTCATCGGCTACCGGACACTTTGCCCCCAGATCCTCTTGTTGTTGCCCATGATCCCTTTTTTCTTGTAGCTAACAAGCCTGCCGGCCTCCTTGTCCATGGGGACGGCACCACCTCTGCTACGTTGACGGAAAGGTTAACGGTGTTGCTGGCTTCGCATGGATCTGATGTCGTGCCACAGGCCGTGCAGCGCCTTGATCTTCCAACCACAGGGCTCGTGCTTTTTTCGCTTACCAAAGAGTTTCAGCCTTGTTTTGACATGCTGGTTGAAAAAGGTGACATGCGTAAAACGTACCTTGCTGTTGTTTGGGGGGCCTTTCCAAGTAGCTTGCAACGTATCGAAGCCCCAATTGGGCGAGATAGGCATGATGCACGGCGCATGCGTGTAAGCCGGACAGGCAAAGAGGCAACCACAGTCGTGCATATCCTTGGGCGCCGCCATGGTAGCACCTTATTGGGCGTGGAGATCCTCTCAGGACGACGCCACCAAATTCGCGTGCATCTTGCCAACGCGGGATTTCCTCTTATGGGAGATCTGCTTTATGGGGGTAAGCCATGCGATGGTGGGCTAATGCTTCACGCTTGGCGCGAAGCATTTGTTCACCCCGTAACTAATGTCCCCATTGACCTTGAGGCTCCTATGCCATCTCGCTTTTGCAAGCTTGGTTTTTCTGACGGCGATCTTCAGGAAAGCAGCATATAAGGTTCCCATGTGCAGTAGTGCGGCATATGAAGCGCATCAATAATGAGTTGCGTCATAATTGGAAATAATGAGAAGCCTTGAAAGGAAATGAAACCAATGGCCAATACGATGCGTGGCGTCTATACAAGCCTCACCAAAATACGTCGTGATGTCTTTCGTGAGGTTGCAAAAATCTGCTACTCCGTTTCGTCAGATCCTTCCAAAGACGACAATGACTTCGATGCAGCCTTTGATGAGCTACCCTACAAGATTTTGCCAGGTGATGTGGCGACGTATCGTGGGAGTGTCTTTCTTGAGCGCGCAATCATTTCAGAGCGGATACGACTTGCGATGGGTCTGCCACTGCAAGGCGTCGATAAACCTGGGCGTGTTTCCGAAGGAATTTCCGAAGCCGAAATGAAGGGTCTTGACTACTATACGCCGCCGCTCATCAACGTCATCAAGTTCGCTTGCAACGCTTGCAAGGACAATGTCTATGAGGTTACGAACACCTGCCAAGGCTGCTTGGCGCACCCTTGTCGTGAGATATGTCCCAAAAAAGCCATCAGCTTTGTTAACAAGCATGCCTTCATTGACCAAGGAGCCTGCATTAAGTGCGGCATGTGCGCGAAGACTTGCCCCTATCATGCGATACATCATTATGTTCGTCCTTGCGCAGAGGCTTGTGGCATGCATGCGATTGGCTCCGACGAGCACGGGAGGGCTGAGATTGACTACAAGAAATGCGTCTCTTGTGGCCAATGTCTGATCAACTGTCCCTTTGGTGCGATCGCGGACAAAAGCCAAATTGCTCAAGTGATTTTTTCGATCCTTGCTGGCGATGAGGTGATTGCAGCTGTCGCTCCTGCCTTCGTGGGGCAGTTTGGCGGCAAGGGAAATGTCGGCAAACTTCGCGAGGCTTTTAAGCTGCTCGGTTTCTCCGGCGTCGAAGAGGTGGCGCTCGGGGCTGATCTGTGCACAGTGCAAGAGGCGCAGGACTTCCTTGACGAAGTGCCAGACAAGCTGCCGTTTATGGGCACTTCCTGTTGCCCAGCATGGTCAGTCATGGCCAAAAAGGAGTTCCCTGAGCATGCTAACTGCATATCGATGGCGCTTACGCCCATGACGCTGACTGCGCGCATGATTCGAAAGCAGCATCCCCATGCGAAGATTGTCTTTGTGGGGCCTTGTGCTGCGAAGAAGCTCGAGGCGATGCGCACGAGCGTGCGCAGTGAGGTTGATTTCGTCCTGACTTTTGAAGAGATGGCTGGCATGATGGACGCCAAAGGCATCGACTATCTGTCCCTGCATGACGACAACAAAAGTGATTTTGACGTTGCAAGTGCTGACGGGCGAGGCTTTGCCGTATCAGGAGGCGTGGCCCATGCAGTGGTGGATGTAATCCATACGCGCTATCCAGACCGAAAGGTAAATGTCATGAACGCAGAGGGCCTGAGCGAATGCCGCCAAATGATGAAAGATGCCGTTAAGGGCAAGTACCCAGGCTACCTGCTTGAGGGCATGGCGTGCCCCGGGGGTTGCGTTGCAGGCGCAGGGACGCTCGTAGCCATCAATAAAGCTTCGTCTGCGGTTAAGCGGTATGCGAAGAGATCTCCGCACGCTGTTGCGACTGAGAATCTTTACTGTGACAAGATTGATGAGCTTACCGCTGGCTTTGAAGATGATACTGACATCTAAGGCGTCAATGGGCATCTGCTGGTTTCAGCTTAATGATAGGGAATGTACGAATAACGTAAGGGGCGCATGGTGATTGCGCTCTGCCGTAGCCTAAAAAGCCAAGTGCAAAAAATCTACATTCGGCTTCGAGTCGTTATCCTGAGCTGCTAAGCAGAGCTCCTAAGCGCTTTTTTCACCCTTTATTGAGGCATAGAAGGTAGCGTGATCAAAAACATCTTTTATGGTCTTACCGTGGATAAATGGCAGGGCAAGAAATTCATCGACTGTGTCAACAAGAGCGCTGCAGTCAATAAAGTGATTTTTTGAGTTGCGACAGCGGGTGTCTTGGGCGCGCCATGCCTCATAGTTCACGTCGGTGAGATAGTAGACGTCATTGTCGACTTTCATATAGACCGAGTGATTGCAATGCAGGTAGTTGGCGAGCCCGTCATAATTTATGTCGAGTGCCTCAGCAGCCTTCTTGCCCATGATGCCCCTTTCCTCGTATTTACGCTTCCCTGAGGCCATCTTATCCCGAACTAATGCTTCCCAGACGATTTTTATTTGTTAGATAGGTCGGCGGATCCTATCCCTCTCTTGAAGGGGATGCAAACACAAAGCCTCCATTATGAGCTCTACTTGACTATGGCATTGAGTAGTTCGGATGTTGTTGAGACGATATGTGAGGCCCCCCGGGCTATAAGGAACGCTCGACTGCGAAATCCCCAATCAACGGATATGCAATCTGTACCAGCATTTGCGGCTGTTGAGATATCAACTTCCGAATCACCAATGTATACGCAACTCTTACGGGTCACGTTAAGTCCGCGCATCACTTCATTGACGACGTCGGGGGCGGGCTTGCGACGGACTCCCGTCCTTTCTCCCACGACAGCATCAAAAACATGAGGAAAGTAGTGATCAATTAGCTCTTGAACTGCAAAGTCTCCTTTGTTGGAGACGACGGCGCAGCCGATGTCGTGCCTATGAAGCGCGGCGAGGAGCTCCTTGATGCCTGGATAGGGCGCGGTGAAATCCATGCAGTGGACGGCATAGTGGGCCTTGAACTCAGTGAGCAGCTGCTGTATGAGAGCTTCGGGAGTCTTTGGGGGCACGCTGTGCCCAATGAGGTATTTCATGCCGTAACCTAGGGCTTGGCGTACTTCGTCGAGACTACGACCGGGCATCTCGTGCTGGGCAAGCGTATGGTTAACAGAGGATGCGAGGTCAGCCAAGGTATCAAGAATCGTGCCGTCAAGGTCAAATATTGCCGTTGTATATGTCATGCGTATGATCTCCACACCTAACAATTGACTGAGGTTGACCGAACTTATGTTAGACTAACTCCCTTGAGGGCTTAAGCTGGTGCAGCGCCTGTGTGCGGAGGAGTCTTTCATGAGCATTGTAAACATCGTCTTGGTAGTCATCATGTTTCTTTCTGCATTTTTCACGTGCATCCTTATCTTGATGCACTCCGGCAAGGGGACGGGCGTCTCTGAGCTCATTGCGTCTTCTATGTATAATTCTGCGGCTGGATCGGCCGTTTGGGAGAAAAACCTTGATCGGCTGACTGTCATTTGCGGAGTGATATTCGGCGTTACGGTCCTCATTCTGTCTCTCACTTTTCCGCTTGCAACGATCTAAGAACGACATGCAGCAAAGCAACGTGGGGCAGGGGACACATTTATGGAGCGGCGCAGTCTCTGATGCTAACTCTATGTTTTTTGCATAAAGGCAGTCCGATTACCTATTTTCCAAGTTCTTACACTTGCATTATAAAAACCTTGAAGGAAACTGTAGAGGTGCTTTACGTGGGGTAGAGACTGCAGACAAGGGCTTTGCGTCTCGTAGGAGAGGGCAGAAAGTCAACGAGTTTTCGTCTATCTGTCCCTATGTAAAAGGAGGAAAGATGGCAGATCATGCAATAACTCGCCGCACCTTCGCCAAGGGAGGTCTTGCGGCAAGCGCCCTAGCGGCGCTTTCGGCCTGCGGGAAAAACAGCAATGCCTCTTCGAGCGGCTCCGGCTCGAGCTCAAGCGATGCTGGCTCTGGTGTGTTTAATTACTACATCAACGATCCTGTCGCAATTGACCCATACAACACTCAGGAGAGCGAGGGCACCCAAGTCGAGTATGAGCTGTTTGACACGCTGCTTGACTATGACTGGAACGAGGAGAAGGTTGTCGGCAAGGCAGCTGACAGCTGGGAGGTCAATGACTCAGCTGATGAGTTCACCTTCCATCTGCATGAGGGCGCTACATTTCATAACGGAGACAAGGTCGATGCAGCGTCGTTTAAGCGCGGCTGGGAGCGCATCTGCGATCCGACCATGGCCACACCCTCTGAGATCAACTACCACTTGGCTCCCGTTCAAGGCTATGACGAGATGATTGCGGGTACGGCAAAGGAGCTTTCTGGCGTGGTCGCCCAAGACGATTACACGCTCGTTGTCAAGCTATCAACGCCGATGGCCGACTTCCCTTACGTTTGCTGCCATCCCGCACTTGCACCTGTGCCGCAAGCCGCCCTCGATGATCCTGACAGCTTCCTACTTGCTCCAATAGGCAATGGCCCGTTCAAGATGGATGGCAAATGGGAATCTGGCCAATACATCGACCTCGTTCGTTTTGACGACTATTATGGTGATAAGCCAAAGATAGCCGGCATCCACTTTTCGATCCAAAAGGATCCGCAAACGGCGTACAACGAGTTCAAGGCTGGCAACATCGACTTCACCTCTATTCCAACTGGGCAATTCTCGGACGCTCAGTCAACCTATGGCATCTCTGATGACGGCTATACCGTCACGCCGAAAAAGCAAACGCTCAACGGTGCTGAGACGTCTGTCTACTACCTTGTCGTGAACATGAATGATGCGACGATGAAAGACATCAATTTGCGTCGCGCGATTAGCTTGGCCATCAACCGTCAAAACATTGTCGATACGCTGTTTGAGGGGACGCGACAGCCTGCGACCGGCATGTTCCCGCTCATCATCGATGACGATGATGAGGATGTCTGGGATGATTGCCAATACGATCCTGATACAGCCAAGAGCTTGATCGAGCAGTACTACCCCAATGGTGTCACCATCACGCTGAGCTACAACTCCGGCGGCGGGCATGAGGATATTATGAGCTCTATTCAGGGAGACCTTCAAAATGTAGGCATCACCGTTCAGCAGAGCTCACAGGAATGGGCGGCCTACCTTTCGTCTCTGTCTGATGGCAGCTTCCAGATCGGTCGTCTCGGCTGGATCGCCGATTATCCGACAATGGATAACTTCATGTATCCGAACTTCTATTCTTCAGCGGACAATAACTACTCGAAATACAACAACCCTGACGTAGACTCGGCTATCGATGAGGCGCGTAAGATTACGGATGACGATCAGCGCAAGGCGGCTTATCGTGACATCACAAAGACCATCTCTAAAGACTTGCCTGTTATCCCCATCATGTTCTACGCACATAACCATGTTGGATCTGAGCGCACGAAGACCATGTTCTATGATGCACAAGGCAAGGCGCATCTGTACGCGGTCGAGCTTTCTAGTTAGTTTCAAGCTGCTCAGGTAGCTCTTCAAGTCTAAAGCGGGACATTCTCGCGGATGCCCCGCTTTTTTGAGGCATCTGTCGAGATCATCATTTTGTTTCTTTTATTTTTCGAAACAGCTATTGTGGCAGTCTATGGCCTCGTTTTTGCCTTACAGCCAGGTATAGTACAGTAATTAATCACCTTCTTTTGATGCCTAAGCGACATCCGGCGGTATAACTGCCGTTTGGCATGCCTAGTCCACCGGATTGAGGAGAGGAACCTCATATGGGCAAATACATCCTCAAGCGCGTTCTGCAGTTCATCCCTGTGTTTTTAGGGGTAACACTAATCCTGTTTATCATGGAAAATGTGGTGCCGGGCGATCCAATCAAACTCATGGCAGGGGAAAAGAAGCTTGATCCACAGACCGAGATCAACCTTCGTGCAAGCTTCCATCTGATTGAGACTGACACTGATGGCAATCCCATTTATGATGAGAATGGCAACACAATAGAAACTCCGTTAGTACAGCGCTATTTTTTATATCTCAACGGATTGCTCCATGGGGATTTGGGAGTTTCCTATCAAAGAAGTGGTCAATCAGTTTCTTCGATTATCGCGGCTAAGTATCCGTATACCGTGCGGCTGGCGATTGTTGCTATTATAATCGAGGCAATTGTCGGCATAGGAGCAGGTATACTTTCTGCCGTCAAACGAGGATCTTTTTGGGATATCCTCGTTACGCTCATTACGTCGCTTTTGGTGTCCATGCCTGCATTTTGGCTTGGTATGTTACTGCAGCTCTTCTTTGGCATACAGATGAAGAGATGGACAGGTGGTGCTTGGTATCTGCCCATATCTGGAGTTGGCAGCAAGTATTCGGAATTCCAACCATGGATGTACTATATCTTGCCAGCCCTCACACTCGCAGCTATCTCAACGGCCTATACAGCTCGTATCATGCGCTCTCAGCTGCTTGAAGTTATGAATCAAGACTACATCCGTACTGCTCGTGCAAAAGGCTTATCGCGACGTGCGACGATCTATCATCATGCCCTCAAGAATGCCTTAATTCCTGTCGTAACCTACATCGGCATGGACTTTGGCGCCATGCTTTCCGGCGCTATTTTGACCGAAACTGTCTTTAACTGGCCAGGAATTGGATATGAGACCTATCGTGCAATACAATCGCGTGATTGGCCTATCGTCTTGGGATCAGTCACAGTGATTGTTTTGGTGGTCATGGTCATCAATCTTGTTGTCGACGTAAGCTATGCCTTCCTTGACCCGCGCATTCGATTTGGCGCGCCAAAAGATCAGGGTTAGGAGATAGAATATGGAAGAGAACAAAAACAACCTTCCTGAGGTGAACGCTATTTCTAAAGATGCTGAGCAGCCAGAAGGCAATAGTACAAATAGAGATAGTAATGAGCCAGAGCACTCAAGTTCTGCGCCGACAAGGACGCTGTGGGGAGATGCATGGAGGCGCTTGCGCTCTAACAAACTTGCCGTGATTGCAAGCGTTTGGCTGCTTATCATCGTAGTGATTGCTCTTACCGCCGATCTTTGGGTGCCACAGCACTTTGGTAGTCCGACTGAGACTGATTCATCCACTATGACAAGTAACTCACGTCTGCCCCCCTCCTGGGAACATCCGTTTGGTACGGACACGTTGGGTCGTGACGTCTTTTGTCGTGTCATTTATGGGTCGCGTATATCGCTTTCGGTAGGGTTGCTTGCGACGGCTATCTCCACAGTCATTGGTCTCATTATGGGAGCGCTTGCCGCGTACTATGGAGGCATATGGGACACGATCATCATGAGGCTGGCCGACATCTTCTTAGCCTTCCCCTATATGCTCTTCGTGATCGTGATGCTCGCCGTTTTCGGTGGCGGCATACAAAACGTCTTCATTGCCATTGGCGTTCTTGGCTGGCCGTCGATCGCGCGTGTCTTTCGCTCGTCAATCCTGTCTATTAAGGAAAATGACTACGTCGATGCGGCGCGTGCAATGGGCGCCTCTGACTTTCGCATCATTACGCGGCATATCTTCCCCAACTCAGTTGCGTCGGTGGTTGTGTATGCCACGATGAACATCGGTGGCGCGATCTTGACGGAGGCTGCGCTCTCCTATTTGGGCATGGGCGTAACGCCTCCCAACCCATCATGGGGAATCTTAATCGAGGATGGGCAGCAGTACCTCTCTACGCAGCCGTGGCTCATGTTGATGCCTGGCATCGCAATCCTTACGACGGTACTGGCATTCACGCTATTAGGTGATGGACTGCGCGACGCACTTGATGTCAAGATGAAGGACGCATGATATGGCTAGAAGGAAAAAAGCCTTAGGAAAGCCAGGAAAAGATCTGAAGGACCAACCTGTGCCGGAAGGGCAGCACCTCCTCGAGGTTGATGGCCTCAAGATGTATTTTCACACGCTTGATGGCGTTGTGAAGGCCGTTGACGGTGTGAGCTATACCCTTGATCGCGGAGAGACCCTTGGCGTCGTCGGCGAATCTGGATCAGGTAAGTCGGTCACGCAGCTCACGATCATGGGCCTTGTCGACATGCCCCCCGGCAAGATCGAGGGCGGCGATGTCCGCTACCATGGCCAGTCTTTGCTCAATATGAGCGAGCAGCAGATGCAACACATCCGAGGCAATGATATTGCGATGATATTTCAAGACCCGATGACCTCACTCAACCCGGTGTACACGATTGGTCGCCAGTTGGGAGAGGGGCTACGCCTGCATCGAGGCTACACGAAGGAGCAGGCGCTCAAGCGCTCCATTGAGCTTCTCGACATGGTGGGGATACCCAATGCAGAGCAACGGGTGAAGGACTATCCGCACGAGTTTTCCGGTGGCATGAGGCAGCGTGTAATGATTGCCATGGCCCTTGCCTGTGATCCTGACATTTTGATCGCGGACGAGCCGACCACGGCCCTAGACGTGACCATCCAGGCCCAAATTATCGAGCTCATGCAAGAGATGCAGCAGAAAAATGGCAATGCCATCATCATGATCACCCATGATTTGGGCGTCGTGGCTGACGTGGCTGACAAGATCCTCGTCATGTATGCGGGCTGCCCAGTGGAGTTCGGTACGGCTGATGAGATCTTCTATGAGTCGATGCATCCCTATACATGGGGCCTTATTCGTTCGATCCCTGACCCTGTTGTCGACCAGAAGCGTCCGTTGACGCCCATCCAAGGCAATCCGCCTTCTCTTGTGAACGTGCCGAAGGGCTGCTCGTTCTCTCCGCGCTGCCCTTATGCCACAGACCTGTGTCGTCAGGAGAAGCCTGAGATGTACACAGCGCCGACAGGGCATTATGCTCGATGCCACTATGCGAGCGATCCTCTTTTCGTTCAGAAGAACGCCCCAGCCAATTCTCGTACACACAAGAAGGGCGGTGAGGCGTAGATGACTGAGACCGCTCACGCTTCTCATGTCCCAGGAGCCCAGCCCCTGCTGCACGTTGAGCACCTGACAAAGGAATTCCCGGTTGAAGGTGGAGTTTTTTCTAGAAAAAAGAAACGCGTCCATGCAGTGGATGACATCAGCTTTGACATCTATCCCGGAGAGACATTTGGACTTGTTGGAGAGTCCGGCTGCGGCAAATCTACAACAGGCCGTTGCATCATGCGTCTGACGCACCCTACCTCAGGCAAAGTCACCTTCAACGGCAAAAACGTCGGGAAGATGGACAAAAAAGAGCTAAAGGCGATGCGGCGTGAGATGCAGTTCATCTTCCAGGATCCCTATGCCTCGCTCAACCCGCGCATGACAATAGGCGAGATTATCTCCGAGCCACTTGTCATCCATGGCATAATGCCTGATAAGAAGCAACGTATGGATACCGTGCGCCATCTCCTTGACGTTGTCGGACTTAATCCCGAGCATATCAACCGTTACCCACATGAGTTTTCCGGCGGGCAGCGACAGCGTATCGGCATTGCCCGTGCCTTCGCCTTGAAGCCCAAGCTGATCATTTGCGACGAGCCGGTGTCGGCGCTTGATGTTTCGATACAAGCGCAAGTTCTGAATCTGCTTGACGAGCTTCAAGACGAATTTGGCACTGCCTATCTTTTCATTGCGCATGACCTGTCGGTGGTGCAGCACATCTCTGATCGCGTCGCAGTTATGTACCTTGGAAACATGATGGAGACTGCTGATTGGAAGGAGCTTTACTCTGTTCCCTGCCATCCCTATACACAGTCTCTGCTTTCAGCAGTGCCTGTTCCTGACCCGGATATTCAGCACAATCGCAAGCGAATCATCCTAAAGGGGGACCCTCCCTCGCCGATTGACCCGCCTTCTGGATGCCGTTTTCATACGCGCTGCCCGATTGCCCAGGAGATCTGTTCCAAACAGCGGCCGGAGCTGCGCGACCTAGGGAAGGGGCATTTTTGCGCATGCCACTTTGCCGCACCTAACCCGATCAAGGAAGGCTCTATCGAGCTTTGATCCTTTTCGCGAGGGATAAGACATATGGGAAGATCTTGGGATGGGCAAAGCTCCCAAGATCTTTCTGTGCGCAGCTGAGCGATGATGAGCTGCTTTTGAAGGACTTCTTTTGACGTTTGAGGGAAAACACATGCGCGTTACAATTTACACGGATGGCTCAAGCAGAGGAAATCCTGGGCCCGGCGGATACGGGGTGGTGCTTCTTTATGTGGATGTGCAAGGAACGGAGCACCGAAGGGAGCTCTCTGCAGGCTATAGGCAAACAACTAACAATCGTATGGAGCTGATGGGCGCGATTGCAGCTTTGGAGGCCCTCAAGTGCCCTTGCGAGGTGGAACTTCACTCTGATTCGAAGTACCTCGTTGAGGCATTCAACCAGGGGTGGGTACAGAATTGGGTGAGACACGACTGGAAAACGGCCGCGAGAAAGCCTGTGAAGAATCCAGATCTTTGGCGACGCCTGCTCCGTGCCATGAAGCCTCATCGTGTTTCTTATATTTGGGTCAAGGGCCACGCAGGAGCTCAACTCAATGAGCGCTGCGATGAGCTTGCCACTTCAGCGGCGGATGCTGGAAGCGACGCCCTACTAGATGACGATGGATTTGCAAGCTGAGCGTCTCTCAGCGGCTCTGCTCGTTGACAGCATCGATTATCAGCGGAAGGTCAGCGGCAAGACGCTCTGGCTTGCCGCGCCAGAAAGCACGCCTTGGCCGTGCATGTCCCACATAGAGAGTATGCATGCCAATGTCTGGCCGTGGGAAGTCACGCGTTGCGTCATTGCCCACCATAAGACATTCGCGCGGCTCGAAGCCTAGCTTTGTGATGAAGTCTTGGTAGTAGACGGCAGATGGTTTGCAACGACGTGAGTTATTGATGGTCGTTATGGCCTCGAAGTCCCGTTCTGACACATCTGCCCATCGCATTCGCATGCGATCGACGTCGAGGCTGAAGACTGGATTTGACGCCAAGGCACAGACCAGTCCGAGCTCATGGACTTTTTCCACAGCTTGGGGCATGCCCCTACGGGGAGCGGCTTGCACGATTCCCTTGCCGTAGCTTGGCAAAACCGTGCGCTCAAAACAGCTGATGGTCTGCGAGATAAGAGGATCGCTTAAAGGGATGCCCGTGCGCCGGTAGAAGCATGCGCAAAAAAGATCATAGTTGGTCAGGTCGTCTTTTCGCTTCTGCGAGTCTATTGCTAGGTACGCTTGCAGCAAAGCTGGTTGCAACATCGGGGCAGGAGTGCGGTCGATAAGCCCTAAGATGCCAGAGAGTCCCAATATGTAGCGGCCGAGGAACGCTGTAAGGTTAATGTCGAGCAGCGTGTCGTCTAGGTCGAAAAGTACGGCCTTGATCATTCGTCGGCCCCTTTCGAAAAAAGTGCCAAAAAAACCATGATTTAACGTTAGATAGCTTGAAATCTACCCACGTTACAAGGTACTCTACATCGTGCATGAGTTTTATGCGCACCGTATCTGTTGGCCCCCGAGAGCATGTAAGTTTCCCATAAGCGTTTGGGCTAATCCCAAGGCGCCCAGGCAGCGATCATAGCGATCGGGGCCCCGTTGTTTGAAAGGGGTCCACCTTTGAGTGAGATTCAAAACTCGTCCGTCTTTGCGTTGGATGATGTATCCGATGAGGAGATGAACAAGCTCATCGACGGTACGATCACTGCCTTTGACGAGGGCGACTTGGTGACAGGCACTGTCGTCAAGATCGAGCACGACGAGGTTCTGCTTGATATCGGCTTTAAGTCGGAAGGCGTCATTCCGGTTCGCGAACTTTCGATCCGCAAAGACGTTGATCCCTCTGAGGTCGTTCACCTCGGCGATAAGATCGAAGCCCTCGTACTTCAAAAGGAAGACAAAGAAGGACGTCTCATCCTATCGAAAAAGCGTGCTGAATACGAGCGCGCTTGGAATCGTGTCGAAGAGAAGTTCAAGGCTGGCGAAAACGTCGAGGGAGAGGTTATCGAAGTCGTCAAGGGCGGCTTGATCCTTGACATTGGACTTCGCGGATTTCTGCCTGCCTCGCTTGTTGACCTCCGTCGCGTGAAGGATCTCAATGCGTTCCTCGGGACGCGCATAGAGGCTCGTGTCATTGAGATGGATCGCAACCGCAACAACGTGGTGCTTTCTCGTCGTGTTGTACTCGAGGAGGCTCGTAAGGCTGAGCGTGCCGAGATTCTCTCGAAGCTCAAGCCGGGCATGCGCCTGAAGGGCACGGTCTCCTCGATCGTCGACTTCGGTGCTTTTGTCGATCTCGGTGGCATTGATGGCCTGGTGCACATTTCTGAGCTTTCTTGGAACCATGTGAATCATCCCTCCGAAGTCGTCAAGGTTGGCCAGGAGATTGAGGTTCAAGTGCTTGATGTTGACCTGAACCGCGAGCGTATCAGCCTTGGTCTCAAGCAGACGACCGAGGACCCATGGCGTGTCCTTGTCAAGAAGTACCCTGTCGGCGCAATTGTCGAAGGCGTCGTTACCAAGCTCGTCTCCTTTGGTGCCTTTGTTGATTTGGGCGAGGGCGTTGAAGGCCTCGTGCATATTTCGGAAATGGCACGCCAGCATGTTGATCAGCCGAGCCAGGTGTGCAACGTGGGTGACAAAGTCCAAGTCAAGGTTATGGAAATTGACCTTGACCGTCGCCGTATCTCACTGTCTATGAAGTCTGCTGCTGAGACGCTTGGTTTCGACGTTCCCGTCAAGCCACTTGACAAGTCTGAAGAAGGCGAAGGGGTTGCTGAGGAGGAAGCACCGAAGCAAGCCGATATGAAACAGGAAGCTGACGAAAAGTAATCTCTTCTGGCAATGATGAAGGGGCGGAGTCGATGGCTTCGCCCTTTTTTGTTAGCGGTGCATATGTCCTAGGCTTGGTGCATCTAATATGTGCGTGTTCATGCTTATGCGAACAAAGCATATATAGTTTATAGACATAAGTATGAGTGAAGATGACGAAGCGCATAACGCGTGGAAAATTGAAGAAGGTGAAGAGGAGCTATGGCGGAGGCATATGAGCATGAGCACGGCTTTGACAACCTTGCTGACGCGGCAGGGTCCTGTTCATGTGCGACCTCTTGCCACTCTTTGCATGAACAGACAGCGCCCCTGTACTCTTCTTTCCTCGAAGGAACTCCCTCTGAGCGTCCACTCATTTGCATAACGCCTCGCTGGATGCCCGGGCGTGATCAATTTTGTGCAAGTGAGTCAGTAGGGGATGTTGAGATGGAGGCCATCATCGCAGCTGGCGGAATGCCGGTCATGATGCCCCTTACCAAAGACAAGGGATTGATACGAGCCTATATAGAGATGTGTGATGGATTTACCTTGCCGGGAGGGCACAGTGTCGACCCTCGGCGTTGGGGAGCTGTGCCTTGTCCACACGATGAGTTGGCTCCCAGGCGTGATGAGCTCGAGTTTCCCCTTGTTGAAGGCGTTCTTGCTGCAGACAAGCCACTGCTGGCCATTTGCCGTGGCGCTCAGCTACTCGATGTTGTCTGCGGGGGAGATATCTGCCAGTGCTTATATGATCTCCCGCCGCGGGAGGGAATGGCCCACTGGCGCCATGCCGTGATACTTGATCGCCCGGCGCATCCTGTCGAAGTGATCTCTGGCACCTTGCTCTCGCACATCATGTCTGACAAAAAGCTCATCCAAACCAACTCAAGCCATCATGAGTGTGTGAAAAATTTAGGCAGGGACCTTATTGTCTCAGGCTATGCAACCGACGGTATCATTGAAGCCATCGAGATGCCAAAGAAGCATTTTGTACTTGGTGTGCAATGGCACCCCGAATACACATGGCAGACGGTCAAGACAGACTTTTCCTTGTGGCGCTCGTTTGTTGAGGCTGCGCGCATGACCAGAGGTGGGCAGTGATGCGCGTTGTCTATGTGATTGGTGGCATTGCCTCAGGGAAGTCAAGTGTCACGCGCCTTATCGAGAAAAAGGGTGCCGTCCGCATAGACCTTGACGAGGTTTCTCGTGACGTCTTGGCTCCTGAGTCTTCTTTGGTACGTAGAGTCGCAGCTGTATTCGGGGAAGATCTTGTAGATGAGACGTCCGGCATCCTTGACAGGCCAGCACTTGCGCAAAGAGCTTTTTCTGACCCTGAAAAGACCGCACAGCTTGAAGCGCTTGAGCTGCCTGCTATAAGGGCAGAGTTTAAGAGACGCATTGATGCCTTGCGAGCACAGCGACCAGAACCTGTATGCTGTGTCGTGGAAGTGCCGCTGCCTGATCGTATGGGTCCTCTCCTTGGCATGGCTGACGAGATACTTGAGGTCAGCTGCCCCTATGCACAACGGCGCGCAAGGGCGCGTCTACGAGGCATGGACATCAGTGACTTTGACAGGCGCGCCCAGCGCCAGCTCTCTGATGGGGGGCTGTCAGCGCTTGCCGATGAGCGCATCGATAACACTGGGACTCAGCAAGAGCTCGAGGCGCAAGTCGATGCCTGGTGGGACAAGCAAGGCTTTTCGGGTGCTGGCACTGCAGAAGAGGGCTCAGAAAAGGGCTAATGCAAATAATCTCCCTCAGAAGTGCCTATTTAGTCTATTTATATCCTAGTAAAATAATGGTATTATAACTTCGCGCGGCAAACCAGGCCTTTTGCAGAGAAGGAATTTTTGAAAAAAAGCTTGAAAAAGTAAAGACGAGGTTACGAAAGGTAGAGCTCATTGTGTTGTTATTTGTGAAACGGGTAGGGTGTGGCCATCGGGGATGCCGGCGTAGGCGCCCAACAAACTATGAATGATGTATGAGAAAGGACGTTGAACATGTCTCTCTTTGAAAAAAGTGTCACTCGCCGACAGGCCCTAGGCCTCGCAGGCGCATCGTTTGCATTTGTCGGACTTGCTGGCTGCGGGTCGTCGTCGGACAGCTCTAGCTCAGCTTCCTCGGGAAGTGCCTCTGGCAGTGAATCAAGCTCAAGCTCCTCTTCCACTGATCTTGACACCAGCGCATATGATGCGTTGGTTGCTGGTGGCTCTACGGCTTCTGACGATGTCATCTCGGCAAGCAGTTGGGCTTCTAAGGTCAAAGAGGCGGGCACCCTACGTGTGGGAGGAACGCAGACCTCCACGTTGTTCTCTTTGATGAACGAAGTCGACAACAAGCTCCGAGGCTTTGATGCTGGCCTCTATCAGCTCCTCACGCACTACATCCTTGGCGATGAGAGCAAGTATGAGCTGACGCAGGTTACCTCTGATACACGCGAGTCAGTACTGCAAAACGATCAAGTTGATACGGTCTTTGCGACCTACTCGATCACCGATGATCGCAAGAAGGTCATTTCCTTTGCAGGTCCTTATTATAACTCGCAACAGGGGATACTAGTACTAGTCGACAACACTGACATCAACAGTGTCGACGACCTGGCGGGCAAGACCGTTGCCGCTCAGTCTGGCTCCACTGGCCCCAGTCTCCTTGAGCAGTATGCCCCAGATGCGACCGTCCAAGAGTTCAGCACCGATGAGGAGGCTCGTCAAGCGTTGGAGCAAAAGCGTGTCGACGCCTATGTCATTGACGCCACGATACAAATGGGCAGCGTGGTAAAGAATCCTGGCAAGTACCGCCTGGTAGAGCAGACCTTCGGTCCAGATGACAAGTACGGCATCGGTCTGCCTCTCAGCTCTGACGGCGTCGACTTTGTGAATAGCTGGCTGAAGGCAGTCGAAGACGATGGCACGTGGGCCAAGCTGTGGCAGATAACGATTGGCGACAGAATCGACCAAGACAGCGCTCCTGAGCCACCGGCTATTGGGGCATAGGCATAGGATTAAAGGTCTACTTTCTATCTTTGCATTGCTGACGACTCCTGTGATTGGTAGGTACACAGGGGTCGTTTGATAACCATAGTGGGGGGGGGTGGGCGGATGAGCGTCTCTGAAATTCTCGCAACGTATGGAGACCTATACGTTCAAGCGCTGCTAACAACATGGAGAATGACCCTTATTTCCTTTGTGCTTGCAATGCTCATAGCGGTGGTGGTCACCGTCATGCGAGTCTCTCCTATCCGGCCGCTCCGGATGCTTGGTGATTTCTACGTTCAGGTCTTTCGTAATATAGCAGGTATCGCTCTGTTAATCATTATCGTCTACGCCTTGCCTTATCTGGGTGTCACCTTGCCATATGACATCTGCGTCATAGCGACCACGGTCCTGCTTGGGTCTGCTTTTGGGTCAGAGCACTTCATGAGCGGCATCAACACTATCGGCGTGGGACAGATAGAGGCTGCGCGTTCAATTGGCCTTACCTTTACTCAAATGCTACGCCTGATCGTCATTCCACAGGCATTGCGCTCGGCTGTCCTTCCCATGACCAATCTTTTTATCGCGATCATGTTGACTACAGCCATTGGATCTCAGGTGCCGCTGTCACCTATGGAGCTTACCGGGCTTGTCTCTTACATCAACACACGCTCTGTGGGCGGCATAGCAACATTTTTCATCTCAGCGCTTGGCTACGTTGGGACTGCCTTAGTAGTTGGCCTTGTTGGCAACCGCATTGACAAGAAGGCGAGGATTCTCCGGTGAATACGTCTGGCACTACCTCAATGCGCGACGCACTCTACGAAGCTCCCGGTCCCAAGATGCGCCGAAAGATTCGAATCTGGACTATCATTTCTGCGGTGGCGGTCGCGTGGCTCGTCTACATGATCGTGAACGTATTTTACGTCCATGGCCAGCTCGCCCCTCGCTACTGGTCCTTCTTTACCAGGGCCACCACATGGCGCTATCTCGGTCAAGGCTTTCTCGGGACAGTCAAGGTGTCGCTGACTGCAGGCGCCATATCTCTTGTCTTGGGCCTTGTGTTCATGCTGCTGAGGATAAGCTCGATTAAGGTTTTGAGCTGGCTGGCGCGTATCGTCATCGAATTCTTTCGCGGCGTGCCTTCGCTTTTGCTCATCTACTTCTTTTTCCTCGTCATTCCTCAGTACGGCATCAAGATGTCATCCTTTTGGATGATCACATTGCCGGTGGCGCTTGCAGCCTCTGGCGTTTTGGCAGAAGTTTTTCGGGCAGGCGTCAATGCAGTACCCAAAGGGCAGACTGAAGCGGCTCTTTCCCTCGGCATGAGTCCATTTAAAGTTACTCACAAGATTGTCTTACCACAAGCAATACGCTTTGTAATCCCATCTCTGATATCTCAACTTGTCGTTGTCGTAAAGGACACGACAGTTGCATATGTTGTGAGTTATCCTGACTTACTGCAAAATGGCCGAGTGCTTATTACTAACTACGACGCACTTGTCTCCACCTATTTTGTTATAGCTGTGATATACATTCTGGTCAATTATCTGCTGAACAAGGCTGCCATTGCGGTATCGCGGCGCACCGGCGCCAAGATTATTCGCTAGCGCTGCAGCCGAGAGGAGAGGGCTCATGGCAGAAGATCATTCGAGAAAAAGCCCCGAAGGCCCAGCTCCGATCATCGAGCTTCGTCAGGTGAACAAATACTTCGGCAAGCTTCATGTGCTGAACAATATCAACCTTAAGGTTGCTAAAGGCGAAGTGCTGGTTGTGATAGGGCCATCAGGCTCTGGGAAATCAACGATGTGTCGCGCGATAAATCGGCTGGAGACGATAGACTCCGGCGAGATTCTTATCGAGGGCAAGCTCTTGCCACAAGAAGGCAAGCAGCTTGCACAAGTGCGCGCAGAGTTGGGGATGGTCTTCCAATCGTTCAATCTTTTCGCGCACAAGACGATACTCGACAATGTCACGATGGGTCCCATTGAGGTGCTCGGTATGTCGAGAGGCGATGCCGAAAAACGGGCGATGGCGCTTCTTGAGCGTGTTGGCGTCGCAGAACAGGCCTCAAAGGTCCCAGCGCAGCTCTCAGGGGGGCAGCAACAGCGTGTCGCGATTGCCCGCTCTCTTGCAATGAATCCAAAGGCGATGCTCTTCGACGAGCCAACGTCTGCCCTTGACCCTGAGATGATTAACGAGGTTTTGGCGGTCATGGTAGAGCTTGCGCAGGGTGGCATGACGATGGTCGTCGTTACACACGAAATGAGCTTCGCCCGACGTGTGGCTGATCGTGTCGTTTTTATGGCGGATGGCGAGATCCTTGAGAAGGGAAGCCCGGAGGAGTTCTTCGATCATCCTCAAACGGCGCGCGCCAAGACGTTTCTCGAGTCCATACAAGGACATTGATCAGGTCAGCTGCACCAAATTGGGCATATGTGAGGAGTGATGTGTGATGAAGGCGCCTCTGCGCTATCAAATTACACAGTATGATTGTGGTCCGACCTCGACACTCAACGCATTGAGTGTCTTATTTGACCGTGAGGAACTGCAGCCTGAGCTGCTTAACCATGTCTACACGCTGATGCTTGACAAAAATCACGGCGCCCACCATCGCGGCGGGACATCTGAGGCCGCGATGAGCTTCTTTGCGCAATGGCTCAATGGCTGCCACAAAAGTGTAGGATGGCCGATCGAGGCTATGCACTTGCACGGAGAAGAGGTTCACCTTTCGGAGCGCTCGGTTATTGTTCCTTGGGTCGATGATGGTGGTGTGGCAGTGGTGAGCTGCTCTTTTTGTGGCACTGATCATTATGTGCTCCTCGACGGCTTCCAACGGGATGTGTTCGGCAAGATAGACAGAGTCTCCTTGTTCGATCCTCTCTACCTTGACGAGGCAGACGCCTTCTCACCTGGAGGAAAGTTGTATGGGCTCAAGGATGATATAAGCTTTGTTCGGGATGAGCCTTTCTTTTGTAACCGCAGCGTCAGCGTGCGCTTGATGGAGGCATGCGAGAAATGCCCGTATTCGCTCAGCTGCAATACGCCAAGGGAGGCTACGTTGTTGCGCCGCAGTGACAAAGAGAGGAAGGCATGTGATGGCCGAAGAAAGTAAGAGTGATTCTTGCCGACCCCTCGTTCTCGTTTCACCTCGATGGATGAAAAGGACCTCGAACAAGACTTTGGCTGATGAGCTTGCACCGATCGAGGGTGCAGCAGCCGACTTCTACGGAGCCCTCATCATGGCTGGTGCCTCTCCCATACTTGCGCCTATGACTGACGATGAAAGCGTGCTGGCGCCCTACATTGCCCTGTGCTCCGGCCTTGCCCTGTCTGGTGGCCAAGACATAAACCCTCGTTTATGGAAAGATACGCGCCCGTATGACCAAAGTCTTGTATGTGACCAGCGTGACACGCTTGAGCTCGCGCTTATAGATGCTTTCGTAGCTGCTGATAAGCCCATCTTTGCCACATGCCGAGGATTTCAGCTGCTTAACGTCTTTTTTGGTGGCTCTCTTTCCATGACGGCGGAGAAAAGGGTTCCACGATCAGGTAGCACTCTTTGGCGCCATACGAATATCTTGTCAGATCCGGCCCATCCTGTTGAAGTGAAAGAGGGTAGCTTGCTTTCTCGTTGCGTTGGCGGTACTCCGATCATCCAGACCAACTCAGCGCATCACTGCTGCCTCGATCGTATGGGCAGGGGGCTTGTGCTCTCGGCAGAAGCAACTGATGGGATGCCTGAAGCCATCGAATTGCCCGGCGCGCGCTTTGTCCTTGGGGTCCAGTGGCATCCAGAATGCACGTGGCAGCGCATAAAAACCGATGAGCTACTTTGGCATTCCTTTGTGGATGCATGCCGCTGAGATATGCGGGCCTGATTCCGGATACATACTGGACGTAGCGAAAAAGATGTAGCGAAAAATCGTGATCGAACGACGGGAGTGCCCATGGCTCGGAAAAGCGACTTCAATCGTAGGGCCGCGGAGTGGTTGTCCTCACGCAACGGAGCTGATGCTGCTGCGAACGCAGCTGCTTTCCTTGCGATAGTGCTGTATATCGTTGGGTTTGTGACAGGGGCTTCTCCTGTCATTTGGGCTGCCTTGGCCCTTCTTGTGTATGCGTTATTCCGGATGATGTCAAAAGACGTGGCTCGGCGAAGCCGCGAAAACGCCAAGTTTTTAGAGGCCATGGGGCCATTTGGCATTTGGTTCTCAGATCCTACTGCTGCATGGCGTGAGCAACGGTCCTACAAACACTTCGCCTGCCCGAACTGCAAACAGCGCATCCGCATTCCACGAGGCAAAGGGAAGATTCGCGTGACGTGCCCTAGATGCCACCAGAAGTTTGAAGCTAAGTCGTGACGGTGATCTCTGTGGGCAAAGCACAACGGAAAGAACAAAGACAGGATTTTCATCTTCAAGGCCATGCGGGCGCCGAGGTCGCCCGGGAGCGTTTCGGAGGAGAGCTCAAACGTTTTGGCCTTGATCACGGCGATACGGAGCTCGAAGTCGTCTCACCCTATGAACCGGCTGGGGATCAGCCCCAGGCTATCGAGAAGCTTTCCCAAGGCGTACGAGAGGGCTTGCGCTACCAGACGCTGATGGGCGTCACTGGCTCTGGCAAAACCTATACGATGGCAAAGACAATTGAGGCGCTGCAGCGGCCGACGTTGATAATGGAGCCTAACAAAACGCTGGCTGCGCAGGTGGCGAGCGAAATGAAGGAGCTTTTCCCCCACAACGCAGTTGTGTACTTCGTCTCCTACTATGATTATTACCAGCCAGAGGCATATGTGCCACAGACCGATACCTATATAGAGAAGGACTCTTCCATCAATGAAGAGGTCGAAAAGCTTCGTCACCAGGCAACCTCGAGCTTGCTGTCCCGTCGCGATGTCATCGTAGTTGCGTCAGTCTCGTGCATCTATGGCATAGGCTCTCCGCAAGATTATGCCGGCCTTGCTCCCAACGTGAGTAAGGACACCCCACTGGAGAGAGATGACCTCATTCGCAACCTCATTGACGTCCAATATGACCGCAATGACTACGACTTGTCACGTGGGACATTTCGTGTGCGCGGCGATACGGTAGACGTCTTTCCTCCCTACGCGGAGAATCCTTTGCGCATCGAGTTCTTCGGCGACGAGGTTGAGGAAATTGCCGAGATAGACAAAGTGACAGGGGAGATCGTGCGAACCTATGATGCGATTCCCATCTGGCCTGCCTCACACTATGTGACAGAGCAGCCAAAAGTCAAAAACGCCCTTACCTCAATCAGCGAGGAGCTTGAGGCGCGAGTGGCGGAGCTTAAGGAGGCCAACATGCTGCTCGAAGCACAGCGCCTCTCACAGAGGACTTCCTATGACCTTGAGATGCTCGAGACGATGGGCTTTTGCTCCGGCATCGAGAATTACTCGCGGCACCTCGACGGTCGAAAGCCGGGAGAGCCGCCGTACACCCTTATTGATTACTTTCCCCGTGACATGCTTTGCATCATTGACGAGAGCCATGTGACGCTTCCGCAGATTCGTGGCATGTACGAGGGCGACCGCTCGCGTAAGGTTACTCTTGTCGACCATGGCTTCCGCTTGCCTTCGGCACTGGATAATCGCCCTTTGCGCTTTGACGAGTTTGAGGCGAGAATTCCCCAATTCATCTATGTGTCCGCGACCCCTGGTGACTATGAGGAGCAAGTTAGCCAGCAGAAAGTTGAGCAGATCATTCGCCCGACAGGGCTGTTGGATCCAACTGTGGAAGTACGGCCGATCCATGGTCAGATCGATGACCTGATTGACGAAATAAAGAAGCGGACGGCAAAGAGAGAGCGCGTGCTGGTGACCACGCTCACCAAGCGTATGGCTGAGGATTTGACCGACCACCTCCTTGATGAGGGCATACGAGTGAACTACATGCATTCCGACACGGCCACCCTCGATCGTGTTGACATCATTCGCACGCTTCGTGAGGGCAAGATAGATTGTCTGGTTGGCATTAACCTCTTGCGTGAGGGCCTTGATATCCCTGAAGTGTCACTCGTTGCAATTCTCGATGCCGACAAAGAAGGGTTTCTGCGCAACCGCCGCTCACTTATCCAGACTATGGGCCGCGTGGCGCGCAATGCCCATGGGGCGGTCATCATGTATGCCGACTCGGTCACTGACTCCATGCGCGTGGCGATTGATGAGACGCGCCGTCGGAGGCACAGACAGGAGGAGTTCAATGCGAAACATGGTATCGTTCCTCAGACGATTAACAAAAAGATAGACGATATTACCAGCTTTATCACTGACGCGGATACAACACTTGCAAACAAGAGTCGATCAAGGGGCGAGACGCTCGGCCATGGCGCCTTCTTCACGGAGGGGAGCTCCGAGCCAGCAAAGCATGACGAGATGTCAAGGACAGCTGAGTCCGTCGCAGAAGACGTAGCCGCAATGCCTGCTGATGAGCAGAAGCGCGTGACCGATGCCCTTGTTGGCGAGATGCAAGAGGCAAGCGAGGCGATGGATTTTGAGCGCGCGGCCCACCTGCGCGATCAGATCGTGGCCATTCGCACGCGTTTGGAGCGAACGTCAGCAGATGACGTCCTTGCCAATCTTAAACGCATGGATCGCAAGGGTTCTGCCTATGCCACGCGCCGTCGCTGGCGAACGAAGAAGAAGCATTAGCCTGACTGACGCTTGCTGTTCTGCTGGAGAGCAAGCTAGCAGCGCTTGTAGAGACTGACTACGGTCTCAGCGATGCGTATGCCATCGGCCGCTGCGGACATGATGCCGCCTGCATAGCCGGCTCCCTCTCCCGTCGGCCAGATTCCTCGACAGGAAATCGACTGCATATCATGACCTCGCACGACGCGCACCGGCGAGCTTGAGCGCGTTTCGACGCCGGTCAGCACCGCATCAGGAGAGGCGAAGCCATGCAAGCGCCGGTCCATGAGAGGAAGGGCGGCACGAAGCGTCTCAACAATGTAGTCGGGAAGGCAAGAATCAATCGATCCCCAGACGACGCCTCGCGGATAGGTGGGCTTTACATTTCCAGCACGCGTCGAGGGAACATTGTCAAGGAAGTCACCGACAAGCTGCGCCGGAGCAGCATATGTGCCGTTCCCCGCGCTAAAGGCCACATGCTCGCAGCTTCGTTGCAGGTCTATTCCCTCAAGGACGTCTTCTCCCGGGAGGTCGTCTGGGTAGACGTTTGCAAGCAGCCCAGAGTTTGCATTCGTGCCATTGCGCGCAGCCAAGCTCATGCCATTGGTGACGACACCGCCAGGCTCGCTTGCTGCTGCCACCACATAGCCCCCGGGGCACATGCAGAAGGTGAAGGCGCTTCTGCCGCCGACGATTGGCAAGGACTTTGGCAGGTGAGCGACGAGCTTATAGGGAGCTGCTCCCAAAGCTGGATGCCCTGCATAGGCTCCGTAGAGGGCTCGATCGATGTCAGATTGCAGGTGCTCGATACGGACGCCCATGGCAAAGGTTTTGCGTTGCATGCAGATCCCCTTGTCCCGCAGCAGACAGAACACGTCACGTGCAGAGTGCCCGCAGGCTAAGATCACCGCTGAGGCAGGCATGGACTCTTGGACAGCCTCTCCCGAGTCCGTACGGCTTGTAGCTACAATTCCAACAACATGGCGCTCCTCTTCCTGCCCTTCGAGGATGAGGTCCGTCATACGGCAGCGGAAGCGCACCTCCCCGTCGAGCTCTTCTATCCGTTGTATTAGCCTCGTCACGACCGTTGGCAATATGTCGCTGCCAACATGGGGCTTTGCGTCCCACAGTATGTCAGCGGGAGCGCCAGCTTTGACAAAGGTTGAAAGAATGAGCCGATGAGCTGGGCTTTTGGTGCCGGTGTTGAGTTTTCCGTCGGAGAAGGTGCCAGCGCCCCCGAGACCGAACTGAATGTTTGACTCCGGGTCGAGGGGGCCGCCTGCATCAAAGGCCGTCACGGTGTTCGTGCGCCTCGTTGCGTCGTCTCCTCGCTCTATAAGCAATGGCCTAAGGCCTGCCTCTGCGAGAGCAAGAGTGCAGAAGATTCCCGCGCAGCCGGCTCCCACAACGATGGGCCGCCCCCTCCGTTGAAGCGCTGAGCGAGAAAGTTGGCTCGGCCATGTATAGGGTCGCTCCTCCACAAAGCGGAAGTTTGTGTCTCCGTGGTGGCGGGCAAGGCTTGTGAGAAGCTTCTGCTCTGCTTCTGGGCCACCCTTCAGGGTGAAGCGAAGGGTGAAGGCGATATGAATGTCGCTGCGCCTGCGTGCGTCGATCGAACGGTGGCGTATTTCGAGAGATGCTAGCTCGCGAGCTCCTATGTGGAGCTTCCGCAGCAAGGCATCGCGACAAGCGCCCTTCTCTGTCGCATGAGTACTATCAAGCTCCTTGAGCTGTATGCGAATGCCGGATGCCTCGATCATCGAGTTGCCTCCGCAGCTTCCGCGGCTGCTTTGCCGGCAATCAGACCGCTTTTCCAAGCCCATGACAGATTGAAGCCGCCACAGTCTCCGTCTATGTCCATAGCTTCACCGCAGGCGAAAAGGCTTGGATGCTGCAGACTTTCCAACGTTGTCGGATTGAATTGATCTACCATAAGGCCCCCGCGCGTGACTTGGGCAAGCTCAGGATGAGCTATGCCTGTTACACAATATGGTAGTCCCTTAACTAGGCTGAGCATAAAATCAGTGTCAGTTGTTTGTTGATCGGCCCCTTGGAGGGCGCTAGGCTGCCAAGGCCTTGGCAGCTTCCATCGCGCGCGAGCTAAGCGTACAAGCTGAGAGGCAATTTGAGGATCCAGCAGGCCGTCGAAAGCGTCATCCTCAAAATGCCCACTATCGCGCGGATCAACTATGCCTCGAATTTCAGCCACTGAGTAGCCTGGGAGCAGATCGAGCGCGATGACATCTCCTGGCGAGACGCGACGAGAAAGATCAAAGGCGACGATGCCAGAAAGGCCATAGTCTCGCAGCAAGACTTCTCCTCGCTCATAGGCCTGGAGGGATTTCGCCCGATATGCCGATGCCGCAACATGTGCCCGTCTTCCGTTGAGGGAGCTGAGAGGGGAGGTTTCGCAGGCAAGGGGGGCAAGCACAGGACTTTCAGCACGCACGTTGAGGTGAAGGGATGCGGCGAGCGTGGTGACGCAGCCCCCGCCGACAGATAGCACGACAGCCCGCGTCATGAGGGAGGAGCCAGAGCCCCACTGAACCCTATATCCCTGCGGAAAAGTCTCTATTTCGCTGACTGTGCGATTTGGGGCCAATATGACATGAGCTTTCCTTGCGCGTCTGAGCAGTACACTTCTGACGCTTGCCGCCTGCCGCGAGACAGGATAGAGGCGGTCGTCTTCCAAGCACCAGCGCATGCCACAATCTCGGAAAAATTTGAGGATGTCATCGAGCCAGCTGCTGCTGACAGCTGCCTTTACGAAGCGAGGATTGTTATAGTGCTTAGGATCAAGTGAGACGTTGGTAAAATTGCAGCGCCCATTGCCTGTTGCAAGGATCGTGGAGCCACAGCGCAAGTTGCGCTCTAATGCTACGACTGAGGCTCCTGACTCAGCAGCCGTAATGGCACAGACAAGGCCTGCCGCTCCGCCTCCGACGACGCAGACGTCACATGCTACAGGCACCCGTATCTCTTGGGCGGCCAAAGCGAGGCGAGCGCGCTGGTCCGATCGGGAAAGATGCCGTTTGCCATAAGCCATGGGCTAGGAGCTCTTCGTGGCATCGCTTGCGGCGCACGTCTCAATGATGCAATCCACGGCTGCGGACAGCAGGCCTTTTGGGGCGGCATCTTCGATCGTCCCTGCGTCGCAGGAGGCTGCAAGCGCCGGATCGATGGGAAGTTCCCCCAATGCCTCGACACCAGCTTGGTGTGCGGCTTTCGTAAGCTGGCTTGGCCCAAAAGGCTCGATGCGCCGTCCGCAGTCGGGGCAGACGAGGTAGCTCATGTTTTCTATGAGGCCATATACAGGAACTTTCATCTGCTGCGCCATGTTGACAGCTTTGGTGACGACCATTTGCACAAGGTCTTGTGGTGAAGTCACAATTACGATTCCGTCAAGAGGTATCTGCTGAAAGACCGTAAGCGCAACATCTCCTGTCCCTGGCGGCATGTCGATCAGGAGGTAATCAACATCGCCCCATTCGACTTCCTCCCAGAATTGCCTGAGCACGCCCATGAGGATCGGCCCACGCCATAGCACCGGGTCGGTCTCATGCTCCAGCACGAGGTTGGTGGATACAATTTTGATGCCATGAGCAGATGGTGCAGGTATCATCATCTCGCGTTGGGGATCTACCACGATACGCGCACCTGACAAGCCGAACATCTTCGGAATGGAAGGTCCAGTTATATCCGCATCGAGTATGGCAACCTTAGTTTTGCGAGCAGAAAGCTCACAAGCCAGAAGACCGCAGACCAATGACTTTCCGACACCGCCCTTGCCTGACACCACACCAATCACGTGCTTGATGTGAGAAAATGCATTTTGGTTGAATTTGTCAGGCCCATGGTGAAAGGTCTGCTCCACTTCTTTTCTGAGCTTCTCGTCTTCGCTGGGTGTTTGTGAGTTAGTCATTCCCATCCTCTCGTAAGAGTTCTCCAAAAACCGCTCATCTTGCTGTATGGTACCCCGTCTTGCTTTGGCTTGCGTAAGGATGAGGATTGGAGCCTCATACCCTGAGGCCGAAACTGCGGTAGAAAACCATTTGAAGCTCCTTCACGCCGCTTGCGGCGTCCGCATCAGAGTCGTCGCCCATTTGGTGCCAGCTTCCATCAAGCCCGCGGTAGCCATAAAGATTGAGCTGTGAATACAGCGTTGCAGCACCGAGCGTAGCCTTCTGGTGGTCGGTGAGCGGCGATCCGATGGCTGCAAGGGCATGAGCGGCTAGGTCCGAGGCGCTTGCGTCAAGCTGGGTACCATCTTGGTCATTTGCTGCCACGTCGTAGTTGGCCCAGACTACATAGTCACTTTGATAAAGGCGCTCTTCATGCGTGGTGGTGTCTTCGTTGCTTTCCAAAGCGTCATTGAGGGTATGCGTGAAATAGGGCTGATGGTCACCAAAGAAGACAAGCAAGACGGGACGCTGAAGCTGCTTGAGCTCGCTCACGAACGTCTCGAGCTCTCGGTCAGACTCATCGATGCAGGTGAGATATTCGGCGATGGAAGCGCTTGTTTTGTCATCGACGAGGCCCGTTGCAGCTGACAGGTAACTTGAGAGTGTGCTCTGGTCCACGTCGCCTTGGTTGTAATCCCCATGGTTTTGCATCGTCACGTCAAAGATGAACTGCGGCTCCTCATTGGTGGAGAGTTGCTCGATAATTGCATCATAGGTAGCTGAATCTGCGGTGGCATTGTGAATTTGCTGCGCCCCTGAGAAGCTGTCGATTGACAGGAAGTTCTGGAAGCCCATTTCTTTGTAGACCCGATCGCGGTCCCAATTGCTCGCGAGGTTAGGGTGCATAGCGGTGGTTTGATACCCTGCAGCGGCCAGCTGACGCGGCAGGGTATCAATTCCCGAGAAGTCATAGAGGGTGTAGGGATATTTTCCATATCCGATGAAGGCCATCGACTCCCCACAGAGGAACTCAAACTCGGTATTGCAGGTTCCCCCTCCATTGAAAGACACAGCCAATTTGCCGCGAAAAAGGGCATCTGACAGGCCATTGTTGAAGAAGGTCGGTCCGCTGTACGAATCAAGTCCACCGAAGTATGACAGGTCGGTAAACGTCTCGTTCATTACGACGATGATGGAAGGCTTGGTTTGGCTCCATTGACTCTGTGCCTCTTCAGCCTTTGTCGAGTCAACGCTTTGCTCATAGCGAGCTATAAGATCTTGCTGCGCTTCCTCTGCGGCCTCATCGCTATAGCCCTCTGGCTCCTCAATGGGGAGGCCCTGGGCCTCAGCGATGAAGGAGGGCAGAAGGCCTTCTTGTTGGTGTGTAAGAACCTGCTGGTCAGGCCAATAGTTTATGTCAATGCCTAAATCCCTCTCGTAGTTTGGCACCACGATGCCGCATAGGAGGGCAGCGAGTGCGGCTATGCCCAAGAGAAGGCTTGAGCGCCTGTGCTGTGACGTCAGATTGTGCTGTGTGGCTGGCTTCTCTTCCTGCGAGGGTCCGTACAATAAGGCACAGATTGCACCGCCGGCTGTCGCCCAACTGATGCCGTCGAGCATAGTGTCGCCAAGATGGTATTCGTAACCCCCGCTTACCGCCATCGCCGTCTTTAATGCAAAGAGGTCTCCGGTGGACAAGACGGAACCCTTGAAATCAAGCACAAATGCTTGAATGATGCCAATCGTGCAAAAGAGGCCAACGCCAGCCGCCGGTCCTACCCCGTGGCCGGCACTGAGAAAGTAAAGCACAGTGAGGCTAAGCAGTACCAGCGCATATTCAATCAACAGTGCATGAAGGTCAACAGAGGGGAAGGCTGCATTCCAGGAGACTTCAAGGGAGATAGTTGCTGTCGCTGCGGCTGCGGCAATCGCGACGACACGTAGCAAGCGCAGCCCTCCCTTTCGGAGGGAGCTTACTGTGGCTGCAACAAAACACCGTCTCCATAAGCTCAACATGCCTCCAGCCACTATAGTTGCTGTGCATATGAGGCAGGAGATGATGCCCCCTTCATAGCTCCATAGACATGTCCATATGCCAAGCACGGCTGCGACCGTTGCATAGGCACGCGACCAGTTGGCGTCGCTGCGATAGGGAGGCTGCTTCTTTCCTCGCACCAGGTGGCGCATCTTGGTGGCAATAGCGATCAATGCTGCTGACGCAGTGAAGAAACAAACTGTCGGGAAAAAGGAAGGGAACATTGAGCGGCTCGACTGTAAGCTTGGCTTACTGATGTTGAAAGGTTGAACGTTGTCTTCCGTCATGCTAGCAGAACGCCTGAGCTGCTTTTTGTGGTAGGAGAAAAAAGCTAGTCGGCTGTGGCCTCCAAAGCAGGGGTTAGATCGATGTCAAGATCAACGTCACCGTCTATTCCATTGACGGACCCTGAGTTCGAATACTGCCAAAGCGCAAAGCAGAGGCTACTTGACGGCACCTTCCCATAGTCGGCATACCAAAAGCCACGCGAAGCTAGCTGCTCGAGGTCATAGCCATCCAGCGCATTGCCGTTCCCATAGATCATAGCGCTGTAGCCGGCTTCTTCTATTTCCTCGCAAAAGGCCACGGCCACGGCCGTCCGCTCGGAGCTGCTGAGGGAGGAGATACGGTCGCTTCCCGTTCCCCCTGGCTCAAAGTCAAAGGCGATGGGATATGCAAGCTCATACCCCTTGATCGCCTCGAGGGTGAAGTCAGCCTCTTCGCGAGCCTCGTCCTCGTTGATGGCCTGGGAATAGAAGTAGGCGCCCACCATGAGGCCAGCGTTGGATGCACCGGAAAGGTTTTGCTCCGCATAGCTGTCACCACTGATATTGCCTTGGTCTGTCGAACGGTAGCCGACGCGCACAAAGGCGAACTGTACTCCTGAGGCGACTACCTGTGCCCAGTCGATTGTCCCTTGGTGCTGCGACACGTCGATGCCGGCTCGCGAGAGGCTCTTTCCGTCGGCGACGTAGGCAAGCAAACCATTTTCATCGTCCTGGAGCTGATTCCAATCATAAGGTGAGTTGTAGAGCTCATCTGAGTCGACTCCCGTCAAGGCAGATGAGTATGAGCCCTTCGCCTCCTTTGATGCAAGGGGGCCCCAGAGCAGCCAGGCAACGAAGAGAGAGGCCAAAAGGACGCAGACGATGGCTCTTCTCAAGAAATGACGCCTACGGTTTCGGCTGCGCTTAGACTTTCGCGGCCGCTCGGCAGTACTGTAGCAGCGCGACTTGCCACGGGAGCGTGAGCTTTTCCGCCTTGCCGGCTTTGCCACGTCATGCCTTCTTGTTGTGCGTGTCATCTCTGCCTCCTTATCGCCTCGCGCTCTCCACTAGTGTAATTCGTGCCAGATGCCAGAAGCATTTCGTCCTATGATCTTACGTATAGATTAAAATCTGCGCTTGCGATGCGCGTCAGTCCGATGGACGACAGCGCAGAAAAAGCCGCACGTCGTGGCTTGGCTTCAAAAGAGGTTCAAATTCCCGGTTGCGATGGCGGATAGGATACAAGCAGTGGATATGGCATACAAAAGGCGGAATGGAGCTACTCAATGGCAGAGCGAAGGTCCCAAGTCAGCAGCGTTTCAAAACGACAGGAAGAAAGCCGTCTTGCCGCCTCAGAGGTGGCTGCTCTGCTCGATGACGATAATGTGATCTATCAGGCGACGCAAATCTTTGACGCCCTCGCAGACTATACGCGTTTCCAAATCCTTGGAGCCCTCTCGCTTTCTGACCATAGTGTTGGTGAGCTCAAAGATGTCTGTCATGTGTCTCAATCTGCAATTTCTCATCAACTCAGGCTCTTGCGTGATCGCGGCCTTGTAACGGCGCGTCGCGAAGGCCAGCGCTCAATTTATTCGCTTGGCGACGAGCATGTAGTAACACTGATTCGTGTCGGACTTGAGCATGCCGGACATACCTTTAAGAAGGCATGAATTCGTAATTCGTCTGCACAGCGGCAAGCTGCTATCGTGCTATCTGCCTAGTCTGTCAAAAGATGCGGAGGGCATGAATTGAAGGTTGTGCAAACATCATCTTTGATGGAGGCCATGAAATCGGGTATACCAAGGACGGTTGACCAACGAAATAAGGAGGACGCCATGTCCGAAACCTCTCAACTTGAGCTTTACTATATGCCAACCTGCCCCTATTGTCGCAAGGTGCTTTCCTTTATGCGTGCAAATGATATCAATCTGCCGTTGCATGACATCACCACCGATGCGTCTGCGGAGAGGCAGCTGGTGGATGTGGGTGGAAAGCGCCAGGTTCCCTGCTTGTTCATCAAGGGGGAAGCGCTCTATGAATCAGATGACATCATTGAGTATCTCGGTGAGCATGTATGCGGAGCCCAAGATGCTAGTGAGACGTAAGTGGCGGGCCTGCATCCATACCATATCCTCATCGCTTCGGATTCCTTTAAGGGGTCGCTAACAAGTGTTGAGGCCAACGAGTTAATTGCGCAAGGCGTGCGGCAAGCATGTCACAATGTATATATAAGCTGTGTGGCCGTGGCCGACGGTGGAGAAGGTACGGTAGACGCCTTCATGAGGCAGTGTAAAGGAGACCTGCGCGAACTGAGCGTAGAAGGATCCTTTGGAAACCCGGTGAAGGCAAAGTATGGTTTGTTGTCAAATGGCGCAGCCGTCATAGAGGCAGCCGCAGCAACAGGCATCGGTCTTTCGGGGCGCACGGAAGATGATGCACTGCGTGCATCCACCTATGGCGTGGGACAGCTTATAAGCGATGCCCTTGATCATGGAGCGACGACGATCTACGTAGGGCTTGGCGGCAGCGCAACCAGTGATGGGGGAGCGGGCGCCTTTGAGGCTCTTGGCGGTCGACTCTATGCCGGCGATGGCAGGCCAGTGGCGCGCGGCCTCGTAGGCCTGAAGGATGTGAAGAGCCTAGACAGCTCTCAGCTCGATCCGCGTTTGCGCCAAGCAAGGATCGTCGCTCTTGCCGATGTGCTCAATCCGCTTTGTGGCCCAAAAGGGGCCATATACACGTTTGGGCCCCAAAAAGGCCTGCAGGCAGCTCATCTTGACACATTTGAGAGCTGGATGGTGCGCTGGGCCTTTGTGACGCAACAAAACAGCAAGCATGACGTCTCAGGTGTTTTGGGCGCAGGGGCGGCTGGTGGCCTGGGCTTCGGCCTTGCCGCCTTCTGCCACGCGCACGTCGAGCATGGCATTGAGGTGCTGCTCAGGGCGATCGGCTTTGACCGCATGCTCACTGGTGTGGACCTTGTCATTACCGGCGAGGGGAAAATAGACAAACAGACAGCGCTTGGAAAGACGCCCGTTGGGATTGCCCAACATGCCTGTGCCAAGGGGATTCCAGTTGTGGCTGTCGTTGGAAGCCGCAGCGAGGATCTTGGCGATGTGTGGGAGCAAGGCATCGGCCTTGTGGTCCCTGCCGTGATTGTTCCTGCGACGTTGCAAGAATGCATTTCACGCATAGGTATGACGCTGCCCATTGCTGGGGAGACCGCCATGCGAGCCTTCTTGCTTGGGCAGAGGGCCTAAAGCATTGAGGCAAGGGACAAGGCCTGCGCTTTTTTCGAGGCGCCTGCCCTGTGTTGCAAGCTCCTCTCTCAGGAGCTGCGCCGAATGCTCGCATACTCAAAGAAGAGCAAAATAAAAAGCAATCCCATAGTTGCGCAAGCCGCATACACAGCACCAGCAAGGGAAAATGAGCTGACCAAGACGTATGAGATGGGGATAGACGCCAGAAAACCGATTGCGTAGAGCCACATCACGATTGCTTGCCGGCGTAGGACTGTGATGATCTGGTACAGGAAGTCGATCGCGGCAGCAAGGCCGCCGGTCACAACCATCATAAAAACCAGGTTTGAGATCTGTGAGAAGTCAATTCCATAGAAGAAGCTCATGAGCTTGATGCCTATCCAACCCATGATCAGGGCCATAAAAGCGGTGGTGGCTGCCGTTACCGCAAGCATGGCAAAGATGATCATGTCGAAGCGCCGCCGTCCATTGGGGTCGCTCCATACACTGGCGAGCCGGAGCAGTTGCGGCTTATAGATGAAGCCGACCATCATCACGATCGCATGTGCAGGAAAGTAGATGGCATTGTAATAGAGCTGGTTGTCATAGGACAAGGTGCCTTCCATGGCGAACTTGGGCATGTTGTCGATGAGTGCATAGAGAAACAGCGCAGCAGCCGTCGGGAAACATTGCACGAAGATGTCGTGAATCTCTATGAGCTCGGGTCTTCTGGACTTTGGGGTCTCGAATAGCGCTACAGGTAGCGTGGCGATGAGAAAGGTCACAATCGAGACGACGAACAGTGCCATGCTGGCCATGCCAAGGTCGTGCGTCAGGAACAGCACTACGCAGCAGCTGATGAAGGTCGCAACTGAGCGCAGGGTCATGGATATGCCTGCAAGGTATAGTTTGTCTTGCTGCTGGAGGCGGCCTTCGTAGACATCGGCGAGGGCGTCCATCATGCGAAAGCCAAAGACGCCGGTGCAAATTGTGAGCATCTGCTGGTCGTATCCGTGAAAGGCGCACCATGCCCAACCGACGGCTGCCATCAGCGCACACGTTATGTAGCGCTGTATTTGATAAGCTGCAAAGCTTTGCTCCTCTCGCACGTCAGAGACCTGGAATGTACGAGCGCCATAATTTGCGAGGTACATGAGCATCATGCCGGTGACATAGGCCATTGAGAACTTGCCGGCGCCCTCTATGCCGACAAGCCATGTCACCGCAATGGTAAGGAGCGGAAACTCTCCCCCCCATGTGGCAAGGCCGATGGAGTTCCAAACATAGTCGCGCTTGGTCCTCCCTGACGAGTAAAGTTCTACTGCCGAACCGAACTCATGATGTGTGACGGCTTTGAGCAGACGATTCCACCATTGGTTGATGAGCTGAGAGACGACAGAGGGGTGCCTCTGCTGCTGCATGCTGCGATTCTTATTTTGATGCCTTTTCACGCTTGAGACCCCTCTCGAAGATAGCCGCACCTGTTGACGATTGTAACGCCGCCTTGTATTCGCATGCTGACAGGCGCTATGGACATGCAAGCATCAAAGGTCCGTGAAATTTGGGTTTCAAAGAAAAAGCGTCGGACTATCGTTGGAAATCTGGCGCTATGGTAAGAAGGCTCAGCCGAAAGCGCTATGGCGCGAAAAGGGCGTCGGCAAAGGAGGTATGGTGGCAGAGGAGTCATTGCAGGGCAACACCATCAAACAAAGCGAAGATGAAGAAAGAGACAACGTCGTTGCAGCACTTGCAGGAGTAGATGTCCCTGACCAGATCAAACACAACATGGTTCTTTTCTTGGATTTGGTCAGCACAGTCGTTGAGGAATATGATCCTGATCTCCGTCACACGTTCGACAAGCTTCTTACTGATGAGGTTGATCTCGAGAACGACCATCTTTCGGCTCAAGAGGTCGAAAAAATCTTCCAAGAGACTGTCAAAGTCATCGATTCATTGCCCGTAGAACGCGCGACGTTGCTCATGCGCGCTTTCGCGGCCTTTTTTCACTGCGCAAATATCTGTGAGGAGAATTATCGCGTCCACTCATTGAAGCAACGCGAGGCTGAAGTGCCCATGACGCTGGACGCTGATCCGATCAATGAGCTCACAGTGGCCTATCGAGAGCTCATTGGACAATGCGGCCGCGAACAAGCGGACCGTCTTCTCCAGCAGCTTGAGTTTCATCCTGTCTTTACGGCGCATCCCACTGAGGCCCGCCGGAAGGCTGTTGAAGGGAAGATACGCCGCATATCCGGTTTGCTTGAGGAGCGGCCTCGCCTTTCGGGAGTTGACCTTGCCGAAAACGAGCGCAAGATGCTCCAGGAGATCGAGTCTTTGTTCCGTACGTCTCCAATTGCGCTCAAAAAGCCAACTCCTGTCGAAGAGGCTGACACAATCATCGACATCTTTGACTCGACCCTCTTTGACATGATCCCGGAGGTCTATCGCCGCTTTGACGATTGGGAGCTTGGTGAGAAGGCCGGCACCGTGCCGCCAGTATGCCCCGCCTTCTTCCATCCAGGGAGTTGGATAGGGTCAGACCGTGACGGCAACCCCAACGTGACGGCAAAGGTCAGCCGAGCGGTGGCTGAGAAGTTCCGCACGCATGTTCTTGCGGCGCTTGCGGAGCGTACGCACACCGTAGGGCGTAACCTGACGCTTGACACCGCCTCGACCAAGCCGTCGGCAGAATTGCAGAACCTGTGGAACCACCAAGTCGAAATGAGTGAGATGCTGACAGCCGCCGCCCAAGAGCGCTCGGCGTCGGAGCTGCACCGTGCTGTCATGCTTGTGATCTCCAAGCGCCTCGAGGCGACGATCACGCGGACGGCCGACGTGATGTATGCAAGTTGTGAGGATTACATCGCTGATCTACGAACTGTCCAAAATTCTCTGGTGGCTGCCGGGGCAGTCCGCACGGCCTACGGGCCATTGCAGAAGCTGATCTGGCAGGCGGAGACATTTGGCTTTCATTTGGTCGAGATGGAGTTCCGCCAGCATTCGATCGTGCACAGTCGTGCACTTGAGGATATCCGCGAGCATGGGCGTTGGGGCGAACGTGGAGAGCTTTCCCCGATGACGCGAGAGGTGCTGGACACATTTCGCGCAATTGCGTGGATCCAGCGGCGTAACGGTCTGAAAGCGGCTCGTCGCTACATCATCAGCTTCACGAAGTCGGCCCAGAATGTCGCAGATGTCTACGAGTTGGCTCGCTTGGCCTTCGCACACGCAGAAGACGTCCCCACCCTTGACGTCATTCCTCTCTTTGAGCAGCTCGATGACCTTGAACATGCCGTCGAGACGCTCGATGAGATCATCAAGCTGCCAGACGTACAGCGCCGCTTTGCTGAGAATGGTCGCCGCATGGAAGTCATGCTCGGTTACTCAGATTCTTCAAAAGACGCAGGCCCCACAACCGCCACGCTCGCCTTGCACAAGGCGCAAGCTGAAATAGCCCAATGGGCAGAGCACAACCACATAGACCTTACGCTTTTCCATGGGCGTGGGGGTGCTGTCGGCAGAGGGGGAGGACCGGCTAACCGCGCAGTCCTTGCTCAGCCGAAGGGCTCAGTCAACTGCCGCTTCAAACTGACCGAGCAAGGTGAGGTCATATTCGCCCGCTATGGGGACCCAACACTTGCCCGTCGCCATGTGGAGTCAGTTGCTGCAGCGACGCTTCTGCAGTCGGCGCCATCCATTGAGTGGACCAACACTAAGACGACAGAACAGTACTGGCCAATGGCCGAGAAGCTCTCTGACTCCTCGCACAGGCACTATCTTGACCTGCTTAACACCGAGGACTTCGCCGAGTGGTTCTCGACGGTTACCCCGCTCAATGAGATAGGCTTAATGCCCATTGGGTCTCGTCCTGCCAAACGCGGGCTTGGTGCGAAGTCGTTAGATGACTTGAGAACGATTCCTTGGATATTTTCTTGGAGCCAAGCGCGCATCAATCTTGCAGCATGGTATGGCCTCGGGACGGCATGTGCAGAGCTCGATGATCTCTCCTCATTGCGCGCCGCCTATGCTGAGTGGCCCCTTTTCTCAACGTTTATTGACAATATCGAAATGTCCCTCTCCAAAACCGATGATCGCATAGCACGCATGTACCTTGATCTGGGAAGTCGCGATGACCTCACGAAAAAGGTCATGGACGAGATGGACCTGACGAGGCACTGGGTGCTCAAGATCGTAGGCGATGAATGGCCCTTGCAACATCGTCAGGTGCTCGGCCCCGTCATACGGATGCGCCTTCCGTTTGTCAATGCGCTGTCCGTTACCCAGGCCCGGGCGCTGCGTGAGGTCCGCGTGGAGAACCTCTCGCCTGAGCAGCGTGAGAAATACATCTATCTCATCTTGTGCACTGTCTCAGGTGTTGCCGCAGGCCTTCAGAACACCGGGTAATCTTTGGCCAAGAACAAATGCGGAGGAACGGCTGCCCTTCCCTCCATGACCGTTATACTTTAATGGTCAAAAGGAGTTAGCTATGTATGATGGTCAGCCCGTTCCAGGCCGTAACGATCTTTGTTGGTGTGGGAGCGGAAAAAAATATAAGAAGTGTCACATGCGGCGGGACCAACGCCTCGAGGAGCTCGCAAGTCGTGGAGAGGAGGTCCTGCCGCGCCGTCTCTTTAAGACGGCGGCAGACATCGCCGGCATAAAGCGCTCTGCTGAGGTCAATATAGGGGTGCTTGACTATGTGGGGAAGCGTATCGCAGCCGGCGTTTCGACCGAGCAGATCGACCAGTGGATCCATGACTACACCATTGAGCATGATGCCGTGCCAGCAGACCTCAACTATGAGGGCTATCCGAAAAGCGTCTGCACATCGATCAATGACGTCGTTTGCCACGGCATACCTTCGCCGGACATCGTGCTTGCCGACGGAGACATCGTCAACGTCGACTGCTCAACAATCAAGGGCGGCTACTTTTCTGACTCTTCTCGCATGTTTTGCATAGGAGACGTCTCTACTGAGCGCCGTCGGCTGGTGGACGTCACGAAGAAAAGCGTTGAAGCGGGCCTTGCGGCAGTGAGGCCTTGGGGGCATCTCGGTGACGTCGCCCATGCAGTGCAGACCCAAGCCGAACAAGCAGGCTTCAGCGTCGTGCGTGACTTCGGTGGCCATGGTATCGGTCGCGAGTTTCATGAGGACCCCTTTGTCGGCTATGTCGGGGATCCAGGCACCGGCTACGTCCTTGTTCCGGGCATGTGCTTCACAATTGAGCCGATGATTAATGCCGGTGCCCCAGACATTTACATTGACAGAGGAGATGGCTGGGTCGTGCGCACGAAGGACGGCTCAGACTCTGCTCAATGGGAGATACAGGTCGTCGTTACAGAGGATGGGTATGAATTGCTGTCATGGTAGCTAGAGCATAGAAAGTAGTGCGCGCATGGCGCTGCTTGTTTTTGCAAACCGTGCTACACTACACAACGACAAAAGGGGGCTGGCGCACGCCGGCTGAGAGAGGGCCCAGTTATGCGGCCTTGACCTTCTACCTGATCTGGGTAATGCCAGCGTAGGGACCAGAGTCGTCTGTATGGGTCCCGCACAACGCGCGGGGCCTTTTTTTGAAGGTCGTGCGCCGGAAGGAGTACATATGAACTGTTCTATTGCGATCCAGTACCTGCCGATGGATGTCGCAGGTGACGCGGAGGTCTGTCGCGTTGTCGATGCGGTGATTGCCTACATCGACTCCACAGGCCTTGATTATTTTGTTGGTCCGTTTGAGACGGCCATAGAAGGCGATTACGACGCTTGCATGGAATGCTTAAAGCAGTGTCAGCTTGTTGGCGCAAAGGCAGGCTGTGGCCATGTGATGACCTATGTCAAGATCGACTACAAGACGACTGGCGACGTAATGAGCACAGAGCATAAGGTTTCAAAATATCATGAAGGGGCTCCGGAGTTCGCCAAAAAAGAAGCCGTTGCATAGGGAGTACCATGCACACCTCTTCTGTGACAGGGCTTAACCGTATGCGCCGCACCCTCGTCCCGACAGCAGCCATCGTCGTGATTCTTGCTGTCTGGCAGTTTGTGTGCGCGACGGGCATAGTCCCTGGCTATATGTTGCCGAGCCCTGTTGCTGTGGTGCTTGCATTTGGCAAGGATCCTGCGCTGCTCCTCTCCAACACTCTTGTCACGCTCCAAGAGGCGGCATTGGGCCTTGTGATTGGCGTGACCGCAGGTTTCATATTCGCTGTTGGGATGGATCGCTTCCTGACCTTCAGGTTGGCGCTCAACCCACTCATCACGGTGTCCCAAACAATACCGACGATTGCCATAGCGCCGCTCCTCGTGCTGTGGTTTGGGTATGGGCTGGCTCCCAAAGTGATCCTCGTTGTCATCACGACGTTTTTTCCTATAACGGTTTCGCTCGTTTCAGGCTTCGCGTCAGTGGATCCTGATTTGCTGGACTTGATGCGCACGATGCGGGCAAGCCGCAGCCAAGTCTTTTGGAATGTTAAGCTGCCCGCAGCTTTGCCACAGTTCTTTTCGGGACTTAAGATTTCAGCGACCTATGCCATTGTCGGCGCCGTGGTTGCCGAATGGATCGGGAGCTCCGTTGGCATCGGCCACATGATGACCCTGTATCGCAAGTCATTTGCCTATGACAGCATGTTTGCTGTGATTTTACTGATATCTGCCCTCTCGCTTTTGCTGATGAAGCTGGTTGACGCCATTGAGCATGTTGCAATGCCGTGGGAGGGCAACAAAGGAAGGAAGGACCAATCATGATATCTCATCTTCTCAATGCGCGTTTTACGCGGCGCTCATTTCTCACGGGTGCCGGCATAAGTGGTCTGGCAGCTGCGGGCTCCATGCTCGCGGGTTGTGGCAGCAGCAGTGCCTCTTCTGCTTCCGCCGGTAGCTCTTCGACGGGCAGCTCCACTTCGGGCAGCCTTACGAAGCTCTCCTTCGTGCTTGACTACACGCCCAACACCAACCACACAGGAATCTACGTCGCACAGGCTAAGGGCTACTATGCCGATGAGGGCCTGGAGATTGACATTCAACAGCCGCCTGAGGATGGGGCTGACGCCCTGATTGGCGCTGGCAGCGCGCAGCTTGGCGTCTCCTATCAAGACGTGATGGCCAACAGCTTCGGCTCGTCTGACCCGATGCCCTACACAGCCATCGCTGCCGTAATTCAACATAACACCTCGGGCATCATGAGTCGCGCGGCTGATAACATCACACACCCTGCCGCAATGGCAGGCCACACCTATGCGACATGGGACCAGCCCGTCGAGCAGGCGACGATCAAAGATGTCGTAGAGGCAGACGGAGGCGACTTCTCACAAATCACGATGGTTCCTTATAGCGTCGACGATGAGGTGAGCGGCCTGAAGTCAAACCTTTTCGACACCGTCTGGGTTTATGAGGGATGGGCAGTGCAGAATGCAATTGTGCAGAACTTTGCCTACAATTACTTCTCCTTCATCTCAATAGACGACGTCTTTGACTACTACACGCCGGTGATTGCGGCAAACAACGACTTTCTTTCCAGCTCTCCGGATCAAGCGAAAGCCTTTTTGCGAGCGACGAAAAAAGGCTATGAATATGCCATTGACAATCCGGATGACGCTGCGCAGATCCTGTGTGATGCCGTGCCGGAGCTGGACTCTGCCTTGGTGAAGCAAAGCCAATCCTACCTTGCCGGCCAGTATCAAGCTGATGCCTCAAGCTGGGGGATAATCGATAAGAGCCGGTGGCAAACGTTCTATACCTGGCTCAATGACAATTCGTTGGTAGATAACCAGCTTGATGCGAGTGCCGGCTTCTCGATGGACTATCTTGAGGCTTGACGTGCCAGCCCCCTCTGCCAATTCCTCGGCCTCTAGCCCTTTCGCCCTCGAAGCTCGCCATCTTTGCCTTTCATGGGATGGCGAGCACGAGGTGGTACATGACGTGAGCCTTGCTGTTGCCACAGCGGAGACCGTGTGCATGGTTGGCCGTTCCGGCTGCGGCAAAACTACGATCTTGCATGCTTTGTCCGGCCTTCTCAAGCCAATGTCGGGAACGGTGCTCGTGCATGGGCAAGAGAGCACGGCCGAGCCCGGACATGTGAGCTACATGTTCCAGAAAGATCTTCTCTTGCCCAATAAGCGCATTCTAGACAACGTCTGCCTGCCCCTTGTGATCGCAGGCGCTTCCCGCGAAGAGGCTTTCAAAAAGGCTCGGCCTCTTCTCAGCCGCTTTGGTCTGACAGGAACAGAGAGCCTGTGGCCCTCTGAGCTTTCAGGGGGCATGCGCCAGCGTGCTGCCTTCTTGCGGACCTATCTGCTGGGCACAGATGTGATGCTTCTCGATGAGCCGTTCTCGGCGCTTGACGCCATCACGCGCAAAGACCTTCGCCAATGGTTTTCAAAGACGAGCCGAGACCTTGGCATCGCATCGCTGATGATCACGCACGATGTCGATGAGGCCGTTGCCATGGCAAGAAGGATCTATGTCCTCGGGGGTAAGCCAAGCCACATCGTCGGAGAGGTGGCCGTTGAGCGCCCCTCTAATCCCAAGGAGACGGACTTCGAGCTGACGGGCGCCTTCATTGCTGCGAAGCGCGAGGTTCTCTCCCTTTTAAATTAATTAGTCGAGCTGCTGGTTTTGGAGCTGGTGTTTTTAGAAGACGTATCGGCGCTATTGGTAGCCGTGGAGCTGCTTGTCTGTCCTGAATCGCTGGAGGAATTTCCGTTGGAGGTGGCGCTGTCAGCCGAGTCTTGACTGCTGGAGGAAGTCCCGCTGTCTGAGCTGTTGCCAGA
>DHPN01000009.1:126075-126618 GCA_002407925.1 Atopobiaceae bacterium UBA5363
TGTTGCCAGACGATGAGCTGCTCGAGTCCTGCGAGCTAGAGTTCTCCTCGCTATCTGTTGTTGACGAGGATGTGCCGCTGTCCGCATTGCTTGTCGACGACGAATCGCCTGTGTTATCAGAGGTGCTGGTCGAGCCCGATGAGCTTTCAGAGCCGTTGGTGTTTGTGGTAGAGGGGGAATCCTTCTGAGAGTCGGTGCTCGCTTGGGGATTTTCTTTAGAGCTGTCTTCAGTGGTGGTGGCTGTTTCTTCACCGCGAGAAGAGAAGGTTGTAGTTGAGCCGATGCCTTGGCCAGCTGTAGCGAAGCTGATAACAAGCGCAGTTATGGCAAGGGCCGCAAAGGCCGCAAGGCAAGCAATGACGATCGCGCGCTTATGCTGCGTGCGACTTTGATGGGTACTGGAAGCCCGACGCAAGGACTCGGGGGCGATTCGTGTGCCTGACGCTGAGGTCGCACAGGGGGTGGTCGCATCGACAAGAGATGTAGGACGAAGTTGTACGACAGTCGCATCAGAAGAGAGCTCTTTTGTGTGCGTCTGGTCTG
>DHPN01000009.1:126746-129448 GCA_002407925.1 Atopobiaceae bacterium UBA5363
TTGTGTGCGTCTGGTCTGCTTGGCTAGCCTGCCGAGAAGTCGTGAGGTCGTCTGCGCCATCTTCAGCAGATGAAAAATGCCGGATCTTCTCGGCAGACTTGGAGAGAATAGATTGGTAGACTTGCATGGCGAGCGAAGACGCCCCTGCTGCCACAGCAGCTCCAATTATCGACCCTGCAAGCCCGATCTTAGTGGATAGGAACAGAGATGTCGCCGCAGCCAAGGCGCTTGCGATAACAGCTGCGAAGGAGACGTTGTCAAAGAGGTTCTTTTTGTCTTGGCTGGTATCTGTGTCAGCTATGTTGGAAGCATGCTTGTCTTGCGCCAAAACAATCATCCTCACTTTTGTCGTTTTGTACTTGCGTACCCATAACGGAGGCAAGAGTATAGGCAGATTAGTGGCGAGTGGAGGAATTACACGAAATGAGAATCATGCTGGCTAAAACTTAAATGTAGCTTGTCCCTTGCGCTGGTATGATAGAAAGAGGATAAGTCTGAGCCGTTTCCAACTGTAGGAGGAAGACATGCTCGTTAATGCAACGCAAATGCTTCAGAGTGCAGAAAAGGGCCATTATGGGATTGGCGCATTTAACACCAACAACCTCGAGTGGGCCGATGCCATTATCACCGCTGCACAGGAGAAGCAATCCCCACTCATCATTCAGTGCACCAGCGGCGCTATGAAGTGGCAGGTTAGCTTCAAGATCGTTTCAGAGATCGTTCACCAACTCGTTGAGGAAAAGAATGTGACGGTTCCTGTGGCGCTGCACTTAGATCATGGTTCTTATGAGGCTTGCTTCGCCTGCATAGAGGCCGGGTTTACATCCATCATGTATGATGGCTCTCATGAGGAGAACTTCCAGACGAACCTCGACCACACAGCCGAGCTTGTCAAACTTGCCCACAGCAAGGGGCTGTCCATTGAGGCTGAGGTAGGTGGCATTGGCGGCACAGAAGACGGCGTGACTGCGCAAGGAGAGTTGGCTGATCCCGGGCAATGCCGCCAAATCGCAGACCTGGGAGTTGACTTCCTAGCCTGTGGGATTGGCAATATCCATGGCTTGTATCCTGCGAACTGGGTAGGCCTTAACTTCGATCGACTCGCAGCGATCAAGGCAAAGACAGGCGATTTGCCGCTTGTCTTGCACGGAGGTACCGGCATCCCTGCTGACCAGGTCAAAAAGGCCATCGCCAACGGCGTTTCGAAGATCAACGTGAACACGGACTTGCAAGTTGTTTTCGCCGAGGCAACAGCCAAATATGTGAAAGAGCATCCAGGCTTTGAAAACAAGGCTTACGATCCGCGCAAGCTTCTGAAGCCAGGTCGCGAGGCTATCGTTGCCCGTACGGAAGAGTTGATGGATGAGTTTGGCTCGACAGGCAAGGGCTGGGACTAATAACCACGTGCTTGCATCTATGGTGAAAGAGGGATCGGCATTTTGCCGGTCCCTCTTTATGTTGATATCCAGAGGGATAATATACAAAAAATTACGATAGTTTATTCAATTTATGTAGCTTTCAGTTACAATGTAGAGGCAATCAGCTGCTTGAGAGGCTGCTGTCTCTCTCTGCTGACAGAAAGGCCATGAGGCTATGGCAGAGTTGCTCATGTGCTAGGGAACCAACGATGGAGGGTCTAGATGTTCGAACATATGCTGATGAATCGTAGGAAGTTTATGAAGGGGGCAGGTGTTGTTGCAACCTCTGCCGCACTTGCAGGGTGTGGTTCCACCACTTCGTCGGATGCGGGGGGCGGCTCCTCTTCGTCGGGCTCTTCAGGATCGACCACGGCGACCACCGCTGAGGGATATACGCTTGTTGAAGATGGAAAGCTCACGCTGATCTCCAACTTTGCCTTCCCACCATTTGAGTTTGCTGACGAAAACACAGGAGAGTACAAGGGGTTCGACGTTGACGTAGCCAATGCTATTGCCGGAAAGCTCAACCTGGAGCTTAACATTTTGCCTACGGTGCAGTTTGACACGATCGTTCCTACAATCAAGCAGGGGGGCAAAGCTGATATATCGCTTGCCGCTATCACAATTACGGATGATCGTAAGAAGGAAGTCGCCTTCACTGAGCCGTATCTCGATTCAAACCAGTCCTTCGTCGTAAAAGCGGACGCGACAGATAAAACGGTTGCTGCCCTGAACGTGAGTGGCAAGAAAATCGCAGTGCAAAGCGGAACGACAGGCGAGGCTTGGGCGCAGGAGAATATGGCCAGCGCTACGATTGTGCCCCTCGATGACATCGTGCAGGCGATGTCAGGTGTCCAGACAGGCCTCTATGACGCCTGTGTCGCTGACCTGCCTGTGACGAGCTATATGATCTCTCAGTCGTATTCTGACTTGATGATCCCTGATGGTGTTTATTCTACGTCGAGCAACCCGGCGGGCGGGCAGATTCCTACTGGAGAGCAATACGGCGCTATCCTGAAGCAAGATAATACTGCGCTCATCGATGCCGTGAACGATGCCTTTGACGACCTGTGGGATGAAGGCACGATGGACAGCATCCAAACGACCTGGTTCGGAGAGGTCATTTGTTCGAAGCCCTCAGAATAAGACGAAAACTCCTACGGCCTTTTATGCACGAGTCTGATGGGGCTCAGAGGCCTCATCAGACTTTTTTTGTTTGTGTCCGGGGAGTATGTCGGCAAGAGTCTTGCTGTCAAGATACGAAGAGGTCACCTTGCCAAGCCC
>DHPN01000009.1:129654-135553 GCA_002407925.1 Atopobiaceae bacterium UBA5363
GAGCCTTCCGCGGCGCGCAGGATCTCACCGATGGTGTAGTCTTCCGGCTTGCGCGTAAGGCGGTAGCCTCCGCCCTTGCCACGCAGGCTTTTGACATAGCCAGCCCTGTGCATCAAGGCGATAACTTGCTCGAGGTATTTGCGAGAGACGTTTTGACGCTCTGAGACGTCACCCAAAGACACCCATCCTGGGTGCGTTGCGAGATCCGTCATTGCTCGAAGGGCATACCGACCTTTGGTGGAGAACATATTTGCTGCCACATCTACCCCTCCCCTTTTTCAAGCATCTCTTCAAGCGTGCGCCATGCCAGCTCCGCGCACTTCACCCGGGCCGGCATGTGCGAGATGTCTTTGAGCATTGATGCTTCATCGAGCTTGGCGATCTCACGGGGATCGTCTACCTCTCCCCGTACCATGCGTCCGAAGAGCTTACACAGCTCGATAGCCTGTTCCGGTGTCTTGCCAATCATGAGGTCGCTCATCATGTCTGCTGAAGCCTGGCTGATCGCACAACCATGGCCTTGGTAGGCCGCTTCTTCTATTGTACCATCGTCTGCAAGGCGGATAGAGAATTTGAGCTCATCGCCGCATGATGGATTGATGCCCTCATGCGTGCAGCTGGGATTCTCAATCTGGTATTTATAGTCGGGATGAGCCACATGGTCCATGAACTGCGCGTTGTACAGACTAGTCGTTTCCATGAAACACCTGCCAAACTTTCGTAAGGGCGGCTATGAGCTGATCGATGTCGCCCTTGTCATTGTAGAAGGCTATGCTTGCCCGACAGGTGCTTGACAAGCCCATACTGAGCAGTAACGGTTGGGCGCAGTGATGCCCCGCGCGAATGCAGACGTTGTTCATGTCGAGAATCGACGCAACGTCGTGGGGGTGCACGCCACGGACGTTAAAGGAGACCGAGGCGATGTGACGCGTGGGGTCAGTCGGCCCCACGATGTCGATGAAGGGAAGGGACTCTAGCTGCTCGGCCAGATAGCGTGCGAGAACGAGCTCTCTGGCCTCAAGGGTGGAGAAGTCCTTGCTCTCGAGATAGGACAAGTCGGCATCAAAAGCATAACTGCCCGCAGCGTCCTGCGTGCCTGCCTCGAATTTCTGCGGTACGGGCGCCCACACGGCATCGGTCTCCGTGACGGAGTCAATCATCTCTCCGCCGGTCAGGAAGGGAGGCAGCTTTTCCAAGAGGTCCATCTTGCCCCAAAGCACGCCTATGCCCATGGGGCCGCCTAGTTTGTGAGCTGAAAAAGCAAGGAAGTCACAGCCGATCTTTCGAACGTCGACGGCGACATGCGGCACGGACTGCGCACCATCAACAATGACATACGCGCCCATTTTATGGGCTCGATCTGCAATCTTTCTAATAGGATTCTCGACGCCGAGCACGTTTGAAACCTGAGTGACAGAGACTATCTTGGCACGAGGACCAATTTTGCGCTCGATCTCCTCGTCTGTGATGCGAAAGTCGTCATCCATTCTGAGATAGACGAGATGCGCGCCGGTCTGCTTGCACACCTGCTGCCAGGGTATCAGATTAGAGTGATGCTCCATGATGGAGATCACGACATCATCGCCTGGCTGGAGGGTGGTCGGTCCCAGCGTCTTGGCAACGAGATTTAGGCTCTCCGAGGCGTTGCGCGTGAACACGATTTCATTTCCCTGAGGCGTGCCTTCGCTGTCTACGGCGCCGATGAAGCGAGCGATATGCGATCTGGCGTCATTGATTGCCTGGGTCGCCTCTACTGACAGACGATAGAGGCCACGAAGCGGATTCGCATTCATGGTCTCGTAGAAATGTCGCTGGGCGTCAAGTACGGCGGCAGGGCGCTGGGCAGTGGCGGCTGAGTCAAGAAAAGCCAGTCCTGGCTTGTTTGCTAGCAAAGGGAAGTCCTGCTTATATGGGTTGACGCTGATGGCAGAGAGTTCCTTGTCGGTAAGCATCTCTATGCCTCCCGTTCCTGTGCCGCATGGGCACTTCTTTCGTCTGTAAGCTCTATGCCAAGTCCCTCTACAAGGTCGTGAGAGACGTCGCTGCCCAAAACGAGGGAAGCTCGGGCGACAGCCGCGTTGCGTGAGAGAGACTCCGGCGCGTTGATGATGGCGTCGTCAAAAATCGCACGGACAAACAGGGATTCTGCCGCTTGTTCGCTAAGGCCGCGGGTGGCAAGGTAGTCAAGCTGCTCTTGGCTGATGGAGCCGATCGTTGCGCCATGATTGCCCTGGACGTCCTCCTCATCGCACAAAATGACAGGCAGCGTCTTATTTACGACATCGTCGCCTGTGACCAGCACGGTCTCGGCCTCGTTTCCCTTGGAATCCTTTCCTCCATGGACGAGGTCGATGGTTTCACGCAGGGCTTTATGAGCGCTGTCAGCGAGTACTCCCGATGCATAAATCTCCGCACGAGTATGAGGCCCCTGTTGACGGCAGAGATGGTTGACATCAAGCGTCGAGGTGCCGCTGACGTGGTAGCGCATGACCAAATTAAAACGGCTGCGCTCACCTGCGAGGTCAACGGCAATGCCATAGGCGACCTTGCTTCCGCCGAGCGCATATTGGCGCACGTCGACAGTGGCACCATCTTCAACGTGTATGCCAACGTTCTCGAGATGCTGCGTGCTCTCGTCAGTCGCCACGACCTCAGTGAGCTTTACATGCGCATTCTTCTCGACGAAGATGCGTGTGAGGGCCGCCGATGTGTCACTTGGCGTACTTGCCTCAGGGATCTCCTGCTCATGGGCAGTTGCCACCACAACGATGTTTGCCGTCGCGCCCTCACGGACCATGATCGCGGTGTTGGATGCTGCCCCCGGGCCGACTTCGATGACGATGGGGTTGCCCTTCGAGGTAAAGCGGGGTACCTCAACGTAGTTCCCGTCTCCTGAGGCCTCAGCGATCCAATGGGCCAGAGGGGTGCCGCCCCCCGTTTCGATTGCGTCAAATAGCCGCGGCACGGCCGCAAAGACCTTTCCCTTTGCATCAGGGGTTGGCACGTCGAAGGATATGTCATTGACCCTCAGGTAGTTCCATGTCTGTGAAGGTGGGACGTTAATATGGGCGATGGTGGAGCGGGATGCTGTCTTCGTTGCGATGGTGCCCTTCTTGATCTTGTGTTCCGACATCAGCCAATCGCCCCTTCCATTTCGAGCTTGATTAAGTTGTTCATTTCAACGGCGTACTCAAGTGGCAGCTCTTTGCTGACGGGATTGGCGAATCCGTTTACCACCATCGTGCGCGCCTCCTCCTCCGTGCATCCGCGGCTCATCAAGTAGAGGATCGTGTCGTCGGAGATGCGGCCTATCGTGGCCTCGTGGCCGACCTGTGCTGACTTGTTGCGAACATCCATCGCAGGGATCGTATCAGAGCGGCTTATGTCGTCGAGCATCAAAGACTGGCAGCTCACAGTCGCACGGGCGTTATCAGCGTGCTTGCCGATCACGACAGAGCTGCGAAACGTGTTGATGCCGCCGTCTTTTGATATGGACTTCGTCTCCACCGATGCGGTGGTACCAGAGCCCTGGAGTACGACCTTGCAGCCTGTATCGAGGTCTTGGTTTTGGCCGGCGAAGGTGATGCCGGTGAATTCCACGCTTGAGCGGTCTCCCGCCATGATCGAGGTGGGGTAGAGGTAGCTCACATGGCTTCCGAACGATCCGGACACCCATTCCATCTTGGAGTCATCGCCGACGGTTACTCGCTTGGTGTTGAGGTTGTACATGTTCTTAGACCAGTTCTCGATCGTGGAGTAACGCATGTGGGCGTGATTGCCCACGTATATTTCGACTGCTCCCGCATGCAAGTTCGCCGCATAGTACTTCGGCGCCGAGCAGCCCTCTATGAAGTGCAGGTCGGTATCATCTTCTGTGACGATGAGGGTGTGCTCGAACTGGCCGGCCCCTTGGGCGTTGAGGCGGAAATAGGACTGGAGGGGATAGGAGAGCTTCACGCCGGCGGGCACGTAGACGAATGACCCTCCCGACCAGACGGCGTAATGCAGCGCCGCGAACTTATGGTCGTCAGTGGGGATGAGCTTTCCGAAGTAGCGCTTGACGATGGGCTCGTAATCGCTGTGCAAGGCATCCTCGATGGTAGTGTATACCACGCCTTGCTTTGCCATCTCCTCGCGCATGTTGTGGTAGACGATTTCAGAGTCGTATTGGGCTCCCACGCCAGCGAGGCTCTCGCGCTCCGCTTGGGGTATGCCGAGACGCTCGAAGGTATCCTTGATGTCCTCGGGCACATCATCCCAGTTCTTAGCCTGCTTCGTCTTTGGGGAAACATAGGTGGATATGTGGTTCATGTCGAGTCCACTTATGTCTGGGCCCCAATTTTTCGGCATGACGAGCCTTTGGTAGGTCTCGAGCGCTTCGAGGCGCTTGTCAAGCATCCACTCAGGCTCATCCTTCTTCTTGGAGATGGCACGTACGATGTCAGGGGTAAGGCCATCGGCATAACGCTCATATCCGGCTTCCGATTTCGTGAAGTCATAGATGGAGCGATCGATGTCGGCAACTTGGGTTTTGCTCATGCATCCTCACCGCCCTGGTTGGCAGCTTCGCTTTTGTCAAGTAGAGCCTCGAACTGCCCGAAGCCGTTCTTGTCGATGTCGTCGATCATGGAGGCGGGACCCTTCGCTACGAGATGCCCCTTGACCATGACGTGCGTGCTGTCGACGTCAAGCCGCTCGAGGATGCGGGTGTTATGGGTGATCATCAGCAGTGCCCCGTCGCAGTCCTTGCGATAGGCCTCTATGCCGCGAGAGACCACTGATAGGGCATCGACGTCAAGGCCGGAATCCGTCTCGTCGAGAATGGCGAGCTTTGGCTGCAGCAAGAGGAGTTGCAGCATCTCGACCTTCTTCTTCTCGCCGCCTGAGAAGCCCACGTTGAGCTCGCGCGTGAGAAAACCCTGGTCCATGTCGAGCTGCTCGCAGATCTCACCGACGCGCGTGCGAAACTTGCGTGCGGTCGTCTTGAGCTCTGGGCGCATCTGCGTGATCGTGCGCAAAAACGAGTACAGCGGTACCCCCGGAACCTCGACGGGAGCTTGATAGGACAAGAAGATGCCTGCTAACGACCGCTTGTCTGCGGCCTCTGCCGTGATGTCGGCACCATCAAAGCAAATGCTGCCATGGCTGATCTTGTAGACGGGGTCCCCCATAACGACATGTCCGAGCGTCGATTTTCCGGCTCCGTTGGGGCCCATTAGCACATGGGTTTCGCCAGAAAAGACGTCGAGGTCAATATCATGCAGAATGGGCTTACTTTCCGTGCCAGCCGAGAGCTTGCGTATCGAAAGAAGGGGTTTGTTTGTGTTATCCGACATAAAGAAGCCTTTCCGCTTGTCTGAGGTGCTCTTGCCTTCAACAGTATTTCCTGTTTCACTTAATTCATACTAACTAAGGGGTATTTAAAGACAAGGGTTTATCTCGCGGAGCGCATAATACCCAGAATCTGCGTAGTGCCGTGCCGCCTAGGAATAGCACGGAACCTCTCCATCGAGAAACGCTGCCCAGCATATCTCTGTAGCCGTCAGCCGACGCAAGAGATGTGCGGATATGCTTCCCTGCTTGTTGGCAGGTCCGGCGAGTGCACCTAGGACAGGCAGCCCGCTGACAGCGTTTGTGAGCTGAATTGCATCGCCTACGGCCCAAACATGTGGGGCGCTAGTGCGCAGGTGCTTGTCTATCACGATGGGCCCACGGAGGCCAAGCTTCAGGCCCGCGTCCTTGGCGAGCTGCGTGTCGGGAGTCACCCCTACGCCCATGACAACAATGTCCGCGTCAAGGGGAGGCATGACGTGATCGGCGAATTCCAACAAGGTGGTCTTGACACCGGCAGACAGCAGGTTCTCTGCGACCTCGAGGCCAATGAAGCCTCCTGCGACGA
>DHPN01000029.1:0-1600 GCA_002407925.1 Atopobiaceae bacterium UBA5363
GATAGTCGCTGTCACCGGCGATGGAGTTAACGACTCTCCAGCCCTTAAGAAGGCAGATATTGGCGTTGCTATGGGCATAACGGGAACTGACGTGGCCAAAGAGGCTGCCGATATGATCCTTACCGACGATAATTTTGCATCAATTGTTCATGCAATTGAAGAGGGACGGGCCGTTTATGCGAATATCCGCAAGTTCATGATGTATATCCTGAACTCCAATGTTCCTGAGGCAGTGCCTTCGGCGGTATACCTTTTTTCGGGAGGTGCCGTGCCTTTACCGCTGACAACCATGCAGATCCTTACGATTGACTTAGGCACAGACATGATGCCGGCGTTGGGTCTGGGTACGGAGAGGCCTGAGGCAAATGTCATGAGCAAGCCTCCGCGTGATCCCCATGAGCCACTTCTCAATGCTCACGTCATGCGAAAAGCGTTCCTTTGGTATGGACTTCTTGGAGCTCTTTCGAGCCTTGCGGCTTATTTCTTTACACAAGCGCAGGCGGGCTGGAGAATTGGTCTGCCACTGTTTGGCGTTGGCGACGACCTTGACCCCATTTACATACGCGCGACAACTATGGCACTGGCAGCGATTGTTTTTTCGCAGATAGGCGAAGTATGGAACTGCAGAACTGAAGTCGCATCCGTCTTTTCTGTTGGGCTCTTTTCTAACAAGCAGATCAATATAGGCATTGTTTTCGAGATAGGTCTCATAGTTTTTATAACGCTGTTTCCTCCGTTTCAGCAGGTCTTCCATACATCGCCCTTGACGCTGGCTGATTATGGTTTTCTTTGCCTTTTACCGCCTCTTATCCTCCTTGTGGAAGAGGCACGAAAAGCGCTTGTCCGCAAGCATCACAATCGGAGTGAAGACGAAGCTATATCGCAGAGCAAGGAGAGGTAGGACTGAGATGAACGTTATCATCGTCGGGCTCGGACGCATGGGAACAGGCCTTGCCATAAAGCTCAGCAAGCAGGGAATACATGTTACTGCCATCGATAAAGACCCTGAGACTTTTGAAGGCCTGGGGAAAGACTTCGCTGGAGAAACGGTACAAGGGGTGGGCTTCGACCACGATGTCCTTGAAAAAGCGGGCATCGACCGGACTGATGCGGTCATAGCATGCACTGCCTCCGATGAGGCGAACATTGTCGTTGCGCATGTTTCACGCAGTGTCTTTCGCGTCCCCCGCGTGATTGCTCGCCTTTATGATACAAACAAAGCTGACACATATCGTCGCCTAGATATTCAGACAATCTCGACCACGGATTGGGGAATTCGTCGTGCCAGTGAGCTTCTGACGTATCACAAGCTTGATACTGTCTATGGCATGGGGCATGACGGGGTCCGTCTGGTGCGTGCTGACGTGCCGACTCTTCTCGAGGGTCAGACGGTCAAGGAGCTGACTGCCTTGGGGGAGATACAGATTGTGGCGATCAGTCGGAGCAACGATACGTTCATACCAACCCAAGGAACTGTGTTTGAGCATGGAGACATCATCTATGCGGCTGTCGCCTATAGCGCTTCTGATAAATTCTCCTATATGCTCGGTCTGTCCGAGTAGAAAGGAATGCAGATGCATATCATCGTTGTCGGCGGCGG
>DHPN01000029.1:1798-14133 GCA_002407925.1 Atopobiaceae bacterium UBA5363
GAGCATCGTCGCAACCTCATAGCCAAGCTTGAAAATGAGCTGCCAAAGGAATGCGTCGTATTCGGCAATGGCTCTGACGCAGCCACGCTCGAGGAGGCGGGCATACTGAGAGCTGACGTCGTCGTTTCCGTAACCGGCGATGACGAGGTCAACCTTGTCGTCTCGATGCTGGCAAAGATGGAATACGGTGTGAGCCGTGTGATCGCGCGGGTGAACAACCCAAGGAATTCCTGGATGTTCAACCAAGGTATGGGCGTAGATGTTGGCATCAACCAAGCAGACATCCTTGCTCGCTTCGTGCAAGAGGGGCTTGACCTCAAGGATGTCTACACGCTTATGAAGCTTGGCCTTGGTGAAGAGGAGCATTCCATTGTGCAGATTGAGGTGCGCCCTGACGCCAAAGTTGCAGGCAAGCCCTTGAAGGACATAGAGCTTCCCGGACAGACTGTCCTCATAGCCATCATGCGTGCGGGGGAAATACTCATTCCCAACGGCTCTACAGTGCTTTCTGAAGGAGACAGCATCATAGCGTTTACAGATGGGGCTGGCAGAGAGGGCATTCGCCATGCGTTCGCATAAGTGAGAAACTTCTTGTGTTAAGAGGAGCTTGTGATACGAGAAGGCGACCATGGCCCAATTTCCGGCTGACGTACAAGTTGAGCTCGCAAAAAGCGGTCTTACGTTGTGTTCTGACGAATCTGGCCTGATGCTAAGGGGAGACGGCATGGAATTGCGCTGTGACCTCATGCACATGGTTCCTCGTATCAGCCCTAGGCATTTGAGCCATGAGCTGCTCATCAAGGCAGCGCGCATCAAGGGGGCTACAGGGCCGCTGAAGGCGGTTGACGCCACGGCAGGTCTTGGTGAGGATTCGTTGCTCTTAGCTGCGGCAGGTTTTGATGTGACGATGTATGAGGACAATCCGGTGATTGCAGCATTGCTTGCCGATGTGCTGAGACGCTCAAAGGAGGTTCCCGAACTAGTCGCAGCCGTCGGTCGCATGCACGCCGTGAAGGCTGATAGCCTGCTTGCCTTGCTACAGCTCAAAGTCGCTCCCGATCTGATTTACCTCGACCCCATGTTCCCCGCTCGGACTAAGAGCGCAGCCGTCAAGAAGAAGTTCCAGCTGCTCCATCACTTGGAGCGTCCCTGCACTGACGCAAAGGAGCTGCTGCACGCCGCTCTGTCTGCGCACCCTCACAAGATAGTTGTTAAACGACCGCTTAAAGGTCCCTATCTTGCGCAGCTTAGGCCAAACTATTCCCTCAAAGGGCGCTCAATACGCTTCGATGTGATCATACCTATGAGTTCCAGATGCAGAGCTTACCGGTAGGCTGCACCTTGGGTGGACCAATGCTGCCGAAGCCGCCGAAGCCCCTTCTTTAATATGATGATTTATAATCCCCCCGTAGCGTGAGTCTTGTGCTCTACCCCTCCTCTCTGCCTTCTCCTGACAAAGCAACTCATAAATGGTCTAAACTGAGCTGGGCATGCTTTGTGGTGCTGAGAATGGGGAGAGATATGTCCGATAGCGGGTATGACTTACGAAGCCTCACGGGGAAGTTGAGTCAGGTGGTAGGTGAGGGGAACGTCCTCCTTGACGAGCCAATGTCCAAGCACACGACATTCAAAATAGGGGGCCCTGCGGACGTTTTTGTAATTCCGGAAGATACGGGAGAGCTAGAAAGCGTTCTTGAGATCGTTCGATCAGCCCACCAATCTTTTTTTGTGCTTGGTTGTGGTAGCGATCTGCTTGTGTCTGACGAAGGATATCGTGGTGCGGTTATTGATTTGGCAGACGGCCTATTGTCCGTTGGCTATGATGGCCATTGCATGACCTGCCAAGCGGGTGTTCCGCTCAAAGAGGCCTCAGAGATGGCATGCGAACTTGGGCTTGAAGGGCTGGAATTTGCCTGTGGCATCCCAGGCTCAGTTGGCGGCGCATGCTTTATGAATGCAGGGGCATATGGTGGATGCATGGCTGACGTGCTCGAGTCAGTCCGGACAATAAACTCAGCTGGGGTCTTACAAACAATTGCCGTTGCAGACCTTGATCTTGGCTATCGGACAAGCCGCGTGCGCAAGGAAAACTTGATTGTTGTAGAGGCGACATTCAGGCTGCATCGAGGCGTGTCTGAGGACATACGAGCCCGCATGGACGAACTAACAGTGCGCCGTGAGCAAAAACAGCCGCTAGAGCTACCAAGCGCTGGCTCGACGTTTAAGCGGCCAAAGGGATTTTATGCTGGTAAGCTGATAACGGATGCCGGCCTCCAAGGGTATCAAGTCGGTGGCGCCGCTGTTTCTATGAAGCATGCTGGGTTTGTCGTGAACCTTCGCGGCGCTACGTCTGCTGATGTCCATGCTGTCATAAGGCATGTGCAAGATGAGGTCTTCCGGCAGTTCGGCGTGCATCTTGAGCCTGAAGTTCGCTTCTTGCCATAAGTTGCTTGATGCTAAAAGAGGCCGGTTTCATGTTGGAACTCAGTTTGCTTTGAAGGATTCCCCTTAAATGTCCCCAGGGTCTCGGTGAGATCACTATCTTGAGAAACGAGCTGGTCATGCGCCTCGTCAAGCACCGCGAAGATAGGTGTGAGCTCATCCATGTCGTTGGCGATCGTGCTCATTACGGCGACGATGTATGGGCCCGAGTCAGACCAGACAATTCCGGCGTCTACTGTAGCAGGTGCAGAATACGATCCATCATATGACGGATACCAGCCGGCTTTGCTCCAGGTGAGATAGCTGTCCTCTAGGGCATCCTTTATGGCTGAGGTCTCTCGGTTGGCATATATCCCCGAGAGAATGCCACCTGCCGCCGTGTCCTGCATGATGTAGTCGTAGGTATATAGCCACATCGTCACGAGCTGTCTTGGCGAGGTAGTGGGGTAGTAGATGGAGCTATAGGTTTCGATGTCATCGTAGGCGCCTGCGCTTACTCCGGCACCTTCTAGCCATTCTTCGAATGCGTCATTGTCGTATGTCTCGCGGGCGTTGGCATAGGCAATGTTGTCTGAGTTGATGATAATGTCATAGCTGAGGTTGTAAAGGTCATCAACACCAAGCGATCCACTCTCGACTAGCTGCTCGTAGAGGCTTGTGACATAGGGGCCTTTGATGCTGCTTGCCGGATAGGCTTCCATGTCTTGGTTATAGGTGATGGTGGTGCCGCTATTGATGTCGATAAGGACAATGCCTAGGTAAGCTCCATCATCTTCCACCGATCCTATGGCTTGGGTAAGCCTGCCGTAGGCTACGCTCGACCAGAAAGAGCTATCGCAGGGCGTCCCCGAGAGAGAAAATAAGGTGTCACGAATATCAGTGGAATACTGCTGCTGGAGTTCGGCCGCTGTGGTTGTGACCTCCTGCTGCGTTTCTGTGGAGGGAGTTTGTGACTGGTCTTCCTGGCTGGTGCCCTTGCAGGCCCTCACAGTTAAAACGCAGGCGGCAATAGCAACGATGAGCCCCACTATGATATGAGTTCGATGAATCGTGTGGTCAAGTGTTGATCGACGTGAGGGGTCAATGGGCTTGGCGTAGTTGCGAGGGGTGTCATGAAAATAGGTGGGTTTCCTGCGCGAGTGACTATAGCGGCCCTGATGGGTTAGGCTGTGGTGGCTGTCTCGCTGATGGGGACTACGGTGTTTGGCAGCTATTCGCCGGCTCATGGCGTGTGCTTAGTTCTTTAGGGAGTTGAGCGGAGCTGGGAAGCGTCCCCCACGCCGTGCGAGCACAGAGCCAGCATGCGGATTGACTGCCATGACGGGGGCTGCGCCAAAGAGCCCACCGAACTCAAGTACATCTCCCTCTTTTTTGCCGATAGCCGGTATGAGGCGTACGGCAGTAGTTTTTGCATTGATGACGCCGATGGCCATCTCATCTGCAATGATGCCGGCAATCGTCTCAACAGGGGTATCGCCCGGGATTGCGATCATGTCGAGGCCAACCGAGCAGACGCTGGTCATGGCTTCAAGCTTTTCGATGGAAAGCGCATTATCTTTGGCCGCACGGATCATGCCGGCGTCCTCTGATACAGGTATGAAAGCTCCCGATAAACCTCCAACGCTTGAGCTAGCCATGACGCCGCCCTTTTTGACGCAGTCATTCAGGAGGGCCAATGCGCAGGTTGTGCCGGGGCCACCACATTCGCCTACGCCAATGATCTCGAGGATTTTGGCTACAGAGTCACCAGCTGCCGGAGTAGGTGCGAGCGAAAGGTCAACGATGCCCTTTTCGACGCCAAGGCGCCTTGCTGCTTCTCGGCTTATGAGCTCACCGGCACGTGTGATTTTGAAAGCCGTTTTTTTGATAGTCTCGGCGACTTCCATAAGGTTTGCGCTGTCAGGTAGCTGCTCGAGCGCGGCAGCCATCACCCCTGGTCCTGAAACGCCTACATTAATCGTCGCATCAGCCTCACCAGAGCCGTGAATAGCGCCGGCCATGAATGGTGAGTCTTCGACCATGTTAGAGAAGACCACGAGCTTCGCTGCGCCATAGCAGTCGACGTCAGTCGTCAAACGCGCGGCTTCAACTATCTTTTGCGCCATGAGGAGCACCGCATCCATGTTGATGCCAGCGCGCAGGCTTGCGACGTTTACAGACGAGCACACGCGTGTTGTGGAGGCGAGGGCCTCAGGGATCGAGTTGATCAGGCGGCGGTCTGCATCTCCTATGCCCTTTTGGACCAAAGCCGAAAAGCCTCCCATGAAGTCAATGCCAAGCGTCTCTGCGGCATGGTCCATGGCCTGGGCAAGCGGCGTGAGGTCTTTGTCTGTGCAGGCCGCTGCGACTTGGGCCATTGGCGTGACGGAGACGCGCTTGTTGGCAATGGGAATGCCATACTCACGCTCAAGCTGAGCGGCTACCGGCACAAGTTGGTCAGCGGTGCGCACGATGCGCTCGTAGACCTTTTCGCACATGCGGCCCATGTCCTCGTCGGCGCACCCTAGAAGAGAAATGCCCATCGTGATGGTACGAAGGTCGAGATGCTGTTGCGAAACCATGCTTAGCGTCTCAGTGACCTCCTCTGGTGTGATGGACATACTCGTTTCCTTTCGCTGTGAGAGCCTTCTTCCTGTGCGCTTCTATTATGCAACCTCTAGCCTGCTTGCATAAGAATTCTTTTTCTGTCCATCAGGCATAAAAGCAGGTTAAATAAACCCGTTTAGCAATAAGGTCGGTTCATGGTCCTTTGTGCATTGTGCAGGGGATTGATGCCATATAAACAAATTTTAAAACGTTTATATAGAAGAGCCCTCCTTTGTTCTGTTGTAGTCATAAAATAGCGGGGCATTGCCGCTTAAAACAGTTTTTATACCGTTCGAAGGTTATGGGGTAGAGTCGCTGTGCCAACGAGTGTAAAAACAATAGTGGGGAAAGCAGCTGCTAGGTTAAAGGGGTAGCGGCTGGATAGATCTTGTTCTATCCACAGAAGCGGAGAGAACTTTGTGCACCTGGAGCGTAGGGGAGACGTTTGTCGTATAAAAACGTTTTGTAAGATGAAGTGAAAAAAATCGCTTCTCTAGCTCTAAAGTTTGACAACGGTCCAAGTGGATAGGCAGGAATGAACAGTAATGTTGGAAGGTGTGAAGGGAGTTTTAGGCATGGGCAAAAGCAGTTTCTCTAGGCGCGATTTCCTGAAGCTTTCAGGCGTCACAGGTGCTGGTCTTGGTGCAGCTGCGCTTCTGGCGGGTTGTGGCAGCAGCTCAACATCATCAAGCGGTTCGAGTAGCTCAGCTGCGGCTGACAGTGGTGTGAAGATAGGCATCTCGATTTGGAGTTCGACGGATGCATTGGGCAAACTTTCTGTTGATATCTGCAAAACAGCAGGTGATGTCCTTGGTATTGATACCTCTACGGTTGTCGACCAGGGCCATGTTTCAGAGCAGGTAACAGCGTCTGCCGAGACCATCGCGTCAGCGGGCTGCCAGGGCATGATTATCTGCAACTCTGCAGACTCTGAAATGACCTCCGTAATCAACACATGTGACCAGAACCAAATGTATGTGGCCCAGTTCTACCGGATCATTTCGCAAGACTCGTCGCCAGACGTCTATAGCGTTGCTCAAAATTCTCAGTATTATGTGGGAGCCGTGCATGAGGATGAGGTCGCAAACGGCACCAAGCTTGTTGAGCTGATAACTGCTGACAACGATGATGCTGCTACAGATGAACTCAAAAAAGGCTCTCGTATGATCTGTCTCGAGGGCTGGACTGTCGGTGACTCCACATTTGCGCTGCGTTGGCAAGGCTATAAGGCGGGCATTGAAGAGTGGAACAGTGCCCACCCAGATGATCAGGCTACGCTGACTGATCCTGTATATGCCAATACGTCCTCCTCGGAAGGCGCATCGGTCACACAGCAGTTCTATAACACCTATCCCAATATGGACGGCCTTATCGTTGCTGGTGGTGGCGGCGACCCGCTCGTAGGTTCTGTGGGCCAGCTTGCCAACATGGGGCTAACTGGCAAGATCCGTGTTGTTTCCACGGACTTCCTCGATGACCTTGAGGATCAGTTGAAGTCCGGTGGCATGTTCGCTGAGTCTGGTGGTCACTTCTGCGATCCTTTGTACTCTCTCCTGCTTGTCTACAATGCCTGCAAGGGTACTGACGGCTATGTTCCTTCCAGTGGGGACTTCGGCCTCGAGATTAAGTTTCCTTACATCTATGTCTCCTCGGTTGCTGACTATCAAGACTATGAGAAGTATTTCGTCGAAGACGATCCATATAACTCAGACGAGATCAAGGACCTTGCGACCAAGAACTTTGATGACCTTAAGTCGGCTGCAGAGTCACTCTCTATTGACGATGTCAAGCAGCGTCACAACAAGTAAGGCCATGCGGTTGGGTCCTTTTATTTTGCATAGCCTGTGACAGTTTGCCCAACGCAGGAGGGGAGCCTCTCAGGGCTTCCCTCCTTCTGTAAGTAAGGAAAGCGCACATCGGAGGGAGCGCAATGCAATCGTTTCTCAAGAAGGCGCGTCAGAGCCAATTTTATGGCGTGGCTCTTCTTATCCTCGTAACATTGATAATATGGATAATCTTCTGGCTGCTCACCAACGTTATCAATCCGGGGAGTTTCGGTCAGCCTGATAAGATGCTTACGTATTTGCAGCGCGGTCTCATCTACTCCGTCGGTGCGTGTGGTTTTTACTTCGTTGTGGTCCAAGGACTTTTCGACTTCTCCATCGGCTCGATGATCATCTTGTCTGAGCTCATGTCAATTGCCTTTATACCTCAAGCGGGCTGGTTCTCGGTCATTGTGATACCGGTGCTCACTGGTTTCGTATTGGGGCTCGTCAATGGGCTTGTATTTAAAATGCTTCGCATACCGTCAATGATCGTGACGGTAGGCATGTCGCTTATATATGAGGCTCTTTCCGTTTGGGCATCTGGTATCAACGGGACAACGCTACAGTCAGAGTTTTCCATCTTTGGGTCTTATCCGTGGAACCTGGTCTTTGCGCTCGCATGCTTTTTTGTCACCGGCTTTATTATCAAGTACACAAAGATCGGGACCTACTCAAACGCAATTGGCTCTAACGAGCTGACGGCGAAAAACATGGGCGTCAATGTTGACAAATACAAAGTCATCGCCTTGACGCTTACAGGTACGTTTTGTGGTGCGATGGCTGTTTTGTATCTTGGCTATGGTACCGCCCAGACGCCACAGACGGGCATGTTGTCCCAATCGCTCAACTTCTTGCCCCTGATGGGCGTCTTCTTTGGTATTGCCTTCAAGCGCTATGGCCATCCAATCGTGGCGATTGTGATCGGCGAGTTCATGGTCTCAATGATGTTAGCTGGCTTTATTGCCATCGGCGTGTCTACGACGGTTAACCAAATTGTCACTGGTATCACGGTACTTTTGATTCTTGCACTTACCACGAAGCGCCGTAACGGCGCAGTTGTTAAGTAGGAAAGGGGGGCAAACAAATGGCAGACAAAGAGCTTTTACTTCATGCAGAGCAGATTGACAAGAGGTTTGGGCCTACGCACGCTGTCAACCATGTCACCCTTGACTTCTATAAGGGTGAAGTGCATTGCCTTATTGGTGAGAACGGCTCTGGAAAATCCACTTTTACCAATATGCTTACTGGCATATTGCCCATTGGAAGCGGGACGTTCACGCTCGAAGGCAAAGAGATTGCGCCAAGAAATCAAATTGACGCGAATCACCATGGCATTTCGATCGTCGTTCAGGAACAGGGCACGCTTGATGGCCTGACAGTAGCAGAGAATATGTTCCTTGGCGATGAAGACCAATTTATGAAGAACGGCATCAAAAACGCCCGCGCAATGGTCAAAAAGGCCCAGGAGCTTCTAGATTCTTACGGTTTTAACTATATCAAGGCGTCTAACCCGATTGAGAACTATACATTCGAGGAGCGCAAGCTCATTGAGATAGTCAAATCCACGTGGTTCAACCCGAAGATTCTCGTTGTCGATGAGACAACGACAGCGCTTTCGCAGGATGGCCGCTACGAGTTGTTCAAGGTCATCAACCGTGTGCGTGATCAAGGGAACTGTGTGATCATGATCGACCATGACATGGATATCGTCATGTCTATGGCCGACGAGATCTCCATTTTGCGTGATGGAAATCTTGTAGGCACGGTGCAAAAAGACGAGGTCAACGTTGAAAAGCTCAAGACCCTCATGGTAGGTCGTGAGATGAACGGGAAGTACTACCGCACCGATTGGGGCGCATCTCTTGCAGGAGACATTGCCATTTCGATGAAAAATGTCTCTGTGCCCGGACAGCTTGATGATGTGTCGCTGGATCTGCACAAAGGTGAGATCCTTGGTATTGGCGGACTGTCCGAATGCGGTATGCATGAGGTGGGCAAAGCGCTCTTTGGCGCCTCTTATGATCGTACGGGAAGCGTGGAGCTGGCTGATGGCACGCCCATCAATGATATAAATACTGCAATTGATCATTCCATTGCGTATACGTCAAAAGACCGTGACAACGAGTCCCTGCTTATTAATGACTCGATTTCTGACAACATCTCCCTGCCATCGCTTCGTGATATGGGTCGGGTTCTCTCTGGGCGTAAGATCAGGGAATTTGCTGATAAATATGCCCAAGAGATGTCTATCAAGATGGTCAATACCGATCAGTTCGTGATGGCTCTTTCCGGCGGCAATAAACAGAAGGTAGTGCTTGCCCGCTGGCTCGGCAAGCAATCAAACATCTTGCTGCTCGACTCTCCCACACGCGGCATTGATATCAAGGTTAAATCTGATATTTATAACCTGCTTGATGATATGCGGCGCCAGGGCAAGGCAATCTTGATTATCTCCGAGGAGATTGCAGAGCTCATTGGCATGTGCGATCGCATCCTGATCATGAAAGATCACAAGATCGAAGCCGAGCTTAAACGCAGCGAGGATCTGACCGACACCGAAATCATTAAGTACATGATTTAAGGGAGAATAGAAGATGCCTGAAACTGATACCGCAGCCATAGCCGAGGGGATGTCGACAAAGCGCTCCACCCTTGAAAAGCTTCGTCCTATTCTCCCATTTTTTGGCTTGGCGATCATACTCATATTCTTTGCTTTTACGACACATGGTCAGATTCTTACCGTACGTAACCTAACGTTGATGCTGAACAGCACATATATGCTCTTTATTGCCAGCGTCGGCGTGTTTTTCATCATGACTATGGGGTCCTTGGACTTTTCTCAGGGCTCCATGCTAGGCGTCGCCTCAATTGTTGTATGTGTTTTGTCTAACTACAACATCGTTCTCGCAATCATCGGCGGCGTCCTGACAGGCATGCTGGTTGGCGCAATCAATGCATATTTCTTCGTACATCGTCAAATAGCTTCCTTTATCGTTACAAACTGCACGATGTTTTTGCTTCGTGGCGTGGTCCAGTTTTTGACGAACACTCCCGTAATGGGCGCGTCGTACCTGCAAAGGGATTTGTGGAACATGCCTCTCATGATTGCCATTACAGTGATCACGCTTGCTATTGGCTACTTTGTCTTTACTTATACCTCTCTCGGTGCTCAGTTGAAGGCAATAGGCGCAGGCCAGACGGCGGCGCGCTTCGCAGGCGTGAAGGTCAAGAAGATGCAAGCCCTCATCTATATTGTCGCAGGGGGCCTGACTGGCTTTGCGGCATTTATTAACTGCGTGAAAGTAGGCTCTGTCACATCTCAGTCTGGGACGATGCTTGAGACGCAGATCTTGATTGCCCTAGTTATGGGCGGCATGCCCATCTCCGGTGGCGCGAAGGTCCGCTTCACCAACATCATCGTCGGAGTTCTGTCATACCGTATTTTGGCCCAGGGCCTTGTGATGATGGGCTTTGACACGATGATGCAGCAAATCATCATGGGCATTGTCTTCTTGATCGTTGTTGCGCTGTTCTCTGATCGTGATTCCATCTCTGTTATTAAGTAGAGGGTCATTGCGTATTAGTTATTGAATCGTTTTGAGTACATGTCCAACCAAAGGAGGTTGTGATGCTTGAAGTTAAAAAATATAAATTCTGGTTCTGCCCCTGCACGCAGGACCTCTACGGAGACGAGGTTCTCAAGCACGTCCACGAGCATGCGGTACAAGTTGCTGCAGCTCTCAACGCCTCTCCAGACATTCCCTATGAGATCGTAGTGAAGCCCAACCTGTTAAATGACGATACGATTACCGCGCTTTTTGACGAAGCCAATGTCACTGCAGATTGCGCCGGGATTATCACATGGGCGCATACGTTCTCACCTTCGAAGAACTACATTCATGGTCTTGTAGACCTGCGCAAGCCGCTTTGCCAGTTTGCGACGCAGTTCAATGAGGAGATCCCTTACGACACGATCGACATGGACTTCATGAATGAAAACCAGTCAGCCCATGGCGAGCGAGAGTTTGGACATATTTTTGCGAGGCTGCAGAAGAATCGCAAAGTTGTCTTCGGCTACTGGAAGGATCCAAAAGTCGTCTCAGAGCTTGGTCGCTGGATGCGCGTTGCCGTTGGCGTCGTTGAGAGCCGCAATATCCGCGTGGCACGCTTTGCTGATACGATGCGCAATGTTGCCGTGACTGACGGTGATAAGGTTGAGGCACAGGTAAAATTTGGCTGGACAGTCGATGCCTGGCCGATCAATGACCTTACGCCGTATATAGACGGTGTCTCAGATGCCGATGTTAAGGCGCTGACTGATGAGTATTATGACACCTATGACGTTATTCTTGATGGACGTAACCCCGAGGAGTTCCGTCGTCATGTTGAGGTCCAGGCGCGTCAGGAAATCGGCATTGAGCGCTTCCTGAAAGAGCACAACTATAATGCATTCTCTGATCACTTTGGTGACCTCGGTGACCTCAAAGAACTTCCTTCGCTTGCGATACAACGGCTCATGCAGAAGGGCTACGGCTTCGGCCCGGAGGGCGATTGGAAGACGCCTGCTATGGTGCGCCTCATCAAAGTTATGACTGCTGGCATGAAAGAAGCCAAGGGCAGCGCCTTGTGCGAGGACTATACCTACAATCTCGTACCCGGCAAGGAGGGCATCCTCGAGTCTCATATGTCAGAGGTCGATCCCTCTATTGCAGACGGCAAGATTTCCATTCGCGCAACGCCGCTTTCTATGGGCAATCGTGAGGACCCCGCACGCCTGATCTTTACCGGCAAGACAGGCCCCGCCATAGCTACCTCAATGATTGACCTTGGCCCTCGCTTCCGCCTTGTCATTAATGTTGTCGACTGCAAGAAGGTCGAAAAGCCGATGCCGAAACTTCCTACAGGCACGATCTTTTGGACTCCTCGCCCATCCCTCAAGGTGGGGTCGACTGCTTGGATTTATGCAGGGGGTGCACACCACACTGCGATGACGTTTGATCTTTCCGCTCAGCAGATGGTTGACTGGGCCGATGAGATGGGCGTTGAGTCCGTCGTTATTGACGAGCACACGGAGCTGCGCACCTTCAAGCGTGAGCTTGCCCTTGGAAATGCGATTTACCGCTAGATCTCATGAGCTTCACACGATGACCCGGCCGCGTCCCCTTCCGGGGCGCGGCCGTCTGTGTAGGGAGGACCGATGTCACTAAGCAAGGACCAAGTTGTCTCTGAGATTGAGGAGGGGCGTTGTACCCTCGGAATTGAATATGGCTCGACGCGCATCAAAGCCGTCCTTGATGACTCTGCTGATCAGCCAATTGCGGTTGGCACATTCGATTGGGAAAACTCTCTTATTGATGGGTATTGGACCTACAGCGAGAAGGAGATATTTGACGGGCTCTCTGCATGCTATGCATCGCTTAAGGCTGACGTGAAGGCTCAGTATGGTGTGAAGCTGACCCGTTTGGGGGCTCTTGGCATCTC
>DHPN01000003.1:0-4613 GCA_002407925.1 Atopobiaceae bacterium UBA5363
CTTTCGTATCTCTGATGAGGCCATCGACAACGACGTCGAGCTTTGCAAAGCCTATGGGGCCGCATTTAAGGCTGACACAGAGGTTGGAAACGCCCAAGAGCTGCTCGATGAGGGCTATACGGACGTGGTCGTAGCGATCGGAGCTTGGGCGCCAGGGCGCCCTGCGCTCAAGAGTGGAAGGGCTCTTGATGCGCTCGAGTTCCTCGGGGCTTTCAAAAAGGACCCAGGCTCTTTGAATCTTGGCACGGATGTCGTCGTCATCGGTGGCGGCAACACGGCTATGGACGTCGCCCGAGCGGCGAAGCGCGTCCCTGGCGTTGAGCATGTGAGGCTCGTCTATCGTCGTACCCGTCGCTATATGCCGGCTGACGAGGAAGAGCTCGTGATGGCACTCGAAGATGGCGTCGAGTTCTTGGAGCTGCTCGCTCCCGATACGCTGGACGACGGGAAGCTTTCCTGCGACGTGATGAGGCTCGGCGAGCCTGACGCCTCCGGGCGCCGCTCTCCTGTGCCAACGGGAGACACGGTCTTTGTCGATGCCACGACGGTGATCACCGCCGTCGGCGAGCGCATACAGCAAGGGCTCTATCAGCGCTCAGGCGTCGAGCTCGACAGGAAGGGACGCCCTGTCGTCAATGACCAGCTCGAGACTAGCGTACCTCATGTGTATGCGGTTGGCGACGCGCGGCGCGGGCCGTCGACGGTGGTCAAGGCGATCGCAGATGCAGCGACGGTCACGACAGCGATCTCAAGCTTTGACTTCTCCAGCATGGAAGCCTCTAACATCAGCTCGGATGTCGCAAAGATTTTGGGGCAGAGGGGCAGCCTGTGCGCTGATTGCAGCTCAATGGCAACGACGCGCTGCCTCGGCTGCCCGACCATCTGCGAGACGTGCTGCGAAGTCTGCCCGAACCGTGCAAACGTCGCCATCCATGTGCCCGGCATGCGCCAGTCGCAGATCGTCCACATCGATGGCATGTGCAACGAGTGCGGCAACTGTGCAGTGTTCTGCCCGTATGAGGGAGGTCGCCCTTACAAGGACAAGCTCACGCTTTTCTGGAGCCGCGAGGACTTTAACGACAGCCAAAACGAGGGCTTCCTTCCCGTCGATGGCGGCTTCTTGGTGCGCCTTGGGCAGGACGCGAAGGTCTATGACGTAGACGACGCTTCTTGCGGCCTTCCCGAAGGCGTTCGCAAGGTCATTGTCACCGTGCGAAATGATTACAGCTATCTTTTGTGCTAAGTGAGGTGGCTCTTGTTGTGTTGCTTGGCCAAGCGTCATGTTGCGACCAAACAGCATAACGGGAGGCGGCTTTAGGTTGTCGATGCAGGTTAGCTAGGTAGGGAGAGAAGACAGCATGTCTGAGCAATATGCGTTCACTGTCAATAGCGAGGCAGTCACGACTTCAGAAAACAAGCCCCTGCTTCGGTTTCTCCGTGATGACCTGCACCTCACGTCGGTAAAGGACGGCTGCAGTGAAGGCGCTTGCGGCACCTGCACCGTCATCATTGACGGTGTGGCGAGAAAAAGCTGCATCATGTCGACGAAGCTTGCGCAGGGCAAGAGCATCGAGACGGTGGAAGGCCTCTCCGACAAGGAGAAGGAAGCTTTTGTCTATGGCTTTGGCGCCGTTGGGGCTGTGCAGTGCGGCTTTTGCACCCCTGGCATGGTCATGAGCGGCACAGCACTGCTGCGCAAAAACCCTAACCCCACGGAAGACGAGGTCAAGCAGGCGATTCGTGGCAACATATGCCGCTGCACCGGCTACAAGAAGATCATAGAGGGCATTCGCAAGGCGGCTGCCGTGCTCCGTGGTGATGAGGAGATCGACTACTCCTTGGAGCGGGGAGACAGCTATGGGATCGGCGAGCGCGCCTTCCGCACAGATGTGCGCGAGAAGGTCCTTGGCTATGGTAAATATCCAGATGACCTTAACGAAACAGACTTTCCCGATATGGCTTATGCTTCAGCAGTTCGCTCGAAGTATCCGCGTGCGCGTGTGCTGAAAATCGATTCGACTGAGGCAGAAGCCCTACCTGGCGTCATAGGGGTCCTCAAAGCGGCGGATGTTCCCGTGAACAAAGTGGGCCACATCCAGCAGGACTGGGACGTCATGATCGCTGAGGGCAGTATCACCCGCTTCGTGGGCGACGTCCTGTGTCTGGTGGTCGCTAAGGACAGGGATACGCTTGCCGCGGCAAAGAAGCTTGTCAAGGTAGACTACGAGCCGCTGGAGCCGGTGCGTTCCGTTGAGGAGGCCCGCGCTCAGGGGGCGCCGCTCGTGCATGAGGAGGCGCCGGGAAACATTTGCCAGAGCCGCCATGTGGTTCGTGGCGATGCGAAGAAGGCCCTTGCCGAGTCGGCCTACACGGTCACCGAGACGTTTGAGACGCCGTTCACCGAGCATGCCTTCTTGGAGCCTGAGTGCGCTGTGGCCTTCCCCTATAAGAACGGCGTCAAGGTTTGCAGCACCGACCAGGGCGCCTACGACTCTCGCAAGGAGATCGCGCACATGTTCGGCTGGGATAAGACGCCTGAGCGTGTGGTTGTGCAGACGATGCTCGTAGGAGGTGGCTTTGGTGGGAAGGAAGACGTTTCCGTCCAGCACCTCGCGGCTCTCGCAGCGTACCGCTTCAAGCGTACGATCAAGTGCAAACTGACGCGCTCCGAGTCAATCGCCTTCCATCCGAAGCGCCATGCGATGCTGGGCACTTTCACGCTCGGCTGTGACAAGGACGGCATGCTGACCGGCCTCGACTGCGAGATCAACTTCGATGGCGGAGCGTACGCGAGCCTGACGGGACCGGTGCTCGAGCGCGCATGCACCCACGCAGTCGGCCCCTACAAGTATCAGAACACTGACATCAGGGGCTTTGGCTACTACACGAACAATCCTCCTGCTGGCGCGTTCCGTGGGTTTGGCGTGTGTCAAAGCAATTTTGCGCTGGAGTCGCTTGTTGATGTGCTTGCGCAAAAGGTAGGCATCAGTCCATGGGAAATTCGGTTCCGCAACGCTATAGAGCCAGGTGAAGTGTTACCGAATGGCCAAATTGCTGATTGTTCCACAGCCCTTAAGGAAACTCTACTTGCTGTCAAAGATGCCTATGATGCAAATGCTGACCATTGCGGCATTGCTTGTGCAATGAAAAATGCTGGCGTGGGCGTAGGTTTGCCTGACAAAGGACGTTGCCTGATCAGGGTCGAAGGCGGTAAAGCCGTCATCTATGCTGCCACATCCGACATTGGCCAGGGTTGCAACACCATTTTCTTGCAAGACGTGGCGGAGGCGTGCGGCCTTCCCAAGTCCCATATCCGCAACGGCGAGTGCTCGACGGAGCTGGCGCCGGACTCCGGCACGACCTCGGGATCTCGCCAGACGGTCGTCACCGGCGAGGCGGTGCGTGGCGCGGCGTTTCTCCTGCGCGATGCCATGCTTGCGGTTGAGCGCGGTGAGAAGGTATCCTCTGAGCCTGTGTCTGCCCATGGTGACGGGGCGGAGATCTCCTATGACGACGGCGAGCCCTATGTCGTTAAAGATGATGCCCTGAAGGCGGGTCATTCGCTGCATCCGGCAGATCCCATCGCTGCCTTGCAGACGCTCGAGGGCCATGAGTTCTCCTACGTCTATTTTGAGCCCACCGACAAGCTTGGCGCTGACAAGCCGAATCCCAAGAGCCACATCTGCTATGGATTTGCGACGCATCTGGTAATCCTTGACGAAAAGCGGCGGGTGAGTGAAGTCTATGCGGCTCACGACTCAGGGAAGGTTACGAACCCGATAGCCATCCAAGGGCAGATTGAGGGCGGCGTGCTGATGGGCATGGGCTATGCCCTTACGGAGCGCTTTCCTCTCAAGGACTGCGTGCCAACTGCGAAATTCGGCACGTTGGGGCTTTTCCGTTCGACGCAGATTCCCAACATCCATGCTATCTATGTTGAGAAGGGCAAGCTCTTGCCGGTTGCCTATGGCGCCAAGGGTATCGGGGAGATAGCTACCATCCCCACGGCCCCGGCCGTCCAAAATGCCTATCACACAGTCGACGGGAAGCTTCGCACGAAGCTTCCTCTTGAGGGAACGCCTTATTTCAGGAAATAGCCTGTCTTTAGCAATACGGCCGCAAAGACTACGAAATACGCAAACGGGAGAATCGTTCAAAAGCTTCTACGCTTGGAAGGTGGTAGGTATGGCAGAGTTGCTGAGGATGGAGAACATCAGCAAATGCTTTGGCTCGTTTTATGCAAACCGAGATATAAATCTAGAAGTGGAAGAGGGAGAAGTCCATACGCTCCTCGGTGAGAACGGCGCCGGTAAGTCGACGCTCATGAATGTTCTCATCGGGCTATACCAGCCGACTGAGGGAAAGATCTTCATGCACGGCAAGGAGGTTCAAATTACCTCGCCAGGCGTGGCCGTTCAACATGGCATCGGCATGGTGCACCAGCATTTCATGCTGATTGATGATATGACTGGCCTCGAGAACATCATTCTCGGCGACAAGCGCCATAGCTCCCCGCTCTTGCAAGAAGCTGACGATCACGCGAAGATCAAAGAGCTCATGGATCGCTACGGCCTGGGGATTGACCTTAATGAGCGCGTCGCCGACATGTCGAT
>DHPN01000003.1:4688-24069 GCA_002407925.1 Atopobiaceae bacterium UBA5363
GGCATGCAGCAGCGTGTCGAGATCATGAAGGTGCTGTTCCGCGGAGCGGACCTCCTTGTGCTGGATGAGCCAACAGCAGTACTTACTGATCTTGAAGTTGAAGGCCTTTTTGACATAATGCATTCGCTGACTGACGAGGGCAAGTCCCTTATTTTCATCTCACACAAAATGCGCGAAGTCATGAAGATTTCTGATCGCGTGACCGTTTTGCGCCGTGGTAAATCGGTTGAAACAGTACGTGTAAGCGATACCACCGAGCAAGAGCTCGCCGACCTGATGATCGGGCAAAAGTTCACAGAGAACACTTACCAAAAGGTTGAGGCTGCAGAAAAGGTAGCTTTTGAGCTCAAGGATGTCTCATATCATCCGAGCATCAAACACGGAGGCCTAAAGGATGTCTCTTTGGCAATCCATAAAGGTGAGATTTTCGGCGTGGCCGGAATTGATGGGAATGGGCAGACTCCTTTAGCTGAGCTCGTTACTGGACTTATCAAGCCAGAATCTGGCGAAGTAATAGGGCCTGATGGGTCCAAGATCGCGCTTTTCTCACCAAGTTCTTTTATCGATGCAGGCTTGGGAAATATTCCGGAGGACCGCAATAAGATGGGTCTTGTCGGTGATATGACTGTAGCTGAAAACCTTATTTTAAAACAAACCAAGTCTGATCGTTTTTCTTTTGGTCATGGCGCATGGCTCAAGATGGGCGCAATCGAAAAGTACGCTAATCGCCTCAAAGACGAGAACGATATACGCTGTACCTCTGTTAGACAGACGGCTCGCAGCCTTTCAGGCGGTAACCAGCAGAAGGTTATACTTGCTCGTGAGCTCGACGCCCACCCCAAGCTTCTTGTAGCCGTATATCCAACGCGCGGCCTCGACATTGGCGCCACAGAGTTCGTTCACAACCAGATCGTGGCCCAGCGCGATGCCGGCTGTGCGATTTTGCTCATATCTGCCGACTTTGATGAGGTGTTGAAGCTTTCTGATCGTATAGCTGTGTTGTTTGAGGGGCAGATCATGGGAGTTTATCCAGGCGCAAATCCCCCAATTAAAGAAATTTCACTTGCAATGGCAGGAAAATAGGGAGGAGCAGCTGTGGCAAAAAAAGTGCTCAGCATGGAGGAGAAAAACGAGAGGCGTTTTATGGTTTTGACGCCAGTTATCTCGGTTTTGCTCGCTCTTATAGTCGGTGCAATCATCATCGGCTGTCTCGGTAAGAACCCGCTCGTAGGATACAGCGCCATGTTGGAAGGATCGCTTGGCAGCATGGCAAAAATCAGCAAGACGCTCGAGCGCGCGTGTCCGCTTGTCTTTACAGGCTTGTGCGCGGTGTTTGCGTATAAGTGTGGCGTGTTCAACCTTGGCGGCGAAGGTCAGTTCATCATGGGTGGCTGCGCAACTGCAGCGGTCATTCTGGGCTTGGGCGTTGATGGCCCGGGCGCCTTGGCGCTGGGCCTTCTTGCGGGCATTGTCGCAGGGGCCATCTGGGGCCTTCTGCCAGGCATCATGAAGATAGCACGGGGATTAAATGAGATGATCACCACGATTATGCTCAACTATGTCGCGATGTATTTTATGGAATACATTTTTAAGAATGCCTATTCCGACCAAGGTCTCCCGAAAACTATCGCGATACCCCAGAGCGCCCGCTTGCCGCAGGTTCTAGGCACCCATGTTGGCGTCATCATTGCCATTGCACTTGGGATATTTATCTGGTACGTCATCTTTAGGACCTCGTTTGGCTTCAAGATTCGTGCGGTCGGCATGAACCCTATCGCCTCTAGGGTTAACGGTTTCCCCGTGAAGAGACTCGTATTGCTTGCTTTTATTATCTCAGGTGCTATCGCAGGCCTTGGCGGTGCTATTGAGCTGCTGGGAAAGACGCCTTTTAGACTTGCTGACGGATTTGGGTCAGGCTTTGGTTTTGATGGTGTGGCTATAGCACTGATCGCTCAGTTAAATCCTATCGGTGCCATTGTCGTGGCTTTGCTTTTTGGCGTTCTTTCAACAGGTGGAACGATGATGCAGAGCATCATAGGTGTTCCTACTGCTATCGTGGATATCATCCGTGGACTTATCATTATCTTTGCTGTTGCAGGTATGGCCTCTGTTAGGCTCCCAAAAATCAAGGCATTTCTGGCTACATGGGGCGCAAGAACAAACAAAGCGGAGGCGAATGCGTAATGGATTTCATGGCTACTCTTCCGACCATTCTCAAAGCGATGACAATGGGCGCGGTGCCTCTTCTGCTCACGTCCTTAGGGGAGCTCTTCTCTGAGCGAGCGGGGCTCGTAAACATTGGCCTTGAGGGCATCATGGCAATAGGGGCCTTCGTAGGCTTTGCGGTGGGCAAGTTCACTGGCAACCTGTGGCTGGGGCTTCTTGTGGGCATGTCTGCTGGCGTTCTCATAAATATGCTCTACGCATTTTGTACCGTTAGCCTCTGCGCAGATCAAGTGGTCACCGGCATGGCTATTAATATACTAGCTCCCGCCATCGCGCTGTTTGGTTATAATCTCTTCGTGGGCTCTAATTCTGCAAATGCTACTGGTAGTCAAATGGCAAGTATCGCAATCCCTGGGCTTTCATCTATACCTCTAATCGGGAACGCTTTTTTTGACCAGACATTGCTTGCTTATCTTACGTTTATCTTGGTTCCGCTCGTATCATACTTCTTCAAGCATTTCCGTTCGGGACTGTCGTTTCGCTCGGTCGGGGAGAACCCTCATGCAGCTGAGACGCTTGGTATTGATGTTGTGCGTATAAAATACATTGCATGTATTGTATGTGGCGCACTTGCGGCTGCCGGCGGAGCTTTTCTGACAATTTGCTATACGCCAATCTATACTGATGGCATTGTAATGGGACGTGGGTTTATAGCTTTGGCTACGGTGATTTTCGGCCGCTGGAGCGCGGTGGGCATTCTAGGAGCAAGTCTCCTATTTGGCTTTTTCGATGGCCTGAATGTAGCCCTCCAGGCTCAATTTCAAGCAGCACCAGTGATGTTCTTCAAGATGATTCCCTATATTTTTACGATCATCGCGCTTATTTTCTTTGGCTCGAGGCATGCAGGTCCTAAGGCCAACGGACAGCCGTATTATCGTGAGCAGCGTTAGGTTGCAAGATAGATTGACTTTAGAAATTAAATCGTCTCTTTTGCGAAACGACGTTGGATCAATTGAAAACTATTTTATTGGAAGCTTGCCTGGCTTTCAGTTAGGCAGTTAAAGTCGCGGATATACCGTGGCCTCAGGTAACGTAGATGGGAAGGAATAGACATGAGAGAATTTAGTAGGTCTAAGTCGCACGTCATGGTCAACAGGCGCCAAGCTATTACGGCAGGCCTTGGTGGAGCCGCTACACTTGTGCTAGCAGGTTGTGGCTCAACAAGCTCAAGCTCCTCAAGTGGCTCTACGGGATCTAGCTCGAGTCAGTCTAGCTACAAGGTGGCAATGATCATGAGCGGGACGATCACCGATGGTGGTTGGGATCAAGGCCATTATGAGTCGTTGAAAAAAGCACTAGATAGTCATTCAAATTGGACGATGCTTGAGCCGAAGGAGAATACGGCCGATGCCGACGCTGCCTCTGCGGCGCAGTCCTACGTCGATCAAGATGTTGATCTCATCATCGGTAACGGCAACCAGTTTGCCTCCGATTGGGCTGAGGTTGTTTCTGACGCAGCTGATAGCCATCCCAAAGTACACTTTCTAATTACCAATACGGACCCGTCGTCAGAGATGACAGACTACGATACGCTTGACCCTGTCGAAACGGTTTTACCTGACTTTAAACAGACAGGAGCCCTTGCGGGAGTTGTTGCAGGTCTAATGACTCAGACGAAGAGTATTGGTTTTATTGGTGGTATGAAATTGCCTTCCACCCTTACGAAGTATGCAGCGTATCTTGCTGCGGCGCAGAAGATCGATGCCAGCATCCAAGGCCAGTATAACTTCGAGGCCGGTTTTACCGATGCCTCCTTGGGGACCAAACTCACTGAGCAGTGGATCAATACGAACAACGTCGACGTCATGTGGGGCGATGCGTCTGCAGTCGACAATGGTGCACGCCAAGCGCTCGAGCAGGCAGGAGCAGACACCCACTTCGATATTGCCCAACCTATCGACATTGTTGGATCAGATCAACCTACAGTCGTTACCTCTACAGTTACTGATTGGATGATTGGTCAGGCAATGGATGAGGTAGAGTCGGGATCATTTGGTGGAGGCAATGTCATTGAGGCCAATATGAGCAATGGTGGTATTTCGCTCGGTAAGTTCTCAGACAAGGTCTCCTCTGACGTCCAGTCCAAGATCAAAGATTACGCCGATAAGATTTCAGCAGATGAGTTTTTGACCAACGATGAGATTAATGCTATTAAGGATACACTGGGCTAAAAGTATTCAATCATTTTTGCTTTAGATGACAGCTGGAGCAAAGAAGATCGTGATGTAGAAGCATCACGATCTTCTTTTTAAATATCTACATTCATACATATGCGGATTGTTCATACACTATGGTTAATACTTAGATGTTTTCCAGCTTGGTTTTGTCAGAGAGTGTTAGCTGGCGATAAAGTCAGCACTGCATGATGAAGAATATCGTAATGATAATACTAAAGCGATAAACATATAATAATCTAACGATTATATCAAAAACCAATCTATTTAAACTACCGCTGGCAGAGCTTTTTATGCCGAAGGCCCTCTTTTTTTAAGTACTACTAAAACTCATACGTATAATATCAAATAAGAAAAAAATATTTCTGCAAAAAATATTTATTTTGAGTGCTTCTGTATCTTTTAAAGGAATAGTTCTAAATGAAAAGTATTTGCCGTAAGGTTTTGTTACACGGAGAAAAGGTTTTGTTACACGGAGAAAAAAATGAAACCTGCATAGAAAAAGCGGCTCTCAAGAAGACCAAGAAAACTTAGGCGCTTAAACTATAGCAAAGAAAGTAGTCGTTGAGTTTTGAGTTACATAATAGCTAGGTCAGAAGGGCTATATCATAAAAGATTATGCTAGTCAAAAAGAATGTTGACGTATTGTTACTTTTTGGTGGCGCCTATCTAGGATCTTCTAACGGGTTCTTGGTGCAGATATTAGTTTTAAGGAGAGGGAGTGCGTCATGGAAAAGTTAAAGGAGGTCGGTAGACCCGTTCCTCGTGTTGATGCGTACGACAAAGTTACGGGACGGGCGATGTTTACCGATGATCTTTGTCCCAAGCCATGTCTTGAGGCTAAACTTCTACACTCGACGATAGGCAATGGCCTCGTAAAGTCTATTGATACTTCAGAGGCAGAGAAGGTTCCAGGTGTAGTGGCAGTTTATACTTGCTTTGATGTCCCAGACATAACTTATCCAGTTGCGGGGCACCCTTGGTATGCAGATACCAGAAGCGACAAGCGCGACGTCATGGATCGCAAGATGCTTGATTCACGCGTTCGTATGTACGGGGATAATATTGCAGTTGTGGTAGCGCAAGACAACGTTGCCTGTGATCGTGCTCTTTCGAAGATCAAAGTTGAGTATGAGCAATGGCCTGTTGTCTATGATGCACAAGAGTCGCTTAAGGGCACCGAGCATCCTGTCCAAGAAAGAAAACCTGATAACCTCATTGCGCACACCTGTGCCGTAACAAGTGAGGAGGAGCTTGCAAGATACGGATATTCGAGTGTGGAGGATGCATTACACGACCCCAAGTATCACTACTATAAAGCGCATATGGAAACGGCTGAGCAGTCTCAAGTCCATCTTGAGGTTTGTGTCTCATACTGCTACATGGAGGCTGGAAAAATCGTTTGCGTTTCCTCTACGCAAATTCCCCATATCGTTCGTCGTGTTATCGGTCAGGCTCTTGGTATTCCGTGGGGAAAAGTGCGTGTAATCAAACCTTACATCGGTGGTGGTTTTGGCACAAAGCAAGATGTGCATTATGAACCATTAAATGCATGGATTTGTCAACAGCTTGGCGGACGCTGCGTGAAATTTGAGTTGAGTCGCGAAGAAGTTTTTTTCGCAACAAGCGGTAGGCAACCAAAGACCTTTGATGTGGAAGCCTCTTTTGATGATCATATGCAGTTGCATGCTCGTACAATCTTGGCCTATTCAAATCAAGGTGGCTATATTCATCATGGACACGCCTTAGTGCTTAACTCGGTCAATTCGTTTCGTTGGCTTTATCATACCAATGAAGTAGCAACTCGAAGTGAAGCATATACGGCCTATACCAATGGCCCGCATACCGGTGCGATGCGTGCTTATGGCGTGCCAGAGGGCAATTGGGCGGCTGAGTGTTTGATGGGTGATATAGCTTATGACATGGGCTGGGATGGTGTTGAGTTTCGTTTGAAGAATGCCATCCAAGAAGGATTTGTGGATGAGTTTACGCCAGGTCAGGTAATTTGTGCTCATACCTGTGGGCTTCCTGAGTGTGCTGAAAAGGGCAAGCGCTATATCGGATGGAATGAGCACAAGGCAAAATATGTCAATGAGAAGGGACCTATCCGTCATGGCGTTGGTGTTTCCTTCTTCGTGTATAAGACTGCTGTTGCCCCATTCGCGTTAGAGACAGCAACTGCGGCTCTTACGCTTAACCAGGATGGGTCCGTTCAGCTACAAATGGGTGCAACTGAAATAGGCCAAGGTGCTGATACGGTATTTTCTCAGATGGCAGCTGAGGCTATTGGGATTGACACTGAAGATGTTCATATCACATCTTTCCAAGATACTGATGTTACTCCGTATGACTCAGGTGCTTATGCTTCTAGGCAAACATACGTGTCTGGCACAGCTGTTAAGAAGGCTGGTCAGACCTTGCGTGGCAAGATTCTCGACTATGCTCGCTTTTTACACCCTGATGCGCAAGGCACTCTTAACCTTGTTGATCATAAGATAGTAGATGCTCTAGGCCATAAGGTGTGTAGCCTACCCGAGCTGGCGCTTGAGGCATATTACAACATGGAGCACAACGATCAGCTTCATGTGCACGAGACTGTTCAAGTTCACACCAATGCGATTGCGGTTGGTTGTAGTTTTGCCGACGTAACCGTTGATATGCCTTTGGGGCAAGTGACCATCAACAAGATTATCAATGTCCAGGACAATGGGCGACTTATCAACCCCAAGTTGGTTGAGCAGCAAGTTCATGGCGGGATGGCTCAATCCATAGGTTTTGGACTCTATGAGGAGTTGCAAATCGATCCAAAGACTGGCCGTGTGCTCAATCCTACGCTGCTTGATTATAAGGTTCCTACCATGATGGATGTACCCGATCTTGAAGCGCAGTTCGTCGAGACGGATGATCCAACAGGTCCTTATGGCAACAAAGCAGTGGGTGAGACACCGGTTATATCTCCCGCAGCTGCTATTCGTGATGCAATACTTGATGCTACCGGCGTGAAGTTCTATCAGGAACCAATGACTCCTCAGCGTCTCTTCGAGGGCTTTAAGAGGGAGGGACTTATCTAATGTATGATATTGAAATGTTATACGAGGCGAAAAGCGTTGATGATGCTGTCAAAACTTTAGCGGCTGACCACAAAGCTATAATCATTGCAGGTGGGACAGATGTTCTCGTTAATATTCGAGCTGGAAAGATAGCTGCGGCTCACCTCATTTCCATCCATGGGCTACATGATGAGTTGGATGGCGTCTCTTTATCCGATGATGGTACGATTGAGATTGGTCCGCTAACTTGGTTTCATCATGTCGTGACAAGTCCAATCGTTCAAGCTACAGTGCCAACTTTGGGTGATGCCTGCAATACGCCTGGTGGCCCTCAACTTCGTGTCTCAGGGACTATTGGCGGTAACATTTGTACAGCTGCTACTTCTGGGGACTCTGCGTCAACACTTTTTGCTTATGGGGCACTTTTGGACGTGCGTAGCGTCCGTGGCATACGTACCATTCCAATTGAAAAGTGGTATGCAGGCCCAGGTAAGTCGACAAAAGAACGCGACGAGCTACTGGTAAAAATTCGTATACCCAAAGATCATTATGAAGGGTTCACTGGATACTATTTTAAGTATGGAAAGCGTCGAGCTCTTGAGATAGCAACGATGGGGTGCTGCTGTTTAGTGAAGCTTGCTAAGGACAAATCCACAATAGATGATATTCGTCTTGCCTTTGGTGTTGCTGGGCCGACTCCTATGCGCTCCTTTGAGGCTGAAGATGGTGTGCGTGGCCTTCCAGTTGCTGAGGCTGTGGCAAAAATTGGTGAATTAGCTCAAGCTGATACACATCCACGTGATAGTTGGCGTGCATCAAAGGAATTCAGACTCCAGCTTATCAAGGAAATGTCCAAGCGCTCCCTTGTTGAGGCAGCGCGTAGGGGAGGGGCTGATATCTAATGGACATGCAAATTCTTAAATGTACTGTAAACGGTAAGCAAGTGCAGGTAGGCTTTGATCCACGTGAATCGCTTCTTGATACTTTGCGCAATCGTCTCAACCTTACAAGTGTAAAGCGTGGTTGTGAGGTAGGCGAGTGTGGTGCATGTACAGTTCTCATTGATGGCATTGCTACTGATACCTGCTTGTATTTAACTGAATGGGCACAAGGTAAGACTATTCTTACTGTTGAGGGCTTGCAGGCGCCTGACGGTACTCTCAATCCTGTCCAGCAAACATTTATTGATGAGTTTGCTGTTCAGTGCGGTTTCTGTATCCCTGGAATTATTATGAGTGCCGTGGAGATGCTTAATTCTGGTAGGATATACACCCGTGATGAGATTAGAAAACAGCTCTCTGGCCATCTTTGCAGATGCACTGGTTACGAAAATATAGTTAATGCTGTTGAGAAGGCCATCGATGTTGTACATGGTATGGTAGGGTCCGACGCGTAAGAGACAAAAGAATGATAAGGTTGCGCTGTGGATAGTCGATAAGGTAACATTGTACGCATGTTATATCGTCTTACTGATTATGATCTGATCTCGGACCACGAGTTTGTAATTGGGACTATTTCCAGCTTATGATAATAGTACTGTCGTCTAAGCTGGTGTTACCATATTCGTCTTCCCCAGTTGTAACATCGTAGCCTAAGCGTTTTAGGTCCCGTACAAATTTTGCTAGGTGAGCACTATAAGTATTGAGCAGTCGAGCGGTTTGAAGAGGAGAGATAAGCTCTTGCTTACGTCCGTAGATTATGTTACAGATGGCATCAGCTACAGATGTGTTGCTATTGGCAGCTAAATCGCTGTAAAAGGAGTTTCCGCTGCCTTTGCCATCTTCGGTGCCAGGTGCAAACTTTACAGCAAGTGAGCTACGGCCATATTTGGCATAAAGACGTATACGCGTATCAGTACGGCCTTCTGCATTATGTAGTGCCCAGGACATGGCATTGTCTGAGAGAGTGTCTGGCTCAGCATGGTCCCGACCAGTTTTAGCAGTAGCCGTCAGCTTTTTTGCTTCATTAGCATTGATCATTGTCTCCTCCTCGGCCGTGATTTTATAAGGCTCCTCCTAGTTTGTAGAGTACCTTGATATATAAAAGATAGATGGTGATGTAGTAAAAAGTAAGTTTCGTTTAAGATTGAATTGAACTTTTTTAGATTTACATGTCTGTCACAGTCCATATTGTAACCTCTACCGAAAATAAAATAATATTCCCAAAAATATATTTAGTATGACTATCTAGATACCGTTATATTTGTAAAAATATAACGGTATGACTCTGAGTCTTTTAGATGCAATTATGATTTAAAAGGAGAGGACTATGGTACAAGAAGAGCAGGATTTTAATAAAATGTGGTCAGACCTTGGAATGGATGTCGCGGCTCATAATTCACTTTTAGATGCCGTAGGACAAATGTATGAAACAGTGTTTCTTACTCAGAAAAATCGTCCAAAGTCTACAACTTACTTGGATAATTTTGCAAACAATCTCCACTCAGGCCGAATTCGTGAAATGGTTGATGCACGTAAAGACGGTAAAACAAAGAAAATTATTGGGTCCTTTTGTCTTTATGTACCAGAAGAAATAGTTATAGCTGCAGGTGGCATTGAAGTAGGCCTGTGTGCTGGTGCAAATTGGAATACAGATGAAGCCGAGAGATACATACCACGCAATACTTGTCCTCTAATTAAAGGTTTTATGGGTTTCAAACTGGGTCGCGTTTGCCCGTATATTGAAAGCGCTGACTTAGTTGTAGGAGAGAACACCTGCGATGGTAAAAAGAAAGCTTATGAGCAGTTCTCGAAAATGAAACCTATGTACGTGATGGATGTCCCTCATGTGCGTAATAACAATACAAAAGAAATTTGGAGACAAGAAATTTATCGGTTTGCTGAAAAGATGGAAGACGAAACTGGTCAAAAAATAACTCTGGAAAGCCTCAGCAGGGCTATTAAGTTGGTGAACGATAAGCGTCGTGCTCTTCAACGCTTATCTATGACTCGTGCTGCTGACCCTGCTCCTATATCTGGTCTTGATTCTCTTTTAACCATACAAGCTGCTTTCATGGATGATTCTGCTCGATTGACACAAGCAATTAATGCTTTAGCTGCTGAATGTGAAGAGCGTGCAGCAACTGGAGTTGGGGTAAAACCACACGGTGCTAAGCGAGTACTTTATACAGGCACGCCCATGGCTGTGCCTAATTGGAAGCTTTTTAATATAATTGAGAAGTGCGGTGGCGTAGTCGTAGGAGAAGAGTGCTGCACGGGCAGTCGCTACTATAAAGATCTTGTGCCTGAAGATGGCAAAACGGTTGAAGAGATGCTAGATGCTATTGCAGATCGCTATTTAAATATTCATTGTGCGATTTTTACCCCAAATCAAGATCGTCGAGATGATGTTATTAGTATGGCTCACCGGCTGCATGTAAATGGAGTAATAGATTGTTCCTTACAATTTTGCACGCTGTATGATATGGAGTCTTTCAGTATGGAGGAAGCTGTTCAAAAGGCTGGTATTCCTTATATGCATATTTCTACAGATTACTCAACTGAGGACGAAGGGCAGCTTAAAACACGAGTTGAGGCTTTTCTTGAAATGATCTAAAGCTTTCAGTAGGCTTTCTGGCTCTTCATATTAATAAGAAAAATTTTTTGTAATTACAGCTTAATATTATTTAGTATATGTCATATTGTGTGTATATAAAAAGGATCTGAATTACAGTCAGAACTATTGAATTAGGACAAAACTAGGGGCGGGGAGAACACTGTCTATGGCGGTATCAGAAGCAAATGAGAGGGGTCTCAACGAAGTTCTTTTTGAACGCAAAGGCCTTCCATCGATTATGGATCTTATCCCTACATCGCTTCAACATGTCCTTGCGTCATTTGCTGGCATAATAACTCCTGCAATGATGATAGCTACTACCTGCGGTTTTACGCAGGAGCAAGAGACGGCCATCATTCAGGTCGCCTTGATTTTGTCAGGCCTTGACACGCTCCTGCAGCAGTTTCCCCTCTTTGGGCGCATCGGCTCTGGGCTGCCGATACTGACAGGCGCCTCCTTTGCCTTCCTACCGGCTTTTCAGGCAGTCGGCGTCGAGTTCGGATTCTCGACGCTTTTGGGAGCTGAGCTCATAGGCGGCATCGTGGCGATGCTCTTCGGTGAGTTCTACAGCAAAGTTCGCTGGCTTTTCCCTCCGCTCGTCACCGGTACTGTGATTTTTACGATAGGCGTCTCTTTGTACCCGACGGCGATCAAATATATGGCAGGCGGCGAGGGCACTGCGAACTTCGGCGGCATTGCCAACTGGACAGTTGGGTTGATCACCTTCGCGGTGGTGTTCGGGCTTGCAAACTTCGGTAAGGGGGTCGTCAAGCTCGGCTCCATCTTCTTTGGCATCATCATAGGCTGCATCGTGGCCATCCCCTTTGGCATGGTCAGCGGTGACGAGGTCTTCAGCTCAGCGTGGTTCTCGCTTCCTCGCTTCATGCCCTATCCCATAGAGCTCAACGCCGCGGCCTGCATCACTTTGGCCGTCGTCTACGTGATGGTGAACGTGCAGCTCATCGGTGACCTCTCTGCCTCTACTGCCGGATCGATGGACCGCATGCCTACAGAGCGCGAGGTAGGTGGCGCGATTAAGGCGCAAGGCTTCGTAAGCATCATCTCCTCTTTCTTCGGAGGGCTTCCCACCTCGGCATTCGGGCAAAACGTAGGCATCATCGTGAGTAACAAGGTCATTAACCGTTGGGTTTTCGGCGGGGCTGCGTTCGTGTTCCTTGCCGCTGGATTTTGCCCTAAGCTCTCGGCCCTGCTTCTTATGATCCCTCAGCCCGTCATAGGCGGCGCAACGATCAGTGTTTTCGGGACCATCACCTTGAACGGCATTCGCATCCTCGTCAAGGATGGCCTCACGCCGAGGGCATGCACGGTCTTTGGCATTTCGGTGGCCTTTGGCATTGGCATAGCACAAGTTTCAGGCTCCCTTGCCGGCCCTGGCATGCCCGATTGGGTTGCCACCATTTTCGGCACCTCGGCCATCACCCCGTGTGCCATCATGGCAATCATCCTGAACAGCATCCTGCCCCCTGAGGACAGTACGCCGGAGAACAAGAACTTGAAGCCTTTGGAATATGAGGAGAAAAAAGCATAGTCAAACACGCTAGTGCGAGCCAAGTAAATAAAAACGCAATTTGTTTTTGTTTATTCACATGTGTTAAACGTTGACGAGCGTTAAGTTTTTAGAACTATAACGCAGACATCGTGGGGTGGCTGCCCCATGGCAAAAAAATCAAAGAGAGGGGTACCAAAGTGAAAGACATTTCGAAACCCAACGTGAAGATCCAGGTCGACTCCGTAAGTCCACGTGCGATCGGCAAGCTGGCTGAGGATAACTTCAGAGGGGGCTTCTACTGCTGCGAGGCGCTGATGGCTGCCATAAGAGACGGTTTTGCCCTCGACGTCCCGGATGAAGTCATTGCCATGAGCTCGGGAATGGCTGTGGGCGTGGGCCATTCTGGCTGCCTGTGCGGTGCAGTGAACGGCGGTGTCATGGCCTTGGGCATGCTGTTCGGCCGCACGGAAAGGAAGGGCCCTCAAGATCCCCGCTCGCAAAGGGTGATGCAGCTCACCTCCGAGCTCCTCAGTTGGTTCAAGGACAACAATGGTAAGCACTCTAGCTGCTGCCGCGTGCTGACCCGGGAGTTTGACATGGCCAAAGGCGAAAACAAGGAGCAATGCGTGCGCTTTACGGGCATGTGCGCGGAGAAGACCGCTGAGATCATCTGCCGCGAGACGGGCGTTGGCAACCTCGATGCAGAGGCTGTTCCCCAAAGCGAAAGGGTCGAGGTAAGCGCATGAGGATCTCAAAGCTCTTTCGGCGTGCGTCCATCCCCTGCGCCGGTGTCGCCCTGGGCTTTGCGGCCCTTGGCAACCTTCTGCAGAGCTATGCAGAGGCATTCCATATCCTTTGCGGGCTTATATCGCTTTTCTTCGTAGTACTGCTCATAGGAAAGCTCCTGGTCGATGGCAAGTCGCTGAGAAAGGCGATGGGCAACCCGATCCAGGCGAGCGTGGCAGGTACGCTTTCTATGGCGATCATGCTGCTGAGCACGTATATCGCTGCTCAGGCGCATGTCATGGCCTTCGTGATATGGATTGCGGCCGTCTGCGCTCACATCACCCTCATCGTGTGGTTTACGAGGCAGTACTTTCTGAAGAGCTTTAAGCTGGAGCGGGTCTTCGCAAGCTATTTCATCGTCTACGTCGGCATCGTCGTCGCGTCTGTGACCGCACCTGCCTTTGGCATGCAGAGCTTCGGCAATGTCGCGTTTTGGTTCGGTCTCGCGTGCTTTGTCGCCCTTCTTTTCCCTGTCACGAAGCGCTATGTGCAGGTTAAGGAGACCCCACAGGCAGCTCTGCCAATCTTCTGCATCTACGCGGCACCGGCTAGCCTGTGCGTCGCCGGCTACGTGCAGTCAGGCCAGCCGAGGTCTTTGCTGCTGGCATATGTCCTTCTTGCTGTTGCAAGCTGCATCTATGTGGTCGTACTCCTCAGGCTGCCAAGGCTTCTGAGGCTTCCTTTCTATCCGAGCTATGCCTCGTTCACCTTTCCTTTTGTCATCAGCGCTATCGCGACGAAGCAGGTGGGCGCGATGTCAGCGAAGGCGGGCATGTCGATTGCTTGGCTGGGAGTGGTGGCGACCGTCGAAACGGCGCTTGCGGCTGCGCTCTGCCTTTATGTGGCGCTGCGCTTCTGTGGTGCGCTTTTTGTGGGGCTCAGCGGTGAGCGCGAGGAGTGACTGGCGGATTGAGCGGCTGGGCGCAAGGTAAATTTTCTTTGTATATTTTGCCGCTTACCAGCTGGTCTTGACCGTTTGCGTTAAATGGTGCAAGTTTTGGCAAACTTCTTGACTCAGCTCGCGAGCGTGCTTTAATAGAGAAGACCAAACAAAAAGTTTGGTAAGCAGACATAAAGTCTACATGCAATCGTGTGTTGCAGGACGCAAGGAGGATCCATGAAGAAACTTGACTATGACAGGATCAAAGAAGCCGCGAAAGCCTATGAGCCAGACATCACTGCCTTCTTGCGTGCCATGATCTCCCATCCGAGCGAGAGCTGCCATGAGAAGGAGGTCGTCGCCTGCATCAAGGCCGAGATGGAAAAGCTCGACTTTGACAAGGTGGAAGTGGATGGCCTCGGTAATGTCATCGGCTGGATGGGCAGTGGCGACAAGATTATCGCCATTGACGGCCATATTGACACTGTCGGCATCGGCAACCGTGACAACTGGACTGATGACCCCTACACCGGCTATGAGACCGATGACATCATCTACGGCCGTGGCGGCTCGGACCAAGAAGGCGGCCTCGCCTCGGCAGTTTATGGGGCTAAGATCATGAAGGACCTCAACCTTGTTCCCGAGGGCTATCGCATCATGGTCGTTGGCTCCGTCCAAGAAGAAGACTGTGACGGCATGTGCTGGCAGTACATCTATAACAAGGACGGCTATAAGCCCGAGTTCGTCATCTCCACCGAGCCGACGGACGGCGGCATCTATCGCGGGCACCGGGGCCGCATGGAAATCCGCGTCGATGTCAAGGGCATCTCCTGCCATGGTTCCGCGCCCGAGCGCGGCGACAACGCCATTTACAAGATGGCCGACATCCTCCAAGACGTCCGCGCCCTCAACAACAACGGCTGCACCGAGAGCACGCAGATCCGCGGTCTCGTCAAGATGCTCGACCCGAAGTACAACCCTGATCATTACGAGGATGCCCGCTTCTTGGGGCGTGGCACCTGCACGGTGAGCCAGATCTTCTTCACAAGCCCCTCACGCTGCGCCGTTGCCGACTCCTGCGCAATCTCCATCGATCGTCGCATGACCGCCGGTGAGACCTGGGAGTCCTGTCTTGAAGAGATCCGCGAGCTTCCTGCCATTAAGAAGTACGGCGACGACGTGAAGGTCTCCATGTACATGTACGATCGTCCGAGCTGGACAGGGAAGGTCTACAAGACCGAGTGCTACTTCCCGACATGGATCAACAAGGAGGACGCGCCCCATGTGAAGGCCCTCGTCGAGGCCCACAAGGCTCTGTTCGGAGACAAGCGGATCGGCTGCGAGAAGTCCATGGACAAGCGCGCCGGTCGTCCGCTGGTCGACAAGTGGACGTTCTCGACCAACTGCGTGGCCATTCAGGGACGCTATGGCATCCCCTGCGTAGGCTTCGGCCCTGGCGCGGAGTCCCAGGCGCATGCGCCCAACGAGGTCACCTACAAACAGGATCTCTCGACCTGCGCCGCGCTGTATGTGGCAGCAGTGAACCTCTATGACGGCTCGGCGGCCACAGGCGACGCCACACAATTCCGCGCTGGCAAGACGAACAACGATATTCAATAATGCTGTCTTGGCTTTAATGGTTTAGGTAGGGAAAGGTAACTATGGATTCTCAGCTCAAGGCCTATTGCGATCAGCTTGACAAGCTTGACTTCTCCAAGATGTACAACGACGACTTTCTTCATACGTGGGACAAGACTACTGACGAGCTTCGTGCGCTCTATGCCGTCGCGAACGCCCTGCGCAACCTTCGCGAGCGCAACATATCGACGCGCATCTTCGACTCAGGCCTCGCGGTTTCGAACTTCCGTGACAACTCCACGCGCACGCGCTTTTCGTTTGCTTCCGGCTCCAACTTCCTCGGTTTGCAGCTTCAGGATCTCGACGAGAGCAAGTCCCAGATCGCCCACGGCGAGACCGTGCGTGAGACCGCTACAATGATCAGCTTTATGGCTGACGTGATTGGCATCCGGGATGACAAGTTCATCGGCGAGGGCGATGCCTACATGAAGAAGGTCTCGAAGTCCGTCGCGCAATCTTATGCTGATGGCATCCTCGACCATCGTCCGACACTTGTTTCCCTTCAGTCTGACTCTGATCATCCAACACAGTCCTCTGCCGATCTGCTTTATTTGATCCACGAGTTCGGCGGCCTCGAGAACTTGCGCAACAAGAAGGTTGCGGTCACATGGGCATACTCTCCTTCCTACGGCAAGCCGCTCTCCTGCCCACAGTCGCTGATCACCCTGCTGACGCGCTTTGGCATGAACGTTACTCTTGCCCACCCCGAAGGCTATGACCTTATGCCTGAGCTGGTCCAAAAGGCTCAGGGCTATGCTGCTAAGTCGGGCGCCGAGTTCAAGACGGTCCATTCCATGGCAGACGCCTTCGAGGGTGCTGATATCGTGATTCCGAAGAGCTGGGCTTCCTATGCCGCCATGGAGAAGCGCACCAAGCTCTATGCGGCAGGTGACTCTAAGGGTATTGACGAGCTTGAGCAGAAGCTCCTCGCGCAAAATGCTACGCACAAGGATTGGTGCTGCACACGCGAGCTCATGGCCAAGACTGCCAAGGGCATGGATACCATTTACATGCATCCGCTGCCTGCCGACATCAACGGCGTCTCCTGCGAGCACGGTGAGGTCGAAAATGAGGTCTTCGACTACCATCGCGACGGCCTGTACAAGGAGGCTAGCTACAAGCCTTATGCTGTGGCGGCCATGATCTTCCTGCAAAAGGTCAGAAATCCTGTTGCTATGCTGGAAAAGCTTGAGCAGCGCGGCCGTAGTCGTTGGCTTCAGGCCTAGACACACCCGCGTACGTCTTAGACGCTAAGAAGTGCGACACATGCGGGACCAGCCTTTTACGTCAATGGGTTGGTCCCGTTTCTTTTCGAAAGAAGGAAGGAACATCATGGGTAAGAGAATCGTTGTAGCTCTCGGGGGAAACGCATTGGGCAAAAACCTGCCAGAGCAGATGATCGCCGTGAAGCATACGTCCAAGGCTATTGCAGACCTTATCGAGCAGGGCAATGAGGTTATCGTAGCCCATGGCAATGGGCCACAGGTGGGCATGATACAGGAGGCGATGACGCAGCTTACCCGTGTTAATCCCGAGAAGTACATTCCTTGTCCCCTATCGGTGTGTGTGGCCATGAGCCAAGGCTATATCGGCTATGATTTGCAAAATGCCCTGCGCGAGGAGCTTGCCGATCGTGGGATACATCATGGGGTGACTACGGTTCTCACTCAAGTCGAAGTTGACCCGCATGATCCTGCTTTCAAAAAACCGACCAAACCTATTGGAGCGTTCATGACCAAGGAGGAGGCCAATCGCCTCGTAGCTGAGCGAGGCTATACCGTTATGGAGGACGCGGGTCGCGGCTGGCGACGCGTCGTGGCGTCCCCCAAGCCCCAAACCATCATTGAACTTGATACGATCGAGTCGCTGGTCGCGGCCGATCATGTGGTTATAGCCTGTGGAGGGGGCGGCATTCCTGTCTACCATACCAAGGGGCATCATCTCAAGGGCGCCGCCGCAGTCATTGACAAGGACTTCGCGGCTGCCTGCCTCGCGCAACAGCTCAATGCGGACATACTTGTGATTCTCACGGCTGTTGAGAAGGTCGCCATTCACTTTGGGACTCCTGATGTTGAGTGGCTGGACGAGCTCACTCCTGACACTGCGCAGCGCTATATTGATGCTGGCGAGTTCGCCCCTGGGTCGATGCTTCCAAAGGTCCAGGCCGCCCTTCAGTTTGCTGGCTCTGCCCGTGGTCGCCTTTCGTTGATCACAGAGCTGGACCGTGCGGCTGACGGCATTGCGGGCAAGACGGGCACCGTCGTTCGCGGCTAGCCTCGCGAGCTGTCGCGCCTTTGGAGGGAAGATCATGAAGCCACGGACAACTTCCTATCTTATGGATGAGGGGGGCGGCCGCTTCTTCGGCCCCGGTCCGCTTGACCTTCTCGAAAACGTGAGCCGGACAAGCAGCCTTTCCGCCGCGGCGAAAGCCATGGGTATGAGCTACACCAAGGCCATGCGCATCGTGCACAAGGCTGAGCGCGCCTTGGGCTTTCCCGTCACGAGGCGCTCGATCGGCGGGGAGCGTGGGGGCAGCTCGGAGCTGACCTATGAGGGTAGGGAGCTTCTGAGGCGCTACGGCGTCTGGAGCGCCGCGGCCGCGCAAGCCTCCTCAGAGGCGTTTGATGCGGCCTTTGCCGGCATGGCAGGCGTGCCGAAGCTAGGCTGCGTGGTCATGGCCTCCGGTGAGGCCAGGCGCTTCGGCCGGCAGAAACTCTTGGAGCCCTTCTGCGGCCAGAGCGTCTTTGCGCGCACGCTTGGCGCGCTCAACTCAGAGCGCCTTGAGGTTGTCGTGGCGACGCGCTGGGATGAGGTCAAGCAGATCTGCGAGGAGCGCGGCATAGCCCATGCCAGCCCAAGTGGGCCCCTTCAAAGCGACACTGTGCGCTGCGGCATCGAGGCTCTTGGCAGGCGCGCAGGCTACCTTTTTGTGCAGGGGGACCAGCCGCTGTTGAGCGCGGCGAGCGTAGGGGCCCTGCTTGACGAATTCGCCGCCCACCCGCATGCCATCGTCCGCCTTTGCTGGCGTGGGCGCCAGGGGAGCCCGGTGGTCTTCCCGCAGGAGCTTGCAGGGGCGCTTCAGGCGCTTGACGGCGATGTCGGCGGCGGCGAGATCCTGCGGCGCAACCCAGCCATGGCTTCTTATGTCCGTTGCGTGGAGGCAGCGCAGGCCGTAGAGCTTGACGACATTGATACGCCCGGGGACCTTGATCGCATGGAGAAGCTATACAGGGGCGCGCACACAGGCGAGTCTCTCTCATGATAAGGAGATGTATGCCATGGACGTACAGGTAAGAAAAGTGTTGCGAGGCGGGTACCTCGTCACGCCAGGCGGCCTCCTCAACGGAGACGTCGTCCTCGATGGTGACAAGATCGAGAAGGTTGTGCCGGGCGGCCTTGCGGAAGGCGACCTTGCGGGCGCTGAGGTCTTTGATGTCTCTGGCTGCTGGGTCTTCCCGGGCTTTATCGACGCGCACACGCACATGCAGTGCTGGACCGGCATGGATTGGACGGCCGACAGCTTTGAGACGGGCACACGTGCGGCCGCCTGCGGCGGCACCAC
>DHPN01000003.1:24264-24864 GCA_002407925.1 Atopobiaceae bacterium UBA5363
GGGACCTGTACGGCAAACTACGCCTTTCATATGGCCATCGCTGACTGGAACGAGCATACGCGCGAGGAGATACCAGCCATGCGCGAGGCCGGCATCGTCTCGTTCAAGACGTACTTTGCCTATGATCACCTCCGTCTTGATGATGCGCAGACCATGGAGGTCCTGGAGGCGATCAAGCCCTTCGACGGCATCCTCTGCGTCCACTGCGAAAACGGCACGCTTGTGAACGAGCTCCAACGCCGTGTGCTTGCCAAGGGGATCACCGGGCCGGAGGGCCACCCTCTCAGCCGCCCGGCCGAGTGTGAGGCAGAGGCGATCTCACGCCTCATGTACCTCTCAGAGCTCACGGGGACGCGGGTGAACGTAGTCCATCTCTCCACGGAGCTCGGGCTTGAGCAGATTCGCGCCGCGCGCGCGAGGGGCGTGCGTGTCTCGGTTGAGACCTGCCCGCAGTACCTATTACTGGACGACACCCGTTACCTGGAGCAGGGCGAGGATGGCTTTGCGGGCGCGAAATATGTGATGAGCCCGCCCCTGCGCAAGCCGACGGACATCGCGGCACTGCGCGAGGCTGTTGAGGACGGCGAGGTTGACCAGATC
>DHPN01000003.1:24955-29527 GCA_002407925.1 Atopobiaceae bacterium UBA5363
CCAGATCTCGACGGATCACTGCTCCTTCAACCTTCACGGGCAGAAAGATCGCGGGCGTGCGGACTTTACGAAGATTCCGAACGGCGGCCCCGGCGTGGAGCATCGCCCTGCGCTGATCATGACGACCTTCGAGGGTCAGCTTGGCCCCATGGACTTCCTTCATCTGCTCTCAGAGGGCCAAGCGCGCGTCTTCGGCATGTATCCGCGCAAGGGCGCGCTCAAGGAGGGGTCTGATGCCGACATTTGCGTCTGGGACCCATCGGTTGCGTGGACGATCAGCGCGAGCAACCAGCACCAGGCGGTGGACTACACCACCTACGAGGGCTTCAAGGCCCATGGCCGCGCGAAGCTCGTCTTTGTAGGAGGGGAGCTCGCCGCGAAAGACGGTGAGCCTACCGGCGCAAAGTCAGGTCGCTACGTGGCCCGCTAATACGCTTGGCCTGCGGGGCCTCGCAGCCTCATGCGCTTGCAAAACCCGTAGCCATCTATAGGTCTGTCCGCAGATGCGGGCAAGAAGAAAGAGGAGAGTCTCATGAGCAAGACCGCAATTGTCACTGACAAGGCACCTGCCGCGATCGGGCCCTATTCCGCCGCCGTCAAGGCGAATGGCTCCATCAACGTCTCTGGGGAGCTGCCCATCGACCCCGCGACCGGACAGTTCGCAGGCGATGACATCCAAAGCCAAACCCGCCAGAGCCTCACGAACATTAAGAACATCCTCGAGGCAGGAGGCGCTTCGATGGATGACGTGGTCGAGACGACCGTCCTGCTGAGCGACATCAACGAGTTCGCCGCGATGAATGAGGTATACAGCGAGTTTTTCTCCAAACCCTATCCAGCGCGTGCCGCTTTCCAAGTCGCTGCCTTGCCAAAGGGCGCAAAAGTTGAGATCAAAGCTGTTGCGAGGATCTAGGTCTGGGCTTGCTCGGTCTAGGGCTTGTCATCGAGCGGGCGGTGCAGGCTAGTGCCGGTGCCGCCCGCTTTCTGTGGTGGAGGTGGGTCTGCGGTTCTCTGCGATCACGGAAAGTGACAGCGAAAAACGCGGAATACGACAACTAAATACGCGGAAAATGACAACGAAAATCGCGGAATCCGATAACGTTGCTGGTAGTAATCGTTGATAATAGCAACAGAGAGCAGACTTCAAGGAAGGGGGATGAGGACAATGTCGGTTGTGCCGGTGGGGTATCTTCCTCGCATTGTCGACGATGAGGTTGATGAGTGTCTCGCGACCTATGGGGCGGTCGAGATTGCGGGCGCCAAGTGGTGTGGCAAGACTTGGACGGCACGACGTCATGCCAAAAGTATCATCTATCTCGATGAGGGCCAGAATCTGGATATGGCGCTTTCGGACCCAATGGCAGCTCTCGTGGGCGAACACCCGCATGTGATTGACGAGTGGCAGCTCGCTCCTGCGCTATGGGATGTTGTGCGCCACGAGGTTGATGACGCTTCTGGAGCAAAAGGCCTCTGGATTCTTACCGGATCATCTACGCCTGCCAAGGACAAGGTTCACCACAGCGGCGCGGGTCGTATTGGCAGGGTGCGCATGCTTCCCATGTCGCTTCAGGAATCCAGAGACTCTACTGGTGAGGTATCTTTAGCGGCGCTCTTTGAAGGAGAGTTTTCGTATGCCACTAGTAGTCTGACCGCAGGTAGACTCGTGTCGCTGTGCTGTCGTGGAGGATGGCCTGAGGCGATAGACACCAAGCCGGCACGCGCTCTCCGCATAGCGCGAGACTACGTGGACGCGACAATCGAGCAAAGTATCCCCTCGAAGGGCGGGAACTCTGACGTTGCCAGGCGCCTTCTGGGAAGCCTCGCGAGAAACCTTGGGCAGGCAGTCACCAGGAAGACCGTTGTACGCGATATGTATGGTGAAGCCGAGAGTGCTGACACTGCGTCGCTTGCGACCATATCGAACTACATGGCGCTTCTCGAATCGCTCTACCTGGTATTGCCTATACGTGGATGGGAACCGCCTGCCCGCTCTCCCAAACGTTTTCGTACAAGTCCCAAGCGCTATCTTGTCGACCCTTCGCTTGCCGTTTCGCTTCTTCAAATGAACGAGCAGTCACTCAAGAGCGATTGGCAGACACTCGGCCTGGTGTTCGAGAATCTCTGTATGAGAGACCTATCCGTATACGCACGTGCACTTCCCGATGCAGCACGAGATCCTGTTCACTACTATCGCGATGATAATGGCCTTGAGGCAGATGCAATAGTTGAAGATGCGGCCGGCAGATGGGGCGCAATTGAGGTAAAGCTCGGAGAGAACAAGGTCGAGGAGGCCGCTGGGAATCTCTTGCGGATACGCGAGAAGTTGGAGAGAAACTCGCTGGCTCGAATCCGCGGTCCGGAGTTTCTTGCTGTTCTCGTTGGCCTTGGCGAACGGTCGTATCGCAGAAACGATGGGGTCTACGTTATCCCCATCGGCTGTCTGGGCAGATAGGGCTGGCTCTCCTCGCCCCCTCTGCAGCTCCTCTCCTCTTTGGAAAATCTGCAGGTTAATTGCAGCCCGCTGAGAAGGCAAGGCCTTTTACCCTTTTACCTGCAGTTCTTTTCTGAGCTACCCGACTGAAACTGACTGAAACTGCAATTAAGCTGCAGATTTCTGACAGCGAGACTGTCGGTACTGGGGGCGCGGCTTCCGGCGGCATTGGGGGTGCTGCGGCGCCCTGGCGCTACACCTGCACTAGGCGGTGCTCGCGCACGGAGCCGGCGGCGACGGGCGTCTCGTCCCCGCATGTGCGTAAAGCCAAGGCAAACCGCGCTGCCAGCTCAACGCCCCCCTGGTCATCGACCTGGTTCACCACAACGTTATCTGCGCGTACCACATCTGCCGCATGCTCCGCCGCCACAAAGCGCGCGTACAGCTCGGGCGTGCACTCGTCGTCAACAGAGCAGCCCACAGCCTTGCACATGAGCTCCGGTCGATGGACGACCTTGCCCACACGCCCGCCAAAGCCGGACGCGCCCACCACCTGAATGGTCTGGCCACTCTCGGCGGGCACCACCGGCTCGTGCGCGGCGTGCGCTTTGAGGGGCAGCCGGTGTGCGCCATCGGCTTCTACTAGCACGCGGTCGGCGAGCATGGCAAGTGTTCCAAAGCCCAGAGACGGCGCACAGAGCTTTCCGGCAGCACCTTCCGCACCGGGCGCGCGGTTCCCCACGCAGACCACGCGGGTGTACCAGAGAGCCTGCTTAACGTTGAGTTCCGAAGTGTCAAGCAAAAGCGGGCAGCCATCGGGCGCTAGCATGTGTGTCGAGGTAGCGATGACCACCGTGCATCCCAGTTCGCGCGCGAGCTCGTTCACGAGCGTTGACTTACCTCCACTTCCAACCACTGACACAATATGGGCATCCGTTCGCAGTAAATCCGTAAGATTCATGAGGAACCCTAACAAAAAGTCATATACTGAATCGTAAATAAAGCATAGTTCTGTGGCACACAGATGCCATCTACAAAAGATGATTTGTACGTATTCGTTATGTTTTTATATGTATAACGAAAGCGCAATGTTCAGTTAGTAGTATGGGTCCAACCTAAAGGAGGAAATCATGAAGATTGATGCGCGGAACCTTGCGTGCCCGAGGCCGGTCGTGTTGGCGCTGGAGGCTCTCCCGAAGCTTGCTGCGGGTGAGTCGCTGCAGGTCGTCGTCAACGAGTCAGTCGCGGTCGGCAACCTCACGAGGCTTGCTGCCGAGAAGAACTGCGATCTTGCCACGGAGACGAACGCGAAGGAGACGACCCTCACTCTCACGCCGCGTGCTGCGGTGTCAGCAAGCGAGAGCGCTGAAGCTGAGGCACAGGAGCTTTGTGACATCCCCGCCTCCGGCGCCTCTGTCATCGCGGTGGACACGGACTCCATGGGGCGCGGCAACGAGGAGCTAGGGAAGATTCTCGTCAAAGGCTTCATCTATGCCCTGGCCCACCAGGACAAGGTTCCGGAGAAGATGCTCTTCTTCAACGGGGGGGCCCACCTTACTTGTGAGGGATCGGAGTCCCTTGAGGACATACGCGAGCTCGAAAAGCGCGGGACTACGATTCTCACCTGTGGTACCTGCCTCGACTTTTACGGCATCCGCGACAAGCTTGCGGTCGGCGGCGTGACGAACCTCTATGAGATTGCCAAGACGGTGGTCGAGCATCCTGGCATGACTACGCTATAGACTAGGGGTCCCAGCCATGGTCTATCTCAACTGCGCAGCTACAGCACGTGATCGTCCCGCCTGTGTGCGCGAGGCAGTCGTGCACGCACTGGACGAGTTCGGCAGCTGCGGCCGTGGAACCCATGCCAGTGAGCTTGACGCCGCCCGCTCGATTGGTGCGGCGCGCTGTTCGCTTGCCGAGCTCCTTGGCTGCGAGCAGACCGAGCGTGTAGTCTTTGCGGCGAACGCGACAGAGGCGCTGAACATGGCCATCTTGGGCACGGTGCCGCCGCGCGGCCGTGTGGTAGCCACGGACTGGGACCATAACTCCGTCTTGCGCCCCCTGTATCGCCTGCGCGACGAGCAAGGCGTGCGAGTCGACTTCGCGGCTGCGGCACCAAAGACGGGCGTGCTCGACCT
>DHPN01000003.1:29799-30374 GCA_002407925.1 Atopobiaceae bacterium UBA5363
GCAGCCCAGACGGCCGGGGAGCGTCCTATAGACATGTCATCGCTGGGTGTCGACCTTCTGGCTTTCACAGGGCACAAGGCTTTGATGGGGCCGCAGGGGACAGGTGGGCTTGCAGTGGCCCCAGGCGTCGAGGTGCGTGCTGTGATTCGCGGCGGTACCGGGGTTCGCTCGTTTGACGAGGGGCAGCCTGAGGCCTATCCGGAGCATCTCGAGGCAGGCACACTCAACGGGCATGGGATCGCCGGGCTGGGGGCTGCGGTGCTCTGGCTCTCGAAGATCGGCCTCATACGTGTCCATGAGCATGCGATGAAGCTCACCCGGCGCTTCGTTGCGGGTGCGCGTGAGCTGGGGGCGACGCTGTACGGGGATTTCCCCGCCGACTTGTCGCAGGATTTCGACCATGCTCCGGTCGTTGCTCTCAACCTTGCCGGCTGGTCGTCCTCGTCGCTGGCCGATGCCTTAGCAAGGCGTTATGACATCGCCGTGCGCGCCGGCGCCCACTGCGCGCCGCGCATGCACCGTGCGCTCGGCACCGAGAAGACAGGCGCCGTGCGCTTCTCATTCGGCTGGTTTAC
>DHPN01000003.1:30540-53733 GCA_002407925.1 Atopobiaceae bacterium UBA5363
GTGCGAAAGAGGCGCTGCGTCGCGTCGTTTGACTCGACGCATGAGGCACTTGCGGCGGAGTCGATCTGCCGAGCCGAGCATGTCGCTGGCCGCCTCATCCCCACGCCGGTCGAGATACGTGCTGACTGCGGCCTCGCCTGGTCCATGCCGCCCGAGGAGCGTGGCCGCTTTGAGGACGCAGCATCGGGCCGCTTTACGTATGCGGGGCTGTTCGATTTGGAACTGTAGCTGTGACTATGTGAAGGGAGCGCTCATGCTCGTTGTCATCAGGGGAGCGGGAGACATCGCCTCAGGCATTGCCGTGAGGCTCCGTCGCGCCGGCGCAGACATAGTCATGCTTGACATCCCCGTTCCGACGGCCGTCCGCCGCGCCGTCTGCTTTTCTGAGGCCATTCGCTTGGGGGAAATGGATGTTGAAGGAATTCATGCCGTGAGATGCAAGAATGCCACTGTTGCTGCAGACACGGTGGCATCTGGCACGATCGCCGTCTTGGTCGACCCTGAGGGCTCGAGCATCCGTGAGCTATCCCCAAACGCTGTGGTCGACGCGATTCTTGCTAAGCGCAATGTTGGGACGACTCGGGATATGGCCCCCATCGTCATCGGGGTAGGCCCTGGGTTTCATGCCGGGACAGACTCGAGCGCCGATTGCCATGCTGCCGTCGAGACAAAGCGAGGCCATTACTTGGGCCGCGTCATCTATGACGGCTCGCCGATTCCCAACACCGGCGTACCAGGCAACATCGGAGGCTTCAGCACCGAGCGTGTGCTGCGCGCTCCCACAACAGGAACGTTTGAGCCCGTGCGAAGGATAGGCGACGTGGTGAAAAAGGGCGATCTTGTGGCGACGGTAAACGGCGCGATGCTGTACGCTACGATCGACGGGGTCCTGCGTGGCCTCCTCCAGGAAGGCGTCCCTGTGACGCGCGGCATGAAGTCGGGTGACATCGATCCCCGCTGCAAGGTGGCGCATTGCTTCTCCTGCTCTGACAAGGCACGTGCCGTGGGCGGTGGCGTCCTTGAGGCCCTGCTTCACTTCTCCGGACGGCTGGAGGGATGATGCTTATGCACAAGGCGCAAAAAGACGTTAAACTCACGAAGCTCACTGAGTGTGCAGGCTGTGGTGCGAAGGTTGGCGCCGGCGAGCTGGCGAAGCTCCTCTCGGGCTTGCATGTGCGCCGCGACCCGAACCTGCTCGTGGGTTTCGACACCTCCGATGACGCCGCCATCTATCGCGTGACCAACGACATCGCGCTGGTGGAGACCGTCGACTTCTTCCCTCCTATAGCAGATGACCCGTATACCTACGGTGCTATTGCGGCGACAAACGCCTTAAGCGACGTATATGCGATGGGCGGCGAGCCCAAGGTGGCCCTCAACGTCATGGCGGTGCCTGAGGACATGCCCGCCGACGTGGTCCACGAGATATTGCGCGGAGGCTATGAAAAGGTGTTCGAGGCGGGGGCCTCGATCGTGGGAGGCCATAGTATCTACGACAGCGAGCCGAAATACGGACTGGCAGTGACAGGATTCGTCAATCCCGCGCACATGCTCACCAACGCCGGCGCCCATCCGGGGGACGCCCTCGTGCTCACCAAGGCGCTCGGTGTGGGCGTGCTTACCACCGCCGCCAAGGGGGGGCTGGCTTCCTCAGAGGATGTGGCTTGCGCCGAGCGGTCGATGGCGACCCTCAACCGCTATGCGCGTGATGTAATGGTGCGCCACGACGTCCACGCCGCAACCGACGTCACAGGCTTCGGCCTCCTCGGACATGCCCTCGAGATGGCCCAAGGCGCAGACGTGGCCATAGAGCTCAGGGCGGACGCTCCCGCCTTCATGCCCCATGCGGTCGGTTTCGCACGCCTGGGCGTGCTGCCTGCAGGGATGTACCGTAATCGTCACTTCGCCGAGAGCGAGGTCGACGTAGGGAATGTGCCGCGCGAGGTACAAGACGTACTCTTTTGTCCAGAGACCTCCGGCGGGCTCTTGATATCCGTGGACAGCTCAGATGCGGATGCGTTGTTGAGCGACCTTGCAGCTGACGGCCGTGTGCCCTCAGCGCGCCTCATAGGGCGTGTGCAGCCCCATAGGCAAGGCCCTCGCATAAAGCTGACCAGCTTGGCAAGCGACATATAGAGGACAGGTGGCAAGACCATGGTTGATTCGCACGAAACACTTCGAGACCTCAGCTTTGTCAGGAGACTCTTAACCGAGCTTGAGGCGGGGCGGCCGTTTTCCCTTGCGTCAGTATTGGCGACACGCGGCTCCATGCCAAGGCCGGCGGGCGCCCGCATGGCCCTGCTCTCTGACGGCAGCTGGCTGGGCACTGTCGGCGGCGGCCGCGTGGAGCAGATGGCCCAGGAGCGCTGCGCACGTGTCTTTTCTGGCGAGGAGCCCGACACCCTTGAATGGCTGACGCATGCCAAGACGGGCATGGCCTGCGGCGGCGACGCCCTTGTAGGAGTTGCCCTGTGGAAGTCACGGCAGGCAGAGTTCCTGCGCGCTCTGCGTGGCGCCCTCGAGTCTGGGGCAAGCGCTTGGATCCTTGAGCGCTGGCCTGCGTCGGGCGTGCCTGAGGTCAAGCTCGCATCAGAAGGAGGCAATGACGCTGAGGTAGCCGAAGGGGGCGTTGCGCCTCTTCTTTCGGATGTGATCGCATGGGATGAGGATGGCCGTCGCTATGCGGAACCCATCGGCCCGGACCCGATCGCCTTCGTGTTCGGAGGGGGCCATGTTGGGCGCGCGCTGACGCCGGTGCTTGCAGGCGTGGGCTTCCGCGTCGTGGTATTCGATGATCGTTCCGGCGTTGCGGTGCCAAGGGACTTCCCGGCAGCAGAGCGTGTCGTCCTTGGCAGCTTTCAAGACATCGGCGAGAAGGTGAAGGTCTGCTCGCGTGACTACGTTGTCGTCCTCACTCACGGTCATGCGGCAGACATCGATGTCCTCGAGCAGGTCTATCCCGCACGTCCGGCATATGTGGGCTGCATTGGCAGCCGAGCCAAGGCCGCGTTCGCGCGCAAGACCCTCGAGGAGCGGGGGGTGCCGCGTACATGGTCGGATTCTGTTCACCTTCCCATCGGGGAGAGCATTCTCGCTGTCACCCCTGCAGAAATAGCTATCTCCATTACGGCTGAGATGATCAAATGCCGCGCAAAGCTGAGGCCACAAGGCACTCATGGGAAAGGAGGTTCTGTTCTATAGCAATACGCAGCACGCTTCTAAGAAGTGTAAAGCGTGCTAATGGGCCGGTGGCGTCAAAGGCAAGAAGTGCGACCACCATGCTGGGCTCAGATGTGAAGGATAGGTACTACCACAGGAGGAAAACATGTTTGAACGCTTGAGCGTCTCTCGACGCTCCTTTCTTGGTGCCATGGGTGTTGCGGCCATAGGTTTTGGCCTTACTGCGTGTAGCTCGAACAGCGATCAAGGTTCAAGCGCACAGTCCGGTTCGACTGCAGCCAGCTCGACGACGGAAACCCTGACAGTCTTTGCTGCTGCCTCTTTGACTGAGGCTCTCGCAGCCGCAGGGGATCTTTTCAAAGCAGACAATGACAGTGTCGATATCAGCTATAACTTTGACTCCTCAGGCACTCTCAAGACACAGATCCAAGAAGGCGCCGACTGTGATGTGTTCATCTCTGCTGGTCAGAAGCAGATGAATCAGCTTGACTCCCAAGGTGGAGACGAGAACACCGAGGGACTCGATCTGATTGACCACGCTACACGCTTTGATATCCTCGAGAACAAAGTTACCCTCTGTGTGCCGGAGAACAATCCTAAGGCTATTCAGGGTTTTAATGACATGGCTGAAAAACTCAAGGCTCACAATATCTTGCTTAGCATGGGTAACTCTGATGTACCTGTGGGGCAATATTCAAGCAAGATACTTACGTATTTTCAGCTTGATGAGAGCGCGTTGGCCAATGCAGGATGCATTACCTACGGCACAAATGTAAAAGAAGTTACTTCACAGGTGAGTGAAGGTTCTGTCGATTGCGGCATCATATACAAGACCGATGCTACAACGGCAGGACTCACAATGGTGGACGAGGCTACAGAGCAGATGTGCGGCCGCGTCGTATACCCTGCCGCTGTCACGAAGGAGGCTAAACAGCCTGAGTTAGCTGCAAAGTTCCTTGACTTCCTTAAGACCTCTGACGCAAGCGATTGCTTCGAGAAGGTCGGCTTTACTCCGTTGGCAGGCTAGTGTTATGGACTGGTATCCGCTACTGAATTCGCTAAGGATAGCGACTTTCTCAACACTGGTCGTTTATTTTTTGGGAATTGCTCTCGCAAACGTGGTTGCGCATGCCCATCGGGTAATCAAGGGTGTGCTCGACGTCGTTCTCACCCTGCCGCTCGTACTGCCGCCTACGGTTGTCGGCTATCTGCTTCTCATCGTTTTGGGCCCTAGGCGTCCTTTTGGCGCTTGGGTGCTCTCCACGTTTGGGATCAAGTTGACGATGACATGGTACTCAGCCATCTTCGCGACGGTGGTAGTGAGCTTTCCCCTGATGTATCGCACGGCGCGTGGGGCATTCGAGAGCTTCGACGAGACGCTTGCGGCTGCGGCTCGTACGCTGGGAAAATCCGACGCGTGGGTCTTCTGGCGCGTGAAGATGCCCTGCTGCCGCCAAGGCATCATCGCCGGCTCCGTCTTGGCCTTTGCCCGCGCCCTTGGCGAGTACGGCGCCACGTCCATGATCAGTGGCTATACGCCAGGCACTACCGCCACGGTCTCTACGACGGTCTACCAGCTCTGGCGTACAGGAGACGACAGTCTGGCCTTTCGCTGGGTCTTGGTTAACCTGGCGATTTCCGCGGTGGTCCTTTTGGCCCTCAACCTCTTCGAGCAGCGCTCTCGCGACGGAGTGCGCCCATCGCCTGCGCAGAGGGCCCGAAGCGCGCAAGAAGCGGGAGATCCCCATGTCGTGTGATGTTGACATAGAAAAGCGCCTGGCCGACTTTACGCTTAACGTACGTTTCTCGATTGATCGCCCACATGAGATCTTGGCGCTCCTCGGTCCCTCGGGTTGCGGCAAGTCCATGACGCTCAAATGCGTAGCCGGGGTCGAGAGGCCTGATAGGGGTCGCATTGCCTTGGATGGCCACGTCTTGTTCGACTCCAGCCTCGGCATCGACCTTCCTCCGCAGCAGCGTCGTGTAGGGTATCTGTTCCAAAGCTATGCGCTCTTTCCCCATATGAGCGTCTGGCAAAACGTGATGGCCGGCGCAGTCGGCGCTACGAGGGCCGAGCGCGAGTATCGAGCGCGCGCTCAGCTGTCTGCCATGCGCCTAGAGGGCCTGGAGCACCGCATGCCCGCGGAGCTCTCCGGTGGCCAGCAGCAACGCTGCGCCATGGCGCGCATACTCGCGAACGAGCCGGACCTCATCTTGCTTGACGAACCTTTCTCCGCCCTTGATGGCTACCTGCGCTGGCAGCTTGAGCTAGAGCTCTCAGACGTGCTACATGACTTTCCCGGCGGCGCGGTCTACGTCTCTCATAACCGCGACGAGGTCTATCGTCTGTGTGACAGCGTCTGCGTGCTCAGCGGAGGGAGATCTGAGCTCAAAAGGGGCGTGCGTGAGATGTTTACAGCTCCGACAAGTCTTGCGGCAGCTCTGATCAGCGGCTGCAAGAATGTCAGTCACGCCGAGGTGCGCGGGGCAAGCCTTGTGCGCTGCAGCGATTGGGGAGTTAGCCTGAGAACTTCCTCTGCGTGTTCGCAGGATGTCTCTTATGTGGGTATTCGCGCCCACTACTTCACTGCCTACAGGGTTTCCGAACAAGACGTCCCTGCGGAGAATGTGATCGCTTGCATAGTTGATCGTGTGATCGAGAGCACCTTTTCTGTCATTGTCATGGTTAAGACGCCAGGAGGTGCCGCGATTCGCTACGAATGTGGGAAGGATAGGTGGAAGAGCTTGGCAAGTCCGCAGAGGCTGCTGCTGTATGTGGCCCCTGAAAATGTGATGCCGCTTGTCGACGGTGTTGGTGGCACCGCACTAACAGCTGGGGAGGAAGACCATCGTGCGTGATGAGTTTGGCCGCACAGTACGCTATCTGCGCCTGTCCGTGACGGATAGGTGCAACTGCCGGTGCCAGTACTGCATGCCAGCTGACGGGATTGCGCTGATGACGCATGACGACATCCTCTCGTTTGAGGAGATGCGTGACATTGTTGCTGCCGCTGCCTCCCTTGGTGTGCGCAAGGTGCGCCTGACGGGGGGAGAGCCGCTCGTCAGGCGTGACATCGTCAAGCTCGTCAACATGATCTCGGACGTCGAGGGCATAGACGAGCTGGTGATGACGACCAACGCAACTTTGCTCGCGCCGCTGGCCTCCGATCTCCGGTTGGCGGGCCTCTCACGTCTCAACATAAGCCTCGACACGCTTGATCCTGCGCGCTATGCCGCTATCACGCGGCGAGGGAGCCTTTCGGACGCCCTTGCTGGCATACGGGCCGCTGAGGAGGCAGGATTTGTCCACACGAAGATAAACTGCGTGCTGATCGGCGGTGTCAATGACAGAGATGACGACATCGCAAGCCTCGCGGGGCTTGCATGTAGCCACGACTTTAGCGTGCGCTTCATTGAGCTCATGCGCATGGGAGAATGTGCCTGCTGGCCGGAGAGTCGCTTCGTGGCTGGCGAGGCGGTTCTGGAGGCGCTCCCTGAGCTCAAGCCGATTGGTCGCGACGGCGTCGCGGAGCTCTACCAGGCTCCCGGTTGGCGCGGAACCGTAGGGCTCATCCGTCCCATGACCCACCGCTTCTGCAAGGACTGCGACCGCATACGGATTACGGCAGACGGCATGCTCAAGCCCTGCCTGCACTCGCGGGCGGAGATCCCCCTGCGCGGCCTTGCGGGAGACGAGCTGGTGCAGGCCCTGCGCCGCGGCATCCTGAGTAAGCCTGCCGGCCATACGATGAGCCGTTGTTGCGCGAGCAACTCTGTGCGCGCAATGAACGAGATAGGGGGATGAGCCATGGGGCTCACGCACTTCAACGCTGAGGGGCGCGCCTGGATGGTGGACGTGTCTGCTAAGGACAAGACCGAAAGAATAGCCCGGGCGGCAGGGAAGGTGCTCATGCGGCCTGACACGCTCGCGCTCGTGCGCAGCGGCGGTATGAAGAAGGGCGATGTGCTGGCGGTCGCCCAAGTGGCAGGCATCATGGCTGCGAAGCGCTGCTGGGAGCTCGTTCCCATGTGCCACCCGCTTCCGCTGACGGGCGTCGACATCTCCTTCTCCTATGAGGAGGACGGCATCGCGATCCAAGCCACCTGTCGCTGCTGTGCTGAGACGGGCGTCGAGATGGAGGCACTCACGGCGGTGTCGGTCGCCGGGCTCACGATCTATGACATGTGCAAGGCCCACCAGCGCGACATGGTGATTGACCGCGTGCGCCTGCTGGAGAAGGACGGCGGGAAAAGCGGGCACTTTGAGCGGAAGGAAGCCTGAGGGAAACTATGCAAGGAAAAGTTTTAGCCTGCTGCATCAGCGAGCGCAAGGGGACGCGCAAGCATGCGGTGGACAAGATAGAGCTGCGTGTCGGCGCAGGCATACAAGGCGATGCGCATGCTGGCAACTGGCATAGGCAGCTGAGCCTGCTCGGTAACGAGTCCGTCGATAGGATGCGCGCAAAGGGCCTGAGCCTCAAGCCGGGAGACTTTGCGGAAAACGTGCTGACCCAAGGCATGGACCTGCGCACGCTGCCCGTGGGAACCGTGATTGACGCCGGGAGTGCGCGCCTTGTTGTCACCCAGATTGGCAAGACCTGTCACAACGACTGTGAGATCCGCAGGCTCACCGGCATGTGCGTGATGCCGACGGACGGCATTTTTGCGGTTGTCGTGCATGACGGCACCATCAGGCCAGGAGATGCAATCATGACAAGGAGTCAGGAGGAGCTCGTATGAAGCTCATACGTACAGAGGATGCCGTCGGGCACGTCTTGTGCCATGACATGACCCAGATACTGCCCGGTGGCGTCGATGTAGATGGCAAGTCGCTCCCCCGCTTCAAGGGTCCGCGCTTTCGCAAGGGGCATCGTGTCACTAAGGAAGATATACCGGTGCTTCTGAGCATGGGTAAGGAGCATCTTTATGTCTGGGAAATGAAGCCAGGCATGTTGCACGAAAACGATGCTGCCCAGCGGCTTGCGGCGCTGTGCCTCGGCGACAACTGCAAGCCGTCAGGCGAGCCACGGGAAGGCAAGATCGGCATCAATGCTACCTGTGACGGTGTTTTCCTCGTAGACTCTAAACGACTAGGCCAAGTCAATGCCGTTGATGAAGTTATGGTGGCGACCCGCAAGGGGGGTTTCGGCGTGCAAGATGGCGATGCACTGGCAGGTACGAGAGTCATTCCTCTTGTTATTGACGAGAAGAAAGTCTGCGCTGCGGAGCAAGCAGCAGATCTAGGTACATATGGTCCGCTGATGTATGTTGAGCCTTATCGGCTGAAGACCGCGGCAGTGATCGCCACGGGTTCCGAGGTAGCAAAAGGTCTCATTAAGGATAAGTTCACACCCGTCGTTGAGCGTAAACTCTCTTCGGTAGGCATTGAGGTCATCTGGCGTGCCACGCCTGGAGACAACATGGATGCCCTTGTGGCGGCTATCGACCAGGCACGTGCATGTGGCGTGGATCTCATTGTCTGCACAGGAGGCATGAGCGTGGATCCTGACGATAACACCCCGGGGGCGATCAAGCGCTCGGGAGCTCATATCGTGACCTATGGAGCGCCAGTGCTCCCAGGTGCGATGATGCTGCTCGGCTATTTTGAGGAGGAATATGGCTCCTGTGGTGCAACTTCGGCGCCGGGGCTTCCTATTGTGGGCTTGCCGGGTTGCGTGATGTATTCTACTGCAACGGTGTTCGACTTAACGCTGCCGCGTATAGCGGCAGGTATTGAGATGACAAAAAGTGACTTTGTAGAGTTTGGGGAAGGCGGTCTTTGTCTGCACTGTGACCCGTGCACCTACCCCATTTGTCCTTTCGGAAAGTAAGACTATGGACAAGCAAAGCAAGAAGGTTTTGATAGATAATCAACAGCTCAGTGCTGAGGTAATCACTGTGAGTGATCGCTGTTCTCGCGGCGAGCGCGTTGACATGAGCGGTCCGGCTCTTGTTCGTTTACTGCAGAAGAAGGGTTACGCTGTCACAAAAACGTGCCTTGTTCCCGACGAGCGTCCGATGATTGAGCAGGAGTTGCGAGAAGCCGCCCAGCACGACATAGCGCTTGTCCTCACGACAGGAGGCACAGGATTTTCTCCGCGTGACGTGACTCCTGAGGCTACAGTTGCCGTTTGTGAGCGTATGGCCCCTGGCATAGCTGAAGCCATGAGGGCTGCCTCGCTGCGCATCACCGCGCACGCATGCCTGTCGCGGGAGGTGGCGGGAATCATCGGGCGGACGCTCATTGTCAACCTACCAGGCAGCCCAAAGGCGGCGGTGGAGAACATCTCTGCCGTGCTGGATGCCCTGCCTCACGGCCTCGCAACATTGAGGGGCACCGTCACGGACGGCTAGCGCCGCCAAACAGATGCGTAATCTTCTCATTTGCTGAACTTGTTACGGGCGATTGACAAATGTGACTGCAATGAAAGCTATCCTAGAAGTACTTCTATGGTATGTGCAAAGAGGAAAGGACTGTCGTTGATCAAGCTCATAGCCTCGGACATGGACGGGACCCTGCTCGATGAGAACTCGAAGGTTCCCCCAGAGACCTACGACCTCATCTTGGAGCTGCGCGACCACGGTGTGTATTTCGCTGTGAGCTCCGGGAGACGCTTCGACACCCTGCAGGAGTTCTTCTCGCCGGTGGTGGACAAGATGGACTTCGTTGCCTCCAATGGAACGCAAGTCTATGTCGACGGCGTGATGGTGGATAGGGAAGTGTTTAGCCATGCTGCCGTGAAGCGGCTCGAGCACACGGTGCGCCTGTTCGGCTGCCTCCATCTCGTGCTGTATGATCGCACGCGCAGCTTCCTGTATGACGACACGGACAAGTACGAGCGTGAGATCGACAAGGACCTGCCCAACGCAGAGCGCGTGTACGAGGTGCCCGGCCCCAACATCAACATCATCAAGGCCTCCATCTTCTGCGACAACGAAAGCTACCTGATGGACATGGCCTATGCCCTCGGGCGCGAGCTCGGCAGCGACTTCGTGTTCGCCCCCTCGGGCAAGAAATGGATCGACCCCTTGCCTATAGGCGTGAACAAGGCGACGGGCATCAAGCAGGTCATGGCGGCCCGCAGCATTAATGCGGACGAGGTCATGGCATTCGGCGACTCGATGAATGACTACGAGATACTGCGCCTCGTCGGCAACTCCCGCGCAATGGGCAACGCACGCTACGGCATCAAGCAGATCGCGAAGCAGACCATAGGCACCAACGTTGAGCATAGCGTTCAGAAGGAGATGCGTGCCATGCTGAGGTCGTTCAAGAACCAGCAGGCCTCATAGGATAGGGGATCGAGTAGGGCAGCTGGACAAAGGGGGCACCAAGCGACTGCCTTGCGTCGAGGCAGAGCTTGCCATGGGGCGTAAAAGGTGACAAAAAAATGCGAGGGTCCCTCAGAGGGGCACAGACGTTGTTGGAAAGAGCTTGCAGATGACCAGATTGAACGGGCGGGAGCTGGAGGAGGAGTTTCTCGACATTGCCAGAGGCCTCGGCGGGGATGTCGCAGGCCGCGTATCAGGGGATGCGTATCTCAGAACGACGCATGCGCTCTATCACGGAGAACCTGCCCCCTGGGCGTTCACCCCCAAGATCTTCGATGACGCCCAGTTTGCGATTCTCAAAGGCGCGGCAGAGACCATGGGCCACATCATGGACAAGGTTACCGAGTGCTATCTTCGTGACGCCGGCTTCAGGAAGCGCTTTGGCTTCACTCAGACTATGGAAGACTTGACGCTCGTGCCAGCTGGCTACAGCCGCCTCATCCCCTTGGCTCGCGTGGACGTCTTCTTCAACGAGCAGACAGGCGACTTCAGCTTCTGCGAGCTTAATACCGACGGCTCTGCCGGCATGACCAACACGGCTGAGATCACAGAAGCCATCGCGCAGTCGCCCACCTATGCCGAGTTTGCGCGCCGCCATCCGACAACCGCGGCATTTGACGTTCGTGGTGGCTGCATGCAGGCAATCTTGGACACGTATGGCGCATGGTGCAGCGCCCGTGGCGAAGGGCCCGAGAGTCTGGCCGTCGTGGACTACGCCGATGCCGTCAGCGCCGACGAGGTCCAAGACTTCGTGGAGCGCTTCGAAAAGCTCGGTGTGAGGGCGCGCTTTGCTGACATACGGGACCTCACGATAGTCTCGGTCGATGGTCGCGAGCGCCTTGTCGACGCGCAGGGGCCTATCGACTGCGTCTGGCGCCGTGCCGTCACCTGCGATATCGAGGCGCGTCCCGGCGAGGGAGTGGACGCTCTTGTCGAGGCCACGCGTGAGGGCCTCGTCTGCACCGTCGGAGGGTTCAGGACCTGGCCGTGCGCGACCAAGACGGTCTTCGTCGTCATGAGCAACCCGGACTTCAAGCAGCAGCTCACGGCAGACGAGGCGACGTTCGTGGAAAAGCACGTGCCTGAGACCCATCTCCTTGCGCCTAGCGCCGACCTTGACCGGTACGCAGAGAAGGACAGGTGGATCATCAAGCCATCCGGAGGCTACAACGCCGTTGGCGTGCTGGCAGGCCTCGATTGCAGCCTGAGTGCATGGGAGAAGCGGCTTCGCCTCGGCGCGCAAAACCATGACGTGATCCAGGCGTATGCGCCTCAGTATGCGACCCCGACGCTGCGCGGCGGGATAGCGGCGCACGAGGACCCAACAGCAAGCGCGCTGGCCAACAACATGGAAGGGCTCTATTTGTTTGATGGCAAGTTCGGCGGCGTTTTCACCCGCTGTGGGCAAGCCCATACAATAGGGGAATTCACCGGGCGCCTCAATATGGGCTGTTTCGTCGTGCACGAATAAAAGCGGCAGACTTCCAAGCTGCTTGTTGCTTCAGCAGGCCTAGGCGTGTCCGTGTGCAGACGAGGGGCAAAGCGCGGCGACCATGTGCCCTGCTGCGAGTGGGGAGATAGAGACTATGAGTGATGAGATTGGCACAGGCGCCGGAAAGAAAGACGGCGTTGCAAAAGTGGCAGATGAGACAGTTAAGACAGACGAGGTAAAAGACGGCTTTTCTCCTGCTGCAGCCGAGCGGCGCGATAGCGTCATAGTCAAGACAAGCATGATTGGAATCGTGGGGAATGTGTTGCTTGCGGCTTTCAAGGCAGCTGTTGGCCTTGCCACAAATTCTGTTGCTATTATGCTTGACGCGGTCAATAACCTCTCTGATGCGCTTTCCTCCATCATCACAATTGTAAGTACGCGCCTTGCGCATTTAGCGCCTAACCGTAAGCATCCCTATGGCTATGGCCGCATCGAGTATCTCGCGACATTTATTATTGCCGTACTAGTTATGTTTGCCGGTTTTGAATCGCTTGAGCAATCGGTGGGGCGCATCATACAACCCGAGACGCCTACCTATGACGTTATATCTCTCATTATCGTGGTCATTGCTGTCATTGTGAAAATTGCGCTTGGTCGCTACTTCATTTCGCAAGGGCGCTCCGTGGGTTCTTCTTCGCTTGTCGCCTCGGGTACTGACGCGTCGATGGACTCGGTTATCTCCGCCTCGACGCTCGTAGCCGCGCTCATCTTCATAGCCTCCGGCGTGAGCCTTGAGGCTTGGCTTGGTGCTGTCATATCCGTTGTTATCGTTAAAGCTGGCGTCGATATCATTCGTGGAGCTATATCCAAGCTGCTTGGCGAACGTGTTGACTCGAAACTTGCGGACAAGGTTCGTGAGACGGTCTGCTCTGTGGGTGGGGTGCATGGTGCCTATGATCTGCTTGTTACCGACTTCGGACCGGAGCGTTTGGTGGGGAGCGTCCACGTCGAGGTGGATGAGGATATGACTGCAGGCGAGTTCGATGCGGTAACGCGTACGATTCAGCAACGTGTGATCGACAAAACAGGTGTCATCTTGCATACAGTCGGATTGTACGCCACCAACTCACGTGCGGACAATGTCGCCGCTCGCATGGGCCGAGCGCTGCGTGAAATAACTGCGAACAACAAGTTAGTAGTACAGACTCATGGGTTGTTCGTGAACGAAAAGAAGCACGTCGCGAACTTCGATGTCGTGGTGAGCTATGACGCGCCCAACCGCAAGGCGGTGTTCCAGCAGATCGTTGCCGAGATGCAGCGCAGGTTCCCAGACTACCGCTTCCATACCGTGCTCGATGCCGACCTTACAGACTAGCAGATACGAATCGATCGGCCAGAAATTTCGAGTATTCCTTCGTCTTGCATCCGTCCGAGTTCACGGGTGAGTGCGGAGCGGTTGGCATCCAAGTATTCGGCAAGGGCCGTCCTTGTGAGTGGCAGCCTGACGGTGTGGCTGTTTTGCTTTTGGCTGAGGTTGGAGAGATAAGCCCTGATCTTATCTCGCAGCGTCTTGCGCGAGGACACTTCGATCTTATCCATGAGCTGGACGTTTTTTGCGCATATCTGCTCGACCATGTTGCTGGCGAGGCGCTGGTGAAATCTGCAGACTCTGTTGCAGCTATGCAGCACGCGGTCAAACGCCATGAACACGAGCGTGCTCGCCTCCTCTGCTTGGAAGGTGACCTTGGAGTTGCGCTGGGCCCCGCACGCGAAGGTTTCTCCCACGAGCTCACCGGGTCCGAGGGCCGCAAGCAGCGTGCGGTTGCCGTCTATGTCCTCGTGCGTCATTTGGACTGATCCGTCGATGACGACGCCGACGTAGGATATGTGCTGGTCGGTGAGATAGACGATCTCGCCACGCTCGAAGCTTCTTTTATGCATGTCAAGGCAGCCTGCCATGGCCTGCAGCTCTTTCGGGGAGATGCCCTTGAAAAGTGGTATGTCTGCTACCTGCGCCTCTGTGTCCATCCTGTCCCCTCTTATAAAAGTGTTGCGCTGGCAACAGTATAGCGCGTCCCGTTGTCATAAGGTCAACAAAGACATAGCGAAAGGGGCCATATAAGGGGTGGTCCGAGAGAGCACAGGAGAGGACGAAACTATGGATGCCAAGATGTTTTGCTTCCAGTGTCAAGAGACTGCCGGCTGCAAGGGTTGCACCGTACGCGGCGTGTGCGGCAAGACAGCAGAGGTGGCTGGCTTGCAGGATCTGCTCGTGTATGTGACGAAGGGGCTTGCCACTGTTGCGACCGCCGTAAGAGGCGCTGGCGGCAAGGTCGGGCTCGACGTCAACCATATGGTGACGACGAACCTCTTCACGACGATAACCAATGCGAACTTTGACCCGCAGGCCATCTCCGCGCGGGTCCAGCAGACGCTTGCTGCCAAACGTGAGCTACTTACGCATGTGCCCGACCAGCAGAAGCTGCCGCAGGTGGCGCTATGGGATGGGTCAGAGGGCGAGTTTGCCGCCAAGGCGCCGTCTGTCGGCGTGCTCTCCACGAAGGACGAGGACATTCGCAGCCTGCGCGAGCTCCTCACCTATGGGCTCAAGGGCCTTTCTGCCTATACCAAGCATGCAAACGTTTTGCTTAAGGATGACGAAGAAGTCGACGCATTCATACAAAGGGCGCTTGCTGCGACACTTGATGACAGTTTGAGCACAGATGATCTTGTGAAGCTGGTACTTGAGTGCGGCCGATATGGCGTGAAGGGCATGGCAGACCTCGATGCGGCCAATACTGACGCATACGGAACTCCCGAGGCGACTGAGGTCAACATCGGCGTCAGAGACCGCCCGGGGATCCTGGTCTCCGGCCATGACCTCCGCGACTTGGAGATGCTCCTCGAGCAGACGCAGGGCACGGGCGTCGACGTCTACACGCACTGCGAGATGCTGCCCGCCAACTCCTACCCTGCATTTAAGAAGTACGACAACCTCGTTGGCAACTACGGCAACTCTTGGTGGCGGCAAAGAGAGGAGTTTGCGTCATTCGGTGGCCCCATCCTGATGACGACGAACTGCATCGTGCCACCGGCAGACTCCTATAAGGGCAGGCTCTTCACCACGGGTGCGGCTGGCTATCCCGGCTGCGTGCACATCGAGGGCTCCTATGGGGAGCAAAAGGACTTCTCGCCTCTGATCGAACTCGCCAAGAAGTGCCCGGCGCCTACCCCTATCGAACAAGGGACGATCATGGGCGGCTTTGCACACACGCAGGTTTTGGCTCTTGCTGACCAGATTGTTGCTGCCGTCAAGAGCGGTAAGATTAAGAAATTTGTCGTCATGGCCGGCTGTGACGGTCGTGTAAAAGCGCGCTCCTACTACACCGACTTCGCCCGTGCGCTGCCGAGCTCCACGGTCATCCTCACGGCTGGCTGCGCGAAGTATCGCTACAACAAGCTCGGTCTCAGCAACGTGCCCGGCACGCAGATCCCGCGTGTGCTCGACGCAGGACAGTGCAACGACTCCTATTCGCTGGCGCTGATCGCCTTGAAGCTCAAGGATGCCTTCGGTGTCGATGACATCAACGACCTGCCCATTGTCTATAACATCGCATGGTACGAGCAGAAGGCAGTGCTCGTCCTTCTCGCGCTACTGTCGTTGGGTGTAAAGAACATCCATCTCGGCCCCACGCTTCCGGCGTTCCTGTCCCCCCATGTGGCGAAGGTGCTGGTGGACAACTTTGGCATCGCAGGCATAGGCGATGTCCGCTCTGACCTCGAGGCCTTCGAGGTCGCCTAGGCGGCATGCGGATGGAATCTTTCTCTCAGGCCTCGCTTTGTGGCAAGCAAGGTGGGGCCTGACCTCTAGCATCATTGCTTGACCCTTCAGGGATGAGAAAAGCTCAAATCACTTTGACGTCTGCGAACATGCAGGCATCAAGGAAGTCCCCTGGCAAGTTTCCGTCTGAGACAACGATGTCAACTTGGTCAAGATTGCAAATCGAAAATGTTGACCTGTGACCCACCTTGCTCGAGTCCATGAGAACTATCGTTTGTTCAGCCTGTTCGATGCATGTGCGCTTTAAAGCAGCCTCCTCGTCAGAGCCGCAGGTAAAGCCCATGCCGGTCTGATAGCTCGTGACGCCAAGAAATAGCTGGTCAAAAGCAAGTTGACTGATTGCCTGGATAGCACGGCTACCGTTGGCACACAAAGAGAAGCGGTTCAACTTTCCCCCGATAATGATCGTTTCCGTCTGTCCCAATCGTGCAAGCTCGCCGAGGACGGTTATTGAGTTTGTAAAGAGGAGCATATGTATGTCGGGCATGCAGTGAGCCAACATTGTCGTTGTACTGCCTGAGTCAAAAAAAGCGGTCGTGTCAGGTCGTAGAAGCTCTGCTGCCTTTTGTGCGATGGAAAGCTTGGCATCTACGTTTCTCACTGATCGGCTGTCAAGTAAGTCATCTGTTCCAACGACGTAGCCGACCGAGCGTGCTCCGCCGTGCACGCGTACTATGCGGTGTGCCTCGTCGAGCGCCTTAAGGTCTGTTCGAAGGGTCATATCACTGACATTGGGAAAAAGCTTCTTCAATTGTGAGAAGGCGACGTTGCCTTCATCATTGACAAACTTGACTATGTTTTCCCGCCGCTCATCCATTTCCATAACAGTTACCTCCGGGCCAACACTAGCTATGATTTCTTTATATATAGTTTAACCTGATTTCTCTTTAGGCACTTTTAAAATAAAAGGCGATCGGAGGGTGGTCCGATCGCCTTATGAAAAGGCATTGAGCCCAAAGGGCTATTTTGGCTAGTCTTGCTTCCAATTGGCAAGCAGATACTCTTCGGCCTCAGGTGACCAGAGGCCGTCATGTGCATCGACGATCTCTGCCAACTCTCCGAAGCGCCTATCCTCAGTCGCTTTGTTGCGTAGCTCAGATAGTGAGATAAGTGGCATCGTTATATGCGTATAGATGAGCTTCTTGCCACCAGGTATTTTAGGGAGGTTGAGCGTTGTCTCGGCAGCGGCATTAAGCCCACCGATGTGCGTAATCATGACAGAGGGATCTATCCTCCCCGCAGCGGTGAGCTTGAGGGATTCGATCATGTCAGCGGTATTGCCTCCAGTTGTGCCCATGACATGCGTCGAGTTGTAATGGACGTCATAGAAGTTCATCTCAGCAGAGAACTTTTTGTCTGTTGGGCCAGCGAAGAAGTTCAGGCAGCCATCACGACCGAGAATCGAACTAGAAAGCGTTACGACAGCCGCTACTGGAGCGTAGCAGAAGACGTCGTCGTAACCCTTGCCGCCTGTCAAGTTGCGCAGCTGAGCTGTTGGATCATCAGTGTTGGTGTTTTCGAAATAAAGCTCAATGCCGGTCTCTTCCTTTACCTTTTGTGGAGGGAAGAGCTTGGCGGCTCGATCAAGCCTGTTCTGGTTGATGTCGGCTACGACTACCATGCCAGGGGTGCGGTCGCAGTGGAGGGCATAGGTGAGGGCACCCAGGCCCATGGGGCCTGCGCCTGCGACGATGGCGAGGTTGCCTCCCTCCTTGATGCCCATCTCATGGACATAGACGCCCATATGGGTGTGATAAGCGGCGTGAAACGCGCCAATCGAGCAGCTCATAGGCTCTGCGAGTGATGCCTCATAGTAAGCTCGTCCCTTGTACTCAAGCATGCATCCCAGTTCCATGACCTCCGCCGGGATGATGCAGTATGTAGCATCTCCGCCACAAAACTCATAGGAGTAGCCAGGGGACCACATTGTGCCCTTGTAATTCAGCGCAGGCTGAATGGTGAACTTCATACCTGGCTTGAATTTGTCGGCATGCTTTGCGCCTACTTTTACGATATCACCTGAAAACTCATGGCCAGTGATGGCAGGGTGCTGCGCGACATCAGGGTGCACGCGCTTGTGCTTGACCCCTAAGATGGCACACTTGTACGTTGACATGCAAATGGAGTCAGAGACGACCTTTACCAGTATCTCATCGTCTTTGATCTCGGGGAGCTCAAACTCGTCGAGCCTAAGATCGCTTGCTCCGTGGATGCGCACTGCTTTTGCCTTCATTTTCCAATCCTTTCTTAATCCGCAAAGTGCTTTTATTCGATAGCGGAAAAATTGACATGATCAATGAGCTTGTTAATTGCAGAGCGTTCCGCAGCCTGTGTCCCCGATTGCATGACATTTGCTGCGCCCGTTGCCATAGCCAAACGTATGGTGTCTTCAACAGGGAGATCATTGCTTTCTGCATAGGCAAGAGCTGCTACAACGGAATCCCCAGCACCAACCGTGCTGCCAACAGGCACCTTAAGTGCTTGCGCTTTGAAAGCCTGCTCTTTCGTAGCGAATATGGCGCCATTTGCACCCATAGACACAACGACATTCTTGATGCCCCTAGCAACCAACTCATGTGCGGCTTCCATGACCTTGCTGTCGGTATCAAGTGTTCGACCTAATAGGGCCCCCAGTTCAATCTCATTTGGCTTGATGAGGTAAGGGGAGGCCTCAATGCCCTTGGCCAGCTTGTCACCATCTGCATCAAGAAAAACTTTGGCTCCGGCCTCTTTGCAAGCTCGTGTCCAAGTAGCATAGGTGTTAACAGGAGCGTCTCTCGGTAGGCTTCCCGAGAGCACCACAATATCGTTGCCTTTGAGATGGCTGGTGAGAGCTTTGAGCACACTGTTGAGATCCTGCTCTTTAACACAAGGTCCAGGTTCGTTAATGTCGGTGTGCGTATTGAGTTTTGGATCGACAACTTTGAGGTTGGTACGAGTTTCGGAACCTATCTCAAAGGGCTTGCACTCGATTCCTTGTCCCTTTAAAGCAGAGAGGATATAGCTCCCCGTAGCTCCGCCAAGAAGGGCAATGGCAATGCTTTTTCCCCCAAGCTTAGAAATTACCTTGGAGACATTGATCCCTTTGCCGCCTGGATCGATCCGTAGCTTGCTCATGCGATTTACTGTGTTGACGGTGAAATTGGGGATATAGGCAGTCTTGTCTAGAGCTGGATTGAGAGTGACGGTATATATCACGTGTTACCCCTTTCTCTTTTTTACGTGTCGCCAATAGCTGAAACTGTTGTAACAACAACATAACATTGTCTAATAAAAAATCAAGATCAGCCGATATAAACTGAATTTTTCATTAGAACAAAAGATAATGACCATATAACAGGTAAAATGCGCCGTTTACCGAGATTGCTCTGCCACAGGGACTTTTGTAACTATAGATTAAAAGTAGAAAATATGTCGAAACAAAAATGTTTTGACATATGAATTATCGGTATAGCTGAGAAAGCTATAAGAGAGAGGATGATCTATGTCAGCAAAGGGAGGGGTCGCCAGGTTTGGTAAGTTCCTTAGCGGAATGATCATGCCAAATATTGGCGCTTTTATAGCATGGGGATTTCTCTGTGCTCTCTTCATACCAACTGGTTGGATGCCAAACGCGAACCTTAACTGGATTCCAACGTGGATGATTACGTTCCTGATCCCTATTCTTATCGCCGGCCAAGGTGGCCGCATGGTAGCAGGTGAGCGTGGCCACGTAATTGGCACTATCGCGGTCATGGGCTGCATTGCTCAAGGCATTACGTTGTCAGTGTCAGATGGTGCCGTCAGCATGTCGACGACAACGATGCTGATGGCCGCAATGGTCATGGGGCCATTTGCTGGGTGGATCATCAAGAAGTGGGACACAGCGGTTCAGCCTCATGTGAAGGCCGGCTTTGAAATGCTCGTGGACAACTTCTCACTCGGCATCATCGGACTTCTTTTGGCAATCCTCGGCTATTTGTTCATTGGCCCTGTTATGTCTGTGATCCTCGCCGTGCTCTCTGCAGGCGCCCAAGCGGCGACCGACGCCAACCTTCTTCCGCTTTTGGCAATTGTCATCGAGCCAGCAAAGGTACTGTTCTTGAATAACGCAATCAACCATGGCATTTTCGAGCCGATTGCAATCAAACAAGCTGCCGATGCAGGGCGCTCGATCTTCTTCATGTTGGAGCCAAACCCTGGCCCTGGCCTGGGTGTGCTTCTTGCGTATGCATTTTTCTGCAAGGACGCTAAAACGAAGCAGTCTGCGCCAGGCGCGATCATTATTCACTTTCTAGGCGGCATTCACGAGATTTATTTCCCGTATGTCTTGATGAATCCTAAAGTTATCATTGCCCCAATTGTTGGTAATTTCTGCGCTATCGCTTGGTTCTCCCTTACGGGGTGTGGTCTCATAGGGCCTGCTTCACCAGGCTCGATTATCGCCTTCCTTGCTATGACGCCGCTTAACAAGATGTTCTTCACCATTATTGGTGTTGCGATGGCTACAGGGATTTCATTTGTTATTGCAGCCCCGATTGTGCGAGCCTCCGATATAGTGAGCGACGAAGAGGAAAGCGTCACCGTGCAGGGAGCCAATGTGTCCAGCGGCTTTGGAGACAAAATCGTTTTTGCATGCGATGCCGGTATGGGGTCTTCTGCTATGGGTGCTACGCGTTTTCGCAATCGCATCAAACTTGACCGCCCGGACATTATCGTGGAGCACGCGAGCGTTGATACTGTTCCTACAGATGCAAGTATCGTTGTGTGCCAGAGAGCCTTTGTTGATCGTGTTAAGAAAAGCGTGCCCAACGCCCAGCTTGTGATAATTGATAATTTCCTCACAGATCCTGGCCTTGATAATCTCTTCAAATCTCTCACTCCTGAGACAAACGAAGTTGCTTCTGCGCCGAAAGCGTCGCTGTCTGGAAAGGCAGAGGAGAAAGAGCCCGCTGCAGCAAGCAATTCTGTTGCCATAAACCGTAGTGATATAAAGGTAGGCTGCAAAAGTGTTAGTCGTGAGGAAGCAATTCGTGCCGTCGGCAAACTCCTTGTGGATAAAGGTTGCGTGAGCTCCTCCTACATTGACTCGATGATTGAGAGGGACAAGCTCCAAAGTGTATATATGGGAATGGGCGTTGCCATTCCGCATGGCACAAACGATGCTAAAGAGCATGTCTTTAAGACAGGCGTTGTGCTTATGCAGTTCCCTGAGGGCATTCAGTGGGGAGACGAGAAGGCATATCTTGTATTCGGTCTCGCTGGTGTAGGAAATGAACACTTGGAAGTGTTAGCTAATATCTGCAAAGCCTTAGATGATGAAAATATAGTCAAAAAAATGGAGACAACTGCTGATGTAAACTATATTTTCAATCAGCTTACCCAGTAACAATTAGTAATGTATCGTATTATCTGACTGTCCCCCTATAGAGCTAAGTAACTCTCTAGGGGGACATACTTTCTCTATTGAATCAAAATGCAAAACAGAGCAGAAGGAAGACAGAAAACTGTAGCCAAAGGGAGATTTATGGAAGTAGTTGCGCATATTTTGGTAGTGCTGGTGGCACTGGAGTTTTTCTACATAGCATACCTAGAGGTATGTGCTACATCCTCCGAAACGTCCTCAAAAGTATTTGATATGCCAAAATCCGAGCTATCATTGCGTTTGTTTTCGTAGCGATCTTTGGCATCTAAGGATTTATCTTCTCTGAATGCCGCAGGACCTATGAACTCTGACCTATGAACTCTTTTCGTAGAAGATAACGTGTGCAGTAACCGCATAAGGAGAGGTCACTGTTCCTGCGGAAGTGCCGCTTCCAATATTGGAGTATGTTGAGATTGCCTTTACGCTGGTATCAGCAAGGTTCATCGAGTCGATGGCACAAGGATAGGGTCCTTGTTGCAGACTCAGAAGAACCGCCTTGGCCTCGTCGTAGGTATTGCAGCCAAAAGTTATGGTCACTCCACGCTTCACGATGCCAGCTTCACTTGTGTCGAGGTCGTCGAATGTGAGCGTGTAGCTCGTTGTGGAGGCGAGTGTCGAGTTGAGTAGGTTCATAACATTTTGCTGATTGTCAAAGCTTGGCATTGCCTCGGCAGAAAGTCCCAGCTGCTTGTATTGATCGATGGCCTTTTGCATGGAGCTGAGCTGTGTTAGCTTTGTCTGGTCGATGGTTAAGTTTTCCTGAGCGTCAGATATTTGCGTCTGGAGGTCATCCACTTGGTTTTGCACATTTGAAAAGACAAGTTGATACCATAGTAAAAAAAGCAAGATGACTACAAGCACTCCAATGAGGGCTTTTTCACGCTTGGAAAAAGTATATGAGAACATAGTATGCCCCCTAGTTGCCAGCAGTTGCCGTTGAGGATGGCGAAGACGACCCAGATGAGGCTGTAGAGGATGCGTCAGATGAGCCATCCACACTCTCGTCTGCCAAGGTGATCGTCATCGTGGCTGTACTTGCTTGGGTGCTCGAGGCGCTCTGTGCTGTGGAGACCGACACGTCAGAGACTGTTTGCTGGCTTTTGAGCGTGTTAGAAAGAGTGCCTAATGTCTGGAGGGAGACGTTAGAAAGTGTCAAGGTAAGCGTGTTATCTTTGAGATTGATTGCGTTTATTGCAGCGCTAGGGGACACTTGGGAGTCGATAAGGTTAAAGATTTCCGAGACGCTGGCGCTAGAGCCACCTGAGGTGAGTGCGTATGTGTCATACTCAGATTTGATGGTGTCATAGTCGCTGAGCTTGCTCTCGGTTTGCGCTACCAGTGTTTGTTGCTGCGCAAGCTGAGCTTGAGCTTGAGATACCCGGGCAAGCTGGTCGATTACTCCGAACTTTGTAAAGAGGCCCACTGCTACAGCTAAGGCAATACCCAGGGGAATGGCTCTATGTTTGTCTATGGTATGGCTATCTGGAACATATAAGTTCATGGTGGTTTTGGTCGGTATGTTTGCCGAGCTAGGCTTGCCCTTGTCACTTAACGTAATGGTTTTGTTCAAATCCAATGACATGGCTACATCGCCTCGCCTTCAATAAGAGCTGCTACCGCGAGTGCACATAAAGAACTCTGGGATGCATCGCGAAACTCTTCAGGAAGGAGCGTAGCACCAATGTCTTCTACTGGAAGGCGAGAGAAGAACTTTTTGATTGTAGAGACTAGCTGCGGAATCTGTGCACCGCCTCCAAGTAAAAAGGCCTTCTCGACGTCTGAGCCCTGATTGCTAAAATTGTAGAAGTTGAGCACCTTGTTTATCTCGACGCAAAGGCGGTCGTAGATGTCCTTGCAGATAGGTAGATCCAGTACACCTTCGTAGTTTGAGTTCTTGAAGGTGCTTGCTGTGTAGCGGTCAACGTTTTTGTCGTCAGCTATAGCCTCATCTATGTCACGACAGCCAAGCTCGATGACCTTTGATGTCACGGTGATCCAAAACGC
>DHPN01000035.1:0-6688 GCA_002407925.1 Atopobiaceae bacterium UBA5363
AGGGGGGCATCCTTGCGAATCGTGGCGACCTTGCGAGACAGGAGCGCGTCATCCACGTGAGCCCGGAGGCTCTCCCCCATCTTGCCCTTGACTTCTGCAGCGTGGGCGATAACCCCATCGAGGCTGCCGTAGCGCACGATCAGGGCACTGGCCTTCTTGGGACCGATGCCGGGGACGCCAGGGATGTTGTCCGAGCTGTCGCCTTTGAGGCCATAGAAGTCTGGTACCAGCTGGGGCGTGACGCCGTGGTAGAGGTCCTCGACTGACTCCGGCGTCATGATTGCGACGTCAGAGAGGCCCTTCTTGGTGCCGACAATCTTCACGTGCTCGGTCGAGAGCTGGTACATGTCGCGATCCCCGGTTATGAGGTACATCTCGTAGCCGGCATCCTCACCGCACCTTGCAAGGGTTCCGAGGATGTCATCTCCCTCCCAGCCCTCAAGCTCCACCACAGGCACATCCATTGAATGCAGCAGCTCTTTCACGCGGGGGAACTGCGCATGCAGCGCCGGATCCATCGGCGGGCGCTGGGCCTTGTACTGCGGCAACATCTCCATACGCACGCGTGGCTTGCCCTTGTCAAAGGCGCAGATCACGCCGTCGGGATGGAAGGTCTCGATCATCTTGATGAACATCGAGACAAAGCCGAATATCGCATTGGTCGGCGTGCCGTCGGGAGCGGTCATCGTCGGGGGGATCGCATGGAAGGCGCGATGCATCAGCGAATTGCCATCGATGACGGCGATGGTGCGGCGCGCAGGGTCAGCTGAGGTTTCTGCCATAGCTATTCTCTCCTCTTGCTTTAAGGTGTCCCCGCCCATTCTAGGGTGAGTCCGCTGCCGAAGCCACGTGAGTGGCCAATCTCTTTCGCAGCATCGTCGCCGCTTTTCCTTTCTGCGCCGCCTTTACACATGCCAAGTCGCAAAGGAATTGCATTTTTCTCGATACCTCGTCTTCACCTCCCCGAAACATGTGACGTCTATCTTTTTCATAGGCTTCGCGTAGATGCGTGGCAGATACACGTATGCTATGGCGAAGGATAACTGCGGGGAGACGCGCCGACGTCTTCCGAGGAAGTCATCAGGGAGGGTGCGAATGAGCACGGATCGTGTGTCAAAGGAGTACGGCAGCTTAGTCTTCACCGACGCCGACATGCAGGAGCGACTACCCAAGCCTACATACAAGAAGCTCATGCAGGTCATCAAGGATGGAGATCCCCTTGACCTCGACATCGCCAACGAGGTTGCTCATGCCATGAAGGATTGGGCACTTGAGCACGGGGCCACGCACTACACGCACTGGTTCCAGCCGTTGACGGGCATCACCTCAGAGAAGCACGACGGGTTTATCAACCCTCGCGGAGACGGGACAGTCCTGATGGCCTTCTCCGGCAAGGAGCTGGTCCAAGGCGAGCCCGACGCCTCGTCGTTTCCCTCGGGTGGCCTGCGTGCCACGTTCGAGGCGCGCGGCTACACCGTATGGGACCCGATGAGCCCGGCATTCATCAAAGACGAGGTCCTGTGCATCCCAACGGCCTTCATCTCCTACACTGGCGAGGCACTCGACAAGAAGACACCGCTGCTGCGCTCTGAGGTGGCACTGGAAAAGCAGGCCAAGCGTGTCTTGGCGCTCTTCGGCCACGAGCCCCATCGTGTCATCACCACCATCGGCCCGGAGCAGGAGTACTTCCTGATCAAAGAGGACGACTACGCCGCTAGGCCAGACCTTGTGCTGACGGGTCGCACGCTTTTTGGCTGCATGCCCGCCAAGGGGCAAGAGCTTGAGGAGCACTACTTCGGCGCAATACGGCCGACCGTCAACAACTTCATGAAGGAAGTTGACGATGAGCTGTGGAAACTGGCTGTCCCAGCGAAGACCAAGCACAACGAGGTCGCGCCGTCCCAGCATGAGCTCGCGCCGATTTTCGAGCAAGGCTCTCTCGCAATTGACGACAACTTGCTTACGATGGAGAAGTTGAAGCTGCTCGCTACCCATCACGGCCTTGCTTGCCTGCAGCATGAGAAGCCCTTCGAGTACGTCAATGGCTCGGGCAAGCATAACAACTGGTCCATCTCGGCTGACGGACAAAACCTCCTCGAGCCGGGGGACGAGCCGGAGGAGAACCTCCAGTTCCTGGTCTTTCTGTCGTTTTTGGTCGCCGCGGTCGATGAGCACGCCGACCTCCTGCGCGCAAGCGTTGCCTCGGCAGGCAATGATCACCGCTTGGGCGCCAACGAGGCGCCGCCTGCGATCGTGTCGGTGTTCCTTGGCGACGAGCTCTCCCCTGTCGTCGACGCGCTGACGCACGACACCTCGATCCACACGCCTGACAGGACGGAGATGGATCTTGGCGTTCCAGCCCTGCCGAACTTCTTCCGTGACAACACAGACCGCAACCGGACGAGTCCCTTCGCCTTCACCGGCAACAAGTTCGAGTTCCGCATGTGCGGCAGCCAGCAGAACCTCTCTGACCCCAACGTCGTCTTGAACACCGCCGTCGCCGAGCAGTGCGACCGCTTTGCAAACGACCTTGAGCATGTGCCCGCTGACAAGTTCGTCGAGCATGCGCTTGCGTGGGTCAAGAAGAACTTCCGCGACCACAAGCGCGTGATCTTCGAGGGCAACGGCTATTCCCCCGAGTGGGAGAAGGAGGCTGCCAAGCGCGGCCTGCCCAACCTCAAGACGACGCCTGATGCGCTGCCTTGTTTGATCAAGCAGACCAACATCGACCTCTTCTCCCGCTACGGCGTACTCAACGAGGCCGAGGTGCGTGCCCGCTACGTCGCTGCAGCCGAGCAGTATGCCAAGCTCCTCAACATCGAGGCCAACACGATGGTTGCGATGGCTCACCGCATGTACCTGCCTGCGCTGACAACCTACAGCTCTGACCTCGCAGCCTCTGTAGCCGCGAAAGCCGAGATCGGCATCACTGCCACCTCTGAGAAGAAGACCGTACAGACGATCACCGACGGCATGGAGAAGATCTCAGCAGCCACCGATGCCCTCGAGAAGAAAAACGCTGCAGCCCATGCAATCGAGGATCCAAGTGCGCAAGACGATGCCTATCGGGACACTGTCGTCCCGGCGATGGCTACTCTGCGCAGCGAGGTCGATGCCATGGAGGAAATCTGTAGCGAAGACTATTGGCCAGTGCCTTCTTACAACGCGATGCTCTTCTGGGTGTAAGGGCAGCTTCCAGCCTGCATGTAAACAAGGGGCGACTCAATGTCGTCCCTTGTTTTTTCTTCAAATCCGATAAATACATCAACATTCACCGATAAATATGTGGGCATCTTGTCTCAAAAGGAGCCTCGCAGCTGTCTTTCCGCTACTCTTAACCTATCTGCTGACTTTTTCTTCTCGGAAGATGTGATGTATGCTTTCCATCGTCATTGTCATGGCGGCTGGACTCGTCGCCTGCTATATCTGCGCTGCGTGCGGAGTGGGGTCTCGTCGTGTGGTGCCCGCTAAGCCACCGATATCAAATTGGATCTGGAGTTTCTGCTTCTTTGCGCTGCTCATCTTCCTTGGTATCTATGATCGGCTTTCGCTTATCAACGCGATCTTTCCTCAGGAGCTTTGCTGCGCCGTTGCTCTCGGGATCGGCGCATACGTCTCTTTGAGAAACGCCCACATCCGGGCCAAGCTCGGCTCGCTGCACCGGCCACTGCCTCAGATACTCGAGTTCGGGCTTTTGCTCGTCGGTGCCTACCTCACCTTCATCGCCATAGAGCTTCCCTCCAATCCGTATATGACCGATTTTTATTGGGAGGGTCTGCGCCTTGAGGTTGTGATCATCTTCATCATGATGCTCGCGCTTCACTTCTTGTTCCAGCGCTCGGGAGTCGGCGCAGCCATAGCTGCACTTGCCTTTGAGATCGCAGGCATCGCTGAGTACTTTGTCGTGACCTTCCGCGATGCACCCATCATGGCAAGCGACGTGCTCGCACTCGGCACAGCCGCGGCGGTGGGAGGCGGCTACACCTATATCCTCAACGGCAGCGTGCTGCTGTCGCTGGCCTTACTCGCCGCCACTGTTTTGCTGCTGTCCCTCACCCCTCTGGTCACCAAGGGAGGACACCGAGCGCGCTGCGTCGTCGTGAACCTCGTTGTCGGCGCGGCCATCATCGCAGGGTCCGTTGTGGGCTTTAAGTACGTGAGCTTTGCCAATGACCTCGGCATCTGGTACAACGCCTGGATCCCCCTCGACAGCTATTGGCGCGAGGGCTTCGTAAGCTCCTTTCTCACACAGGTGCAGTCCTTCAGCCCCAAAGAGCCCGAAGACTACTCCAACGAAAAGGCAAAGGACCTGCTGAGCTCCTATGCCGCGACCTATGACGCCACCCTCGGCTCCACCGAGGAGAGAAAGGCCGCAGAGACCCAGTACAACGAGATCAAGCCCACGGTTGTCTTCGTCATGAATGAGTCATTTTCCGACCTGTCGATCTATGACGACCTGGCAGGCAGCTACACGGGGCCGAACTGGTTTAATTCCTTTGACGGGGCACTCTCGAAGGGTACCTTGTATGTCTCACCGTTCGGCGGCGGCACCTGCAACTCAGAGTGGGAGTTCCTGACCGGCTGCTCTATGGCCTACATGGGCTCAGGCGTCTATCCCTACATGGTCTACGACATGACCGGCGTCGAAAATCTCGCTGCCGATCTCAAACAGGAAGGCTATGACACGCTTGCGATGCACCCGAACCTCGCCACCAACTGGTATCGCAACGTCGTGTACCCGACGTTTGGCTTCGACACCTTTCTTGACATCTCAGACTTCACAGGAGCCTCCAAACTGCGCAACATGGTCACCGACGAAGCAACCTACGACAAGATCTACGAAGAGCTCACCTCCACCGATGACTCCCAGTTCATCCTTGATGTTACGATGCAAAACCACGGCGGCTATGACACGGGAGCTCTACCCGCCTCGATGATGAAGGACTACGACGTCGACGGCTATGACAACAGTGAGCTCAATGAGTACCTCGCCCTCATCGACGAGTCGGATCGCGCCCTCGAGAGCTTCGTCGAGGAGCTCTCGACGCTTGATAAGCCTGTGGTCCTTGTCTTCTTCGGCGACCACCAGCCATCGATTGCGTCGTTTTACAACGACTGGCTCACGCCTGACGACAACGGCCTTGTACACCAGGAGCGCGCTCATACGACGAGCTATATGATCTACGCCAACTACGACGTGGCCGGTGCTACGACAGGCAACGTAGAGATAAGCAGCACCAATTATCTCGCTGCGGACTTGGCACAGCTCATCGGCATGCCCCTGACAGACTATCAGAAGGCCGAGCTCGTGATGCAAACGACTGATGTACCTGCCATAAACGCGCTTGGTTATCAAGACGCCAATGGTACCTGGCATGATATTTCAGAGACCAGCAGTTCCTCTAGTGGAGCTGCTAAGCTTGCCTCTGATCTTCAAATATTACAGTACCACCAGCTCTTCTCAGATGGTATCCACTATCAAACAGGCGCAGGCTACTCAGGAACCGTATGGGGAAGGCTCGATTAGACAGAAATCGTACACTACATCTTTATGCCGCGTGCGATCTCTGAGACGCCATTGATCACCAAGAAAATGCCCGCGATAGCACCAGCGATGCTGACCATAGTAAAAGGCGAGCCAATGATAATGATGCCACCTATTATAACGATAACGGAAAGGATCATCTGGGCAACTGCACCAGACATGCCAGCAGCGCGACTCATATTAGAAACCATAAGCATATGGAATCCCTCAATCGCCACAAAGATGCCAATGAGAACAAAGATCCATGCCACAAAAAAAGCCGGTTGCATCGCGAGAAACAAGCCGAACACGAGAGCCACGATACCAATATAAAGGTCTGCCGATGAGCCAATCGGATTTTGATTGTGAAACGCAGATGCAACCGCAAGCGCACCAGAAATGATGGCTATCCATCCTATCAGGCGCGTAAGCGCAACAGTTGCCCCACCTGGGTTGCCAAAAAACAAAAGGCCCATCAGGATGGAGACAATACCTGCAAGCATGACTGAACTTTTGCTCTGCTTTATGTCTTGCATGAGAGCCCTCCTTCAATAAAAGTCCTTCAAACTGCCTTCAGGATACCCAACCAAGCGACAACTCAATGCCTCAGTAAGCTACCATAGAGATCTGTGGGCACATTCGGTGACCCAGAAAGGGATGAGCAATGCCAGCACTTATCACACACCACCTCTTTGGTGAGGAAGCCTCTAAGCGCTTGCCTTCAGGCATTCTTAGCACACAGGAGGAGCTCCTCGCATTCTTATTGGGAAATCAAGGGCCTGACCCTTTCTTCTCCTGCTTCAGCGCGCTGCCTCGCACCGCCTCAAACTGCCATCGGCTCGCCTTTGCAATGCACGGCCACCACGTCGTGGAGAACTTCTGGGCAATGAGGGCAGCCGTCAGCCATCTGCCTGAGTGCGACGAGCACATTGGCCTCGCCTTCGTGCTGGGCTTCGTCGGCCACTATTCTCTGGACAGCAGCGCTCATCCGCTCATCTATGCCGAGCAGCACGAACTGACGTCAGCTGGCACCGGGCTGTCTGACGCCGCAGACGAGGTTCACGCCGTGATCGAAAGCGACATCGACGTCTGGATGCTTGCCCAGCTCCGCGGGCTCAGCGTCGCCGACGTCCCGACAGCCTCCTTCCTCGCCCGCACTGCGCG
>DHPN01000035.1:6865-8140 GCA_002407925.1 Atopobiaceae bacterium UBA5363
GGCGTCAGGGAATATGCTGGCTGCACGGCCGACTATGAGCGCGCATACCGTCTTGTGGACCCAGCGGAAAACCCAAAGATGCGCATCGCCGCCCAGCTTGAAAGCCTTGTGAGGCCGCACTCCCATCTCAGGGCCATGGCTCACCACATAAGCTGCGCCGCCGACTGCCCGTCCGCCAACCTTGCAAATCATGCATGGAAAGATTCGGCCGACGGCCGCAGGCGCAACGAGAGCTTCCCCGAGCTCTACCATCGGGCGCTTGACCTCTGGCAGCGCTTAGCAAAGGCGCTTACCACTGACGACCGCCAAACATTCATAGCGCTCTCCGGCCACCTCAACTACAACGGCGTCCCTGAGGGCTAGCCGAGATCCAGCCTCTTTCCAATGCCCCTTTGACCTGCAATGCTATCCGTATGGGAAAAAGCGTTGAGCTTGCCCTCAAGCTCAACGTCGCCCGAAGGCAGCAGCGAAGACTCCAAGGGCCACTAAAGATGAAGTTCAGAGGCAACTTCAGCAGCGCAGGCGAGCCCGTCTGCCATGGCGGTCACAACCAGCGTCGAGCCGTTGCGCGCGTCGCCTGTCGCAAACGTTGGAACCTGCGCCGCAACGCCCTTCTTGGTCGAGGCGACAACCCGATACTCGGTGCCGTCTGCAAGCTGAGGCCGCACGCCCCCGCGGAACTCGACAACCTTGGCGCCCAATGATGTGTACACATCCGCCCGCGGGCCGGTGAAGCCCATTGCGAGCAGGACGAGCTGGGCAGGAATCTCGCGGTCAGAGCCTTCGATGCGCTTCGGCGATCCATCGGACCAGTCAAGAGAGACCACATGCAAGCCGCTCACAGCACCATCATCACTGCGGACCTCAAGGGTGTCGACAGCCCAGCTACGGGGATCGGACCCCTGCAGGGCCTCTGCCTCCTGCTGCCCGTAATCAGTCTTCTTCACGGAAGGATACTCTGGCCAAGGATTGCCCACGGCCTCACGAGTCTCGCCTGGCTCGGGGAGGAACTCGAACTGTCGCACGCTTTTTGCCCCTTGGCGCAGGGAAGTGGCAACGCAGTCCGTGCCCGTGTCGCCACCACCGATAACAACGACGTCCAAGCCGGCGGCCGAAATTTCAGGGTCCTTCCCGCCCAGCACCGCCATGGTCGCGGAGGTGAGGAAGTCGACGGCGAAGTGGACGCCAGAAAGATCAGCGCCTGGCACTTTGAGCGCGCGGGGCTCACCTGCCCCTGCGGCGACCACGACAGCGTCAAACCCTTCGAGGGTTTTC
>DHPN01000035.1:8379-9228 GCA_002407925.1 Atopobiaceae bacterium UBA5363
TAGACGAGCAGGCCGCCAGCGCGATCGCTCTTCTCAAAGATCGTCACCGCCGCCCCCCGACGCGCAAGCTCCCATGCGCAAGCGAGACCCGATGGGCCAGAGCCGACAACGGCAACGCGCGGAGCACCGGCAGCCGGCGGCTGCAAGGGGGCGACCACTGGGTCAGATGACTCCCATGCGACATCTGAGATCGCCCGCTCGTCATCTTTGATCGTCGTCGGCTCATCATGCAAACCAAGGTTGCACGCATACTCGCACAACGCCGGGCATACTCGGCCGGTGAACTCAGGGAAGGGGTTCGTGAGCGCCATGCGGGCCGCAGCGTCATGCCACAGCCCCCGCCATACGAGGTCGTTCCACTCGGGGATCAAGTTGTGAAGGGGGCAGCCCGACACCCGGGCACGCCCAAAGGAGACGCCGGTCTGACAGAAGGCAACGCCGCACATCATGCAGCGACTCGCCTGCTCGCGTTGCTCTTCAAGACTGAGGGGCAACGCAAACTCATCATAGTCATGCAGCGTCTCACGCACGTTGCGCTCATCGTGACTATGCCGATCTATCTCAAGATAAGCTCCCGGTTTGCCCATGACTAACTCTCCTTCCTGATATCTTCGAAGGCCTGCTCGACCGCCGTGGCGTGATCAGAGCCAGCAGCCTCAAAGGCTTCGGCGCGCTCGATGATGCGCCGATACTCGATCGGTATGACCTTGACGAACAGCCGCTTGACGTCATCGAACTGGTACAGCAGCTTGATTCCGCGCGGACTCTTGGTGCGCCTCACGTGCTCCTCTATCAGCGAGCGAATCTGTGCGAACTCGGCCTCGCTCGGCTTTGCCAGCTCTACCATGT
>DHPN01000035.1:9449-10101 GCA_002407925.1 Atopobiaceae bacterium UBA5363
ACCTCGCCCAAGATCAGCGCGACGCCGCCGGTCATGTACTCGCAGCCATGGTTTCCCACACCCTCGACCACGAGCGTGGCACCGGAGTTGCGCACGCCGAAGCGCTGCCCTGCCAGGCCGTTCACAAACCCGCGACCTGAGGTTGCCCCATAGAAGGCGACGTTGCCGACGCAGACGTTTTCATCGAACTTGAACGTTGCCTCCGCCGGTGGCTCTACCGAAAGAATGCCGCCAGACAGCCCCTTGCCGAAGTAGTCGTTCGCGTCCCCTGAGATGTTGATCGTGATGCCAGCAGGCAAGAACGCCCCGAAGCTCTGGCCGCCAGACCCACGGCATTCGATGCTAACGGAGCCCTCAGGCAAGCCGTCAGGATGGGCCTTTGTGATGACCGACCCCAGCATCGTGCCGACGCAGCGGTTGACGTTGGCAATGTCGGCATGGAAGGCGATCGGGCACAGATGTGCGCGCGCACCTTGCGTGTAGGGGATAAACAAGGTCGAGTCGAGCGTCTTGTCAAGCGCGAAGTTATAGGACATCTTCGGCAGGAAGTGCGGAGACGCCGCCCCAGGCACGTCCTTGCCGTAGACGTTTGTCGCGCGCGCAAGGATCCTTGAGAGATCGCAGGCGTTGGCTTTCCAGTTGCCCGGAACCT
>DHPN01000028.1:0-1335 GCA_002407925.1 Atopobiaceae bacterium UBA5363
GGCCAATGAAGCCTCCTGCGACGATGACTTTCATTTGCCTCTTCCCTTTTGTGACACGTGCGTCTGGCCAGTCTAAATATCGTCAGATATACCTATGGGCAAGCGTGCGAAAAGTTCGGCTTTCGGTGGAAAGACGATCTTTTGCTTAAGAGCTGGGCCGGGCCTTCCCTGCAAGATTTTCGACGGCTGTTGGGTACAGTGAGAAAGACAGGGGCAGTCGGACGGAGAAGCTATGAACTATGTGGTCGTGTATTACTCGATGGACGGTCATACAAAAGGCGTCGCGACAAAGGTGGCAAAAAAGCTCTCTGCAAAGCTCGTGCGCCTTGAATGTAACCCTCCCTATCCAAAAACAGGGGCGGCCAAGTTTCTCAAAGGGGGTAGCGATGCGCTCTTTGACAGGCAAGCAAAGCTTGCCCCCTATGAGTTTGACGAGCGTGACTTTGATGTGGTGATACTCGCGTCACCCATGTGGGCAGGCAAGGCCTCCCCTGCCATGAACCGCTTTTTGCATGAGCATGTTTTAACCCATAAAAAAATTGGCCTTATCAGCCTGAGTAAAAGCGGCAGGGATGGCTGCCTTGTGGATATGAGGCGCAAGCTTTACGAGCGAGGTACTCTTCCCACAGCTGACGCGCCGCTTGAGAGTCTCAACCTGACAGAGGAGGAAAGTGGGAATGAGGCAGAGGTGGCTGGGCGAATTGATAATTTTTGTGACAGACTTGGCAAATTGCTCTAAAAAATTCATACTTAGTAAGTAGGAATTACGGGTATAGTCTCTGGTCAAAAGGACAGGCGCAAATAGCGAGGGGAATTTTGTGCTGCGTCGTCAAGAGGAGAAGCTATGCATATCGCTCAGCATGTCGATGCGTTGATAGGCTCTACGCCGTTGGTTGATCTTTCTCTGCTTGCGGGCGGCACTGCTCGCATCTTAGGAAAGTACGAGGCCGAAAATCCAGGGGGCTCAATTAAGGACCGCGTCGCTCAGGCCATGTTGGACGCGGCAGAGCAAGACGGCTCGCTTTCGGCAGGCGGCACGGTGATTGAGCCTACAAGCGGCAACACCGGCGTTGGCTTGGCCATGCTCTCTGCAGCTCGTGGGTATCACCTTATTCTTACAATGCCTGAGACAATGAGCGTTGAGCGTCGGGAGCTCGCTGCAAGCTATGGAGCTGAGATCATCCTTACATCTGGTGCGACAGGCATGGCTGGGGCCGTGAAGAAGGCGGAAGAACTTCACGCATCTACCCCTGGCTCGATTATCGCGGGACAATTCTCAAATCCTGCAAATCCGCAATCTCACTATGAGACTACGGGCCCGGAGATATGGGCGGA
>DHPN01000028.1:1551-15479 GCA_002407925.1 Atopobiaceae bacterium UBA5363
CGCTGTTAGAAGCATCGCTGTGGAGCCTGCCGAGTCTCAGGTGCTTGCTGGCAAACCGGCAGGTCCTCATAAGATCCAAGGCATCGGCGCCAATTTTGTCCCAGACAACTTCGATCGGTCTGTCGTTGACGAGATTTTGCCGGTGAGCTCCGCTCAGGCGATTGAGATTAAAAAGAGGCTCTCGGCACAATTTGGCTTGCTCGTGGGAATCTCCTCGGGAGCAGCCGTCGCTGCTGCACTTGAGCTTGCCAAGCGTCCGTCATATACAAAAAAGACGATTGTGGCCATTCTTCCTGATACAGGAGAACGCTATCTTTCTATGGGCATGTAGGTTGGTCATGAGATCCCTTTTCCACACAACGCCGTCAGATGCCTCAGCGACAAAAGCTGACAGGCGCAGCGTAGATGAGCTGTCTTTGCGCGAGTTGATGATGGAGGACTTGCGCGCGGTCTTTGCGCGCGATCCCTCTGCCACCTCGTTGAGGCGGGTGCTGCTTTTCTCAGCTGGCTTGCGCGTTGTCTGGTCATATCGTTGGCAGCATTGGCTCTGGCAGCACGCCCACACATATTGGGCGCGCGTCTCTGCCCGGCGCACCCGCAGGCGTTATGCCTCTGACATACATCCTGCAGCTCAAATAGGTCGCCGCTTCGTTGTCGACCATGGTGTCGGGGTCGTCATAGGCGAGACTGCTGTCATTGGCAACGACTGCTTAATCTATCAAGGGGTGACCCTTGGTATGACAGGAAAGAACTTCTCAAGGGAGGGCAAGCGTCATCCCACGTTGGGAAATGACGTGCTGGTCGGTGCGGGAGCGGTAGTGCTTGGAAACATCATCGTCGGAGACAACGTCAACATCGGGGCTGGCGCGGTGGTCGTGAAGTCCGTTCCGTCTGGCTCTACGGTCGTCGGCATTGCTGCTCATGTCATCGGCGATCGCATGGCCTGCCCAGCCGACGACTCCAATTGGGGTCGCCTTTTGCAGCTCTCCCCAGATCTCAAGCGCCGCCTAGACGAGGTCGATCGCGCCTTTGGCGTAGTTCCTCCTCCTCGACCGGCAGCAGCAAAGAGGCCTTCGTCATCTGGTCTTGACACTCGAGCCGGCCAGACTAAATCGCAGGTGCGCCTTCCCGTCCTTGACTCCTCTGACGAATGGTACTGCGGGCTGTAAGATAGGGCTTGGCAGTACAGGAAGCTGACAGGATCATGGAGACGAAGAAGGGTGGAGCATACGAGTAATGGCATCGGATTCTATCGTTATACGAGGCGCTCGCGAACACAATCTACGAGATATTGATGTTACCATCCCTCGTGACAAGCTCGTTGTCATTACCGGCTTGTCCGGCTCAGGAAAGTCGAGCTTGGCGTTTGACACCATCTATGCCGAAGGGCAGCGCCGCTACGTCGAAAGTCTCTCAAGCTACGCCCGTCAGTTCCTAGGACAAATGAACAAGCCTGACCTCGACTCCATCGACGGTCTTTCACCTGCTGTCTCCATTGACCAAAAGACGACCTCGCGCAATCCTCGCTCTACCGTCGGCACAGTGACAGAGATATATGACTACTTGAGGCTTTTGTTCGCTCGCATAGGTACGCCACACTGCCCAGAGTGCGGACGTGTCATAGAGAAGCAGACGACTGATCAGGTAGTTGACAAAGTGCTTGCTGCCGGCGACGGAAGACGTGCCTACATATTGGCTCCGGTCGTCCTTGGCCGCAAAGGAGAGTACGCCAAGCTCTTCGCAGACCTCGCGAAGGAGGGCTTCTCACGCGTGCGCATCGACGGCGAGGTGCGTGAGCTAGGGGGGAGCCCCATTGTGCTCGAGAAGCAGTTCAAGCACACGATAGAGGTTGTCGTTGACAGGGTCGTGATCAAGCGGAGCGCCATGGGGCGCCTCGCGGAGGCTGTGGAGCAGGCCTGTCGCCTCGCTGATGACAAGGTGAGTATCTATCTCTTGCCCGACCGCAACGATCCGGAAGCGATCCCTGGGCGCCTGCTTGAGTACTCGCTTGACCTAGCCTGCCCGATTCACGGGCACTCGATTGGAGACCTTCAGCCACGCGACTTCTCCTTTAATGCCCCTTACGGTGCATGTCCAGATTGCGATGGGCTCGGCATGCGTCGTGTGGTGGATGCAGAAGCCCTGATCGAAGACCCTCATTTGTCTGTTGCAGGAGGCGTCTTCGGAAGTCTCTTTGGGCATTCCAACTATTATCCGCAGGTGCTTGCTGCGGTTTGCGAGCATTTTGGCGCCTCGCCGGACACGCCATGGAACAAGCTCCCAGGTAATGTGCAAAAAGCTTTGCTGGAGGGCACCGGCTCTGCCAAGATACAGGTGAACTATCACACGCGTGACGGTCGCGACACGCATTGGCCCACGGAGTTTTCCGGCGTGCGCAAAATCCTCTTTGACAAATACCAAGAGACGACGTCTGAGACGATGCGCACCCACTTGGATCGCTACATTCGTGAGGTCCCCTGCCCCACTTGCCATGGCGCGCGCCTAAAGCCTGAGTATCTCGCGGTGACGGTCGGAGGCGATGGAGTAGCCGAGAAAAACATCTGTGAGGTGTGCCAGATGTCCTGCCGCCAGTGCCTAGGCTACTTCTCAGGCATGCGCCTGAGCGAGCGCCAGCAGATCATTGGTGCCCCAATTGTGAAGGAGATCGTCGCACGCCTCCGGTTCATGGTGAATGTTGGTCTCGACTATCTCACGCTTTCCCGAGCAGCCGCGACGCTTTCAGGGGGAGAGGCGCAGCGCATACGGCTGGCGACCCAGATCGGCGCAGGCCTCATGGGCGTGCTCTACATACTCGACGAGCCTTCGATTGGCTTGCACCAGCGAGACAATGATCGCCTGATCGCGACGCTCAAAAACCTTCGTGACCAGGGCAATACCGTGATAGTCGTGGAGCATGATGAGGACACCATCCGCTCAGCCGACTACGTAATCGATATGGGCCCTGGTGCCGGCGAGCTGGGCGGCTCGGTTGTCGCGGCGGGCACGCCCGCTGAGATCATGGCGAATCCAGACTCGCTGACAGGCGCCTACTTGACAGGAAGAAAGCAAATACGTTTGCCGGAGCATCGGCGCCATCCCGGCCGTGGGGCGCTAAAGATCACGGGCGCTTGCGCGAACAACCTGAAAAACGTGTCGGCACGCATCGAGTTCGGCACCCTGACGGTTGTGACGGGCGTCTCTGGCTCTGGCAAGTCCTCCCTTGTCACGGACACGCTCGCTCCCGCCCTCACAAATGCGATTCATCGCTCCAAGCGTCCCGTCGGCCCATACAAGACGCTCACGGGCATCGAAAACATTGATAAGGTCATCGATATCGACCAGTCACCGATTGGCAGAACGCCTCGCTCAAACCCCGCGACCTATATCGGGCTGTGGGATGATCTGCGCGCCCTTTTTGCAAGCGTGCCAGAAAGCCGCGCACGTGGCTATAGCCCAGGTCGTTTCTCCTTCAATGTGCCAGGAGGACGCTGCGAGGCATGCAAGGGGGACGGTCAGATCAAAATAGAGATGAACTTCCTCCCTGACATCTACATGCCCTGCGAGGTCTGCCATGGCAGGCGATATAACCGTGAGACGCTGCAGATCCTCTACCATGGAAAATCAATAGCAGACGTACTTGACATGACCGTGACGGAGGCCTTGTCTTTTTTCTCAGCTATCCCACGGATCAAAAATAAGCTCAAGACACTGTATGACGTGGGACTTGGCTACATCCACCTCGGGCAGCCGGCCACGACGCTGTCAGGTGGGGAAGCCCAGCGTGTCAAGCTGGCTAAGGAACTCCATCGCCAGCAGACGGGCAAGACGTTCTATATCCTTGACGAACCGACGACAGGCCTGCATTTCGAAGATGTCAGACAGCTCATTGATGTGTTGGAGCGCTTGGTCGACGCGGGGAACACCGTGTTGGTAATAGAGCACAACCTTGATGTGATCAAAATGGCCGATCGCATCATTGACCTCGGTCCGGAAGGCGGGCAGGCGGGCGGCCGTGTTGTCGCCTATGGGACGCCGGAGCATATTGCGAATGTAAAGGGAAGCTATACCGGCCAATATCTCGCGCCGATCCTAAAAAGAGATCGAGCTCGCCTTGCGGCCGAGAAACGGAGTTGAGCGTCCGGAGGTCGTCTCGTGAGGATGAGTTGGGTCAGAGTCTGAAAGAGAAGGATCAGAAGCATGGCACGCAAGGAGAGGGTTCAAAAATCCAACGCTATGCGCGAGCTTGATCGTGCGGGCATCAGCTATGACGCAGTTGACCTTGGGAGCGAGGAAGACGTGTCCCGTGGCCTTGGTGAGAGAATGGCAACCCTCGCCGGAATGGATCTCGATGCGACCTTCAAGACGCTCGTTTGCGTTTCGCCGCAAGAGGACTATGTGGTCTGCTGCATTCCCGTCGCCCAAGAGCTTGACTTGAAGAAGGCAGCCCAGGCTGCCGGAGAGAAGTCGCTTGCCTTGATGCCTCTGCGGGACCTCGAGCTTGTCACGGGCTATGTACGCGGCGGTTGCTCGCCAATCGGCATGAAAAAGGCCTTTCCGACGCTGGTAGATGAAACGGCACAGCTTTTTGATCGCATGGCGATCTCGGGGGGCCGTCGTGGCCTGTCGCTCATCCTGAGTCCTGAAGACCTGCGTAGATTCTGCTCTGCTGCATATGCTGACATCATTCGCATTTGATGTTCCTTTTAAAGGATTGATCCGGTGAGATCAAGCTTGCCTTGGCAGCGTGTAGGGGCTTTGTCGGGTTTCTGCTTTATTACAGAGGTTCATGATGGGAGCGCCGGACACTTTAGTGTGCTAAAGTACTGAGCGTCCGATCGCCGCGGCAGCGGCTGATGCATGAGAGGGGAGACGCATGCCAACAGGCACTCCTTGGGGGTTTAGGGATATCCTCCCTAATGAGGCGCTCGATAGGGAGCGCATTGCAGCAAAGGCACGAGCTTGTTTTAGCCAACGGGGATATATGCCCGTAGAGACGCCGCTGCTGGAATATCGGAACGTGTTGGAGCAAGGCAGCCAGATTGACGACAGCCCCTTCCAGCTTTTTGACAATGATGGCGCATTGTTGGTGATGCGGCCGGATCTCACTTTGCCGATTGCCCGGCTTGTGAGCACCCGTATGTCCCACGCTAGCCTGCCTTTGCGCCTGCGCTATGAGGCGCCGGTTGTGCGTGAGGAGTCACAGCTGCGAGGACAGCCCCGCCAGTTCACCCAAATAGGAGTTGAGCTCATCGGCGAAAGCAGCTCTGCCTCTGAGCAGGAGACCGCAGGGCTGCTCGGTGAGGTGCTGGATGCGCTTGGCATCTCTGACTGGCGCATCGCGTGCGGCTCCGTCGTCCCACTCAACGCCCTGCTGTCCACCTGTGTGTCCGACTGTGTGCTCGCGCGGCGCGTTCGCGCATATATACATGCGTCCGACTTCGTGTCCCTGGACGCCTGTGTCTCACAGGCGCTGGGAAAAGAGCAGATCACGCCTGCGACAGCACGGGCGCTATGTGAGCTTCCGCGTCTTTCGGGTGGCATGGAGGTCGTATCGACTATCGATGGCCTTCTTGCCGCCGCAGGAGTGCCAGCGGAGGTACGTGGCACAAAGGAGCTGCATGATCTCACGGCTGGCCACAGGGAGCTCGTAGAGGATGGGCGCCTCGTCTTCGACTTTTCGATCATAAATTCGTTTGACTATTACACAGGAGCCATCTTTAAGGCCTATGCCGACGGAGTCTCAGCTCCCCTTGCCTCAGGCGGACGCTATGACGCAGTACTTGAGAAGCTTGGCATGCCTAATGTCTCTGCCTGTGGCTTTGCCTTATCGCTTGAACGTTTGCAGGAGGCATTGGGCAAGCCGGGCGTTTCGGGGGTCGTGGCCGACAAGGGCCGGGCGAGCGAGCGCCCGCTGCGCATCGCAATTCCAAAGGGAGCTCTTTTCGAGCCGACAGTGGATCTGCTGCAAAAAGCAGGACTTTCCACTGCGGGCCTGCGAGATCATGACCGCAAGCTCGTGATTCGCTCGGGCGAGGTTGAGTACATCATCGTGCGCGCGAGCGATGCGCCGAGCTTTGTTGCCTATGGTGGGGCGGATTGCGGCATCTGCGGCAACGATTCTCTAATCGAGGCCAACGCTGAGTTGCTTGAGCTCGTTGACTTGGATTACGGACGCTGCCATTTCGTGGTTGCTGAGCCGAGGAGCGCCAGGGGAAAGGCCGAAAGCGCCTATTCTTGGCGTGGGACGATGCGCGTCGCGACGAAGTATCCTCGCATCACGCAAGCCTATTTCGATCGCATAGGCAAGCAGGTCGACATCGTGAGCCTTCACGGCAACATTGAGCTTGGGCCCATAGTTGGCATGACCGACCGCATCGTTGACATTACGCAAACAGGCACGACGCTGCGCGAGAACGATCTTGTTGTCGTTGACGATGACGTACTTCAGTGCTCGGCACGCTTCTTTGCAGGACCGGCAGCATGGCGCTGTGACCCACGCGTGAGAGCCTTGGCAAAAAAGCTAAGCCTAGCCGTGCAGCAGCAAGGAGAAGAGGACCAGAGATGAGAACGATAACATTGACAGGGGCGGAGCGGCTGGAGCCATCTGACCTTGAGCGCTCAGGCGCGCTGCCTCGCAAGGTGATGGATGCGGCACAGTCCATTGTGGATGACGTTCGGATGCACGGAGACGCAGCAGTGCGCACATACTGCCAGCGTTTCGATGGAATTTGCCCTGGGAGCTTTCGTGTTCCTGACGCAGTAGTTTCTTCGGCAGGAAAGGAAGTCGATCCTGCCTTTCTCAAGGCGCTTGAGCGAGCATACGCACACATCCGTGACTTCCACGAGCGGCAAAAAGAGCAATCATGGTTCACTTCGCGCGACGACGGCACGACCGTCGGCGTGAAGGTCACCCCGGTGGCGAGCGTCGCCCTTTACGTCCCAGGCGGGCGCGCGCAGTACCCCTCCACCGTGTTGATGGACGCAATACCAGCCAAGGTTGCCGGCGTTCAGCGCGTCATTATGCTCACGCCTCCGCAAAGGGATGGCAGCATCTCGCCTTATACCTTAGCCGCCGCCTCGGTGGCAGGGGTCGACGAGGTCTATGCGGTGGGAGGCGCACAGGCTATTGCGGCGGCCGCCTATGGCACCGAGACGATTCCTCGCGTCGCGAAAGTCGTGGGCCCAGGCAATGCCTATGTCGCCGCTGCAAAGCGCTACGTATCGGGCGACGTGGGCATCGATATGGTTGCTGGGCCATCGGAGGTTTGCGTGCTGGCCGATGAGACAGCCGACCCTGTTGTCGTCGCCGCGGACTTGATGGCGCAAGCAGAGCATGACCCAATGGCCACCTGCTACCTGGTGACATGGGACTCGTCGTTGCCATCTCGCGTCTTTGCCGCAATGGAGCATCTGCTCGTACAGTCCCCGCGCGAGAAGATCACGCGTGAATCGCTTGATCATGGCCTCGTCGTGTGTACGGTGGCGCCTGAGGCTGCAATTGCTGCTGTCGATACAATTGCACCTGAGCACCTGGAGCTGCACTGCGCAGAGGCGTGGTCCATGCTCGCGCGCATTCATAACGCAGGTGCAATCTTCGTGGGTCCTTGGAGCTCAGAGCCACTGGGAGATTATGTGGCTGGCCCGAACCACACGCTGCCTACAGGTGGCACAGCCGCATTTTCCAACCCCCTTGGTGTCTATGACTTCCAGAAGCGCTCCTCGGTTATAGCCTACAGCCGCGAGGGCGTGCTAAACGATGCCCCGTCGGTCCAAGTCCTCGCGCAAGCCGAAGGTCTGTGGGCCCATGCCCTGTCCGCAGGGCTGCGCATTCCTCTTGCCCATGCCCAGAAGGACTGTTTCGAGAATGAGGAAGCAGCTTGCGAGAATGCCAATCATACGGCATGGCCCACGGTGCTCGACTCGCCGAAAGCCTCGATGAAACCCGAAAGGCTGTCATGAGCGCTGGTGTTCCAAAGAAGATCAAGCAATGGATGAGGCCGAGCGCAGCGGCGCTTGAGCCCTACGATCCTGCGTTTTCGCCAGTGGACATAAACCTCTCGGCGAATGAAAACTCCTTTGGCCTACCCCCAGAGCTGCAGTCCGCAGTGGCCGATGCCTTGAAGGCGACGCCGACCAATCGCTACCCGTCCCCCCTTGCGCCGGCTTTGCGCAAAGAGCTCTCCCTGGTCTATAACATTGCCCCAAAGCAGCTCATATGCGGCAATGGGGGAGATGAGCTGCTTTTTAATCTCTTTGTCGCCTTTGGGGGCCAGGGCCATGTTGTCCTACACTGCCCTCCTGACTTTTCGGTCTATGACCTCTATGCAGGCCTTTTAGAGTGCCCTGTGCAGGAAGTGCCGCGTGATCCCACAACGTTTAAAATTGATGAGGACAGCCTCGTTGAAGCCTCGCGCGCGGCGACCATCACTATCGTGACCTCTCCCAACAACCCAACAGGGAACCTCGTCTCGCATGGGCTCGTCAGTCGCCTGTGCAAAGAAACGTCGGGTCTCGTTGTAGTCGACGAGGCGTATGTAGAGTTCGCTCGTTCCGGAGCAAGCTGCGTCGATCTTCTCGGGCGCTATGACAACCTTGTCATCTTGCGGACGCTTTCAAAAGCCTATGCCTTGGCCGGTGTGCGCCTCGGCTATATCCTCGCTGATCCGGGTGTCGTCTCAGCGCTCGCGGCAGTGCGTCAGCCCTACTCTGTGAGCGTGCTGGATCAGAGTGCCGCGCTGGCGGTGCTGCGGCGTCGCTCAAACCTCTCAGACACTTTGGAGAAGATAAAGCAAGAGCGGAAGCGACTTTATGCCGGGCTGTGTGGGATGGCATCGTTGGGAGTTACGGTCTGGCCCAGTGACGCAAACTTTCTTCTTGTGAGGGTCCCTTCTGCCCATAAGCTGCGCTGTCGCTTACGAGACGAGTGCTCAATCCTCGTACGGGACTTCTCGTCTGCGGCAGGCTTGAAGGATTGCCTGCGCATTACCGTCGGCATGCCGCAAGAAAACGATAGCCTACTACGTAGTCTTACGCACCTATTGGAGGAGAGTTGCAATGAATAGGACAGCAAAGGTCGTCCGGAAGACCAACGAGACAGATGTGGAAGTCCAACTCAACCTTGATGGCACGGGAACTTGTGACATCTCGACGGGCATAGGGTTTTTTGATCATATGCTCAGCGCGTTTGGTCGCCATGCCTTGTTTGACCTCACGCTTAAGGCAAAGGGTGATACCTGGATAGACGATCATCACACTGTAGAGGATGTGGGGATAACCTTGGGGCGCGCGCTCGGGCAGGCTCTTGGGGATAAGGCAGGCATACGGCGCTTTGGGGACGCCTGCGTGCCTCTTGACGAGGCGTTGATACAAAGCGCCGTAGACATCTCCGGCCGTGGTCAGCTCTACTGGGACGTGCCAATTGGCCCTGATAAGGTCGGTACGTTTGACTGTGAACTTGCGCATGAGTTTTTTGCAGGATTTGCGCGTGATGCCGGGATGACCCTTCACCTGCGTGAGATCTCTGGGGTCAACGCCCATCATATTCTTGAAGCTTCGTTTAAATCTTGTGCGCGGGCACTCCGTAGTGCTGTAGAGTCAGACCCACGATGCAGTGGCATTCCTTCGACCAAAGGGGTACTGTGATGGCTTCACCGGAGATCGTTATAGTTGACTACCACAAAGGCAACCTGCTCTCCGTTGCCAGATCGCTGTCTGGCATCGGTGGCGGCGTCGAGATTAGCGATGACCCTGGAACCATCGCCTCTGCGGCAGGGATCATCTGTCCGGGAGTGGGGAGCTTCGAGGATGCAACCACCTATATGCGTACGTCAGGAGAAGCTGACGCTATCGTGAGGGCGATCCAATCTGGCATCCCCTTTCTGGGCATCTGCCTTGGCATGCAGATCCTGTTCGAGAGGGGGCATGAGCACTCTGGCTCACGCACATGGGGAGATGGCTGGATACCTGGCCTCGGTGTATTAAAGGGATCAGTCACCAAGCTGGAGAGCAAACGGCTGAAGGTGCCTCATGTCGGCTGGGATCAGGTCCATTTTACCGAGCAAGGTCGTATGTGTCCTTTGTTCGTTGATGTTGCGGAGGGTGCAAACGTATACTTCACGCACTCCTATGCACTTGCCGATGACGTTGACTCCCAGGTCGTGTGCAGCTATACGCACTATACGCGGAGCTTTCCGTCCTCCGTTTGGTCAGATAACGTATTTGGCGTGCAGTTTCATCCGGAGAAGTCCTCTGCGACGGGGCTCACGGTGATGTCCAACTTCTTACACATTGTGCGTGGATAGGATGCTCCGATGACGCTTCTTCCTGCGATTGACTTAGTGGCAGGACAGGTGGTTCGTCTCCAGCGTGGGGACCGGTCTCGCATGGACATCTATTCGACTGACCCTGTTGACGTAGCGGAGGGCTTTCGGCAGGCGGGTGCCAGATGGATACATGTAGTCAACCTTTCAGCGGCGTTTGGCGAAGACGAGGATGCTTGTGCGAAGAACTTTGCAGCTATCAAGCGAATTTGTGCAATCGAGGGAGTCTCAGTCGATCTGGGAGGCGGCATTCACTCGCTGGACGATGTGAAACGCATGGTCGATCTCGGAGCGGCACGCATCGCGATGGGAACGATGCTTGTGCGCAACCCTGATCTGGCAGCTGAGGCCGTGGCAAGCTATGGCAGTGTCTTGGTTGCTGACGTCGCAGGGGACAAGGGAGAAGTGCGCATTTCAGGGTGGCGTGACAACGCCTCGTTGACGGTTGATGAGCTCGTGGCCCGGCTTGTCGGCCTAGGATTTCAGCACCTTGTCTATACCGACATCGCGCGCGACGGGATGCAAACGGGAATAGATCCTGCTACATACAAGCATATAGCCGCGGTGGCAGGCTTTCCTGTCATAGCCTCAGGGGGCATTGCCACCCTACAAGACATACGCGCGCTAGCCACACTTGGGCCACATGTGATCGAGGGGGTCATCGTCGGACGGGCGCTGTATGAGCATGCCTTTACGCTTCAGGATGCTCTCTTCGCGGTCGGCAGCGCCCGCTAGAAGTCAAGTCGGACGGGAATTCCTTGGCTTGCCATATATTCCTTGACCTGCCGTATTGAGAATGTGCCATAGTGGAAGACGCTTGCAGCAAGCACGGCGTCTGCCTCGCCCTCAATAATGCCCTCCGCGAAATGCTCGAGCTTTCCGACGCCTCCGGACGCGATAACCGGTATGTCGACAGCCCGTGAGACCGCGCGTGTGAGGGCGATGTCGAAGCCGTCCTGCGTGCCGTCGCGATCCATGCTCGTGAGGAGAATCTCTCCTGCGCCGCGCCGTGCGGCCTCCTCTGCCCAGCCGACAGCATCAATGCCGGTGGGCGTGCGTCCGCCGGCGGTATAGACCTCCCACTTGTCCTGCTTGCCTATCTGCCGTGCGTCGATCGCGCAGATGACCGCTTGGCTTCCAAAAGCATCGGCTGCGGCAGTGATCAGAGAGGGGTCTTTGACAGCAGCAGAATTGACTGAAACCTTGTCTGCACCTGCAGCGACCATATCCCTCATGTCTTTGACGCTGTGAAACCCACCGCCTACGGTATAGGGCACGCTGAGTTTCGAGGCGGCATGAGAGGCAAGCTTGATGGTCGTCTTGCGCTTTTCTGAGGTTGCAGTGATGTCAAGAAAGACGATCTCGTCTGCACCCTCACGGTCATAGATCGTAGCGAGCTCAACGGGATCGCCTGCATCTTTAAGCTCGACAAAGTTGACGCCCTTTACGACGCGCCCGTCTTTGACGTCCAAGCAGGGTATGACGCGTTTGGTGAGCATGATGCCCCTTTCAAGCGACTGCATAGATAGAGTCGAAATGTTTCTAGCATAAACGTTAGAGGCATTTGCTGAGATGAAATTGACTATAGTTATTTATGATGAAACGATGGTGTGGCTCGTCGTTGTCGACCCTTTATGTAGGTCCTTTCTTTTTGCCCAAAATGGGCAATAGTTGCTTGCATTAATGGAAGCGCCTTGCTAGGATTCACGTCAACACCGAGATTTTGGAATGGAGGGACCGGGTATGAAGAAGCATCACCTGTACAACAGGCTGATCTGTTTGGGTTTGTTCATGAAGAAGCCCGGGCTCATCTCGGCATAAGGTAACCTCGACTTTATTGGTCGCTCAAGGGTTCCTTAGCTCCGAGTCCGGGCGTAAATGTTCCGCGCAAGGGGAGTTTTTTACCTCTTTATATTGTGCGCTGTCTATTTTACCTGAATGAAGGAGCATATCATGGCTTTTGAACTCAATCCTGATTTTAAAAATGATGTAGAGAAGCACTTCAATACGCTACAGGTCCATGCTGGTCTCGCCCCCGATCCTGTGACAGGAGCCTCCTCTTTGCCCATCTACCAGTCAGCGGCCTTCCAGTTTGACGATGCGGCTGACGGAGCTGCGAAGTTCGCTTTGAAGAAGCCGGGCAACGTCTATGGTCGACTCACCAATACCACAACTGACTCGGTAGCTGCCCGCATTGCGGCAATTGAGCATGGCACCGGCGCCGTTGCCGTGGCTTCAGGACATGCGGCTGAGATCTTGTCATTCACGAACATCGCGAAGCAAGGTGATGAGATTGTCTCTTCTGACTCCTTGTATGGCGGCACGTGGAACATTTTGCTTCATACGCTTGACAACTTTGGCATAAAGACGCATTTCGTCGAGAATAACGACATTGACGCCTTTGTGGCCAATACCAATGAGCACACGAAGTTCTGGTACGTCGAGACCATTGGCAACCCTCTCGTTGATGTAGCAGACGTTCCTGCTCTTGTTGAAGCAGCAAACTCTGTTGGTGTCCCTGTGATTGTGGATAACACTTTTGCGACACCTTACCTTTATCGTCCAGCTGAGGATGGGGCTGCAGTTGTGGTTGAGTCCCTTACAAAGTGGATTGGTGGCCACGGAACTACGATAGCCGGTGCTGTTGTCGATACCGGTAAGTTCAACTGGAAAGCCTATCCTGGCAAGTTCCCACAGCTTACTGAGCCCGATCCTGACTATCACGGACTCGTGTTTGCCGATGCGGCTCCTGCTGCTCCTTTTGCTACGCGTGTTCTTGCCCAGCAGCTGCGTGACTTTGGCCCAACCTTAGCTCCACTGGCGGCCCAGCAGATCGGCCTTGGCATCGAGGACTTGTCGCTACGTGTCCAGCGCCACAGCGACAATGCTCTTGCAGTTGCCAAGTGGCTCAAGGACAACCCTAAGGTCAGCTGGGTACGTTACTCTGGTCTTGAGGATGACCCAAGCCATGAGATCGCCAAGAAGATATTGCGCCATGGATTCGGTGGCGTAGTGGTCTTTGGTGTGAAGGGCGGTCGCGAAGCTGGCCTTAACGTCGTCAATAACGTGAAGCTCTTCACGCACCTCGCGAATGTCGGAGACGCCAAGTCCCTCATCATCCACCCTGCCTCGACCACGCATTCTCAGCTTTCGGCTGAGCAGCTCAAGGCGGCCCACCTTTCCGAGGACCTCGTCCGTCTTTCCGTGGGCATCGAAGACATCGATGACATTATCGCTGATCTTGATCAGGCAATCGCGAAGGCTTAGCTTGACGCGTATAGTTGCAAAAGCCCAGCTCTTTTTGAGCTGGGCTTTTATTTGAGTTTGTTGCTTCTCAAATGGTGCGCTAAGAGCTAGCTTAAGATGGAGCCGAGAGAAAGTGACGCCCATGGCGCATACATATGCTGGAGAAGAGGTCCAATTGGCCTCGATGAAAGACATACGTCTCAAATATGACAAGCAAGGGTTGATCCCCTGCGTTGTGCAACAGGCTGGCACAGGGGAAGTATTGATGGTCGCATGGATGAACGAGGAGTCCTTGCGGCTTACGCTAAAGACTAAAACGACATGGTTTTGGTCGCGCAGCCGCCAAGAGCTCTGGAATAAGGG
>DHPN01000028.1:15759-27996 GCA_002407925.1 Atopobiaceae bacterium UBA5363
CTTACGAAGCTCGCCTCGACGATACACGGTCGTCGCGAGGCTGATCCCACGGCAAGCTATACCAAGCACTTGCTTGACGGCAATCCCGACGAACTTCTGAAAAAGCTTGCCGAGGAGTCCAGCGAAGTGATCATGGCGTGCAAAGACGACGATCATGATCATATCCGCTATGAGGCAGGAGATCTTGTCTACCATCTGCTGGTCACGTTGGAGCGTTATAACGTAAGCCTGCCTGAGCTTGCCGGCGAGCTGAATGCACGTATGAAATAGGACGGCTTGCGCTTCTCCTTGGCAGCCTGGCAGATATTTGGAAGCCTCAGCTGTCAAGCTTGCTCGCTCGGCCTATTTGCTAAGCCTAGAGCGGGTGTCTGGGCGGATGTACTCGAAAATGGCTGGCGCGCCTTCTCGCTCTGACTCTGCGAGGTCATTATCTGAGCGTACAGTCCACGTGATCAGATGCCCTCGCAGCACCCGGCGGCACAGCCATACAAAAAGATTGTGGCGATCAGAGTACTTGTAGGCGACGAAGTCAGGTCGACTCAAGACATTGGCAAAAAGCGATGAGAGAATCCAGCGCATAGGTATGCCATATTTCTCGGTACCTCGGTCAGCAAGATAATCTTCTGAGAGTTGGCCGCGGAATACGTCCGGTCTGTTGTGTCGTAGCCACGAAAGCACACGTGGGTCGAAGCTCTCTATGCAGTAGGACACGTCAGCATGGTCCAAGGCGAGCATGGTCATACGGGTGAGATCGACATAGTTGCTCATCGTTGACTTGATCTCAATGATGAGCGGTGGGCGGCGAGCGCCTGTCTTGGGAGCCGTCTCAAACAGGCTCAGGACCTGCTCAAGCGTAGGTATTCTCTCGTCAGTTCCAAGCAGATGATATTCGCATAGCTCCTCATGGGTGAGCTGCTCGACAAAGCCAGCGCGCCCGCAGAGGCGCTCGAGGTCAGAATCGTGCACAACGACGAGGACATTGTCCTTGGTGAGTCTCACGTCCAGCTCAACGCCGTAGCCCGCCTCTGCTGCAGCACGAAAGGCAGGCAAGGAGTTTTCTGGGACGATGGGACGAGTTGCGTGTTTGACGTCTTCTGCCCATAGCGGCGTGGCCACTGGGGCATCGGAGCGCTTTTTGATCTTGTCAGCGAATTGCACGACTTTGTCTGGCATGGTTAGCAGGTCAGTGTCATTTTTCCAAGGGTCGCCAGCGGTCCCTTTGGGATAGGCTTGTGCCGAGGGCGGCTCCTCGAATAGTCCGCGATGGGCATAGCGATGCTTTTCTATCTGCTTCCACTGAGCGGTGGTGCGCCAATCGCGCCTGCGCGGCGCGACAAGAAAAGCGGTGACGCCTATGATGCCGGCTGCCACCGTGGCAGCCTTTGCCAGCGCAAGCTTGCCATCACTTGTGAGATAGGTCTTCTTGTGATGCGTGACAATGTCGGCACCTCGACTCGCTACCATGGGTATCCCTTCTCTTTCCTGTGCTCATTCATAGCATCTTAGTGCCTTTTGCCCTCACATGGCGTGGTCGGCATAAAATATGGCCCATTCGTCAAGACGGAAAGGCCCACATGGAACAAGAACAAGACAATCAGCAGCAAACGCAAGTATCCGTCGGTCGCTCTGCCGCAATGATGAGCGTGCTGGTAATCCTCAGCCGCATTACTGGTTTCTTCCGTACATGGGCGCAGGCCTATGCGCTGGGCACCACCTTGCTGGCCAGCTGCTATACCGTGGCGAACAACCTGCCGAACCAGCTTTATGAGCTTGTCATCGGCGGCATGATCATGACGGCCTTTTTGCCAGTGTACCTTTCGGTTAAGCAAAAGAGCGGGCAGAAAGGGGCAAACGAGTACGTCTCCAACCTCCTCTCGATCGTATGCGTCCTCATGAGCGCGCTCACTGTGCTTTGCATAGTGTTCGCCGCGCAGCTCGTCTTCATCCAATCCGCAGGCACTGACCAGACGCAGATGAGCAATGCAGTCATCTTGTTGCGCTTTTTTGCGGTCGAGATACTGTTTTACTTTCTTTCATCGATCGCCTCGGGCATTCTGAATGCAGAAAGGGATTACCTATGGAGTACTGCCGCGCCGATCTTCAATAACTTTATTACGATCACGTCCTTTCTTCTCTTTGCCGCCTTTGAGAAGTCTGATGCCCCGCTGGCGTTTCTTCTTCTTGCCCTAGGAAATCCACTTGGCGTGCTTGTTCAGGTATTGATGCAGTTGCCGAGCCTAGGCCGGCATGGAGTGAAGATCAGCTGGAAGATCAACTTTCACGATCCCGCGCTGAAGGAGACCCTGCGCATAGGCTTGCCGACCTTGGTCGTCACAATTTGCTCATTTGTCACCGTGTCAGTCATGAACAGCTATGCCCTGGTTGCAATACCTGACCAGGGCAGTTCGATTCAGTACTATGCGCGCCTGTGGTACACCTTGCCCTACGCTGTCTTGTCAGTGCCAATCACGACCGCAATGTTTACTGAGCTATCTGACATGTTTGCCAAACATGATATGGCAGGCTATGTGCATGGCTTCACGAACGGTGCCTGTCAGATCCTATTCACGTTGATACCGTTCATGCTGTACCTGATTGTGTTCGCCCGCCCTTTGATGGAGCTGCTGCGCCTTGGCCGCTTTGATGAGCAGAGCGCAGAGCTGACGGCATATTACTTGCGCTTTTTGGCGTTGGCCCTGCCATGGTATGGTTTATCGACGTTTTTCCAAAAGGTGTTTTCTTCGATGCGTCATATGATGGTCTTCACAGCTGCCAACGTCGTGGCCTCAGTTATACAGGTCGTCTATACCATGGTGTTCACAGGAACGCAAGGAATTGCCGCAGTCGCATTGGGAAGCGTTCTCTTTTTCCTTGTTGTCGACGGCGTTTCGTTTGCCTTGCTGAAGCGGATTTTGAAGCATATTGGCCTGAGGGCAATTGGTGCGGCCTGTTTGAGGGGGCTTTTGTTAGGCTGCGTCGGTGCCGGAGCAGGTGGCGCACTGATATGGGTCTTTGAGAGGCTCTTTGGCAGCCTTGGGGGCTCGATACTGCAGACGATCGCTTGTGTGCTGATAGCCGGCATCGCATCGGTGGCCTCGACGTATGGGCTGGCGATTGCCCTGCGCGTGCCTGAGTCTGCCTTCATGCGGCGCTTGCTTGGCAGGCTTGTGCGTCATGTGGACTAATGGATGGGCCCCTTCTTAGTGCGATCCCAGAAGGATGATCCCATGGCTTCGTAGCAAGAGCCTGCCTGTGCTGACAATGTCGAGACAATACTTATAATGTGGTGGCTGGCTCCCAAGGGGGAGCTGCCTTTTGACGTGCTAACAGTCCTTAGTAGCGCACTGACGAACGGAGTTGCAAATACATGCAGGTAAGGGATCTTTCTGCTCAAGAATACCAAGCTCTTTTGATACGAATGAATGCTAACCCCCCCATCGAGCAGCTTCCGGTTTGGCAGGAGTACGAAGCTACGATTCCTGACCGAACATTCTGGGGCTATTGCGCGATTGAGGCGTCCTCTGTGGAGGCTGTCTGTGCCTTCATGGACTATAAGACGCATGGCTATCATTTTCTCCGTGCTCACCATGCCCCTGTTTGGGCTCAAAAGCCCAGTGCTTCTGAGGAGCAAGCTGCCCTTGAGTCGTTGAGGACGTATGCAAGGAAAAAGGACAAGCGGCTGGCCTTCATAAGGCTTTGCGTTCTTCATGAACTTCCGTTGTGTCGACCAGTGCTATCAAGTGTGCCGTATGACGCTACGGTGATCGTTGACTTGAGGGGCGGAGACGAACAAATACTTGCGCGCATGAAGCCACGGGGACGCCGTGATGTTCGCAAAGCCCTAAGGGAGTGCAACTGCACCTTTGCGGATGAGACAGAGCAGGCTGCAGCGTGTTTTGATGAGTACTATTATGTCATGAGACAAACTGCTGAGCGCGACGGCTTCTCCCCAGCCCCGGAGTCGAACTATACCGAGATGATGCGCTGCTTGGGACCAGATAGCTGTCGTCTGTATGTCGCGCGTAGCAAGGAGGACCACTCTGTGGTCTGCTGGGAAATGGATACCATCTCTGGCACGAGAGCCGTGCGCTACTATGCAGCTACCCTCAGCGGCAAGGCTCGCAATCATGTCGCGGATGCGCTCGTGTACTATGCCCTTTGCGAGTTGGGACGTCGAGGATGCTTGGATATGGACCTCATGGCCATAGGATCTGACTTCTCTCCGAGCTTAAAGGGGCTTAATGAATTCAAATGCAAGTTTGCCAAGGAGGCCGCCTCTGTTGCCCCAGATCGTGACCTCCCGTTGAGGCCTCTGCTTTATGATGCTTTGGAGAAGGTCAAAAGCCTCAAGGGTGCGGCGCGCACCGCCCCTGGTGCAGAGTGACTGACCATTGGGGCTCAATGTGTGAGTAAGCTTTCAGGATTGTCCATTTGGTTTAAAAGAAATAGGCTGCAAGCACATATAGTGTTAAATTAGATGCCGGATGTGTCTAAACGAAATTGTGAAGGGTGATGTATGAAGACAGCCCACGTTTTGAGACATGTAAGTAGGCTAGCTTCAGCTGCTTTGGCAGCTTCTTTGTTTGTCACAGGAGTCTTTCCCATGCCAGCCATTGCATTGACCTCAGATGAGCTCCAGGCTGAGGTTGATGACGCACAGGCGAAAATTGATGATTTGAACAGCGAGGCAGAGCAGACTGGCTATGAGCTTATAGATGCACAGGCCAGCCTCCAGGATACGCAAGACTCCATCGCGAGCGTACAGTCGGAGATCGCTTCAAAGCAATCTGAGCTTGATCAAGCGCAAAGCGAGCTGTCACAAGTTGTCGCAAGCTCTTATAAGACCGGGGACGTCAACTTACTTTCTGTGCTGATGAACTCAAAGAGCTTCGATGAGTTTGTCTCGCTCATCCACTATGCAGATAAGGTCTCTGAGTACCAACAGGGCGTTGTGTCTGAGGTAAAGACTTTGAAGAGTCAGCTTGAGGACGAGCAAGCCCAGCTTGAGTCTCAACAGCAGCAGGAGCAGGAAGAGGTACAAGCCCTTTCGGATAAGAAGCAGGCATCAGAGGCAGCAATTCAGGCAGCCGAGGACTACAAAGACCAGCTGTCTGAGGAAGTGAAGGAAAAGATCGCAGAAGAAGAGGAAGCGGCGCGCCAGCAAGCCCTCGCCCAGTCCCAGCAAACAGAGACCACATTGCAGGCATCCTCTTCCACGGCGGCTACGTCATCTGACTCTGGCGGGTCTTCAGCTGAAGCAACATCTGAGACAGGCTCAGAGGGAAGTGCAGACTACAGCGCTGATGAGGGGTCATCGGGCTCGAATACAACGAGCTCAGCTCGAAGTGCCACGTCAAGTGCTTCAGAGATGGTTGCAAGGGCCATGGAGGCTCGTGGATCGCATTACACCTATAGTGGCTATATATGGACGGGAAGCACCTCGACCTCATATTTTACCTGCTCTGGTCTTGTTGACTTTGCCCTAGGGCGCTCATCGCACTCCGATAGCCCGGAGAGCCTTTATGCCCAAGTGGGCCCAAGCATGGTCTACAGCATCAGCGAGCTGAACTATGGGGATTTGGTCTTCTTTAACTGGGCGGGACGCTCTCCAGGCCATGTGGGCATCTACCTGGGCAATGGTGAAATGATAGACGCCGATGGAAGCTCTGTCGTGGTCCGCGGTGTTACGACGAGCAGCTTCATCGGCGGAGGTCCCATCATCTAGAGGAGTTTTGGTCTTGCAGGCACTCCTCATGTATAGGGGCTAGCTCAGAAGCCATTTTGTGACAGCAGGAGCTTGCTTTCGGATCAGGCTACATAACCTAATGTCACCATGGCAGGCTGCATGGAGGAGATCTATGTCGATGCAAGTGCAGGAGATTAATGACAAGGATAGATGGTCCAGGCTCATAGAAGCACATGGTTGCCACCCGCTTCAGGCTTGGCAGTGGGGAGAGCTCAAGAGCTCAACGGGGTCGTGGACAGCAAGCCGCCTTGTTTGTGTAGAAGATGATGATGTCGTTGGCATTGCGCAAGTGCTTACGAGGAAGATTCCTTTTCCTTTTCGCTTCATCTGCTATATTCCACGAGGCCCTTGGTCAAAAGACGAGAGTCGCTTCGGAGAAGTTGCTGATGCCTGTGCCACGTGGTGTGAAAGCACCTTTCACCCAGTTTCACTGAAGATCGAGCCAGCTTTGACAGATGCGGACCTATCCGCAAACTGGAGTCATGGCCAGCGCGTTCTGCTTGGGCTTACCGCCGTGCTCAACCTTCAGCAAGACGAGGAGGCCATATTCTCTCAGCTGCCGTCGAAGAAGGCGCGCCAGTACATTCGCAAGGCCAAAAGAGATGGCGTCACCGTCAGAGAGGCTGCTGCGTCTGACCTCGAAGGACTTTTGCATGTCTATCATAAAACTGCTGAGCACGACAACTTTGCCATCCATGCCGATGAGTTCTATGCCAAAGCCTTTGAAACCCTTTGCGGCCTGCAACAGCTTTTCGTCGCCGAGAAGGACGGGGAACTGCTTGCTTTCCTGTGGAATGTCACGACGAGCGGAGCTGCATTTGAGCTGTGGGGTGGCGTGAGCGACAAGGGCAAGCAGCTGCGTGCTAACTATCTGCTCAAATGGGAGGCCATCAAGCAGGCGAAGCGCCGCGGCGCAGCCTTGTATGACCTCAATGGACTTTTAAATGATGGCATCAGCGAATTCAAGCGTCGCTTCTCTCGCGAACAAGTTCGATGGACAGGGACGTGGGAGCGGCCGCTCAGTCCACTCTACGGCGCCTGGAATGCCGGATTGAAGCTTTACCAGCGCCAGCTTAAGAGTTTCAGCGACGAAGAGGTCGATGGGCAGCAAGGCACAGACGCCTTTGTAAAAGAGCAGCCTGAGGAGGCACAGAGCAGAATCGTAGTCAATGAGGGGCACCTTAGGGAGGTGCTGGCAAGGCGCACAGGCACATGCGCACACGACTGGTATCTTGTCTTCAAAGCTCGCTACGCAATGGAGTTGGTGTTTGAGACGTTGCGCGAGCTTCGCGGAGATGGTGCAGTCGCAACACAGCTCTTCACCTGTGTTACTGCTATCGACCCCATACTAAAGGCTGGTCTTGTGCCCAAGTACCTCGACATCAATCCAAGTAATTTAATGATTGATCAAAGGGCCCTTGAGGCAGCTGAGAGCGTGTATGCCATTGTGATGCAGCACAGCTTTGGCATCATTGACAACAGTGCAAGTCGTCGCTTGGCAGAATGCGCCCACGAAAAAGAAGCACTTCTTGTTGAGGATTGTGCCCATTGTGTATGCCGCTTTGCCCGTGATGAAGAAGGAAAGCCCCTTGCTGACGTCTCGATCCATTCTTTTGGGGTTCAGAAAATACTTCCGACGAATTTTGGCGGCGCAATTTGGATAAATCCATCGCTTCGCAAGGGTGAAGGCATACCTACAGAGTTTTCCCTCAGACTTCGCAGAAAGCTTGAGGCTCTCCCGAACCTTGATTCAAAGCTTGACGTCGCGGCGAGAAGCTATCTCAACCAAAACCGTATTTTAAACCGTCTGCCAGAAAGCTCTTCGACAAGTATGCGCAGGCGTTGGGTTGAGAAGGGTAAAATTGAGCTTCCTGTCTCTCAAGCCGAGCAAAGCGGGGACCTTCCCTTGCGTGCCCAACGTCCAAGCGCATGGGTAAACGACAAAGCGATAGCTGCCCTCAATGACATAGATGCAAATGAGCAGGCACGCGTTGCGTCGGTTAGCTGCTACGACGCTTTCTTTTCACAGAATCACCAATTTGCGGTTCCTGAGGGCGCGCGTGCGATGCCTCCCCAGCCTTTGATGCGCTATCCAATCTTGGCAAAAAGTACAGCTGAGGCAGACAAACGTATCTCTGAACTTCGACAGCGCGGCGTCTATGCCGAAAAGTGGGGGAGGCCCTTGCTGTACCCAGGCATCATAAACCGCGCTCCCTATAAATTGCCGGCATGCCTTGAGGAAGAAGCTCCAGCGTCGCTTGACATATCAAAACGTATTATTTGTTTGCCCACCGAGCTCACTGGGCAGCAGATGTCTGCCGTGTTTGAGCTTTTGCGCAGCCATTCTACTGAGACCGAGGAGGTATATTGCCCGATTACAGATGAGAAAGAAATTCCAGGCCGTTTGGTCCCGGTCATTCTCGGGGGCGATATCCTCGCCTATTCATATGTGCGCTGCTTCTACAGTGCCTATGGCATACGCCCGATTGTGCTGTCTGCAATTGACCACAAAATAACCTCATCCAGCAAGCTATGTGACTATCGAGTCGTCCAGAATTTCTTGAATGAGGATGAATTGCTGCGCTACATCTGTGATCTTGGGCGTCAATTGGTTGCGAGAGGCAAAGTGGGGCTTTTGCTGGGGAGCTCCGATTGGCAGGCCCGCCTGCTTTCTAAAAACAAGGGACTCCTCTCGCGATGGTATAAGGTACCCTACATCGACTTTAACCTCCTTGATCGTATCACCCAAAAAGAGGAGTTCTACTCGATCTGCGACGAGCTCGGCATAGCCCATCCCAAGACCTGGCTTGTTGACTGCTCTAGCGACGCTCAAGAGGAGCCGCTTGCCTTCTCACAGCTTACTTACCCGCTGATAGCAAAGCCTTCGAATTCAGCCGCCTATGATTTGATCGACTTTGAGGGACGCCAAAAAATTTACAAGATCGATTCTGAGGCAAGGCTGCGGCAGGTCATCAAGATGCTGCGGCAATCAGCCTATGGCCACAAATTGGTTGTCCAGGATTACATCCCTGGCTCCGATCAGGGGATTCGTTCTCTTACTGCCTATTGTGACACAGAGGGCCGCATATGCGTCGTAAGCGGAGGGCGTGTCATTTTGCAGGATCATGACCCACAGGCGATCGGCAACCCTGTCGTCATACAGTCAGAGCGCATCGAGCAGATAATACGAGACGCCGAAAAGTTTCTCGTCCATGTTTCCTATCACGGTTTTGCCAATTTCGACATTAAGTTTGATCCAAGAGATGGCCACTACAAATTCTTTGAGATAAACACACGGCCCGGGCGCAACACCTACTATATGAGCCTCGGCGGGGTGAACTTTGTCGAGCCGCTGGTTAACGACTGCGTCTTAGGAAGGCGTCTTGAGCGGAAGGAGGCGTACCAACCATTTGTGTACAGCCTCGTCCCCTCCGCAGTTGTTCGTGACCATGTCGATGATAGCGCGCTGCGCCAGCAGCTGTTGGGGCAATATGCGTCGGGGCTTGCGCGCTCTCCCTTAGACAACCCAGATGACGGGCTGCTGCATGCATGCTGGGCACATGCATATAAGCTGCGCCAAATTCAGAAGTTCAACAAATTTATGGGGCAGGGGCGCTGAAGAGGCTCCCATGAGCATCTCTTGAGAGCCTTGATCTTGGGACCGTTAGAAAATCATGAGGGATTCGGACCGCAAAAGACACAGAACAGTCACGCTTGCCGAGCAGGTGGAGCAGGTTCCTACCGACCCCGGATGCTATCTCTGGAAAGATGGGGACGGCAAGGTCATCTATGTAGGCAAGGCCAAGAACTTGCGCGCGCGCATGCGGCAGTACACAACCCTGCAAGACGAGCGTGCCAAGATCCCCCTTATGATGCAGGTCGTGCGTTCGTTTGACTATATCGTTGTCGGCAGCGAGCATGAGGCGCTCGTGCTCGAGCGCAACCTCATCAACCAATATCACCCATACTTCAACGTTGACTTCAAAGATGACAAGAGCTACCCGTACATTGCAATTACCGAGTCTGATGTCTTTCCGGCCATCAAATACACACGAGAGCGTCATAGGAAGGGGACACGTTACTTCGGGCCCTACACAGACGCGCACGCCGCGCGCGATACGATCGACACGCTGCGTAAGGTCATACCAACGTGCATAGCGACATGCGCAGAGTGGAAACGCTGCCGGCGCTGGCTTGCCTCGCATCCTGAAGAGGCGGGTGTCGCCAATCTCGCCTTCGCCGAGCATGGGCGTCCCTGCTTTGACTATCACGTCGGCCGCGGGCCAGGCGTTTGCTGCGGCGCAATCGACACGGTGTCTTACGCTCGTCATATAAGCGACGTGGAACGCTTCTTGGAAGGTAAGCGCAGTGATGTCGTCAACGAGCTGAACGTTCAGATGGGGGAGGCCGCCTCAGCCCTTGACTTCGAGAAGGCCGAGCGCATCAAGCATCGCCTTGAGACGATAAATGCCCTTGACGACCGTCAGGAGGTGCTTTTTGCGCCTGACGTCTCCATGGATGCAGTAGGCTTCTTTCGCGAGGAGACAATATCTGCCGCCTGCGTGTTCGTGGTGCGGGAGGGTCGTACGATCAGAAGCGTCGATTTCATACTTAACAAGGGTGCCGACGTGCCCGAGCTCGAGCTTGTTGAAGGTTTTGTCAAGCGCTATTACGACGAGACAGCTGACATTCCCGCTGAGGTCGATCTCGCCTTTGATCTTCCGGATGCTGAGGTCATCGAGCAATGGCTCTCTGACAAACGTGCGCATGTCTGCCATCTGCACAGGCCTGTGCGAGGGGAGCGAGCCCATCTGCTTGAGATGGCTGCTGACAATGCTCACCATGCGTTGCTGCGCTATATGGTCCGCACCGGATATGCCGACAAAAGGACTAATGAGGCATTGTTGCAGCTAGAAAGCGCGCTAGCGCTTGATGGGCCTCCGATGAGGATCGAATGCTTTGACGTTTCGACTTTGCATGGTGCCTTCACGGTGGCGTCGATGGTCGTCTTTAGCAATGGGAGGCCGGATAAGGCTGCGTACCGTCGTTTCAAGATACGCGCGCCGCTTGACGAGGCAAATGACTTCGCCTCGATGTCTGAGGTGTTGGCGCGTCGCTTCTCTCCTGAGCGCATGTCCGATAAAAAGTTTGGCTCTCGCCCAGATCTGCTCGTTGTTGATGGCGGCAAGCCGCAGCTGAGTGCTGCGATGGATCAGCTGCATGCTCTTGGGCTTTCGATCCCCGTATGTGGCCTAGCAAAATCTGACGAGGAGGTGTTCGTCCCGTGGGATGAGACGCCTGTTGTCCTTCCGTCAGGGTCTCCTTCGTTGTACCTCATCAAGCAGGTCCGTGACGAGTCGCATCGCTTCGCCATCACGTTTCACCGCGAGCTGCGCACCAAGGCACAGTCCGTCTCGATCCTCGATGAGGTCTATGGTGTAGGGCCCAAGCGCAGGCGCGATCTCATGCGGCACTTTGGCTCGTTCAAGCGCCTGCGCAAGGCCTCTGTTGATGAGATTGCTTCGGTCAAGGGGATATCAACACAGGTAGCACACAACATATGGGATGCGATGCAAGTCCTGAACGATCGGCAGGAAAAGGCGTTGTCGTCGGAGGCGCCGGAGACGTCTGCCTCCGATTAAGTAAAAAGCACTTTAAAACTGCTCTCCTCGGCAACGAGGGGCATCTCTTTTTTCTCGTCTATCGTGTAGGAGATGCGGAAGCGCGCATATTGTTTGTTGAATAAGGTGAAGAAGCATCCGATCTGCTCGTTGCTGCCTTGGAGCTCCATCGTCACAGAGCCATCCCATTCGTTGCGCACCCAACCAGTGAGCCCTAACTTCTCAGCACAGGTTTTGGCATTCCAACGAAAGCCGACGCCCTGCACCTCTCCTCGGAAAATCATATGGAGGCGGCGTAGATTGCCAGGATGTTCCGCCTCGCTTGGCATCTTCGCCGGCTCAGAGCCGCCAGGGCTGCCTTGCGGCCTGTCTGCTGACAAGCGCCCCTTGAACCAGTCGAACATTGTGCCTCCGTCTCTGTGCCTCTTGCGCAAATGAGTCATGTGCACCTCATGATGTTTACAATAGTAGTAACTATGGAACTTAAGTACACGTTCGATGCGGAGGACGCATGGCTTCCAAATGTAATCTCATAGTCGACTCTTGTTGTGACTTCACTGCGGCACAAGTTGAGAAGGCTGGGCTTGTCTGTCTCCCATTCACCTACACAGAGGCGAATAAGCCAGACGGAGGCTTCCATGGCGAAGACGATCTCTTTCAAAGCCGCGGGGTTCATGAGTTTTACGAGGCAATTCAGAAAGGCGCAGCCCCATTGACGTCGCAACCCAGTCAGGCTGTATATGAAAAAGCATTTCGTGATGCGCTCGACTCGGGCATTCCGACGGTTTGCCTTTGCCTCTCAACGGGCATTTCTGGCGCTTATAATGGCGCCTGCATTGCATTAGACCGCCTCAAGGAAGAGACGGGGGA
>DHPN01000023.1:0-32653 GCA_002407925.1 Atopobiaceae bacterium UBA5363
CGGCTGCTGCAGGCACTCGAGCAGCGACTTATCCTTGATGTTGGCGTTGGAGTAGTGGATGAAGACGCAAGGCTCCACGTCTCCCCGGGCGTTGATGTGGCAAAAGACGCGCCCTCCCGCTATGCAGCCGCCGACATACTCGCCGTCGTTTTGGAAGTCCATGGCCATAATGGGCTTGCCACCCTCATAGTCACGAATGGCACGTATGCGCTTGATCATGTACTCACGCTGCTCGACCGTCGGCATGAGGTCGGCATTGGCGCCCTCTCCCACCGGCATGTAGTGGAAGTACCACTGCCAAAGCGCGCCATGCTTCAAGATGAAGTCGTAGTACTCGTCTGAGGTGACGTCCTCAACGTTGTTGCGGGTGTAGCACGTCGAGATTCCAAATGGGATCCCGTTTGCCGTCATAAGGTCCATGGCCTTTACAACCTCGTCGAACGAGCCGTCTCCGCGACGCGCATCGTTGGCTGTCTTGAAGCCCTCCAAAGACATGGAGAAGACGATGTTGCCGAGGCGCTTGACCTCGTCGCAGAACGGCTGGTCAATGAGGGAGCCGTTCGTGAAGGGGGAAAAGAGGCAGTCATGGTGTTTCTCGGCGAGCTTAAGGACATCCTTTTTGCGCACGAGCGGCTCGCCGCCGGTAAGCATGAACCAATGGCAGCCAAGCTCCTTGGCCTCGGTGACAATCTTGTCGCACTCATCATAGGTGAGGTTAAGCCAGTTGCCATAGTCAGCTGACCAGCACCCTATGCAGTGCTTGTTGCAAGCTGACGTCGGGTCGAAAATGATGATCCACGGCACGTTGCAGTGATACTTGGCAGCAGATTCCGTCGTGGTGCGCAAGCCGCGGAAAGCGGCCTCGTAGCCGCCGTTGGTAAAGGCTGTGAGCAAGATGTTGTGATCCACGCGCTTCGGAAGATTCAAAACGAACTTCGACCACTTGGAGCCAGGATAGAAAGCCTGCCTCAAGGCGTTCGCCATGTCTGGGGCAGTGTCTGACAAGAGTTTCACGCCAATGTCAAGAAGCCGTTCTAGATTCTGCTGCGCCTTGGGACCATCGAAGCTCTTGATAGCCTGGTCTACGGCCATCTCAAAGGCCTTGCGCTCTGCCGCATGCGCGATCTTCGACTGCATGTGTCCCCCTTTTGCCTTACCACCCGCTTGCCGAAGACACGAAAGCCATTTGGTCTGAGCAAGGTAGGTGTTATGTGCATACGCTTACTTTTTGAATTTGTGTCAATTATAGACATATTCTTTTTAAAAGAAAGAAGTTAGGCTCAATTAATAGCGTTAATTGTCAATGTCAAGATATATACGGCAAATGTAGCAAAACAATCCATGAGTGGAGTTACTCCCCACAGATGGGGCCTTCTGCGCACAAGATCGACATCACGTGTCGCGGAACGGCATGTACGACATTTGAGCCAATCGTTGAGCTTGCTGCAAGCTTTGCCTGCTCACAAGCACCATGCGTCGCATATGAGCAGCCAAGCGACGAGAAACGCCTCAGCATCGCCACATCGTTTCCCCCGTCGCCATATACAACGACGTCCTCGGCTGGAATGCCCAGTGAGCCAGCCAGCCACGCAACTGCGGCTCCCTTGTCCACGCCAACGCCGGTGATCTCGAACATAGAAGGATTGAACGGCGCATTTACGACGCTATCCCTACGCTCATACAAAAAAGCGGAGAGATCGGTCTTGGCGCCCTCGTCGGAGATGCGGCAGTTTACTTTCACAATGTCATGCGAAAGAATCTGGGCTGCGCTTTGGTCTGTGACCCAGACGTCATCTGCGTCTGTGGTCATCCCGCGCATCACGATGCGCACCAGCAGGTTTGGCGCACGCAGCTGTGCTACGCGCTGGGCAGCGCTCAATCGCGTATAGATGTGTTGCGTGCCTATGAAATCAAACCCTATCGTCGGAAAGCTGCGAAGCAGCTCCTCAACAAATGAGCTGTCAAGTGGCATGGAGCGCAAAAGCTGGCCTGACTGGCCAAAAACGAGCGCGCCGTTGGCGCAAACCACCTCAACAGGCAGCTCGCCAAAGCCAATTGCCTTGCCAGAGCGCATGAAGCGGCCTGTCGCGATCGCGAAGTGACGCCCAGAGGCTATGGCCGCACGCACGGCCCGGACAATCGTACGGTCCGTCACATGCAGAGGGTTAAGCAGCGTACCGTCTAGGTCGCTTGCGAAAAGCTGTGTCAAAACGCCCCCTTCTGCCTTATGCGCACTTGCTATGATAGCGCGCATGGCGTCGTTTGGTGATATACTCACCCACGCGAAGCGGGCCAGGCGATCGCGTGATGCACATGACGTGCACTATGAGGAAAGTCCGGGCTCCAGAGGGCAGGAAGCCGGCTAACAGCCGGGCGGGGTGACCCGACGGAAAGCGCCGCAGAAAAGAAGACTCCCGCTGGCAGCTGTCGCTGCTGAGAGAAAAGCTGAAACGGTGGTGCAAAAGACCACCAGCGCCTTGGTGATAGGGCGGCTTGGCAAGCCCCTTCCGGAGCAAGCGCAAATAGGAGCGCTCCAGTGTGGCCCGCACTGCGCTCGGGTTGCGCGCTAAAGGCAAGCGGCAACGCTTGCTGTAGATAAATGACCGTCCACGACAGAACCCGGCTTATCGGCTCGCTTCGCGCAGGTTGCAGCTGCAGGGCAATCGCTTGCCACGCTGCCCTGCCCTCTTTTTGTTCGCTGCGCGCTATACTTAGCAGAACATAGGTTCTAAAGCTAAGGCAGATGCCCATGGACTGCTACGATAAGCTCACCATACTCGCCGACGCCGCAAAGTACGACGTCGCCTGCACATCCTCAGGCTCGCGCCGCACGCCCCGGCGCGGCGAGGTCGGCTGCACCTTGCCAGCCGGCTGCTGTCACAGCTTTTCTGCGGATGGTCGCTGCATCACATTGCTCAAGGTCCTTCTTTCCAATGCCTGCAGCTACGACTGCGCCTACTGCGTCAATCGACGCTCTGCCCGCTGCTCCCGCGCCACGTTCGGACCAAGGGAGCTAGCGGCGCTGACGCTTGACTTTTATAAGCGCAACTACATCGAGGGCCTGTTTCTTTCTTCAGCGGTGCTCAAAGACGCAGACAATACTGCCGAACGCATGATCGCCTGCCTGCGCATCTTGCGAGGCGAGCTGCATTTCCGAGGCTATGTCCACACCAAGGTCATTCCGGGGACCTCCCCGGAGCTGATCGACGTCATTGGACACCTCTCTGACCGCCTGAGCGTCAACCTCGAGCTGCCGAGCGCCCGGTCGCTGACGGCGCTTTGCCCCGACAAAGACAAAGGGCAGATCGTGCGCCCGATGGAGCAGATTTTCCGAGAAAGGACCGCCGAGGAGCAACTCCTAGCGCAAGCGCCAAAAAGAAGGAAGGGGCTCCCCCCTCGAGACACGCAGGATGCCGACTTGCTCGCATTGGCCACAGGCACGGCCGGCCTGCCCGCATCAGCGCTACGCCCAAAGTCCGAGCGCTCCTTTGAGCGCGAGGGAGCCGAGCTTGGGGGATGGGGCGCGCGCTACACGCTCCGCCGCCACGCGCGCGTGGCAACTTCAAGACGCAGCTTCGCGCCGGCAGGACAATCGACTCAGCTCATAATAGGGGCGACCCCTGAAAGCGACAACCAGATCCTCAAGCTCTCCAGCGCGCTGTACGAGCAGTTCGACCTCAAGCGGATCTTCTTCTCTGCCTATGTCCCCGTCATGGCCGACGATCGGCTGCCAGCCACCGGCACGCCGGTGCCATTGCGTCGCGAACATAGGCTCTACCAGGCCGATTGGCTGATGCGCTACTATGCGTTCTCGGCTGACGAGCTCACAAACCCACAAGAGCCGTGGCTTGACCTTGACGTCGATCCGAAGCTCGCATGGGCACTGCGCAACATCAACCTTTTCCCCGTGGAGGTCATGGAGGCGACGCTCCAGCAGCTCCTTCGCGTGCCCGGCATAGGGCCCGTGGGCGCGCGCCGGATTCTCGCGGCACGCAAGGCACGCAGGCTTGGCTTCGATGACCTGCGAAGGCTGCACATCGTCCTCAAGCGGGCAGCACCTTTCTTGTCATGCAACGGAAAAAGACAGAGCAGCCTGCCACTGGACGCAGGCGTCCTTCGTCAGGAGGCGATACGCGATGCCACGTCAAGCTCCTACATTCGCACGCGCAGGTCTTACGAGCAAAGCCAGCTCTCCTTGTTCTAGCACCCTGCCCGTAGAGCTCGCGCCACTAGTGCAATGCCTGGCCAGCGCTGCTTCCAAAGGGCAGCAGATCGCGCTTGTCTGTGAGCCGACGCTCGAAGGAGTGCTCGCAGCCACAGGCCTTGGATATCTAGCTCATGTCCAGGAGGGGCAGATCCGCCTCGTGTCCAGTGCCTGCCCACAGCTGAGGCTGGGAGAGTCCGACATTAGGCTGGCGGCCAGCGACGCAGCGGCAATCCTCGCCCAACGCGTCTGGAGCGGCTTTGCGGGAAGGCAAGGACCAGGCAAGACAATGGCCTGGCGCATCGTGCTGGCCTGTGCCTCAGACGACCCTCACATGCCTGAAATCGTGCATCGCTATGTTCGGCTCGGGTTTTCCGCAGGTCAACGACTCAAAGACATGATCGCCGACCCAAATGTGAGCGCTCTCAACAATCTCGCGCGCTTTGTCTGCAACGAGTGCGAGCATACACGGCAATTCGTGCGCTTCTCGCACATGTCAGACGGAAGCTGGTGGGCCCTTTTCCGTCCGAAAGCCGATACCATACCACTCACCTGCCAATACTTCGCTACACGCATGGGCTCTGAGCGCTTCTGCCTTGTCGATCCCGGCCACCTGTGCGCGGCTCTGTATGATGGAGAGCGCTCCAGCAGCTGCGCCGTTGTAAGGCTCGACCAGCGCACCGCTGAAGGGCTGGCGACCCGTGAGGACTATGCAGATGACGAAAGGCAGATGCAGGCAATGTGGCAACGCTACTACGCCAGCATGCAGCTTCCTGGCCGAGACAAGACACATCGTGGCTATGACCTGCGCGCGCACTGGATGCCGAAGCGCTTTTGGGCAGAGCTGCCAGAGCTAAGCTTGAAGCCTTAGGAGACAGCCTATACAACAAATAGGGACCCCGCGTATGCGGGGTCCCTTGCCAGCGACAACACGACGAGCAACCATATCGTAATCCAGACCAGAGGGTAGCGGGCGAGGCCTAATCCAAGTCGTTGAAGTCTGATGGGGAGCTCACGGGCTTCGCGCCTGTGAGTGACTGCGTCATTATCGTTGCGTTCGCATCAGGCGCCGAGGGCTCAGGGGCAGGAGCCGGAGTAGCCGGAGCGGAGACAGGCGTCGTAAATGACTGGGTCACAGCCTCAGAGCCATTTGGAGTGGGAAGCGTCTTTGCAGGAAATACAGAGTCGGCGTCATCTATGAAGTGCTGTAACAGCTTCTTGTACTCATCACGGAAGTCCTCGCGCGACTGCTTGAGGCGATCGATCTCATCAAGCTCATTTTGCTTTTCCGCCAGCGCCTGGCGAATGACCTCGCGAGCCTTTTGATCAGCCTCGTTGCGGATCTTCTCAGCGTTTTCGCGAGCGTCCGCGACAAGCTTGTCAGCGCTTTGCTGAGCTACGATCAGTACCTGTGAGATCTGATGCTCAGAGGCAGTCGTCGCAGGCGAAGCCGAAGAGACATGTGCCGCCGATGGGCTGGGAGCCGCCTGCGCTTCAGAAAGCTGCGCCTGCAACTTGCTGACCTCTTCTTGGGAGGCGCTCAGCTGCTGCTCGGAGGTGTTCAGGCGACCTTTGAGGTCCGCGATCTTTTGGAGCATCGCGTCAACCTCGCCAGAAAGCCGGTCGAGAAAGGCGTCGACCTCCTCTGTGTCGTAGCCCTTCTTAGATGGGGAGAAGGTGAGTTGTTCGATGTCTTGTGGTGTGATTGCCATCTTTTTCCCTTTCGATTGGGCATTACTGCGCTGCAATAGCAGCTCCTATACGAGTATAGCCACAACTATTTGCCTAAGGACCTCAAGAGCCAACATAGCCACAATGGGCGAAAAGTCAACCATTCCGAGCGGCGGTATGAATCGACGGAAAAACGACAAATACGGCCACACGATCTTCCCCAGCACCTGAGTCAGGTCATCAACGAAACCCCCACCCCTTCGCGGTATCCAGCTAAGCAGGCACCAGACAAAGATGAGTATCTCGTAAAAATCCACAAGGCGCGAGAAGATAACGGCAAAGGTATACATTCACTATCCTGCCAGTTCTCGCGTGCGGGCAAGCGCAGCATCGATTGCCGCATACGAGCCTTCGACCAAGGCCGGCTCAAAAGCCTTGAGCGCCTCAGCTGTCGTGCCTCCAGGCGAGGTGACCTTTTCCATGTAAGCCCGTGGATGCTCGCCGCTGCTCAAAAGCTGTGCTGCAACGCCTCCCATGGTGGAGGCTACCATCGGTCGCAGGCTCGCAGCCGGAAGCCCAGCACGCACGCCGGCACGAGTGAGCGCGTCAACCATAAGGGCGAAAAAGGCAGGGCCACAGCCGACCACAGCCCCTTCGGCGTCAAGCTGATCTTCGCGCATTACCTCGCACACGCCCAAGGCACCAAAGACAGAGCGCACAAGCGAGACGTCTGCTTCGCTTGCGGTGCTTCCCTTTGCGAGCGCTGTGGCACCCTGCTTGGCCTGAATGGGAAGGTTTGGCATGGCCCGCACGACGCGCGCACCCGGGAGCGCATCTTCAAGCGAACCAAGGGATACGCCTGCTGCGATAGAGATGACCAAACGCCCTGAAAGCGCAGTGGCGATCTCATCGAGCAGCGAAAAGAGCACCTGCGGCTTCACAGCGAGCACGACGACGTCGGGATCCGACGCAAGGAGTTCCTCTGCTGTCGTATAGGTCGCAACGCCCAGCTTCTCCAACCTTGAGAGCTTGTCCGCATGATGGTCACACGCAGACACGGCACCGGATGGCAAGGCTGACGAGGAGGCCAGCCCTGCGGCGATCGCGCCGCCCATCGCGCCTGCGCCGATGACCCCAAGCTTGCAATCATATACAGCCATGACTACCTCACCAGGTCGCCGTCGGCGACCAACTTATCGATATCCGATTTCGAAAGTTCAACATTTGCCGGAAGCACCACAAACACACGGTCTCCTAGCTCCTGCACTTGGCCGCCAACGCCCATCGCGAGGCCGAAGCTGAAGTCGAGTATGCGCTTCGCAGCCTCGATGTTCGTGTTGCGGAAGACGAGCACCACAGGCTGGTTGGTGCGCACACGACGCACGACCATCTGCACGTCGTCATAGGCGGCGGGCTTCAGCACATACGGCGGCAGCTTCCCCGAGCTTGCCCGCGGGATGGCACGCCCCCCTATGTCCCCTGGGGTTGGGGCGCCAGACGTCCCGAAAGGAACGTCGCGAGCCGGATGCTGCTCGTCAAAGCCCACGCGCTCGTATTCGTCATCTTTGCCCCCGCGTTCCTCGGAGCTGCGCCGTGTCGTGACGGGCCTCTGCTGCTCGGCTTGGTGGTAGTTCCCATAGGTCCCGTTGCGCGCAGGCGCCGTCGTAGTGGGCCCTGCAGAGCCCAAGGGTCGACCGGAGCGCGTGTACACCGAAACGCTCTCGGGCTCGGGGCGGCGCGAGTTGCCAAGCAAGCCTGTCTTCTGTCCTTCGCCATCATCTTGTGGCGCGTTGTCATCATCGTAGTAGTCGTCGTCGTAGTCTTGATCGTCGTAGTAATCATCATCGCGGTTATGGCTAAACCTGTCCCTGATGTTGTCAATAAAGCTCATTGTGATGCCCTTCTCACCTGTACGGCAACGCCGTACAGCACTAATCTAGCAGACCAAGACCCCTAGTGAAGCGCATAAGCGGGATCAAACACGACTCTTCCAAGCCTCAAGAGCGTGGCTCCTTCCTCGACAGCTATCTCAAAATCGTCGCTCATGCCGCAAGACAAGATCTTGAATGGCATTCCATGGGAACTAGCCAGCTCATCGCGCAACTCACGCAGGCCAGAGAAGGTGCGCCGTGCGGCGACCATGTCGCCTGCAGGGGCCATGGTCATGAAGCCCTCGATCGACAGCCCCGGCAGCTCCAGAAGGCCGCCGATAGCCTTGCGCAGCTCTGCTGGCGCAAACCCTGACTTCGACGCTTCTCCTGAGACATTGACCTCAAGCAGCGCATGAGTGTGCTTGCCGCGCGCAACCGCTCGCTTGGAGACGGCTTGGGCCAAATGCGATGAGGATATTGAGTGTACGAGCGTGACATCGCAATCAAGGACCTGATTGATCTTGTTTGTCTGGAGGTTTCCGATCATATCGAAACGGACATCTGACATCTCAGGATAGGCTGCGAGCCCGTCGATCTTGCGCTTGAGCTCCTGAGGGCGGTTCTCACCAAAAGCCTGATATCCTGCCGCGTGGGCCAATACCACCTCAGGTATGTCGACCGTCTTTGAAACGGCGATCATGGAGATCTTCGAGCTGTCTCTTCCTGCGCGCCGTGCCGCGGCCTCAACACGCTCGAGAATCTCTCCACGCCTTTTTTGCAGGAACCTCCCATACTCTTCTGAAGTCATATCACTCATTGGTACGATCTTCCTTCTTTTGGTCGTTTGTGTGGTTTCCATTCACTTCGCCATGATTGTCACTACTGATGTGTGTGCCAGGCTGTGGGCCCGGTTGCCCTTCTTCTTCCCCATCTGAGCGAGAATCATTGCCGTTCTCAGAGTCTACAGATGATCCGTCGCCTTCGACGCTGCCGGCCGTCGTGCTCTCCAAGCCCAGCTCCTCAAGCACCTCTCGCCTGTCAGGCTTGCGCGCAAAGTCTACCTCTGGGATCTGCTCCGCCAGCTCGCGATCAAGATCGATATCTGCAAGCAGATCGGCCGAGCGAGGCGTATACAGGGAGGCGATCTCGCGATCGTCAAGCTCAGAGAGCTCTTGGAGGTGCACGTGACGACCGGTGAGCATCAAGACAAGACGGCTGCCGACGTCAACGGAGTTGTCTGAGATGCGCTCAAGCATGCGGGCGGCCATGACCACACGCGTCGCCGCCTCAAGGTCGTCCCCTGGGGAAAGCGTTGCGAACGTCCGGAAAAACTGCTTGTTGAGCATGTCAACCGGATTGTCAAGGGCAGGAAGTGTCGTCACAAGCGCCACGTCGCTTGTGACGGTAGCTTCCGCGGTCGTGCCGAGCACTCGGTAGACGAGATGGGCCATCGAGGCAAGCAAGTCGAGCAGCTGACCGGGCACCTTGACTTTCGAGGCGCGCTTGGCAGCCTTGGCGATGTTGCGTACATTGCTGCTCATGCGGGCGAGGTCAAACGACGCATAGACGATGAATTGGATCAGCCTCAGGTCGGATGCCACCGGCTGCTGGAGGACGACGAGCCGGAAGGCATCGTCTTCGAGCTTCTCACAGCGATCGTCAATTGCGCGCGTGGTCTTCTTGACCTGCTTCGCCTTGTCACGATCGCCGTTTACCAAGGCATCCACCGCGTCATGTAGCTGAAGGTCCACAGCGGAGTAAATGCTAATGAGCTCCTGGCGCAGGGCCGTGAGCTCCTTGTTGTATTTGTTGCGCATGATATGTCCCTCCCTTACCAAGAGGCTGCAAGTGCAGCTTAGCCGAAGCGCCCTGTGATGTAGCTTTCTGTACGAGAATCCCTCGGCGAGTTGAAGACCTCGCTCGTGTCGCCGTACTCGATGAGCTTCGCTGGCTCCCCCGCGTGCTCTTGGAGAAAAAATGCCATGTAATTGGATACGCGCGCTGCCTGCTGCATGGAGTGGGTCACGATAACGATGGTGACCGTCGGCGCAAGCTCGGCCATCAGATCCTCCACCTTCTGCACGCTCGTGGGATCGATGGCCGAGCAAGGCTCGTCCATCAGCAGCACGTCAGGCTGGACCGCGAGCACACGCGCTATGCAGAGCCGCTGTTGCTGACCTCCCGAGAGCGCAAGGCCATTCTTACCAAGCTGGTTTGAGACTTCCTTCCACAGGTTGGCGCGCTTAAGCGACTCCTCGACGATATCATCGAGGTCAGACTTACTCGTCACGCCCTGCAATTTCGGGCCGAAGGCAACGTTGTCGTAGATCGATTTGGGAAAAGGGTTGGGCTGCTGGAAGATCATGCCCACGCGACGCCTCAGATCGACGGGGTCGACGCCCTCGCCATAGATGTCAGAGCCCTCCAGCAGCATGGTGCCTTGCTCCCGCGTGCCCTCAATGAGGTCATTCATGCGGTTCATGCAGCGCAGGAACGTCGACTTCCCACAGCCGGAGGGGCCGATGAACGATGTCACCTTGTTTGGAGCGATGTCAAGCGTTATGCCGGTCAGCGCATGGAAGTCTCCGTACCAGAAGTCGAAGCCCTCCACGTGAAAACCCTTGTTGGAGGGGTTTTTCGGAGCATCACAGTAGACGGTCACTTACTGCCTCCTTTCGTGACGCTGCGCCGAGATATCGCACGCGCAGCCAGGTTGAAGATGAGGATCATGATCATAAGGAGCAGAGCTGTGCCGTAGGCGGCGCCCATGTTGATGCCATCGTTGGCAAGAAGGTATAGGTGCACCGGCATAGAGCGGCCGGAGTCCAGCGGCGTGACGGGCAAGTTGACGGCCTGACCCATCGTGTACAGCACGATAGCGGTCTCTCCGATGGCACGCCCGATCGCAAGCACGATGCCAGTCGCGATGCGAGGAAACGCCGCCGGCAGGACAATGCGGGAGACCACCTGCCATTTTGTGGCACCGAGGCCGTAGGCCCCCCAGCGTATGTAGCGCGGCACCGCGCGAATGGCGTCTTCAGTCGTGCGCATGATCAAAGGCAGCATCAGCAGCGCAAGGGCGAGGGACGCCGAAAGCATTGAGAGGCCGAAGCCCATGGCCTCGACGAACAGTGCATAGCCAAAGAGCCCCATCACGATGGAGGGCACGGAGGCAAGCGTGTCGGCGGCATAGCGAATGAAGCTCACGAGGCGCCCTTGGTGGGCGTACTCAGCAAGGTACACCGCAGCGAGCACGGCGACAGGCGTGGAGAACAGGGTTGCCAGCGCTGTGACATAGAGCGTCGAGACGATTGTCGGCCAGATGCCGCCTTCGGCGTTCACGCCTTGAGGCCAGCCGAAAATGAAGTCAAGAGATATCTGCGGCGCGCCGTTGATGACCACAAAGGCAATGATGAGGGCCAGCATTGCTGAGACTATGGCGCCTGTCGCACGAAAGACGGCGGACATGGTTGCGTTGGCCGCACCTTTCGAGATGCGGGGGGCGGGAGCTCTCTCCAGCCGCTCGCGAATCTTCTTTGCCGACGACTCTTGGACGCTGCCCGCCGCTGGTGCGCTGTGGGGGTCTGAGACGGAAGCCTGCTGCCTGTCCTCGGCGGAAGCTGATGCGCCGGCTTGATGATCACGACGCTCGCTATGGGTCGTAGCAGCGCGAACGATGCCGACAAGGCAGGCAGAGATGACATACAAGACAACGCCCATACCAAACAAAGCGCTTCGATGCAGGCCCGACGAATAGCCCATGTCAAGGGCGATCTGGCTGGTGAGCGTCGAGATGGGGTCAAAGATGCTGGCTGGCACGACAGGGGCGTTGCCGACGACCATAAGAACCGCCATCGTCTCGCCGATCGCGCGACCCATCCCCAACACCACGGCGTTCACGATGCCAACCTTGGCAGCAGGCAGCACTACTTTGTAAATCGTCTGCCAACGCGTGGCTCCCATGGAATAGCTTGCCTGGCGTATACCGTCATCCACAGAGTTCAGCGCGTCCATCGACAGCGTTGTGATCGTCGGGACAATCATGATTGCGAGCACAAGCCATGCCGTGAAGGCGCCAAAGCCCAGCCCTCCACTTTGTGAGGCGATCAAGGGCCGCAGCACGACAAGTCCGAAGAAGCCATAGATTACCGAGGGGATGCCCGCAAGCAGGTCAACGGCTGTCGAGACGACGCGAGAGGTGCGCTTTGAGGCTATTTCCGTCAGGTAGACGGCACAGCCCACAGCCAACGGCATCCCAATCGCGAGGGCACCGGCCGTGACCAAAAGGGAACCGGCCAGGAGGGTTGCTATGCCATAGCGACCCTCCGAAGGAGACCATGTGCCGGAAAAGAACTCCGCCAAGCCGATGTCAGTGAAGACAGGAATGGACTTGCCGAACGTGAAGACGAAGATGAGCACGACAGCAAGGACCGCTATGAGGGCGCAGGCAAGGAAAAGGTATTGCAACGCGCGTTCCTTGCGATAGGTCCTGCGGTCGACAAGCTTGAGCATGCGTGTGCCTTGAACGTAGGCTGCCCCCTTGTTAGGCTCTATCGCATCTATATGCGGAGGCTTGATGAGACCCTTGAGGTCTGCTTCTCGCTGCGGCTCATGGAAGTGCACACTCATGAGGCATCACTTTCCTCGTCCGTGCCGTCCTCCTCAGCGCTCACGGGAATGTAACCAGCATCAGTGATTGTCTGGGCCATCTCTTCGGAGGTGACATAGGAGATGTAGTCGCGGGCGACGCCGGTAGGCTCTCCGTTCGTGAAGAAATAGAGATCGCGCGAGAGGGGATACGTCCCATTCTCAACGTTGTCCTCCGTTGGCTCGACGCCGTCAATGCTCAGGCAGCTAACGGTAGTCGAGGTGTATTTGCTGTTAACAAAGCCAATTGAGATATAGCCAATCGCGCCTATCGAGCGGCTCACGACGTCACGCACCTGGCCTGTACCGGGAAGAACCGCCGCGCGGCGGTCGAACTCCGTCCCCTGCATGACGATAGAGCTGAAGGCCTCCCGTGTACCTGACGCCTCGTCACGGTTGACCAGCTGTATCGTTAGATCCGGACCACCAAGCTCACTCCAGTTGGTAATTTTTCCCGCATAGATGTCGCGGAGCTCATCAAGCGTTATGGCCTGCACCGGATTCGCGTCGTTCACTATGACTGCGATGCCATCATGGGCGATGACGGTGCTTACGAGGTCGGAGGAGGACTCTTCTGCCGTCAAGCTTCGGCTTGAGCTGGCTATGTCGGCCGTGCCGTTTATTGTGGCCTCAATCCCCGCGGAGGACCCAAGCCCAGAGACGAGCACGTTTATACCTGTCTTTGCCTCAAAGCCCTCGGCAGCCATCTCAGCGATGGGCAGCACCGTCGTAGAGCCGGCCACGGTGAGGGTTCCGGAAGATTCCTTCGAAGACGCATCTCCGCAGGCAGCCAGTGACAAAACTACGCAGACTATGAGCACAAGGCCTAGAGAAAGGCGAGTGCGCCATGTCTTCCGCATGTCCCTCCCTCCCCGCGATAGGAAAAGAAACGCTCCGTAGATTGAGCAGTAGAAGCAGCGATGGCAGCGATGTGGCCGGGCAAGATGCCTGCGCCCTCAAGGCTGCTCCTTACAGCATAGCCGAGATCGAGATGCCTGCCACGAGCAACCTCCGCCCCAAACTGAGCTGTGAAACGGGCGGCGAGCTCAGCGGAGACCTCGTAGTCGTCTGCGCCGATATGCGGCCCGACATAAGCATAGACCTCTGAAGGCTCAGCGCAGGCTCGGGCAAGTAGCACGCCAAGAGCCTTCGTTGCGACATTCGCGATCGTTCCCCGCCAGCCTGAGTGGATGACGGCGAAACCCCCATCGCAAACAAGGACGATCGGCACGCAGTCGGCGTAGCACAAAAGGACAGGCACGCCGGCGGCAGTGCAGACAACGGCGTCCGCCCCCTCGCGAGCACCAGACTGCGCCGCGCGCACCGCCGCGTCTGTAGAAGACGAGACGACGACGACATGTGTGCCATGGACCTGTCGTGGGTTTACGAGCCGCTCAGAGAAGGCTTCGGCGCCAAGAGCGCACAAGGCACGATGGCGGTTCTCAGCTACAGCAGCTGGATCATCGCCGCAGGCGTCACCGAGGTTGAGCGTCGCATAGGGAGACTTCGATACGCCCCCTGTGCGCTCAGTGAACGCAAAGTGGACCCCGCCAAGACAAGCGGGGTCCGCAAACAGCCCTACTCCCTGGGACAGCAGATGCACTAAGGTCGGGCGGGCCATGTTAGATGCGGCTGTTCCTGAGGAAGTCGGGAATATCAAATGTTTTGTCATTGCTGGTAGGTGCTGCAGCTGCCGAAGACGAGCGCGATGTCGAGGAGGTCTTCTTCTTCGAGCCTGCCTTGGCAGGGCGCTGGTCGCCTATCTGTGGCAGGGTGGTTTGCACGTTGCTCGCGTCAAAGCCCGTTGCGATAACGGTGACACGCACCTGGTCGCCCAAACTTTCGTCGACGACCGTGCCGAAGATGATGTTGGCCTCAGGGTCGACGTTTTTAGCAACGAGGTCGGCAGCATCGTTGATCTCTTGGATGCCGAGGTCCTTGTTGCCAGCGATAGAGAGCAGCACCCGCGTGGCCCCGTCAATGGAGCTCTCGAGCAGACGGCTGGAGATAGCCTCTTCCGCAGCGTCGGAGGCGCGATTGTCCCCTGAGGCCGTTCCGATGCCCATCATTGCGGTGCCAGCACCCCGCATGATGGTAGTGACATCAGCGAAGTCAAGGTTGATGAGGCCAGGGACGGTAATAAGGTCTGTAATCCCCTGGGTACCCTGACACAGCACGTCGTCAGCCATATGAAACGCCTCAAGCATCGTGGTTTTCTTCTCCGAAAGGTCGAGCAGCCGATCGTTTGGAATCACAATCAGCGTGTCGACGTTTTCAGACAGGCGGTCTATGCCCTCTGCGGCGTTGTCAGCGCGCTTGCGGCCCTCGAAGGTGAACGGCTTGGTCACGACACCCACAGTGAGGGCGCCTACGTCGTTTTTCGCTATGTCGGCAACAACCGGCGCTGCTCCCGTGCCAGTGCCGCCGCCCTCGCCTGCCGTGATGAAGACCATGTCGGAGCCAGCCAAAGCGGCCTTGATCTCGTCGTGGGAGTCCTCTGCCGCCTCTTCGCCGACCTCGGGCACAGCTCCTGCACCCAGGCCCTTGGTGATGTCGGCACCAATGTGAACCTTGACGTCCGCGTCGGAGATCGCGAGCTGCTGGGCGTCGGTGTTGATGGCAACGAACTCAACACCACGGATGCCCTCCTCGATCATGCGGTTCACGGCATTGGTGCCGCCGCCGCCGACGCCGACGACCTTGATGACTGCAAGATAATTGCTAAGGCTGTCGTCGTTTGTCATAGTAGGACCTCCTGATGTCCTCTTTGTGCCGCTGTGTTGTTGTGCGTGCTGCATATGGTGTTCCTTGTGTGTAGTGCCGGTGCTACGTGCCGCGTGCGTTCAAACAAATATGTTGTGACTGCTGTTTCGTGCATGATCACGTGCCATAGGCTGTATCTCAGTAAACTATAGACCTCAAGTTAACATCAATATAGCTCCTAAAGCGAGTAATAATTGCACAAGAGCACACCTCTCGTCAATCATAAATTTAAAATGATGGAAAGTGCTGGTAGATGGTACTAAACAAGAAATGCAAAACAATAAATGTAAACCTTAGCTTTAATAATTCTAGGAAGAGGTGCCGCTTCCTGACTGCACATCCTCGCTATCAATCATGCGATAGGATGGGCTAGAGGTCACCCTCACATTGATGTATGTCAGACGATCTGGATACTTGTCAATGAGCGAGCTTATGATTGCTTCCTTTGTTCCGATCTCACTTGCAGATCCCAAGGAGATGCTGAGGCCATTGGAAAGCACGCAGCTCACGCTCGACGCGCTTGGGGCAGAGTAGCTGACGATTTGTGAGGAAAAGGACGAGGAGAAGTCGCTTTGGAAGCTTTCCACCGCAGTGATGGTATCGTCTGAGGCGGTCGACCCTGCTTGGGGGCTTACGCTCGACGGAACGTCCGTTATCAATATGACGCCCATCTGCTGTGCTTGGGCAAGCGCCGCATCATTGAAGCTCTCTCCATCGCCGACCTGAATCGAGAGAGGCTCGATCCAGATGTCGTCACTTCCCAAGCACCACGCAAGCTCGCCGGAGCTCATGGTGATAATCGCTTTTACGCTGCGCTCGCCTACACTGATCTTCAAAGTGTTGGGAAACTCACGTGTATAGCTTACCTCGCTGACCCAAGGATTGCGCTTGATGCGTTCCGCTATGCCCGCCTCATCGAAGTTGAGCAACGTCGATCCCTGATCCACGGCGGCAAGCTGCACGATGCTCTCAGAGCTCACATGCTCGGTCGCATCAGCCTCAACAGTGGTGATGGTAAAGACAGGCATGCGCGAGACGATAAACAAGACTACGGCGCAGGCTGCGATGAGAGCCACAATGATGATGAAGACCCTTCCGATTGATTGGGCTTTCGGCAGCTTGGACTTGCCCTTTGCCGCTTGCTGGCGTTGGGCGCGCATCTGCTGCGCTGAAGCCACCATGAAGGGCGGCACTGTCGCCGCCCCATCGCTGGCCCCTCTTGGGGAGTTTCGTGGCACAGCCCTTTTCAACGTAGCTTTTTTGGTGAGGCGGCGGCCTTTTGCCCGCGTCTCCCCAACCTTCTTCTCTGTGCGCCTGAGGCGCGTTGCAGCCCCACGATCAGCGGCAAGGCCCCTCTGGGAAGTGCTCCTTGTTTTTGAGCGCGGCGTCGGCTTCTTATGTGTCTTGCGTTCTGACATATGGCTCCTACGCGGCAAAGCCAAGAAGCTTGACTTCAGGGCGCAATTCAATTCCAGAGTGGGCGAGCACGCCGTCGTGCATGCGTCGCATCAGCTCGATCACATCAGAGGCGCGTGCGTTGTCACGGTTGACAATGAAGTTGGCATGCATCTCAGAGATCTGCGCTCCACCAACGGTGACTCCTTTGAGCCCGCAGGCCTCAATGAGCTTGGCCGCTGATGCGTCAGGGGGATTGCGGAAGACGGAGCCACAGCTCGGCAGCCCCATTGGCTGACGAAAGCGCCGCTTCGAGAGATATGCGTCCATCTCAGCGGCTATTGCGGATTTCTCCTTGTGGGTGAGAACGAAGCTTACCTCCAAGATGATCTCAGAGGTGGGCAGAGAGCAGCTTCGATAGCCCCATTCTATCTGCTCCCCCCTACGGCGCCTCATACCCTCGCCGGGAACGAGCGTCACAACGTCTCGAACCAAAGAGCCAATCCATGTGTGCCGCGTGCCGGCATCCATCGAGACGGCGCCGCCCACCGTTCCCGGGATGCCTACGAGAAACTCCATGCCGGACAGCTCGGCGGAAAGCGTCATCGAAACGAGGGCATTGAGCTGGGCACCGGCTCCTGCGGTAATGCATCCGTCATCTGCACGGCTCACTTTCGAGAACTCCTCACCCAGGGTGATCACGCATCCGCCGTAGCCGGCATCGGACACGAGAACGTTTGAGCCCTTCCCAAGCACAACCCACGGCACCTTCTCGTCGGCGAGGACAGAGAGTGTGCGAACGAGGGCTGGGTAGCTACGTGGCTTCACATAGAGGTCTGCTGGCCCGCCGATGCGATAGGTCGTATGGCGTGACAGGCGCTCCTCGCGTATGACCTCAGCGTCAACCTTTCCTGACAGAGCCATGTATGCATTGAAGACGCTCACGCTAGTTCCGTTCCTCCTCGTCACGCTCACGCATGGCAGCAAGAAATGCCGGACCGATCTGGGTGACATCGCCGGCGCCTTGCGTGATGACAAGGTCGCCCGGGCGGACGATACTCATGAGATGGGCAACGAGCTTCTTGCGGTTGGGGATATAGGCGACCTGGCTTACGCCGCCCGCCTGCGTCACCGAGGTGACGACTGTTTTGCCCGAGATGCCCGGTATCGGCATCTCCCCCGCTGGGAACACATCCATCACAAGCAGGACGTCCGCATCGTCAAAGGCATGGCCAAACATCTTGGCAAGCGCCTGCGTGCGCGTGTAGCGATGAGGCTGGAACACACAAATGATGCGTTTGAAGTCAAGATCCCGCGCCGCCTTCAGCGTCGCTGCAATCTCAGTGGGATGGTGTCCGTAGTCATCGACAACCGTCACGCTATCGATGTCGCCTACATGGGTGAAACGTCGGTACGCTCCCCCAAACGACGAAAGGGCCTCAGCAGACGCATGCAGGTCCAAGCCAAGAGAGCCTGCCACGGCAAGCGCTGCGGTGGCATTGGCCATGTTATGGCGTCCCGGGCTTGCCTTCAGGCTCATATGGCAGACGTCACCCTGAGGGGCGCGCACGTCGAAGTGGCTCTCTATGTGGTGGTGCGACGACGATGGCAGGCAGACGTAGTCATTGGCCTCGTCAAAGCCATAGGTGACGACCTCGCGGCCAGTGGAGCGGGCCAGCTCTACGTAATGGGGCACGTCGCCGAAGATGACAATCGTCCCGTCGTCTCCGACCAAGGACATGAACTCGCAGAAGGTCTTTTCGATGTTTGCCAAGGTGCCGTAGTGGTCAAGGTGATCGGCCTCGATATTGGTGACGACAACCACGTCAGGATCAATGAAGAGAAACGACCCGTCAGACTCATCAGCCTCGCATACGAAATAGCCGCCATCACCGTTACGTCCGTTCGTGCCATACTCCTCGACGATGCCGCCTATCAAAAATGAGGGGTCGAGATGCAAATGGTCGAGCATCGTTGCCACCATGGACGACGTTGTCGTCTTCCCATGGGTCCCCGCGACGGCAATGGTTGTGGCGCCATGGCCCAAAGCCGACAGCATCTTGGCTCGTGGCCACACCGGTATGCCCAGCTCGCGCGCGCGGATGAGCTCAGGGTTCGTCTCGGGGATCGCCGACGAGATAACGACCACGTCAGGAGAGAACTCATCGATCGTCTGCGCCTTGTGACCTATCCGAACATCGATGCCGGCTTTCTCGAGATCCCGGACATAATTCGAACTTTTTAGATCAGAGCCTGTCACCTTGCAACCGCGCTCATGGAGCACGAGGGCAATGCCGCTCATGCCGGCCCCGCCAATACCAATGAAATGAGCGCTCGAAAAATCCGAGGTCTGTGCCATGAAAACCCCTCTTTGATTCAGAACTGCCTTATGTTGCTTTCCTTCTTTGCCTCTCTGTTACTTTAGCCGAATGCGGCCCCGACGCGCGCGCAACGCCTAAAGCGGAGTCGAATCAATGCATATCGACCGCATACAGGCCTGCGCAAGGGCTCAGCGACGCCCCACAGACTCAACGGCGTCCGCAAGCGTTGCAGCAGCGTTCGCCCCTCCCAGCGTTCGGGCTGCCGTGCGCATGGAGGCGCGGCGAGTGCTGTCATCAAGCAAGCCTAATACGTCATTCTCGAACTCTGCGGAGCCTATCGCGGAGTCATCGCAGATCACCGCGGCACCGGCGTCAGCCAGAAAATGAGCGTTGGTGTACTGGTGGTTCTCGGTGGCATAAGGATAGGGCACAAGCACAGAAGGCACAGCGAGGGCCGCAATCTCTGCAATGGACGATGCCCCAGCCCTCGAGAGCACCAAGTCGCACGCCGCCAGCGCATCGCCCATGTCCTGGATGTAGGCCATGAGCCTCCAGCGCATTGCCTCTGCGTCGCTCAGGCCCAAGGCATCACGGGTGGCCTCAAAGTCTCGCGCACCGGTGGAGTGTATGACATATAGGCCATCGCGCGCCAGGAGCTTCTGCTTGAGTGCCGTGACGCCTTGGTTGAGATGCTGCGCCCCAAGGCTCCCGCCAAAGACGAGCAGCACCTGCGCGTCTTGCGGCACGCCGAGTCGCGCTCGCCCTGCGGCCCGAGTGGCGGAGACGACGCTTTGGCGCACGGGGTTTCCTGTCAGGATAACTTTCGTGTGAGGGCCTACGTGGTCCTCGAAGGCCCTCTTTGCGGCAGGAAAGGACAGGCACAGTGTGTGTGCCCTCTTCGCACAGAGTTTGTTGGCAAGGCCAGGAACCGAGTTCTGCTCATGCAGCACGTACGGGACACCATGGGCGCTACACCAGCGCAGCAGGGCCATCTCCACATAGGCTCCGAAGCCAACCGCCACATCTGGAGTCCCCTCACGCGAAAAGAAGCCCTCTACGCTGTGCTCGGCCGTATGCATGTGGGCAAGGGCGGTGAGGGCCGTCCAAGGGCGGCTGCGATCGAAGCCGGTGACCTTGATGGGGAAGAAGGGATAGCCGGCTTCCGGCACGAGCGTAGCCTCAAGTCGTGTCGGCTGACCGAAGAACTGCACGTCGTGACCACGGTCCGTCAGCTCTTCGGCCAAGGCGAGAGCCGGGTTCACATGGCCGGCCGTACCTCCTGCTGCGATTGCAATTCGTAAGCTATCTGCCACGTCTGCGCTTCCCCTCGCTTCTTTCGCCATAGTTCCTCGATGAGGCCTTCTCATGGGGCCGCAGTCGCTCAGCGGCATCAGGGCCCAAGTCTATCCTCTTCCGTCCATGCGCGTCGATCGTTATCCTCGCGCGAGACGCCAAAGAAGACGCTCTTTGCTCACCTGTGAGGTCCCTCCTGACCAAAGGGGTGGACGAAGAGCCCACAACACGCAGGTTGCGGTCATGGCGCTTAAAGCCGTCGCGCTCTAGGCTCGCTGAGCGAGGTGTCGGCTCACCGACGGGGCCAAGGTCGTCGACATCTTGCCTTGGATGCGCGCGAAAGGCAAGCGAGATGTCGGAGCGCCGGCGGTCGTAGTCTGTTTCCGTGAGATGCGACGAGCGAGAGACGGACACTGTGAGGCCGACGAGCATGAGACACGAAATGATGGACGAGCCCCCATATGACAAGAAAGGGATGGGCTTGCCGGTGAGCGGTATGATTCCAAGCACGCCGCAGATGTTGACGAAGAGCTGAATGACCAACATGGAAACGGACCCCGCCGCTATGAGACGGCCTGACAGGTCGGGAGCATAGCGGGCGATGCGAAAGCCCGCCCACAGGATCGCCGCGAAGCCCACAAGGACGCCGAGTGAGCCGATGAGCCCACACTCCTCACCGATCACAGCATAGATAAAGTCGTTATATGCCATAGGCAGGTAGGAGTACTTCTGGCGGCCAGAGCCAATGCCGACGCCGAGAAGACCGCCCGAGCCGAAGGCATAGAAGCCTTGTATGAGCTGATATCCTGTGCCATAGGGGTCGGCCCAGGGGTCGAGCATCGTCAGGATGCGCTGGCGCGAGTACTCATCGTGCATGGCATAGGCGAAAAAGAGCGCCAGGCCGACAACGATGATGAGGCCGATGAAGCGGCTTGGCACACCGGACAGATATAGCATCACCAGCAGCGTCGCGACACAGATCAGCGTTGTCCCCTTGTCTGGCTGCAGCAACACAAGGGCAAGGGGAATCACGACACCTACGAACATGAGCCGACAGAAGTGCTTCCAATCAAGCGTGGCTTCCTCAAAGTAGCGCTGGCACAGGTTTGCTACGGTAAGCACAACGGTAAGCTTTGCGAACTCTGACGGCTGCAAAGTGAACCCGGCAATCTGTATCCATCGCGTCGCCCCATAGGCGTCAGACCCCGACGACGTGAACATCACGAGCCCAAGCAGCAGCGTCGTGACGATCCAAGCCACGCTGAGCAAGCCGCCGCACCACAGGTGGTAGTCCTGTGAGGCAAGAAGGGCCGCAAGTCCAATGCCCACCGCCGCAAAGATGAGCTGACGCTGGAGGAAGTAGGCCGGGTTGTTGCCATATGCTTCGCTTGTCAGCGCAATGATCGAAGAGGCAGAGTAGATCATCAACAGGCCAAACGCCACGAGCGCGAAGACGGCGACGCATAGCACCAGTCGCGGGCGCTCGAAGCGCTCTGGGACGCCGAATATCGTTTTTGCCCTCTGCGCGGCCCTTTTCGCACGCCGGGATGAGGCCCTGGATGAGGCCCCGCTGCTGCGCCCACCAGGCATATGCTAGGCGCCCTTCCGCGCAACGATGTAGTCGGCAACGAGCCGCTTGAAGACGCGCCCGCGCTCCTCGAAGCCCTTGAACTCGTCAAAGCTCGAGCAAGCAGGGGACAAAAGAATCGTCTGGCCCGAGCGCGCGATACGCGTGGCTCGCTGAAAGGCATCAGCCATGTGCGACGCCTCCTCTATGAACAGCTCTGCCTTGAGGCGAGCACGCAGCTGCTCCACGGCTGCAGCGATGCGCGGCCCCGCCTCCCCATAGCAGATGACGGCAGCGCAGTCTCTGCAGACCACCTTCGCCAAATCAGATAAGTCTGTCTTCTTGTCGTGGCCGCCTGCCAGCAGTATCACGCTCCCTGGCTCAAATGCCATGAGCGCCTTCTCAACCGCGTCGGTGTTCGTCGCCTTCGAGTCGTTCACAAATGCCACGCCGTCGCACTCGCCGCAGGGCTCAATGCGATGCTCGAGGGGAGAGAACTCAACGAGGTTGCGGCAAACGGACTGCTCGTCGCAGCCGAGCTCAAGGGCGATTGCCGCGGCGGCAAGCGCGTTTTCCACGTTGTGGTCGCCCTTTATCCGCAGCTCTTCTGCCTGGACGAGCTCATGCTCACGACCGTCGAGGCGCACGATGAGCAAGCCATCACGCGTGAAGGCGGCGTTTGGCCCTGTCGGGTCCTGTGACACATCGAGGGTACAGACGCGCAAGTGACGCGCGGCGAGATGGCCTGCTATCACGCGACAGGCAGCGTCGCTGTCAGAGACAATCGCAAGGTCGCTCGGCGTGAGATTTTGGAATATGCGCTCCTTGGCTTCCGTGTAGTTCTGGAAGCTGTGGTGCCACGCGAGGTGGTCAGCAGTGATGTTGAGCAGAGCGGCGACACGTGGGTGCAGCCGCTGGGAGCAAGCGAGCTGGAAGCTCGAGAGCTCTGCGACGAACCATTCGTCCGCATCCCTGCCCTTGATGGCCGACGTTGCGAGATAGCCGATGTTGCCAACCGCAATCGCATCTTTGCCGGCCCCATGAAGGAGGGCTGTTGTGAGCGTCGTTGTCGTCGTCTTGCCGTTCGTCCCGGTAATGCCTACCCAACGATCGGGGCTCTCCCGCCAGGCGAACTCGGGCTCGCTGATAATCTCACGCGAGCAGGCGCGAGCACTGCAAAAGAAAGACGAGAACTCCGATATGCCCGGGGAGGATACCGTAAGGTCGTAGCTGCCCTCGACAACGTCGCAGCCAGCCATAACCTTGACGCCAACCGACTCGAGGGCGCGGCTCTTGTCTCCCCTCTTTGAGGAAAGCCCGCCATACAGCGTCACCGAGCTCACCCGACCGCCAAGGCGAGCCGCGCAATAGCGCGCGACATACTCGCCTGTCTTGCCCATCCCAAGCACGCAAACGTCACCAAGCCTGGTTTGATTCTCATCGCATTGAGTCACGTTGACTCTCGCCTTCCCTGCATCGCGCAACGGAGTTCGTCGCACCGCCTTACTCCCTATTAAAGACCAAGCAGCGCTGATTTGCTCGATCTTTTTCATCTGCCTCTCTGCCTATTTGAGCTGAAAGTACAGCGCAAAGCCGAGGCTCGCAAAGGCCGCGGAGACGATCCAAAAGCGTATGACCACCTTGGTCTCGCTCCAGCCCTTCTTTTCAAAGTGATGGTGCAGCGGCGCCATCAAAAAGACGCGCTTGCCCGTGAAGTGAAAACTCACGACCTGGATGATCACCGAGAGGGCCTCGACGATGAAAAGGCCCCCCATGATGAGGGAGGTGATCTCCGTCTTCGTCAGCACCGCCAACGCCGCAAACGCCGCCCCCAAGGCCAGCGAGCCCGTGTCTCCCATGAAGATCTGAGCAGGATAGCAGTTGTACCAAAGGAAGCCGATCAGCGCCCCGGCGATTGAGGCAGCAAAAACGGCGAGGTTCACCTCGTCATAGGAGAAGGCGACCATTGCCATCATCAGCATCACGACAAGCACGCAGCCGCCTGCGAGGCCGTCAAGGCCGTCGGTCAGGTTGACGGCGTTTGACAGGCCGGCCATCAGAAGGAAGACGAAAAACATGTACAGCCATGGAAGGTCAATCTGCACGCTGCCAACGTCTACCTGTGTGGTGAGCACACCGAGGTCGACCATGAGACCGCCTGGGAACTCAATGGTGGCCGGCGTGCCGCAGACATTGACGGCAACCAGGCAAAAAGCGACGGAAATCACAATGAGACCGATCATCTTTTGCGAGGGGGTGAGCCCCAAGGAGCGCTTGTGGGCAACAGACTCGATGTCATCCAGCAGCCCGAGGGAGCCTGTCAGAAGCGTTGCCGCGACGGCCAAGATCAGGTCTGCGCTCCAGTGCGCCTGGAAAGCGCATGAGACGAGCGCGCCGATTAAGATGACGATGCCACCCATGGTCGGTGTCCCCTGCTTGACGAGGTGCGTGCCTGGCCCATCGGCCCTGACCTGTTGGCCGACATGCTCCTTTTTCATCAGGCGTATGAAAAAGGGCATGAGCACGATCGTGACGGCAGCCGCCACGGCCACCGCTAAGAAGACACGATAGGTCGGATAGCTAGGATCTCCTAACATCAGGCAAGAACCCTCCTTACAAACTCATCAAGGCCGACGGCACGAGATGCCTTCACGAGCACAAGGTCATCTTGGCAAAGCTTGGGAGCGACAGCTGAGAGCGCCGAGGAGACGTCAGGAAAAAGCTCCATGCGCCCTTCCTCGTAGCCCATGGTGAGCGCCGCCTCTTGCATTTCGCGCGCATCGTCCTTCCCAACCCAGACGACAAAGTCAGGCGATACGGCAGCGACGTAGGCGCCAACATATCCGTGAAGCCGCGCGGACTCAGCTCCGAGCTCCCCCATCTCGCCTAGGACGGCGACGCGGCGACCTCGGCAGGAAAGCGAGGAGAGCACCTGCAGCGCCGACGCCATGGAGGCGGGGCTGGCGTTGTAGGAGTCATCGATCACGCGAGGCCGGCCTGGGAGCTTGCGCAGCTCCAGGCGCATGTGCGCAGAGGGCATCTGCTCGATGGCATGGGCAGCCTTCTTGCGGTCGACACCAAGATAGGCGCAGATGGCCATCGCGAACAGAAAATCCATGACTGCCGCCGTGCCTGCGATCTTGAGCTTGGCCTCATAGGACCAGCCATCAGCGAAGCGAAGCTTGAAGAACGGCAGGCCTGACTCATCGAGCTTTATCACGCCATGGCTGACCGCAGCTTCCTCGCTTGTGCCAACGCGCAGGATGTCAACTCCTGCCGGGCGGCAATACTGCTGCTCGATCAGGGACGAGAAGTCATTGTCCTCCGACAGCACCAGACGCGAGGAGAGCGGCCCTACGGCAGTGTCGACGGCCGCAGAGCTCGCAGGAAGGCCCTCTATGATCTCCGACTTTGCGCGGGCGATCGCCTCGCGGCTGCCCAAAAGTCCGATGTGGCTCGTGCCAATGTTGGTAATCGCAGCGATGGTAGGGCGCACGACACTCGTGAGACGAGAGAGCTCGCCTTTGTGGTTCATCCCCATCTCGCAGACGACGACCTGATCATCGGCAGAGGCCGACAGGATGGTGAGTGGCACCCCCACGAGGTTGTTGTAGTTTCCAGACGTCGCATGGACGCGCCAGCATGTCCGCAGGCCGAAGGAGACCATGTCCTTTGTCGTGGTCTTGCCAACGGAGCCGGTAATGCCCACGACCGCCCACTGCGGATTGCGCCTGCGCCACTCGGCAGCAAGCCTGAGAAGGAACTCCGTCGGATCGTCGCCAGCCGCCCGAAGAACGGCGCAGCCAGCAGCCTCCGCCTGGCTCAGCAGCCCCGCTGGGGCCTCACGCGTCAGCGCCACTGCCGCGACGCCCGCCTCGATGGATGCTGAGGCAAAGTCATTGCCGTCCACTCTGTCTCCCGGAAAGCAGACGAACAACGTCCCCTTGCCCACCTCACGCGAATCGCGGACGACCTTCTTCACGCATATGGAGGCTGTTCCTGCTATGAGCTGCGCGCCTGTCGCAGCGACTATGTCTTCGACGCAAAGCGTCAACATCTTCTGCCTTTCGCCCGTCAATCGGAAGGTTTCACGCCCATGTCCGAAAGCGCCTCGCTCATGATGGCTGAAAACATGGGCCCAGCGGCAGAGCCATGATAGGACGTGCCGTTCAAACCGACGTAGACTAGCACACTTGGGTCTGAGGCGTTTGCGAAACCTATCATCGAACTCATGTAGCTGTCCTCTTTGTAGCCTACGCCGTTGTCGTTGACTTGCTGCCCCGTGCCGGTCTTCGCTGCGACATCATAGCCTTCCACGTCGCCGTTGACAGCTGTGCCAGAGTCGACGACAGTCCGCATCATGTCTGTCACCTCAGAGCATGCTTCTGAGGACACGGAGGTGCCAACTGAGGGCCAATCCGCCGCCTGATCGCCTTCTGAGACAAGGAAATGCGGCGTGTAAAGGGTGCCGCCGTTGGCGATTGACCCAACTGCCTTGACCATCTGGACTATTGGCATGGCCAAGCCTTGGCCAAAGGCCATGTTCCCCAGGGTCGAGCCATCGTACTGGTCAAGCGTCTTCACGATGCCCGCTGTCTCGCCAGGGTAGTCGATTCCTGTGGCAGTCCCGATCTGGAACGCCGAGACACCGCTTGAGAAGCGCTCGGCACCGATGTCAGACTGCGCCACGAGTGACATGCCGACGTTGGAGGAGCGCCGCAGTATCTCTCGCAAGCTCATGTCCATCGTATAGTCGCGACCGTCCACGTCTGTGACATAGTCGTCTCCCGCCTTCACCTGAGCCGGCACAGACCAGGTGGTCTCTGTGTTCATTAGACCGTCATTGATGCCGATCGCCGCAGTTAGAACTTTGAAGATCGACCCAGGCTCGTAGGAGCTCGACACGAACTTGAGGGAGAAGGCGTCAGCAGTCGCCTCTGATGTGTCAGTGGGGTCAAGCAGCGGCGTAGAGCAAGCGGCCAGGATCTCTCCTGTCTGGGGGTCTATCACCATCACGGAGCCAGAGTCGGCATTGTAGTCCTTCACTCCCTGGGCAATCTGCTCCTCTGCGACTTGCTGTATGTTTATGTCAATTGAGATGACGATGTCAGTTCCGTCTTTGGCAGGCGTCACTTCTGCGGGCGCTCCGGCAATCGGCGTGCCATCTTGACCGGTCTCCATGAGCATCTGCCCGTCTGTGCCCTGCAGGACATCGTTGTAGTACAGCTCGAGCCCAGAGAGCCCGTCGCCGTCCACGCCGACGACGCCGAGGATCTGGCCTGCCACAGAGCCGTACGGATACACGCGCTTCGTGTCATCGAGAAAGTATATACCCTCAACGCCGGCGTCGGAGAGCTTCTGCTGGAGCTCCTCTGCCTCGTCCTCGTCCACCTGTCGGCGTATGTACACAAACGTTGTATCTTCTTGGAGCTTGTCGATATAATCGCTCGCGCTGCCGCCGAGGACCTCTGCGATCATGTCAGCGGCGCCGCTGGGGTCGTTGACTTCCTCCGGGTTCGCGTAGATCGTCTTGCAGTCGACGCTTGTGGCAAGCACGTTGCCGTTGCGATCGTAGATGGTGCCGCGCTTGGCATGCAACGTAATGGCGTTCGTGCGTTGTGCCTCAGCTTTTGAGGAGAGGTCTGAGGCCGTAAAGACCTGCAGCCAAAGCAGGCGGCCCACGACGATAAGCACAATGGCTACTGCAATGACAAGTATTGTGTGAAGGCCCTTGTCGTTTCCGCCGGAGTCTGCGCCGCCAGAGCGGCGGGACCTCTCGCGGGAGCGGCGCGCCTCATCATAGGAAGCGCCAGGGACCTCGTCATATCCCAGGCGAGGCTTATGCCGCATTTTCAAGCTCTGCTTCGCTCACAGCGTTAGCGCCGGCATTGGACGGGCTGAGGTTTGACAGCACCGCCTCGTCTTGCGAAGTGAGCGTGGCGCTGGTGTCACCAGTGGCATCGTCAACAGAGGAGTCCGAAGAGGCCTCTGACGCCGTTGTCACCTCCGCGGACGGAGATGAGCTCTCCGAGCTTTCGCCTGAGTCGGCATCCGCGGCGTCTGAGGAGCCTGCATCTGAGCTCGCATCCGTTGATGCGTCCTGCTGACCATCTGTCGCGTCGCTTGCTGCTTGACCACTCTCGACTGAGTCACTCTGGTCATTTGTGGAGGCCTGCTGGGCAGAGCCGATACTGATGCTGTCGACGTTTGTTGCCAAGACCATGCCATAATTTTCTGTGGCAATGCGAATTATGCGCTGAGCAGAGGCATCTACTGAACGCTCGATCTGAAGCTCAGAGTTAAGGTCTTTGGCATCAGATATCTCGCTGCGAAGCGATGAGGTTGTTTCCAAGGATGAGACTGTTGCTGCGCTCAAAGCCACGCGCACGCCTCCAATGGCGACAAGTAAGACAACCGCGAGCACACAAAGTCTCAGGTGGGCGACAAACTGGGGATCGACGCCACGGCGCGCACGCGCGTCTAGGCCGCCGCCGGGCAGGACTTGGAAGGAGGGCTGAGGCGCGGGTCTGCGTTGCGGCTGGCGAACTTCCGCTCCGTCGAGGCGAACAGCCTCTGATCCATCGTACCTCATGGCCCTCGCTCCTCTGATGCGGCGCGTTGTGCAAGCTGCGTCGAAAGTGACTTGTTGGTAGAACGTTTAAGCTGCGTTTGTAGTGCATGGTGCTGCGTTTTATCGCATAGACGACCGAGAGGTCGAGAATGCCTTCCTTTGCGCCTCCTCGCCTGTGGCATCGAGCTTTCTTGCCACACGCATCAAGGCGCTTCTCGCCCGCGGATTGCGGGCGACCTCCTCGTCGCTGGCGACGAGGGGTTTGCGGGTCATAACTTCGAGTACCGGCACATAGCTGCTGACGGGGATCTCCGGCGGCGTGTTGTCGCGGGAGTAGTCCGTGAAGACATGCTTGACAATACGATCCTCAAGAGATTGATAGGAAAGGACGCAGATTCTGCCTGCCGGATTTGCCCAGCGCACAGCCGCGCGCAGTCCTTGCTCAAGGGCGTCAAGCTCGTGGTTTACCTCGATGCGCAGAGCTTGGAACGTCTTGCGCGCGGGGTGCCCCTTGTGGCGTCGCGCTGAGGCGGGAATTGCCGCCTTGATGGCGTCTACTAACTCGAACGTAGTTTCGATCGGCGCCTTGCTGCGACGTCTGACGAGCTCGGCCGCAATACGGCGAGCAAACTTCTCGCCACCAAAGAGGCGCAGGATCCGAGTGAGATCGGCTTCGTTATAGGTGTTTATGACCTCAGCTGCGGTTAGGGTGTTGTTCCCCGGATCCATGCGCATATCGAGTGGGGCGTCTTGATGGTACGAAAAGCCTCTCTCAGCGATGTCAAGCTGCGGCGAGGAAACCCCCAAGTCAAAGAGGAAGCAGTCTACTCCAGGCACCTCAGCTTCCATGAGCAGGTCGTCGAGTTGATCGAAGTTGCCCTTTAAGAACAGGTGGTCTGCCTCAGGAGCTTCACGCTCAAAGCGCGCAGATGCCGCGGACAGCGCCATGTCGTCTTGGTCAATCCCGATCAAAAGCCCTTGCGACCCCACGTGCTTGGCCAGCTGGACGCTATGCCCAGCTCCTCCCAAGGTGCAGTCGCACACCACTTCTCCCTGTTGAGGGTTAAGCGCGCTCAACACTTCGTCGAGCATCACGGGTACATGCCGATATTCTTCTGTCAACCCGTCCGCTCCCACCTGCTTACGTGTCATCGAACATCAGTGCATCGAGGTCGTCAGCAAAGTTCACGTTCCTCTCGTCCCACTTCGCGCTGTTCCAAATCTCGAAGTGGTCTCCTGCACCCACGACGGTGACATCGTGATCAAGGCCGAGGCGAGCGCGAGCGCCAGGCTCAGCTGCATCGAGCTTTCCGAGCGCCACACGACCGGCCGAATCCAGGTCGACCATGACAGCATGCGCGGTAAGACGACGCTTGAGCTCGACATCTCTGCGACTACGCGGATCAAAGTGCCTCTCCCCGTTCTCGAAGAAGCTGTTAACCCACGCCTCGTACTCGACGGGAGCGAAACCATACAACGCATCCTTGAGGGGAACGAGGCAGACCTGGTCGCCGACCTGCTTACGGAAGTCAGCCGGAAGGGTAAGGCGAGACTTGGCGTCCAACGAATGCTTTCTGGTGCCGAGGTACATGTCCCACTTCCTCCCTGCAAGCTCCGGGAGCGTTCTTTCTCTCGAATGCGCCTCTTAATAGTACGGACTAAATCAACACTTCGCAACACTTATCTTCACTTTGTGACACCCAAGTGGCAAATATGTCGGCCAAACGGTTTTGAACAAAATCGGAACGCCAAAATGTTGTGAGTACAGATGTTCCCCCACACAAACGCACAGGATGGCGCTTGCTGTGACCTACCGAGCTTATGTGAACATTTTGTGATGAGCCGCGGAGAGACCAATCAGCTTTCTTGAAAACGCGAGCTCACAAAGGTGGGAGCATGTCCCACGATAGGAAGAACCGAGTCGATAGACGAGCTCGCAGCTGCATGGCCGCTGTTTGCTCAGAGGCTGTTTGACCAGCTATATGACGATCTACGCGTCCTTTACACTCATTTTCTTTTGTGCTCATTTCTCCTCGCGCATGTGAGCACGAGGGTGGGCCTCAAGATAGACCTCACGAATGTGTGTGCGATCGACATGGGTATAGATCTGCGTCGTCGAGATGCAGGCATGGCCGAGCAGCTCCTGCACTACGCGAATACCCGCCCCACCCTCAAGCAGGTGCGTCGCAAAGCTGTGACGCAAGGTGTGGGGATGCAGCCCATGGCGCTTACCCTCCTCGTCAACGCGCGCGGGAATGCCGACGCGCTCCCCTGCCTCCTCCACGATCGCAAAAAGCGCCTGCCGTGTGATGCGCGTCGAGCGCACCGATAGGAAGACCGCGTCCCCTGAGTGAAGTCCTGCCAACACGGGACGACCGTCGACAAGATAGTTGGACAGGGCGCGAGCCGCTGCTCCCATGATAGGAACAACTCTCTCCTTTGATCCCTTGCCGAAGACGCGCAGCGTCTCTTCTTCTAGGCGAATCGACTGCCGGTCAAGGCCACAGAGCTCAGACGCCCTGAGCCCACAGCCGTAGAGCACCTCGAGCATCGCATGATCGCGGAGCGCACAGGCTAGACGCAGCTTGTAGCGCCGCGAGCCCTCATCCTGGTTTGGCTGCAAGGCAACTGAGAAATTCTTGTCAGAAAGAAGCGCGGCTGCCTGCTCACGAGAAATGACATCAGGCAGATGGACGGGGGCCTTGGGAGCCGGCAGGTCAGCTGTGGGCAGCACGTCTGTAATTTGGTCTGCGACCATGAAACGATGGAAGCTCTTGAGCGCAGAGACGGCTCGATCGATGGAGCTCGCCGCAAAGCCGGCCTCCGAAAGGGATACGACGTAGCCTTCGACAACCTGCCTGCTTACCTCGTCGGGGCTAGTAACGCCTTGGGAGCGAAGCGCCGCAACATAGCGGCGCAGGTCATGCTCATATGAGTTGCGCGTATTGCTCGGGCTGCCACGCTCCACCGCAAGATAGCCGAGGAAATCATCAAGGGCAGATGCTAGGGTCATGAGACTATGCCTAGCCTCTTCTATAGACCTGGGCGCACATCGTGGCGATCGCAACCCTCATGGCGCGCAATCGCCGCACGCACAAACTCACGGAAGAGAGGCGCGGGATGGGTCGGGCGGCTCTTGAACTCGGGATGCGCCTGAGAGGCGACAAACCACGGATGGATGTCTTCAGGCAACTCAATCATCTCGACGAGGCGCTCATCCGGAGATAGGCCGGAGATGACGAGGCCGGCTTCGCTTAAGCGCGTGCGGTAGGCGTTGTTGACCTCGTAGCGATGGCGATGGCGCTCGTAGATGAGATCTTGGCCATAGGCCTCGCGCGCAAGCGTGCCGGCAGCCACCTTGCAGGGATACGCGCCCAGGCGCATCGTGCCGCCCTTGGCTGAGATGTCCTCTTGATCAGGCATCAAGGCGATCACAGGATAGGCGCAGTCAGGCACGAACTCCGTCGAGCTGGCTCCTGGCATGCCGGCGACATTGCGCGCAAACTCGCAAACCGCGACCTGCAGGCCAAGGCAGATGCCTAAGTAGGGGATCTTGCACGTGCGAGCACGATGCGCAGAGAGGATCTTGCCTTCTATGCCACGGATGCCAAAGCCCCCGGGCACGAGGATGCCGTCAGCATTTCCCAAGACCTCATCGATGTTGGCCGCAGAGAGCTCCTCCCCATCGACGAGCGTGATGTCGACGTGGCGACCATAGTAGGTGCCGGAGTGGTGCAAGGCCTCAATGACAGAAAGATACGCGTCGGGCAGCTGGGTATATTTGCCCACGACATCAATGTGGGTTACGTCTTTCTTCTCGTTGGCGACATGCATGGCATCAGTGAAGGCGTACCAATCGCTCATGTCGCTCTCGCGCGGGTCGAGCCCGAGCTTTTCGAGGACTTTCACGTCAAAGCCCTGCTTGGCGAGATGGGCTGGCACATCGTAGATCGAAGGGCAGTCGGAATTCTCGAAGACGCAGTCCTCGTCGACATCGCAAAAGCTTGCGATCTTGGCGCGGATGGGCTCCTCGACCTTATGGTCCGAGCGGCAGACAATGAAGTCTGGCTGTAGCCCCATGGAACGAAGCTCCTTCACGGAGTGCTGGGTAGGCTTAGTCTTGACCTCATGAGCCGCGGCAATGTACGGCACGAGGCTCACATGGATGACCGCTGTGTTGCCCGGGCCCTTCTCCTTGCGAAACTGACGAATGGCCTCAACGAACGGCTGGCCTTCTATGTCGCCGATCGTGCCGCCGAGCTCCGTTATGACGACGTCTGCCCCCGTCTGCTCCTCGATGCGGCGGAAGCGGGCCTTGATGGCGTTCGTTACGTGCGGGATTACCTGAAC
>DHPN01000023.1:32812-33747 GCA_002407925.1 Atopobiaceae bacterium UBA5363
CCTGTTGTGAAGTTTGAGTTACGTGTGAGGTTCTCATCGATGAAGCGCTCGTAGTGTCCGAGATCCAAATCGCTCTCGTAGCCGTCTTCGGTCACGAATACCTCACCGTGCTGAAACGGACTCATGGTGCCCGGATCAACATTGAGGTACGGATCAGCCTTCTGCATCATAACCTTGTAACCGCGGGATTTAAGAAGACGTCCGAGCGAAGCCGCAGTGATGCCCTTGCCTAAGGACGAGACGACGCCACCGGTCACAAATATGTGCTTGGTCATGAAGATGATTCCTCCCGTAAATTCAGCAACTCTTACGGGTCTCAATGATACCGCACTGCTCCCCCAAGAACAGCCAACATAAAGAAGACATTAGGGCACATCGATTCTTCGTGAAACGTCTACGCAGTTGAAGCGAGCCACAAACTGCGCAAATTTCGCTGATGGGACTGGCTTGGCGTAGTAGTAGCCCTGCAGGTACTCGCAGCCCATCTCGGCAACCTCGCGCGCCATCTCCTCACTTTTTTGCCCCTTCGATGACAATCCTGTATTTCAGGCTATGGATCATGTACACAATGAGCGGCAAGAGGCCGTTGGCACTTGACGCATAGGCGTCAAGCACCGAGCAAAAGATCGATCGTGGTAGTTTCGGTGATCTCGAGCTCTATCATCTCGTGGGAAATGCCATAGGAGTCCACAAGCGCCGTGATGTGCTTGACTTCTGTGTCAGCTGATATGCCCGGCTTTACTTTACAAGCAGCACAAAATGGCCTGCGTTGACATAGCACACGATGGATGGACAAGTATCTTTCTTCAAAAATGTCACAACACTGTGAAGCGCCTCGGACATAGCAGCGTCACCGTAGATGGCCCTCAGGTCTTCGAAGCTGTTGAGACTGATACCGATATAGCTGCAGCTTCTCTGCCTCGCACGAAAGTCTT
>DHPN01000023.1:33952-34075 GCA_002407925.1 Atopobiaceae bacterium UBA5363
CACGGAAGGTAGAAAATCTCAATGACCACAAGGATGACAAAGGAAGCAAGGATTAAGTTGTTGTCCCACCTCATCTTGTCTCCCATCAAAGCTAAAGCTTTGAGAAAAGGATACGCCCAGAGG
>DHPN01000016.1:0-7817 GCA_002407925.1 Atopobiaceae bacterium UBA5363
AGGCAGACAAGATGCAAGGATATCAAGGTGCTTTTAAATCTGACACGAAAGACGCTTGCGCTGCGGCATGGTGATTCGTATAGTAGATAGCTGCTTTCCATGTCCTAAAGAGGACATGAGCGTGTTTTGCAGAAAGTTATGCAACGTGCCGGCTTAGCTCAGTTGGTAGAGCACCGCTCTCGTAAAGCGGGGGTCAACGGTTCAAGTCCGCTAGCCGGCTCCATTATCTTTTATGTAGGTTAAGGGCTTTGTGCTTTTGTTTTTTACTTTCTATGTGGGTTTCTCTCATGAGGGATAGAAAAAGCTTCTCATAAGAATGAGAGATATTGGGATAAGCACAGTATGTTCAATTGCTCACAAGTTATCTAATAAAAAATCTTATCAGATATAGATGTCTACTTAATGCATATAAATTAAACTTTTTCTACACCTGTTAAAGAGTCGTCACTTATCATGCACATAAACTTTCGCAAATCTAGTTTCTTATAAACTTCCCATCGTTGTTGCATAGCCCAAAGGGATAATGCTTCTTTATGACAAAGTATTACTACTGGACTTTCTTTTCCTCTAAGAAATGTTCAAGTTCACGAAGCCGGTCTACGCTCATTTTAGATGCAGGAAAATACGCCACTTTGCCACGACCGAAGCTAACGAGACAACCATTAGCATTATGGCGAACGCGTTTTATTTTATGTAAATCATAGCAGGTGGTTTCTGCACCGGGTCCCTCTATTATGATCTGCTCTGGCGTCACCACTACATGTCGACGTACATCATCCTCTGATGCACCTAAATTAGTACCCATTAGAGCCCAAGCTTGCACATTCTCCCAATTACGCGTGGCGGTCGATCCTGAAACAGCAATAATCAACGATGCAATTAACAATACCAAATTGTGTACTCCCATTGCTAGTGTCATTGCTAGTCCTAGGATTCCCACACCGACCATAACTATTGCCACGTCGGATGAATGCGGGGAACCATATAATGGTGCTGCATTCTTGGTGATATCTACATCTACGTCATATGTGATTTGGAAAAGAATCGCACCATATTTTTTCTTATCCTGTTCGATAACCCCACATGGCGCATTAATGTCAGCGGTTCTTACGGTATATCGTCTTTTGGATTTGTTTGCCTTAGACATCAATAACCTCCGGTGCTTAGTCTCAGAGTTTATTGTATGCTAGTTGGTGGAAGTGCACGTAAGACAGGGATGCCCATTCGTTGGAGGCGTCTTAGAACTTCGGGATCGTTAGCGTCAGTGATGATTGCAGTAAAATCATCTAAGGATGCAAAACGAAACATATCCTTACGATGAAGCTTTTTTTCATCTGCTAGGAGAAAACGGTATGAAGCGTTAGAGATGACCTTTTCTTTTACCATGCCGCTATCCATACCATCAGTCATTACCGAACCATCATCTAAATTCACCCCACTAGTGCCAATAAATGCTTTCGAAAAGAGCAGTGGCTCCAAAAGGCTTACAGTGGCTGATCCTACAAAGCCATTAAGTTGCATATTGAGATAGCCACCAGTACCTAGAGCGGTGATATTAGGTTTATGGGATACTTTGCGTAATACGTCGAGCATGTTAGTAGTAACGATCAGACGCTTATCGCCTGTGGCAATGATGTCAGCTAGTATGGAGTTGGTTCGTGAAACATCTAAAAAGACAGAATCGCCGTTATTAATTTCCATCCATGCGCGCCATGCGACTAATTTGCGCCCCCTGTCTTCAGAAGTTTTTTGTTTAGAGGCAGAGAGAGGGTCTTGAGTGTTTGAAGTGTCGTACGATGCAGTAAGTGTAGTGTCAGCGCCTATGAGATCAATAGGGATACTAGGATCAATGCGGTCATCATAGATAGTTTGATTGTGGCCTTCATTTTGGATGCTGTTATCTAGCGTAGAGGATTCCTCAGGATCAATCCATATTGCACCACCATATACACGAGTACACTCTCCCTTTTCGGAAAGGTGGTGCAGATCTTTACGGATGCTGTCGATACTTACTCCAAATCGTTGAGCAAGGTCTTCTGTAGATACTCTTCCGTCCTTCTCTAGAAGGGCGAGGATTTTCGCTAGGCGTTCACGCCTAAACATCCTCTGCACCTCCCATAGGTTCCAAAGACGACTGATCACATATCTTGAAAAGACTATCAGATATGACGGTGACTGCTCATAATCTACCGTTTACCCGCTAACAGGAGAGTCTCTTCACGAATTCTCTTGTAAAACAGGAAAAAACAATAATAATATGTGAATGTTACAAGAAAAAATCATAAAGAGGAAAGAACAGGAAGGGAGGGAAAAGGAAATGAACGCAATGAAACAGATGCTGAAAAAGGAGAATATCCAGATTGTAGACTCTTGTAAAAATTGGGAGGACTCAGTTCATGTTGCTGTCCAACCTCTAGTCGATGGCGGATACGTAAAGCCATGTTATATAGATGGAATCATTGAGAATGCCCACAAGTTTGGTCCGTACTTTGTGCTAGCTCCCGATCTAGCTCTGTTGCATGCGCGTCCTGAGCAAGGTGTGATCAAAAAGCAGCTTGCGGTAACTGTTCTGCGCAAGGGTGTTGAATTCAAGGCAGGAGAGCCTTGTCGTCTACTCGTTACCCTTGCAGCAGAAGATCCCGATTCGCACATAGAGGTGATGCGCATGCTGGCGACGATGTTTGCTGATCCTGCCTACATTGAACGCGTGTGTAATACGACAGGAGTAGATGAGGTCTACGACCTCTTTGTGAACCCGCCATCGAAATAGTGACTTCAGACTGTGAGTGTACGGCTGGATTTGGCGGATCTATAGATAAAAAGGAAAAAAGGGAGGGATTATGGTAGTACTTAATTTCATCGTCAATATTCTATCTACGCCGGCCATTCTTGTCGGTCTTCTGGCTCTACTTGGTCTTGTACTCCAAGGCAAACCAGTCGAAGAAGTTACTAAAGGTACACTTAAAACAATCGTTGGCTTTTTGGTCCTATCTGCAGGTTCTGCTTTCTTGCAGTCTGATTCTCTTCTTGCTTTCGGTGAGGTTTTTAACTATGCCTTTAGCATGCAGGGTGTCGTTCCTAATAATGAGGCAGTTGTAGCTGATGCACTTCAAAAGTTTGGCTCTGACTCCGCTATTATTATGGCACTTGGAATGGTGCTGAATATTGTTATTGCTCGCTTTTCCCGCTGGCCATATATCTTTCTAACTGGTCATCATACCTTATATATGGCATGCATGCTTGCTGTAATCCTTGGTGGAGCAGGTGGTCTACAGGGCTGGCAGCTCTGGATTGCTGGTGCTTGCCTACTCGGTTTGATCATGGTACTGTCTCCGGCGTATTGCCAAGTTACTTATAAGAAAGTTACGAGATCTGAAGGCGTTGCTCTAGGCCATTTCGGTGGTATTGGCTACTGGTTTGCTGGCCAAGTAGGTAAGATTTTTGCAAACGATCCTAAGCGTAAAAGTACTGAAGAGATCAGCTTCCCAAAGCGTCTCATCTTTTTGCGTGATACAACCGTTTCTATCGGTCTAACAATGATGATCTTTTTCGTTGTTGTTACCGGTGTCGCTGTTGGAAAAGGTCTTCTGGGTGTTTACTCTGCTGGAACAACCTTGGAACAGTTCCAAGCTTCTGAAAATTACGCCAATTTTCAGTATTTGACCACATTACTTAATATTGGCACTGAAACTCAAACTAACTGGGTAGTTTGGTGTATCACCGCTGGTCTTTCCTTTGCTGGTGGCGTGTATATCATTCTTGCTGGCGTGCGTCTAATCATTGGTGAGATAGTCCCAGCTTTCAAAGGTATTGCAGACAAGCTTGTTCCTGGTGCTAAGCCTGCTTTGGACTGCCCTGTGGCGTTTACCTTTGCTCCTAACGCTGTTATTATTGGTTTTCTAAGTTCGTTTATAGGCGGTATTGTTGGTTTGTTTGTTCTTGCGGGCTTTAATAGCTTCATTCCAGTTGCCCTTATTCTTCCTGGAGTAGTGCCTCACTTCTTCTGCGGTGCTACTGCTGGAGTATTCGGTAACGCCGAAGGAGGCGTGAAGGGCTGCGTCGTTGGTGCTTTTGCACATGGCTTATTGATTACGTTCTTGCCGGCGATTTGTATGCCTACTTTTGATGCATTGGGATATACCGGTACAACGTTTTCGGATGCAGACTTTTCTTGGATGGGCATTCTCTGGGGAAATATCGTGCATGTCGCTGGCGGTGGATTACTCGTAGCTATCTGTGTGATTGTGTATTTGCTTCCTATTATCTTTAATCTTGTTCGCCCTAAGAAGGTTGAAGCTGCTAGGTAGGGATTTATATACTAAGCCCTTTGGGCGGGACCGGTGCATTTTCGCTGGTTCCGCCTCTTGATAGATCTCGCATGTCTGACAAGATGACATACTGGTGTGCATGTGGACGAAAATGCTGAATGTAGACCATGTTCCATTAGTGAGACAGGATATGTTTCAAAAAAAGGAGCGTCATCATGGCTATCAAAAAGATTCTTTGCGCGTGTGGTTCCGGTCTCGGTTCATCGATGATTGTTCATATGAACACCGAGGAGATTCTCAAAAAAATTGGACATCCAGAGGTGCAAGTTGAGCACAGTACTATTTCAGATATTAACCCTGAAGCTGCAGATCTGTTTGTAGTTGGTGGCGATCTTGCCGATTTTGTTAGTAATGTTCCTGATGAGAAAAAAATTATTCTTAAAAACATCCTTGATAAGAATGAGCTTGAGGAGAAGCTTAAAGCACATCTCGGTTAGAGTAAATCAGTTGATTGCCACGCCTAGTTCTAGTTGGCGTGGCAAGCGCTCTAAAACATATTCTGGAGGTAGCAGTGAAAGATCAGGAATACAAGGACGTAACACTGCTTGCTGCAAAAATTCGTCGTGATGTGCTTGCACTCTTACAACATCGTGGTTACGGCCATATCGGTGGTTCTCTCTCACTAGTAGAAACCTATGCTGTTTTATATGCCAGACAGCTCCGCCATGACGCAAGTGATCCAAAATGGGAAGGGCGCGATCGCATTGTTCTTTCAAAGGGGCATGCAGGTCCAGTTATGTATTCAACTCTGGCAGAAGAGGGTTACTTTCCCAAGGAATGGCTTATGACTATGAATGATGGTGGTACACACCTACCATCTCACACAGATAGGCTTAAGACTCCAGGAGTAGACATGACTACTGGGTCACTTGGACAAGGTACTTCAACTGCTGCAGGTATTGCTTATGCATTACGTCAAAAAGGCTCCAACAACTATGTCTACCTTATTGTGGGTGATGGTGAACTTAATGAGGGACAATGCTGGGAAGCTTTTCAATTTATAGCCTCAAAGGGGCTCTCCAACTGCATTGTACTTGTTGATAATAACAAGAAACAGCTGGATGGAACCTGCGAAGAGGTTATGAAGCCATTTGATATAGAACAAAAAATGCGTTCTTTTGGCTTTTATACACAAAAGGTAAATGGGCAAAACGTCCGTGCAATCGATGATGCTATTAATTGCGCGAAGGACCACAAATCGTCAGCTAATTGCATTGTACTAGACACTGTGAAGGGTGCAGGAGTGCCGTACTTTGAAAATGCATATATGAATCACTCTATGAAGTGGAATAACGACGAGATAAATAAGGCAACCGACGAAGCTATTGCTTACCTCGACAACTTTATAGGGAGGAGCGAAGCTTGATGTATACGGTGAACAAAAACTGGAGTAGGGCAGGCAACGCTTATCGAGATGTCTTTGTAAACACATTGCTTGCAATGATGGACGAGAACAAGCGCATAATGATGCTGGAGGCAGATCTAGGTGGTGCATCTGGTACGCTTAAGATTCGTGACACCAAGCCAGATCGTTTCGTGGAGTGTGGTATTAGCGAAGCTGATATGATGGGTGTAGCTGCAGGTATGAGTTCTGAGGGAATTATTCCTTTTACACATACTTTCGGACCATTTGCTACAAGACGTGCTTTTGATCAAGTCTACATGTCTGGAGCCTATGCCCGCAATACTATTAATATCTGGGGTTCTGATCCTGGCTTTACCGCGGGTGCAAATGGTGGCACTCACACTACGTGGGAAGACGTTGCTCTTATGCGCACAATTCCTGGTGCGATAGTATGCGATGCTGCCGACTCTGTCCAATTTGCATGGATTCTACGTGAATTTGCTAAACATGATGGCATTCACTATGTGCGTGCAGGTCGCAAAAACTCTTGGTCTGTGTACGCAGAGGGGTCTACCTTCGAATTCGGTAGGGGTAACATTGTTCGCAGTGGTAGCGATGTACTTGTGGTAACTGCTGGTCAACTGGTGAAAGACGCTCTTGATACGGCTGCTTCGTTTGAGAAAGACGGTATATCGGTAGAAGTTATTGATATGTTCTGCATCAAGCCACTCGATGTAGAACTATTACTATCTGAGATTTCCGGTAAGAAAGCGGTTGTTACTTTCGAGAATCATGGTGTAATTGGTGGTCTCGGATCTGCGGTTGCTGAAACTATCGCAGAGGCTGGTATCTCTGTACCTTTCAAACGCCATGGAGTAGTAGAGCGTTTTGGTCAAGTAGGTACTCCTGATTGGTTACAAGCGGAGTTTCATCTTACAGCTACGGATCTTGAGAAGACCATCAGAAGTCTTTTGACTTTGCAGTAGCACTGGCAGAGATAGTGTGTCTTGGCGTCCTATGTGAAAGGAGAAGCTCATGCAGCTTAACAAATATATGGACCATACACTACTTAAGCCAAACGCAACTCGCACTCAGATTCAGCGTTTGTGTGATGAAGCGCGAGAGCAGGGTTTCGCAACTGTGTCTGTTAACTCATGCTGGACAAAGTTTTGTGCCAAGCGATTGATCGATTCAGGAGTGGGAGTTACCACATGCATAGGGTTTCCATTGGGTGCATGTTCTACGGCCGCAAAAGTGGCTGAGGCAAATCAGGCTGTGGAAGATGGTACTAGTGAAATAGATATGGTGCTTAATGTGGGAATGCTTCTCTCTGGTGAGCGTGGTTATTGTGTACAAGACATACATTCGGTGGTGAAAGCAGCACAAGGGTGTCCTGTAAAGGTAATCCTTGAGTGTTGCTTACTCACTGATGAACAGAAGGTAGATGCCTGCAAAATTGCCGTAGAAGCGGGTGCCTCTTTTGTGAAAACTTCAACGGGTTTCTCTATTGGAGGAGCTACCATACATGATGTTCGTCTCATGCGTAGCGTAGTGGGCGATAAGTGTAAAATAAAAGCCGCAGGAGGTATACATACTAAAGAAGAGGCCTTAGCTATGATTGAGGCCGGTGCAGATCGTATCGGAGCGAGTGCATCTGTTGCCATTTGTTCATAATAAGATTTCTTGCATTCTGTTTTTACTTTTTCGAAATAGAGATATGTCCTTTTTCAGCCGTCTGAGCACCCTGCAGACTGCACTCCTTTCTCAGCGGCGCGTACGAGCAGAGGATTCGAGAAGCGACCTTGAGGGTTCTTACATCGGCGTAGCATCTCCACGTTCAACCGATAGCACCAATCAAGGAAGCGATGATCTTCTAGGCTCAGCCTGAGATCTGCCAAGTCGAGGAAGTAGTACTGGATGACGCCCTTGGCGGCGTTATAAAGGCCGTGTGACGCATTAAGAGATGACAACGGAAAACGTCTCCCTGGTAACCTTCGGGTCTTTTTGCAGTTAACGAATCCGCAGAAAGAGCCGTTCCTCTATGTCTATTGACTTGTCTACACAGGATATGCCATCCGAAAAGACATATAAGCAGATGCCTTTGCGATGACCGGGTGCTAGGGATGCGGAAGCTGTAGAGCGGG
>DHPN01000016.1:7984-9970 GCA_002407925.1 Atopobiaceae bacterium UBA5363
TATTGTCTTGCCAGTGGAGCTCATCAAGTGCTTCCTTATCTGCATGCCCTGGAAACAACGCTGGTTGACTATATCGCTGTTCTAAAATCCTTAAGCCTACCTTGTCTTTTGTGAACTTCATGCGTCGGTGGGCTCAGGCGAGTACCATGTCTTGGTTAGTCAAGGGTCCCAATGGCCTAGTTGTTGAAAAAAGGAACCCACAGAGAGGGCAGGCAAGCTAAGCGCCTGTCCTTGTTGGCTTTGGCGCAAGCAAACAGTATCATCGTGGCTTTATGTACTGTTTCCCGATGTTGATGAGGATTTTTTCTGTATGAGGAGATCAAAGGGAAGATCGACTGCAGCGGGAGACTCGTCTGAGCGGCTACGAGGCCGTAGAGTCGAGCTGCCAAGAAGAGCTGTAGGTCGGCATGCTGGTCGCAGCGATGCGGGACGTGAAGGCCAGGCTAACGGCAGCTTGCGCCACGAGTACCAATCCAGCGACTTTCGCCTGGATCCATGTTTGCCGTCGCAATATGCGAGTTCGTCTTTGGGCTCGTCCTCATTTAAGAATTCCGCGCGCTCTGGCCGGCCGAAAGCGAGGCGGTCTGCGTCAGATCGGCTCGGCTCTGGCCAAGACAGCACCTCTGAGTACTCTCACAGTAATGCGGCAAGGCGCTATGGATCCAAGCGACAAGGCATGAAGAAACATCATGTACTGCGGATCGTCCTCATCACGCTCGCCTCGGTCGCAGCTGCCTGCGGCGTTGCGGTCGCCGCTTACATCTGGCATATCAATAACGAGATAAGCAGTGGCGTTGATGATGACTTGCGTTCGACCCTTACAGAGACCTCTGACCAGGAGCCGTTCTACATGCTGTTGCTTGGCATTGACAAGGACGAGGAGCGCGCGGACAGCTCCGCGTACGGGCAGGACAGCAGCGCATACCGCACCGATACGATCATCCTTGCCCGTGTCGATCCAACTAACAAGAAGGTCACGCTGATATCGATTCCCCGCGACCTGATGATAGACATGGGCTCAAATGGCTACCAAAAGATCAACGCAGCCTACTCCATTGGCGGCGCCTCGTACACGACGCAGGTCGTCTCCGAGCTTGCAGGCGTGAGCATCTCCCATTACGCCGAGATCGACATGGACGGGTTCGGGGCAGTCGTCGATGAGATAGGCGGCGTCACGGTCGACCTTCCTGTCGCCGTGTCTGATCCTGACTACACCGGACTTGAGCTCGCGGCTGGTGAGCAGACGCTCGATGGGACCACCGCCGCTCTTCTTGGTCGCTGCCGCCATGGCTACGATGACTATGGCAGTGGGGGAGATTTTTATCGCGAGGCGAACCAGCGTATGCTCATCGGCGCTGTCATTGACAAGGTTATGGGGTCTGATGCCGTGACCATAGCCTCCACCATATCGACTCTTGCCGGTTATGTGACTACGGACATGAACGTCTCCGACATCACGTCGCTTGCGACGCAGTTCCAAGGCATCGATGTTGACAGCGATATCTACTCAGGCCAGTGCCCCACGACGTCCAAATATATCGACAATACCTGGTACGAGATTTGCGACACTGATGCGTGGAAAGAGATTATGGAGCGTGTTGACGCAGGCGAGGCCCCCTATGTGGACGCAAGCCAAGACGCGACAGCCGGCGTAGCGGGCTCTGTTGGTATAAGCACTAACTCTAGCAATGCAAGCTCAAGTGACGAAACGAGTACAGACGCCGTCTACACAGGCAACGTGAGCGTTTTGAATGCCTCCGGCGTGCAAGGAAAGGCCAGCAATGCGGCCAACGAACTTTCAAGTGCCGGGTTTACAGCCTCTGCCGGCAATGCCTCGTCAAAGACAGAAACAACGGCTGTTTACTACAACGGCGACGGCAAACAGAAGGCAGAAGGCGTCGCCAAGACGCTTGGGTTGAGCGTGACGCCAATCGAAAACGATGGTACATACAACACCACGGTGGATGTCATTGTGGTGCTGGGATC
>DHPN01000016.1:10245-10589 GCA_002407925.1 Atopobiaceae bacterium UBA5363
TCATCGGTCATAACGTCTTTCAGGAGCTCCATGTACTTGTCGGGTCGCCAGTCGGTGCCGCCGACGGCGGGATTGTACTTGTAGAGCATGCGGCTGGCGAGGGCAAGATCGATCGTCGCTGTGTAGAGCGCCTCTTCGTCGGCGCCTTTTGCCGTCATTGCCGCTCCCGCATAATAGTGCGGCGACCAAGTCTTGACGCTTGGGCCCAGAATCGACGAGCCGCCCCAGAAGTAGTTGTCCTTGTCGAGGCCGCCGAGGTTGGACACGACGATGAAGATGTTCTCGCGATCAATTGCGGCATGGAGGTTTTCGTCCGCATAGTGGTCTCCATGCGCGTAGCAGAT
>DHPN01000016.1:10855-11370 GCA_002407925.1 Atopobiaceae bacterium UBA5363
GGAGCTGGGAGGTGCAGCTTGTGGTAGCTGCTGATCTCGCCGGTAGGCGTGATTACCGCCAGGCCGTTGTAGACGGTCTTCGGATCCTTGTCGTCGCGGATGGGCATGCCGAAGATCACGTACAACCCCAGCTTCTTGGCAAGCTCTGCAACCTCTTGTGAGCTTGGGCCTGGCACTGTCTCGGCGAGCTTATGCTGCATCTTCTCTTCGACGGGCTTGTCTGGCTCGTCGTCATAGCCGGTGAGGGACATCTCAGGGAAGAGGATGAGATCAGAGCCTTTCTTCGCTGCTGCCTCAACGTATCCTTTGATGCGGTTCAGGTTGATTGCCTTGTTTCCCCAGATTGGGCGAAACGTCACCGTCGAAACAGTGATTATGTCTTTGTACATACGCCACGCTCCTTTCCGTAGTACCCCATATAAAACTGAGATCAGCATAGGATGCAGCGGTTTCGTGGCAGTTGCGGCACAGTTAACGCGACGGTCCCCTTTTGGTTTCCAGATGCGCAACAAAGC
>DHPN01000016.1:11492-21797 GCA_002407925.1 Atopobiaceae bacterium UBA5363
CGCAACAAAGCGCATGTCGAGAATAGATGCGATCATGAAGGAAATACCTAAGCGACAAAATGAGGGGAAAGTCTCATGGTGTAGAATCTCGCCGCAAGGTTGATAGCCGAATACGTTTTTCCTCAGAGGAGTCCTCTCGGTGGCAAAGACGCTGAGGCTCCTTTGCTTGCTGCGTTTTATCGAAGAGGGATCGCCAAGCACCAGCCTACTTAGACTCTTTGTAGCACAGAGACGAGAATGTATTTGTTGGCTGGCAGCCAAATGTTGCCCCATTCGCTTGTCGAGTTGTCTTCCAGATAGCAGACTTGATCGATATTGAGAACAGGGGCTTTTTCATCGCACTCAAGAGCCTCAGCTCGCGTATGACCAGCGATGCGCGCGCCGTAGCGTACCTTGGCGTAGCTTATCTTTTTATGAGAAACCTGCTCGATGGCTGAAAAGAGGGTCGTCGTGCTGTAATCAAACTTGTCAAGCCCAGGACAGGTGAAAAGGTTGAGGCGGCTTTCCATGTAAAGTATTGGGCCAGAGTCAGTAGATCTCACTCTGCGTAGATAAAGGACAGGGGAATTGAGGGGGACAGCAAGCTTCTTCGAGCAGATTCTGTTGGCAGGGATGATGTCCATGCCAAGGACTTTCGTCTCGAAATCGATGTCCTGCATACGTAAGGATTCGGCAAAAGAAAGCAGGCTGCTACCAGAAAGCTGCTCGATATCCGGTTTTGCGACAAACGTGCCCTTTCCCTTTACGCGGGTCAGAAGGCCCTCATTGACGAGAAGCTGAATTCCCTTCTGAACGGTTCCACGGCTGACATCAAACATCTCCATGAATTCATGTTCAGAAGGCAACTTCGTCTCGCTGTCCCACTCCTGTGCGTAGATCTTTTCTCGTATGAGATCCGAAAGTTGCACATGCAGTGGCGTCGACGCGCTCTTATCAAGCTTGTTCATGCTAAACCTTCCGAAAATGAAGTAAAGAAGAACTGTCAGGATACCTACCTACATGTCCTGACTGTATGTCCTAAAACTGCGGAGCTTAAGAAATGATACCTACGATACCCCAAACCAACAAGGCGCAGCCGGCGATTAGAAGCAAAAGTATGGTCAACCCATTGATGCCTGGTAGAGTGGAATGTAGCGCGTTGTAAAGTCCGCGTTGCCAGCTTTCTCCTTCGAGCGTGCATCCCTGTACAACAAGAACAAAGGCACGCACGGCATAGCTGATGACCGCAATTCCACATGCGGCTCGCAAGATTCCCACGATAGCACTTTCCTGCATAAGGGATCGTATGTTGACGCCTAGGACAGTTGGTAAGATGTACGCTAACAAGACAATGATGCCAAGCGAGATCGCAAGGTAGACAGAGCCTTGTCTGATGCTCTTGCGGCCGTTTGTTTTCTTGGGGGGATGTTGCTTCATAAGTGCCTCCATTTAATAGTCAATCATGTATAGATAAAAATAGACAAGTTCTATTTAAGAATTGCCCTTACTTAGCTATAATTAATGACTATTAATTAGTAATCAAGTAAGAGGAGCACGTATGCATACAAAGATCGCACCGTCTCTTATGAACATGGGCCTTCTTCATGTTGCAGAAGACCTCCGTACTCTTGACCCGTATGCCGATTATTACCATGTAGATATTATTGATGGGCATTATGTCCGTAACATGTGTCTCACTCCCCATTTTATTGCCCAAATCAAGCAGGCTACGGATGTGCCGATTGAAGCCCATTTATATGTAGAGGGGGTAGATGAGCTTCTGGTGAGGGCGTGCCTTGACTCTGGAGCTGCGATTGTCACCGTGCCGTCTGACGACGCGGGCCGCTCGATACACAGGCTGTGTGACTTCGTTCATGGGAGAGGTGCAAAAATAGGCGTGTTTGTCAATCCCTACCAGTCAGTCGAGGAGATTCGTCCCTACGCAGAAGAGCTCGACAACCTTATCATTTTGTCTGTTGATCCAGGCTTTACCGGCCAGTCGTTCATTCCGTCTACGATGCAGCGCATCACTCAGGCGGCTGACTTGCGCACAGAGCTGTCCGCCCATTTTTCTATCGCCATAGATGGGGGATGTAACGCGTCAAATTTTGAAAAGCTTATTACAGCTGGCTGTGATGTCCTCAATTTAGGGAGAGGGCTTTTCGATAATGGTGCGACGCTGAGCGAAGCAGTGCAAAATACCGTCCGCCAAGTGCATGAGGCGGAGCTTCATGCTGCGCTTTCGACTCAGATTAACTACTGAGCTAAAAACGTATTCTGAAGCATTGTTGTCATATAGGCTGGATCGACCAAGTCAAGGGTAAAATACAAAATTTTGACGTATTTGAATATATAAGTAAGATCAGGATGTACTAAGTCCGTTTACCCGTTTGGATCTACCGTTCACAGTATTTGTTCAACATGTCTATGAATTTATATTCAAGTTAATACGTACATATATATAATTTTGTGGTCATGATTGAGCTCCAACAAGAATGGAGGAACTTTGGTAGGAATTGTTATTGCTTGTCATGGGAGATTAGCCGAAGGTCTCATCGATGCTCTCACACTTCTCGCTGGAGAACAAAAGTCGCTTATTGGACTTGGTTTGCTGCCGGGAAACTCTCCACTTGACTTTGGCAAAAAAGTTGAACAGGCAGTAGATGAGCTTGATGAGGGCGATGGTGTACTTGTCCTCACAGATCTGTTTGGAGGCACCCCTTCCAATTCCGCTGCGCGTCTCATAAACAGAGAAGATGTCAGGGCTTTTGCGGGCGTGAACCTCCCCATGCTCCTGTCAGTCGTCTTTGCCCGCAGCGAGATGGGGCTTGATGACCTGGCTGAGGAGGCGATGGCCTCGGCCGCGGCAGGCCTGGTCGACATCCGCAAGAGAGTTTTGGAAGCGTCCTCTGATGAGGACGAGGATTTTTAAGCGATCGATTGGAGAGAGGGGAGCTTACATGGAAACAGCGGGAATGAGCAATGTCGTACTCACGCGTGTGGATGATCGCCTTGTGCACGGCCAGGTCATGACCTCATGGCAAAAGGCTACCGGTGCGAACAAGTTCATGGTCATTGACGACGAGGTGGCCGCAAACGAGCTGACGAAGACCGTCTTGAAAGGCGTGGTGCCCAGCCAGGTCAAACTTGGGATCTTCACCGTGCAAAAGGCTGCAGACCGCCTGATCAAGGGATTCAAGCCCACCGACAAAGTCATTATCCTTGTCAAGACGCCAATCACGATTTTGCGGCTGGCACAGGCAGGTGTCAGCTTCAAGGCCCTGAACATCGGCGGCATGGGAATCACTGCCAAGCGCAAGACGTTCTATCAGAACATAGCCTGCTCTGATGAGGAGATCGAGGCCATGAAGGAGCTCATTGAGATGGGCTGCAACGTGACGATTCAAATTGTCGCTGACGATCAAAAAGTAGATGTGGCGAAACTTCTGAAATAACCATGACGGTCAACATAAAGAGAAGTAGGTGTTAATTCATGCAAATTTCCTTGCTTCAAGCGTTTCTTATCGGCGTCGTTTACTACATGGGCTTCGTTGGGACGCCTTGGTTAATTGGTTGTTTAGGCAGCCTCTCCACCATCCAAAAGCCCCTCGTTGCCGGTGTGCTCGTCGGCGTTATCCTCGGTGACCCCATCCAAGGGTGCATCATAGGCGCGGCAGTGCAGATGCCTTTCATCGCGTATATCTTTGCCGGCGGCGCACAGCCCAATGATCCTGGTCTTGCCGGCACGCTTGGTGTCGCGCTTGCCTTGGCTGCCAATCTCGACCCTGAGGCTGCCGTGGCGATATCGGTCCCTATTGCGCTTGTCGGGACCATTGTCAACGTCATCCGCATGACGCTCGACGTCAGCTTCGTGCACATGATCGACGCGGCTTGCGAGAAGGGAGACATGAAGAAGGCCGTCTTCCTTCACATCGTGCCTCCTCAGATCCTTTGCTTCGTGCTCTGCGTAGTCCCTGTGACGCTGGGCTGCTACTACGGTGTCGACGCCGTGACAGGCCTGATCAGCGTCATGCAGGGGCGCCCACTGTATACGCTTGAGGTGATTGGCGGCATCCTTCCTGCGCTGGGCATCGCGATGAACCTGCGCACGCTCGATCGCCCCGGCACGCTTCTTTGGTTCGTATTTGGCTTCATGCTGAGCGCTTACCTCGGCCTTGGTGCGATGCCTGTGGCAATCATCGGCTTTATCATCGCATTTTTCTACGTGGCCCTTGAAATGAAGGTTGAAGACACGAAGCGTGTCGAGGCTGTCCCCGCCACAGCCGTGGCAACTTCCGCGTCAACCTCTACGGTGGCCTCTGACGACTCAGACGACGACTTCGAATAGGAAAGGGATAAACATGGCTGAAGAGATTAAACAAGAGAACCCTCAAGCCGCCGATGAGCGCCATCTCGACAAGAAGGACGTCACCAAGGCCTGGTTCAAATGGATCTGCCTTTCCAACACGAACTACAACTACGAGCGTCTCATGGCGTCCGCGCTGCTCGTTTCCTTCTCGCATGTTCCGGACAAGCTCTACCCGGGAGACGAGCAAAAGAGGGTCGAGTTCATGAAGCGCCAGATGGAGTTCTATAACACCGAGCCTCATTTCGGCTGCATCATCAACGGGCTGTCGCTGTCAATGGAGGAGGAGATGGCAAACAGCTCAGCCGTCACGCCCGAAGCCATTACCGCCGTGAAGACCGGCCTCATGGGTCCGTTTGCCGGCATTGGCGACACACTTTGGCAAGGTACGCTTACCCCCATATTGCTTGCCGTCGCCATGCCGCTTGCGAGCGAGGGCAATCTTCTCGGCCCGCTGCTCTACGTGGTGCTGATGTACGCGATCATGCTGTTCATCTCGCACTTCATGTTCTTCACGGGCTATAACCAAGGCAAAGAGGGCATCGAGAAGATGATGGCGTCAGGCTCCATCAAGCGGCTGATCGCGACCGCCTCGACGATGGGCGCCATAGTCCTCGGCTGCCTTGCGAACAGCTACGTCACCTGCACCTCATATCTCCAGATACCTGTTGGGACCGGCACGATTGACCTGCAAAGCACGCTTGACTCCATCTTGAAGGGCGGCGTGCCCCTTACGATTACGCTCATCACCTGGTGGCTGCTCAAGAAGAAAAACGTCAACTCGACCGTCGTACTTCTCATCCTTGTGGTCATAGGCGTTGTTCTTGGTGCAAGCGGCCTGTTTGGTGGGTCGGCCTCATAAAAAAAGCTGCTAGCTGCGATCGTCTTGTCTTTTTTGGCGAGGCGATCACGCTGCTGCCGTCCTCAAGCCAACATCTGACGCTGACAGAAGAAAGAGAGATTGAATTCAATGAGCGAGATAGTACTCAAGCGTCCTTTTTTTGTCGTCAACCCTAAGTCGTACCTTTACGGGGAAAAGCTCCACCAGCTGGCAAAGAAGACCGACGAGCTGTGCGAGAACTACGATTTCCAGTCGCTGTTTACGGCACAGCTCGTTGATTTGCCATGGGTCGTGCAAAATTGCCCGCATCTCATCCCCTGTGCCCAGTTTATGGAGAGTCTCAAGCCTGGTCGGGGCATGGGCCATGTCTTGCCTGAGGCGCTGGCAGCCGCAGGGGTGAGGGCTACGTTTCTCAATCATGCCGAGAACCCCATGACCGTGAATGAACTTGCGCGCACGATCGTTCGCGCACGGGAAGTTGGCATCTTGACTTGTGTCTGTGCCGACTCCGTCGAAGAGGCCAAAGCGATCGCTGAGCTACATCCTGACATCATGACCTGCGAGCTCAACAACCTTATTGGCACCGGTCACATAGCAGGGGCAGATTACATCCGTGCCTCCACAGAGGCCGTCAAATCCGTCTCGCCTAAGACCATGGTCCTCCAAGCTGCCGGGATATCCACCGGCCAAGACGTCTATGACGCCATCTACTACGGCGGCGATGCCACCGGCGGCACGTCTGGCATCGTGTGCGCGGACGATCCCTTCGCGAAGCTCGAGGAGATGTTCGAGGCGCTCGATCACGTCCGCTCTGCCATTGCTGTGAAGGAGGCTTAGGGATGGGCGTCTACAAAGGACAGATTCAAGTGGAGACGCAGGCAGGAAGGCCCACCTACATCGACGTAACCTCCCAGGTTGCCGACATTGTTCGCCAAAGTGGCATCAAAGAAGGCATCGTTGCCGTCATCTCTGCCCATACCACCTGCGCTGTGTTTTCTGAGGAATATGACCACGACCACACTCCTACTGGGGAGACGTTCCTGCAGGCAGACCTTGACGATGGGCTTGGCAAGATCTTCCCGGAGCAAAACGACTGGGACACCTATCGCTACCCGGGCCTTGCTCACTTCGAGGCAGTGGAGTCTTGGCCAAATGCCGCCTCTTATCTGCCGGGGGGTGACCGCCGTGCGCTTTGGAACGGAGATGCGCACCTGCGCTCGACCGTTGTCGGGGGCAATCAGACCTTCGAGGTAGGCGAAGGGAAGCTCCAAATGAACGGGCTGGCAAGCATCTTCTTTGTCGATTTCGACCGTACGCGTGAGCGGAAGCGCCGCATTCGTGTGGTCGTCGTGGGGCAATAGCTCGCCTTTGTTCGCTGTTCCTTTACTGCAAGCCTGAGCCTATGGAGGATAGATGTTAGTAAACGTGCGTGACATCTGCGCAATGGCAGAACAGAACAACATGGCGGTCGCCGCTTTCGACACGCCGAGCCTCGAGGCGACGCGTGCCGCGATCGAAGTGGCTGAGCAGACAGGGTATCCAGTGATCCTGTCTCATGCAGAAGGCCATGATCCGTTTGTGCCGCTTGACTATATGGGTCCGACGATCGTCAATCTTGCTGAGCGCTCTAGTGCCCTTCTGTGTGTGCATCTCGATCACTGCGAGCATCTCTCCTACATGCGCCGTGCGCTCGAGATGGGATTTAGTGGAGCCATGTACGATGGCTCGTTTCTTCCGTACGAGCAAAATGTCGAGAACTCCCATCGCGCAGCGGAGATGTGTGCGGCCTTTGGTGCTGGCCTCGAGTGCGAGTTGGGCTCCATGGGCTCCCGTGAGGCCGGTTCGCGTGACGAGGGCGGCACCGCTGAGGAGTCTGGTGCAATCTATACCAACCCTGACCAGGCAGAGGAATTCGTTGAAAAGACGGGCCTCGACATTCTGGCTTGCTCATTTGGCACCGTGCACGGCCTTTACAAGGGCGAGCCGCATCTCAATTTCGACGTGTTGAAGAAGATTCGCAAGAAAACAGGCGTGCCGCTTGTCATGCACGGCGGCTCAGGCGTCTCGGACGATGACTATCGCAAGGCGATAAACGCGGGCATACGTAAGATCAACTATTACACCTATGGCGTCAAATATGCTGCTGAGGCTGTTCGCAAGCTCATAGCCGATGCTGAGGCCAAAGACGCACATGCGGTGCTGTACTGGCACGATATGACACCGGTTGCTTATGAGAGTTTTCGTAAGACGTTTGAGGACGTTGTGAAGGTGTTTGCCAATGGGGCGGCGCCGCTTATGTAGGGGAAGGAAAGCCCACCCAGCCCTAAATTAGAGAGCGACTAGGCCTAGCACAGGCAGAGCGGATAAAGAATCGCCGTGTGGCATCGTAGCTGACGTCATGCGGCGATCATCGTTTGCCTACTTTGTTGTCTCAAGCGCAAGCCGAGACAGAACTGCCCGCACACGGGCTAGGTCCCTGAGGGGGACATACTCGTTTGGCTTGTGGGCCACCTCGAGGCTACCGGGGCCGTAAGACATGCAGTTCTTGTTTCCGCAGACTCCCGCTATCACGGCAGAGTCGGTGTAGCCGGTGAATACGGCGATCCCGGCCGGCTTGCCGGTGACATCCTTTGTCACCGCACGTAGAGCCGAGAGCAAAGGGGAGCTGGGATTGGTCGGGATGGCAGGGCGGTCGCCGGTCACGACATAGCTGCCCTTGCTGCCGGGGATTGCGGACTCGGCGACGCCTATGGCCTTCTCTACGAGCCTGCGGGCCCAAGCCGTCGTCGCAGGCGGGGCGAGGCGCATGTCAATCCATACCTTGCAGGTGTCAGGGACGACGTAGGGGCTGTAGCCTCCCTGTATTTGGCCGAAGGTGACCGTTGACGGGCCAAGGTCTCCTGCGACGGCGTCGCTGGGCTTCTTCTCGCCGCTGGCTTGGACGAAGTCTCTGTGTATGCAGCAAATGGCCTCAGCCGTGGCAGCGATTGCGTCGCTGCCCTTCCACGGGGTGCTCGCATGAGCAGTAAGGCCCTGCATGGTGAGCTCGAACCAGGTGCGACCCTTATGCGCATTGCGTATGAGGCCGTCAGTGGGCTCGTTGTCGAGGACCCATCCCTTCGCGTTGAACCAGCCGGCCTTGATGGCTGCCTCGACGCCGCGCATAACGTCCTCCTCGTCGGAGGTGCATACGAGGGAGAGGCTGTGCTGCGGGTGCCGGCCGGATTGGCGCGTAGCTTCGAGTGCGTCAGAGAAGGCAAGCAGCGCGCAGGTAAGCCCGCCCTTCATGTCGCATGAGCCGCGTCCCCAGAGCTTCCCGTCACGGATGATGGCCCCAAGGGGCGGCGTGTCATTCGACCAGCCCTTTCCAAGCTGCACTGTGTCCATGTGGCACAGCAGCGTGAGGTCTGCCGGCCTCGGGCTGCTTGGGTCGTCTTCGTCGGACAGGATTGTCGCACGGAGGCATTTCCTGTTGGGGAGCGCCTCAAGCTCTTGGAGGCTTGCGAGGGGCCTGCCATGGGCGCCCGTTGCCCTTTGGATGCGCGGGCTGAGCCAAGACTTCACATATGCCGCGATTTCCGTTTCATAGGCGCCAGGGTCTGAGCTGTCAATGCGGACGAGGTCTGTGAGGAGCATCTCTGCCTCGAGGTCACGTGATGGCATGTTGGAGCCGTTCGAGGCGAGGACGCCTCTGTTTGGCGGCGCGTCTGTTTCATCTTGGCTTTGCGGAATTTTGTCATGCATGCTGTACTTGCCCCCATAGTGCGTGGTTCTTGTAATGCCAGTTGAGCTAGTAGACAAGATACGCCACTTGGTGAAGAAAAAAATTAATTTGTACTAAAAAATATATAGAACAACAGCCGACAAACCAACTGGAGCAACATGCGCGCACAACATGCAAAAGACAATAGAAGGAAGTCGAAATGGCACAAAGTGGCTAGTCGCCTTGGCTGTGTGCCTTCGCTTCGTCCAGGTAGTTGTAAAGCGTGTATTTAGAGATACCAAAGTAATTGCAGATCTTCTGGCCTGACTTGGTCACTAGGAAGGCGCCTGAGTCATTGAGGAAGCCGATTGCCTTGACTTTATCCTCTTTTGTCATCAGTGCGACTGGCTTACCCACAATGCGGACACTTTGCTCAATCAGTTCCTCAAGAAGGTCTGTTACGTTGTGCGGTATTGTCTCAGGAGTGTTGGTGGGTGAGTCCTCCAAGGCAGTGAAGTCCTTCAGTGTGTTTTGCAGTGCCAAAAACAATGTGGTGTCGTAGTTGATAGCGAAGATGGCAGATGGCTCGCCCTTCTCGTCGCGAAAAAAGATAGTGCTGGACTTGAGTATCTTGCCATCTTCGGTCTTGGTGAGATAGGCAAGCTTATCATGCAGCTTCTTTGGGTCGCTGCGCAGTGCCTTCAGGACTACGTTCGAAGGACCATCTCCCACCTTGCGGCCGGAGACATGCCCATTCTCAATGGCGACTATCGTGCTTTCAGGGTCTTTTGCGCGAAGGTCATGTACGACAACCTCGCAATTGCTGCCAAACTGCACAGCAACACCTCGAGCGAGACGCCTGAGAAAGTCAATCTCCTGCTCGTGCATTTTGTGTCCTTACGTGGGTTAGGTTTTGTTAGAACTATCGTAGCAGTTTATATGTTTACTGTCTGCAAAGCTGGTTTAAGTCTTATTTCAATGCTTAGTTTTAAAAAGCAGGCAATGAAACTAGGCTAGACTGCTTCAAAAGCTACACCGTTTGCATTTTAAATTGACCGTATACCGATAGCTGATCGCTCTTTTTTCAACTATGAGACTGAGAGGCTAAACTAAAAATTAGTGAGAAATACTAACTTTCTGTTATTTACAATAGTTGTAGTTTTAGGAGGGACCTTGAAGTTAGATAGTGAGCAGACACAGTAAGCGTTATGGGCTTATCGGACTACCCACTGCAAAGGTCCGGACGGCGCGGCATGAGAGGGCCGCAGCTGACATCGTTTGTGGCCGTAGCTGATCTGCGGCATTCGGTGGGGAGGATTTCATGCTGTTAATCGTCAACGGTCGAGTGGTGACGCGCGATGCAAAGAAACCTTACGTCGAAGATGGAGCCGTAGCGATACAGGCTGACAAGATCGT
>DHPN01000016.1:21999-24981 GCA_002407925.1 Atopobiaceae bacterium UBA5363
CGGCATCATCATGCCAGGCCTGATCAACTGCCACACGCATATCTATTCCGGCCTTGCGCGCGGTCTTGCCATCAAGGGCTGCAATCCGCATAACTTCTTGGAGAACCTTGAGCAGCAGTGGTGGAACATCGACCGCCACCTGAGCCTCGATGGGACGCGCGCAAGCGCCTATGCCACCATCTTGGACTCCATTCGCAACGGCGTGACCACGATCTTCGACCACCATGCCAGCTTCAAGGAGATCCCCGGGTCTCTTTTTGCCATCAAAGACGTCGCACAAGAGCTGGGGATGCGTGCCTGCCTGTGCTATGAGGTCTCCGATCGTGACGGCATGGAAAAGCGCGACCAATCCATCGCTGAGAATGCGGAGTTTGCCAAGTGGGCGGCAGGCCAGGACTCAGACATGATCGCGGCCATGTTCGGTGGCCATGCACTCTTTACCTTGTCGGACGAGACGCTCAACAAGATGGTCGAGGCGAACGACGGCCTGACGGGCTTTCATATCCATGTGTGCGAAGGCATGAACGACGTCTATGACAGCTTGCAAAATCACGGGTGCACGGCAATCCACCGGCTGCTCGACCATGGTCTGCTGGGCGAGAAGACCCTGCTCGGCCACTGCATCCACATAACCCCCGCAGACATGGACATCGTTGCGCAAACGAAGACGATGATCGTCAACAACCCCGAGTCGAACATGAACAACGCCGTCGGCTGCGCTCCTGTGCTCGAGTTCTTCAAGCGAGGCATTCTTGTTGCTATGGGAACTGACGCATATACCCACGACATGCTTGAGTCCTTGAAGGCATTCATTCCGATACAGCGCCACAATGCCTGCCTGCCCAATGTCGGTTGGGCCGAGGCCATGGACATGCTCTTCAAGAACAACCGCACCGTCGCAGAGAAGTATTTCTCTGCAAAGCCTCAGGGCAAGCCCCTTGGCGTTTTGGCGCCGGGTGCAGCGGCCGACGTCGCGATCTTTGACTACAAGCCATTTACGCCCTTTTCTGCTGACAACATAGACGGCCACATCCTCTTTGGACTCGAAGGCAAGAACTGCCGCACGACCGTCATCAACGGGCATGTCCTGTACAAGGACCGGGAGTTCCAAGAGATTGACGAGGACGCCATCAACGCGCAGATCCTCGTCGAGGCGAAAAAGCTCTGGGGGGATCTCAACGGCTGCAGCTACTAGCCTTGAGAGCGAGCTTCGCACACCTTAGCGCACGCGGACTCCGTGGCGCCGCGCGCGTGTCATCGTCCCCACGGGAAGCGTTGTTGGAGAGGAACCATTATGAGCGACATCATGCGCCCCATCTCGTTTGACCACCTCATGAACTGGATTTTGGAAGAATATGCGACACAGAAGACCATCTTCGGCGAATCAAAGCTCGCTCACAAGGACGGCAAGGCGCGCCCGATTTTCAACGAGAAGGTCGAAACGCCCTTCGGACCTGCAGCAGGGCCGAACACCCAGCTCGCGCAGAACATCATAGCCGCCTACGTCACGGGAGCGCGCTTCTTTGAGCTCAAGACCGTCCAGAAGATGGATGGCCGCGAGTTGGCTGCCTGCGTCAACAAGCCCTGCATCCTTGTCGCGGACGAGGGCTACAACTGTGAGTGGTCGACGGAGCTTACCGTTCCCCAGGCATTTGACGAGTACGTCAAGGCGTGGGTTGCCTGTAAGCTTTTGGCCCGTGAGTTCGGCTTTGGCGACCCGGACGGCTTCGTCTTCAACATGTCTGTCGGCTATGACCTCGAGGGCATAAAGACGCGCAAGGTCGACAGCTACATCAACGACATGAAGGATGCCTCTCACACAGACGCGTTCAAGGGTGCCATCGCCTGGGCGAAGACGAATGTCGGTCGCTTTCGCAACGTCGATGAGGCGTTCATCGATTCGATCACGCCCCATATCTCTGACTCCATTACGGAGTCTACGCTGCACGGATGTCCCCCTGAGGAGATTGAGCGCATCGCGACCTACCTGATCTGCGAAAAGAAGCTCAACACCTACATCAAATGCAACCCGACGCTTCTCGGCTACGACTACGCGCGCAAGACGCTTGACTCCCTCGGCTTTGGCTACGTCGTCTTCGACGCGCACCATTTCGAGGAGGACCTCCAATGGGCAGATGCCGTGCCGATGTTCGAGCGCCTCATTGCCCTGTGCCAAAGGGAGGGCGTTGACTTTGGCGTCAAGCTCACTAACACCTTCCCGGTAGACGTCACGCGCGGCGAGCTGCCGAGCGATGAGATGTACATGTCCGGCCGTGCTCTGTATCCGCTGACTGTCTCTCTCGCTGCGCGCATAGCCAAGCAGTTCGATGGCGCTTTGCGCATCTCATATTCCGGCGGCGCTTCCATAAGCAGTATCCGCGGGCTGATTGACGCAGGCATCTGGCCAGTCACGATGGCCACGGAGATTCTGAAGCCTGGTGGCTATCAGCGCATGAGCCAGATAGCTGCCGCGCTTGATGACATCGATGACAAGCCGTTCTCAGGCATCGACACAAAGAAGGTCGAGGCGCTGGTGACGGACGCTTTGGAAAACAAGCTCTATCGCAAGTCCGTCAAACCCGCGCCCGATCGCTACGTCAAGGACAAGCTGCCGTTGCTCGACTGCTATATTGCGCCGTGCCGTGACGATTGTCCCATCCACCAAGATGTTCCTGGCTACCTTATGGCTGCCGAAGGTGGTCACTACGCCGATGCGCTCAACATCATTCTTGAGCGTAACGCGCTGCCGTTTATAACCGGTACCATCTGCCCCCATACCTGCGGGTATTCTTGCATGCGTGCTCCCTACGAAGAGCAGGTACACATCAGGGACTGGAAGCTCAAGGCGGCTGAGGAGGCTTATGACGAGGTCCTTCCGACCCTCGAGGCGCGTAGCACAGTCAAGGACAAGAAGGTTGCTGTCGTCGGAGGGGGCCCGGCTGGCCTTTCCGTGGCGTCTTTCCTCTCACGTGCCGGTGTGGA
>DHPN01000026.1:0-209 GCA_002407925.1 Atopobiaceae bacterium UBA5363
GGGGTTTGATTTCTGAAGGAGGAAGGAAGGGGCTATGGGAATTTTCAGCAGGATCTTTGGCCGAAACAAGCCTGCAGAGAAGGCCGGGGATGAAAAAGGGATCTCTGCTGAGGAGGATGAGTGGGCCCCTGTTCCCTTCTTTGTTCCCCTTCCCCGCGATAAGTGGGGCATTCCCGCAGCGATTACCGTAGCTATTGCGGCACAAGATC
>DHPN01000026.1:418-4264 GCA_002407925.1 Atopobiaceae bacterium UBA5363
GCCTGCGCTGCGCAGAATTGCCCTTCGAGCGCGTTTTCGCTCCGTAGCGTTTCTTGCAGAAAATCCGTACAGGAGGTACCTCATGCTTCGTAAGTTCAAAGTCAACATTGACGGCAAGCTCTATAAAGTGGAACTCGAGGAGCTTGGCGTCGAAACTCCACCTTCTACCTCGGCAGCAACTACCCCAAAGGCGGCTGTACCAGCTGCCCCCACTACGGCACAGCCCTCGGCTTCTGCCGCCCCTCAGGCAGAACCTGCGGGGAAGGGGGCTCAGCTCGCACCTATGCCTGGCAAGATCAGCGACATAAGGGTTGCAGTTGGCTCAAAGGTGGCAAAAAACGATGTTGTGCTGATACTGGAAGCCATGAAAATGGAAAACGAAATCGTAGCCGAGTCCTCAGGCACGTTGGTGGCCCTGCACGTAAGTAAGGGCGACATGGTAAATCCTGGCGACCCCTTGTTCACGATCGCGTAAAGGAGGAGAAGCTTGGAAAGCCTATTGGAGTCCTTTTTACAGCTGGGATCTGAGCCAGGTCGCATTCTCATGATGGCCATCGGTTGCCTTCTCATGTATTTGGGAATAAAAAAGAAATATGAGCCTACGCTTCTCGTCCCCATGGGGCTTGGCGCTATTTTGGTAAACTTTCCGAACACCGGTGTTCTAGGCGACTCGGGACCCCTTACGATACTGTTCAAAGCAGGCATTGACACCGAGCTGTTCCCGTTGTTGCTCTTCATCGGCATAGGGGCCATGATAGATTTCGGTCCTTTGCTCAAGCAGCCGTTCCTGCTTCTTTTTGGTGCTGCGGCCCAATTCGGCATCTTCTTCACCATAATCGTGGCCGTGCTTTTGGGCTTTTCCCTCAATGACGCGGCGTCGATTGGCATCATAGGGGCTGCTGACGGCCCGACATCCATTTTTGTCGCCAATACGCTGCACTCCAAGTATCTGGGGGCGATTATGGTCGCCGCGTATTCGTACATGGCCCTCGTGCCGATCATCCAGCCTCCAGCCATCAAGGCGGTCACCTCCAAAAAGGAGCGCCAGATAAAGATGGTGTATCGCGCAGGCGAGGTTTCTCAGACCGCAAAGATCCTGTTCCCGATAGTCATAACCTTCGTTGCGGGCCTCATCGCCCCGGCATCTCTTCCTTTGGTGGGCTTTCTTATGTTCGGGAACCTCTTAAGGGAGTGCGGCGTGCTCGAGGCCCTCTCACGCACCGCGCAAAACGAGCTGGTGAACTTGATCTCAATCTTGCTGGGTCTTACGGTTGCGGTGAAACTGCAAGCCTCAGAGTTTTTGCAGGTTGACACGCTGCTCGTAATAGGGCTTGGCCTTGTCGCCTTTGTGATGGACTCTATCGGCGGCGTGCTGTTTGCCAAGCTCCTCAACTTGTTTCGTCACGACAAGATCAATCCCATGATCGGTGCCTGTGGCATATCGGCCTTCCCGATGTCTGCCCGTGTTGTCCAGAGGATGGCAACGGAGGAGGACCCGTCGAACTATCTGCTCATGCAAGCTGCCGGAGCCAACGTGGCAGGGCAGATAGCCTCGGTCATCGCCGGAGGCCTTGTACTTGCTCTTATGGGCGCCTAAAAAGGAGGGATCTGCCATGTTTGATCCGCAAGATCTAGCCAAAGCGTTTGAGATCCTTGTGATTGGCTGGGGCGGCGTCTTTGTTGTGCTGACGCTGATCTATCTTAGCTCGCTTGTGCTTACCAAGCTTTTCCCTGTGAAAAAAGACGAAAAAAAGTAGGGCACGCCTTTGGTGCGCCCAGTGGCTGCGCCGCCTTTGCCCCAAGTGAAAAAGAGGGGGCTATGCTTTTCCGCGAACATCCCGTCGCAAAGGGGCAGCGCGGGCATGTGGTGGCTCGTGGGCCACGGCTACTTCAAGAGGGGAGTCTGAAAGAGTATGCCTTTTAGAGCAATTAGTTTTACCGAGACCGTGTTGCGCGACGGCCAGCAGAGCCAGATCGCGACGCGCATGCCCATAGAAGATATGGTGCCCATCTTAGACACGATGGACGGCTGTGGCTACCGGGCCATAGAGATGTGGGGCGGGGCTACCTTTGATGCCTGCCTAAGGTTTTTGAACGAAGACCCATGGGAGCGCTTGCGCACCATACGCTCCCATGTAAAGCACACCAAGTTGCAGATGCTGCTGCGCGGCCAGAACTTACTGGGATATCGCAACTATGCAGATGATATCGTCTCTGCGGTGGTAAAGAAGTCAGTGGAAAACGGCATAGACGTCGTGAGAGTCTTTGACGCGCTTAATGATGTGCGAAACCTAAAAACATCGATTAGGGCTTGCAAGCAGGCAGGTGGCGAGTGTCAATGTGCAATTTGTTACACTACTAGTCCCGTGCATACGGTGCAGTATTTCGTTGATCTCGCAAAAAAGATGGCGGATGCGGGGGCGGACTCCTTGTGTATCAAGGCTATGGCAGGCAACCTCACGCCTGAGGCAGCCTATCAGCTGGTGAGCGGCATCAAATCAGCCGTGTCGCTGCCGCTGGAGGTCCATACGCATGCGACGGCCGGCATCGCTGAGATGACCTATTTAAAGGCCGTCGAGGCAGGCGCCGACACAATAGACACCTGCATCTCCTCCTTCTCAAGCGGGACCAGCCAGCCTGCGACCGAGTCAATGCACATAGCCCTTACGGGGCTCGGCTACCAAACCGGCCTCAGCCTTGATGCGCTCAGCAAGGTTGCCGCTCACTTTAACAAGGTGCGAGAGAGGTTCCGCAAGGAAGGAAGGCTCAATCCCAAGGTCAAAGACACAGACCCGAAGGCCCTGATCTACCAAGTGCCGGGAGGGATGCTGTCCAATCTTCTCTCCCAGCTGGCTGAGCAGCACAACGAGGATAAGTACGAGGAGGTGCTTGCCGAGGTGCCAAAGGTGCGCGCCGACCTTGGCTACCCGCCTTTGGTAACGCCTCTTTCACAGATGGTAGGCGCCCAAGCGCTTATGAACGTCCTGTCAGGAAAGAGATATGAAATAATCCCGAAAGAGATCAAAGACTATGTGCGCGGGCGCTACGGCGCCTCCCCAGCGCCCATCTCAGATGCCATGCGCCAAAAGATCATCGGTGACGAGAAGCCCATCACGTGTCGGCCGGCAGATCTTATCGAGCCGCAAATGCCGGCCCTTGCCAAGGAGGTCTCCCCCTATGCACGCAGCGAGGAGGATGTGCTCTCCTATGCCATGTTCCCCCAACAGGCAAAAGACTATCTCGGACGGCGTGAGGACCCTTTCTACGACGTACCTGAGCAAAGGGTGTATGTGCATCTTGGGGCGTAGCGTACATGTTCGCCTCTTCTAGGCATCCCGAGAAGCAGTCCCTGATACGGCTGGCCATGCTCTGATCTTCCGAGGCCGTCGTTGGGGCTGCAAGAAACATCTGAGCTAATCTTGCGTGGCTAAAATGAAAGCTTCTTGGGCATAACACACTCATGTTGGTTTCAGGATGTAACAATCCGGAAAAAGAGTTTTCTTACACTAGTTTGTATTGTTACCCATTAAAAACATCATCGTTTGGAGGAGCTATGCCCAAAGCCTTTTCTCGTCGTCAGTTTCTTGGACTCGCTACCAGCTCGGCGGCTGTTGTTGGCCTCGGTCTTGTGGGCTGTGGCTCATCTTCGTCATCTTCTTCCGGGTCAGGGTCTTCATCGTTTTCAAAAAGCAGCTATATAGTCGCCACAGATACGACGTTTGCTCCTTTTGAGTTTACCAATGACTCTAATGAATTCGTTGGCATTGACGTTGACCTTCTCTCCGCCATCGCATCTGAGACAGGATTTAAGTACGATCTGCAATCTCTTGGCTTTGACGCCGCCGT
>DHPN01000026.1:4433-13166 GCA_002407925.1 Atopobiaceae bacterium UBA5363
ACAGACGAGCGTAAGAAGAAATATGACTTTTCTGACCCCTACTATGACTCCTATGTTTGCATGGCTGCGAAAAGTGACAGCGACATCACAGACTACAATGCTCTGTCTGGCAAGACGGTTGCTGCAAAGACGGGAACGCAGGGAGCCACCTGTGCCGAGTCTCTCAAGGATCAATATGGCTTCTCTATAACCTACTTCGACGAGTCCTCGCTTATGTATCAAGACGTTCTTACGGGAAACTCTGTTGCCTGCTTTGAGGACTATCCAGTGATGGCCTATGGAATCTCTCAGGGCAATGGCCTCAAGGTCGTTACTGAGGAGAAGGATGACTTCTCTACGCCTTATGGCTTCGCCGTTATGAAGGATCAGAATTCCGATCTTCTCGCGGCCTTCAACAAGGGTCTTGCGAGTCTTAAGGACAATGGCAAATACGACGAGATTGTCAATAAATATCTCAACTCCTAGTTGATATGGGCAAACAGATTTTGGATATGGGGCTCATACAGCCCCCGGATGTAAGGGCGGCGTATGAGCCTATCGAGCTTGTTAGAAACATTTGAGCAGCTGGCTCCGATGCTGGCGGGGGGATTTGTCACCACATTGCAGGTGACGGTCTCCTCCCTCATTATCGCTATGGTATTGGGCATCCTTGTATGTTTGATGCACATATCGCATAAGAGAGTGCTGCGAGGTATCGCAAAATTTTATATCTGGATTATTCGTGGCACACCGATGCTTGTGCAGGCGTTTTACATCTACTTTGCCGTACCCCAGCTCATTCAGCTCAGCACCGGATCGTCTTTTCGCATTGATGTCTTTACGGCAAGCCTTATAACGCTTTCGCTCAACGCCGGAGCCTACCTTTCAGAAATATTCCGCGGCTCCATTGAATCGGTCGATAAGGGCCAGATGGAGGCGTCGCGCAGCCTAGGCGTCAGCTATGCCACTTCCATGAGGAAGATCATTTTGCCTCAGGCAGTGCGCATATGCCTTCCCTCGTTGGTTAACCAATGCATTATCACGTTGAAGGATTCGACCATTCTCTATGCCATTGGCCTGGGCGAAATAATGTATCAGGCGAAGATTTATGTCGGCAGGACCATGGAATCATTTGCCACATACACGTGGGTGGCAATTTGTTTTCTTTTGATCACCAGTGTCCTTATGCTCATCTCTAGGACTGTCGAGAAAAGGATGCATGCGTAAAATGGCAAATCCAAAGATAAAGGTCGTGGGGCTAAAAAAGGCTTTTGGTGATCTAGAGGTGCTGAAAGGCATAGATCTCGAGATCAGCTCAGGGGAGGTAGTTTGCATCATAGGTCCCTCAGGATCGGGTAAATCGACATTTTTGCGTTGTCTCAATCGTCTCGAGGAACCAACGGCAGGCGAGATATTCGTAGACGGAGAAAGCATTACCAGCAATGGTGCGGACGTTGATCGTGTCCGTCGTCATTTGGGAATGGTTTTTCAGCAGTTTAACCTCTTCCCGCATTACACGGTGAAGCAAAACCTTATGTTTGCTCCTGTAGAGCTTAAGCTTAAAACGCCAGTAGAGGCCGAAAAGACGGCAATTCGCCTGCTTGATCGTGTTGGCCTCGGTGATAAGGTAGATGCAAAGCCTCGAGAGCTTTCAGGCGGCCAGCAACAACGTGTTGCCATTGCTCGGGCTTTGGCCATGGAGCCTGACATCATGTTGTTTGATGAGCCAACGAGCGCTCTTGACCCTGAGATGGTCAGCGAGGTGCTTGACGTAATGCGAGAGCTGGCTGAGGAAGGGATGACCATGGTCATAGTGACCCACGAAATGGGGTTTGCGCATGATGTCGCTGATCGGGTCATATTCATAGACGATGGCGTGATCGTAGAGCAGGGAACCCCTGAGCAGGTCATGGACCATCCTCAAAGCGTGCGGACGAAGAGCTTTCTCAGTAAGGTGCTATAGGTTGAATTTTGGCGTGGTGGGGGCAGAAAAGTTTTTTGCGTGTCCTAATGGGTCAGATAGGCTTTTCTGCTTGGTAATATTTGGGAAATGTTCTTCTTGCTTTTAGGTAATTATTCAACGAAGTGATGTTGAGGAATTTGCTGCAGCTGGGGCAGACGTAATCCTTGTCCCTGCTCCTGGGACCATTTGCCAACTTGCGCTGATGAGCAAAATAACAGGCGTTGATATCCACCATATTGGTGACTCTGGCTATACGGGCAGTGCTGGCTATCTTGAACATAGCTGGCACTGCCCTAGAATAATTTATTGCGCCTTTGCATGCATGTGGTCGCAGTGACTCAAGATTACGTTGGGCTTTTAGCGTGCGACGCTGACGCGAAGAGTTACGTCTTCGGGCTCTTTGGGGTCTGGCTTAGCCCCTATGCCACCAAAAGGCATCTCGCCTACGAGTTTGTAGTCCCTCGGAACATTGAATAGCTTGTAGACGGCGTCATCGATAACAGGGTCATAGTGCTGCAAGCTTGCGGCCACGTCTAGCTCACGCAAGGCACTCCAAACGCTAATTTGGAGCATGCCATTTGACTGCTGGGCCCAAATGGGAAAGTTGTCAACGTACAGGGGATATTGCTTTTGGAGCGAGGTCACGGTCTTTTGATCGATGAAATACAAAATCGTGCCTGCTCCTGCCTTGAAGCTATCCAACTTTTCGCGAACGACCTCACCCTTGAAGGCATCGTATGCTGCGTCCCACAATTGATTTTGTTTGTCGCCGAGAGCTATGACAACTCTTTGGCTGTGCATGTTGAATGCGTCTGGAACAAGCTCCACGACCTTTTCTACGGTTTTAACGACAGCGTCTTCGCTGACGGGAAGTTTTTTGTTGATGTGATAGTACGTGCGTCTTTGCGCGAGCGAATCTATGATTCCCATAGAACAAACCTCCAAAGGTATACGTTGAACACCTGTCGATACTCATTATAGATAGGACGCTTTACATAGTGCTCTGACTTCCGTAAAACGCTGAAACTCGCTGAGGCTTGATGTTAAGAGATACAGGCAGACAGGGGCCGTCGTCTCCGTCCATGCCGCATCGTAAGTTTCCCTCCAGGCACTCGATCCTCATGCTTGTGCCATGCATGTACAGGGTGTGATCATTGTCTTCGATAGAAGTGCGCAAGACATCTGGGGCTAGAGAGAGCAACGCCGGCAGAGATGCGTCCTTTAATACGAGGAGATGTATCAGGCCATCGTCTATAGCAGCGTCTGCTTGATCGGTAAAGAGATTGACGAGGGCGTTGCTGGAAAAGGCTACAAACGAGTTAACCTTCTCTTCCCTGCTCCTTCCATCGACGCTTATGCGCAGGCGATGTTGCTCATTGTCCCCGATTCGCTGTAGCTCGCTTGCCACATAGGCGAGAAACCCCAAACGCGTTTTATCTTTAGAGGGCACTTCGCGAATGCCCTCTGGAAGCGACCCGCCTGTGAGCGTGTAGATATAAGGTGTTCCATTGGCAAAGATGATGTCTATGCGCCTTTTCCGCGTGGGGTTGAACTCACCGAGCGCCTCAGGGATTGCTGAGGGGATGCCGAGGACACGTGCGAACCCGTTTCCCGTGCCTCCTGGCAGAATCCCCAAGATAGGAAGGTCTTCGTCATCTTGCGCACCATCAAGGAGGCCTCGCACGGCGTGGCTTACAGTGCCGTCCCCTCCGACAACAAAAACCGCGGTTGATCCCTCCTCACGCGCGGCTCGTGCGATGTCCGAGACATCCTTGGCGTCTTTGCTCACATAAGGCACAACCTTGTCAAAGAACTGACGCAGATGCGTTGAGATCGCATTGACCAGCTCGCTTTGCCCTTCTTTTCCCGAGTGCGGATTGACGATGACCACGACATCTTTCATGAAGTGCCTCCTCACGTGGGCAGTACTCAATAGATACCTTCCATATACCCTTTGAAGGGATAGGGCAAGGTTTGGATCTCTTTATATGAGTCTTAATGGCGCCTTTAGCTATTTTTCCCGAGCTTCATTTCCTCTTTATCCCGTTAGTTGTGTACTTAAACCGTACGGCGTGGTCAATAAAGGAGACCTCTATGAGCAAGACCTATGCGGCTGCGAGATGGGTAAACGATGCTTCGTCTGATTCACTCTTTCTCAGCAAGCGTATATTTCATGTTGTCTGTCTTGTCTGTGCGGTGCTCGTTGCATGTTGCGTGGGAGAGTTCATCTATACTGTGTGTCTCTTTTAAAAGATGCAGAACGTGAGACTGCCGTACATGAAGCAGCATCTACTCCGTCACACATGGCGGAAGGAAGGTCATGGGCGCAAGCGCGGCGAGGGAGTTGCATAGTAGCGAGTTCTCCGAAAGGGAGTGGACTGAGGCAGCGGAGCAGGGAAATGCCTTTTTCGACATTGCAAAGACGCTTGGTATTCTAGCGGCGGTTACGCTGGTTTCGCTCATGTTCGACGCCCTGGGCTTTTCTGAGGTAACCATTGTTGTGACCTATGTGCTTGGCGTGTTGCTTACGGCGATTGCGACGCCAAAGCGCATCTACTGTTTTTTGTCGAGTGCAGTTTCCGTCCTCGCATTCAACTTCTTTTTTACGACGCCACGCTACTCATTTCAGGCATGGGGCAAGGAGTATCCCGGGACATTCGCGGTAATGTTTGTGGTTGCATTTGTGGCGAGCTGGCTTACGATGCAGCTCCGCGAACAGGCTCGCTGCGCAGCGGTAGCATCGAGGCGCACACAGGTGCTTCTGGATTGTGACCAACTCTTGCAGGCCTGCCGCACAAGCGACGAAATAGTTAATGTCATGTGCCGTCAGCTTATAAAGCTTTTGGGCTATGACGTGACATGGCTGTGTGCCGCTGGCAAGGGCCTTGCGAAGCCTAAGACCTTGCGCCTTTCTGGTGCTGTTGACACGACACCCTTGGGCTCTTCTGAGCAAAGCTGCGCTCAGTGGGTTTTCGAGCATAACAAATGTTCAGGGGCTACCACGAGCACCTCTTCGGAGGCATCTTGCCTTTATCTAACCGTTCGTGCCTCAGATGTCATCTTCGGCGTCGTGGGCATTCACGTCGGCCATGAGAACATCAACTCGGACGAAAGAAGCATCGTCCTGTCCATCATTGGAGAGACGGCCCTGGCTCTGGAGCGTGACAGAGCGCTGGCAGAGCGTGAGGCTGCGGCCGTCCTTGCAAAAAACGAGCAGCTGCGTGCCAATCTTCTGCGCTCCATCTCCCATGACCTTAGAACGCCCCTGACGGCCATCTCAGGAAATGCTGACATTCTTCTAAGCGAGGACGTTTCAATAGAGAAGGCAGACAGGCGAAGGCTTTTGGCTGACATATACGACGACGCTCAATGGCTTACCAACCTTGTAGAGAACCTTCTTGCCGCTACCAAGCTCGAAAATGGGACAGTGCGCCTGAACCTTACCTGTGAGGCGGTCGATGATATGATCGAAGAAGCCCTGCGGCATGTGAGCCGGGAGGCCCGATCCCATCAAATACAGGTGGTTCCCACCGACGACATATTGCTTGTGCGAGCTGACGGCCATCTTGTCGTCCAAGTGATCGTAAACCTAATAAATAATGCCATCACCCATACGCCGGCGGGGTCTCACATTGTCATTGCAGCTGATCGTAATGGCGACTTCGTGCGTGTGAGCATACGAGATGACGGGCCAGGCATACCGGACGCCGAGAAGGAGCGGGTTTTTGAGTCGTTTTACACGATCAACCATGGGCAGGCAGACAGCCATCGCAGCATGGGGCTAGGGCTTTTCCTTTGTCGCTCTATTGTGGAGGCCCATGGGGGCACCATCTACGTGACAGACAGCCATCCGCATGGCTGCGTGTTTGTCTTTACCCTTCCTGCTGAGGAGATCCCTCGTGATGATGCGAAATAAGCCGCTTATTCTTGTTGTGGAAGATGACGCCGCAGTGCGCAACTTGATTGTCACAACACTTGCCACGCACGGCTATGATTATGTAAGCGCAGCAACCGCTCATGCTGCCATTGCGAGTGCCGCCACTTCCAACCCTGATGTTGTCCTGCTGGATTTGGGGCTTCCGGACCTCGATGGCATCGATGTCATTCACAAAGTACGAAGCTGGTCACAAATGCCGATCATCGTGATTAGCGCGCGCAGCGAGGACAGCGATAAAATTGAGGCTCTCGATGCTGGTGCTGACGACTATCTTACCAAGCCCTTTTCGGTAGGAGAGCTTCTTGCGCGCCTGAGGACCGCTTTGCGCCATTTAAAGAATCTCTCTGAGGCGGATGGCACAGAAAGCTCGGTTTTCGTCAATGGTGGCCTTTCCATAGACTACGCCGCCGGCGTCGCTACCCTAGATGGGCAGGAGCTTCATCTGACGCCCATTGAGTTTAGGCTGCTGTGCCTGCTAGCCCACAATGTTGATAAGGTCTTGACACACCAATACATCCTGCGCGAAGTCTGGGGCTCCTCTCAAGAAAGCTATCTTGCTTCATTGCGCGTGTTTATGGGGACGCTGCGCAAAAAGATTGAGGCAGACCCTTCCCACCCTCGCTACATACAAACGCATATCGGAATTGGCTATCGGATGATACGCATTCAGTAGGAATATGAGGAGAGGCGCTTTGCACATGCAATTTCAACGTATCTTTATGCATCTTTATGCTTGAAGCGTGATGTTTGCGAATCCACAATTACCTACCTGAAAAAATGACTAATCTTTCCTCCGCGTCAGCAAAATGACCGCTGACAAAGCCGTCTGGGTTTATTTCAAGGGATATGTCTATTTTAGAAAGGTTGGGCCTTCGTTGGATGAGTCAAGAACTATGGCATCTCAAGAAAATGTCAGTAGGCTGACCGGCGATAGGGTCTTCGCGGCGCTCGAAACCTCGCCGGCGGGTCTTACGCAGCAAGAAGCCGAGAGCCGTCAGGCGCACTATGGAAGGAACCTGATCGAAGCTACTAAGAAGAAGTCTCCAATCCTCGTGTTTCTTTCAAACTTCACGCATCTCATGGCAATACTTTTGTGGGTGGCAGGCATCATCGCCTTTGTGGCAGGAATGCCTGAGCTTGGGGTTGCTGTTTGGCTTGTGAACATCATCAATGGTTGCTTCAGCTTCTGGCAGGAATATCGTGCGGGAAAGGCGACTGAGGCGCTGAAGAAGATGCTGCCCGCATATGTCAATGTCATTCGTGATGGGTCTGAAAGCAAGATACTTGCTGAGGACCTTGTGCCTGGCGACATCATGCTGCTTGCTGAAGGGGATAAGATCTCTGCCGATGCACGCGTCGTGCGTGCAAGCGATTTGCAAGTTGATCAGTCTACGCTGACAGGAGAGTCGAACCCTGTGCGCAAAAGCGCCGATGCAGTGCTAGAGGAGGACATCACAGCGGCTGAAACGCCAAACCTCATTTTTGCTGGGACTTCGGTGTCTGAGGGCAATGGTAGGGCCGTGGTTACCAAAATAGGGATGGATACTGAGTTCGGCAAGATAGCTGATCTCACGCAAAATATGGATGAAGCTGAGAGCCCACTTCAGCGCCAGCTTGATCGCCTGACGAAGCAAGTCACCTTGTTTGCCCTTGCTATGGGCTTGGCCTTCTTCTTGCTTGATGTGCTTTTCGTGCACAATGCGCTTGCGGCCTCATTTATCTTTGCCCTTGGCATGATCGTCGCCTTCATTCCAGAGGGGCTGCTTCCTACCGTTACGCTTTCCCTGGCCATGGCCGTGCAGCGCATGAGCAAAAGAAACGCGCTGGTGAAGAAACTCTCATCGGTTGAGGCGCTGGGATCGACAAGCGTGATTTGCACAGACAAGACCGGCACGCTCACGCAGAACGAGATGACGGTAAACCACCTTTGGACGGCCAGCCATGAATACGAGGTTACCGGCGTTGGCTATGCTCCTGTCGGAGATGTCATCTCTGATGGTCGAGCTGTCAAAGTCGACGATGATGACGACTTGCGGCTGCTGGTGGTCGGAGGCGCCTTGTGCTCGAATGCCCGCCTCATTGCTCCTGAGACGGATGAAGGGCGCTATACGGTCTTAGGGGACCCGACTGAGGCATGTTTGCTTACTGTATGCCAAAAAGCTGGCATTGACCCAAAGGATCAGGAAAGGGCAACTCCGCGTGTCCGTGAACTGCCCTTTGAGAGTCGCCGCAAACGCATGACCACCATTCATCAGCTCAAAGAGCCGATTGACGGTGCGCGGCGCATTGCCTATGTGAAGGGTGCTCCCAACGAGGTTGTGCGCCTTTCTGAAAAGATTCGTATTAATGGGAATACGCAAAATATGACCGCTGCCCTTCGTAAGTCCGTGATGGATGCCAACGACCACTATGCAAAAGATGGACTGCGTGTTCTGGCACTAGCCTATCGTCCCCTCCTTAGTGATGACAAGAGCATTCCCGCAGCGATGAGCGATTACACGCCGGACAACATTGAGTGCCATCTTACCTTTGTAGGACTACTCGTGATGCAAGATCCTCCTCGTCCAGAAGTGGCTGATGCTGTTGCTGAGTGCCGTCGTGCTGGCATCCGTGTAGTTATGATTACCGGAGACTATGGGCTGACGGCTGTTTCCATCGCCCGTAAGATTGGCATTGTCAAAAGTGAGCATCCGCGTGTGTTTTCTGGAATCGAGTTGGAGAAGGCGACAGACGAAGAGCTTAAGGAAGCTCTCAAGGGAGAGGTTGTTTTTGCCCGCATGGCCCCAGAGCAGAAGCTTCGCGTCGTCTCAAATCTCCAGGAAATGGGTGAGATAGTCGCTGTCACCGGCGATGG
>DHPN01000027.1:0-12371 GCA_002407925.1 Atopobiaceae bacterium UBA5363
TTTTATGGTGGGCGACGCTGGCCTCGAACCAGCGACCTCTTCCGTGTGAAGGAAGCGCTCTACCCCTGAGCTAGTCGCCCAAACGATTTGTCACTATATCAGAAGTCGCTTTTGCATGTCAGCGAGAATACCTTCGTTTTCTACAATCATGCACGATCAAGAGCACGCTTGACTACATGAGCGAAAATTGTAACCAAAAGATCAAGGATAGTTGCCACCAAACACATGGCGGCAAAATACGTGAAGCCATGCCCCTTGTAGACGGCAAATACGAATGCACCGCACGCAAGAATGCTTATTACGAGAGCAAAGCTGCGCAGGCCCTTTGCCCTTGAAGGCAAGTTGGCAGCTCTTGCGCCATGAATCCCTAGAACTATGGACAAAATGCTCGCTGCAAGGGCAGAGAGCTGAGCAAAGACAGAGACGCCGATTTCGATGGGCAGCATAAGTGAGCAGAATATCCCAGCAACGCCGAAGAAAAGGCTTATAAGGCAGGTAACTTTGAGTCGTTTGCTTTCCGCAGTCATTAATTTCCCTCCCCTGCGCCTAGCCTCTATAGGTTAGGCAGATCGAACAAGCTATTCCCCAGCATCAAGCCAATACTTGCGGCTGAAGAAGTTCCACAGGGCAACGATTAAGGTGGCAACAAGCTTTGAAGCAGTCACCGCATAAGGGCCGTTGCCAAAAGACGCTGTCCCCGCCCAAATAATAACCTCATTCATCCCTAAGCCAATCATGGAAAAAATGACGAACAGGATAAATTCCCGTCTTCTAGACAAGTCGGCGCGATGGGTGAAGACAAAGCGCATTGATGCCACGTAGTTAAATATGGTAGATATCACATAGGAGATAAATGCGGAGAAGACGGGGTTCCAACCAACGATTTGCGACAGGAACATCAAAATGCCGTAATCGATTAAAAAAGCTATCACACCAACTGCGGCGAAATCAACGAACTGCCTTGCGAGCTTTTTTAGATTCACTCCCGGCCCCTCGCATCCATGCTTCTTATACGCAAAGAGGCTATCGCGCAGATGCACGATAGCCCTTAGCTTCCTGGTGGGCCCGGTAGGATTCGAACCTACGACCCAGGGATTATGAGTCCCCTGCGCTGACCTCTGCGCCACGGGCCCGTTAACGCTTGTAGAAAAAAAGGCGACGGTAACCTCCGCCGCCCGCTTTTCTCATGGTGGAGATAAGGGGGTTCGAACCCCTGACCTCATGACTGCCAGTCATGCGCTCTCCCAACTGAGCTATATCCCCATGCGTTGGTGCGGTAGTTACTATACCAGAGCAGAACCTATGGTCAAGCAAAACAGCTGAGTAATTTGCAAAAGCCCACCTATTTAGCAAGGTCAGACCGCTGCGAGACAACTTTCCTTGACAGCTCGTCTACCACGGCGTTAAGCGCGACGTCATGGCGTTTTCCGGTTGCGCGGCTCTTAAGCTCTGCCGTCCCGCCCTTTAAACCTCTCTTTCCTATGATCACTTGATACGGGAAGCCCATCAGGTCAGCATCTGCAAATTTAACTCCAGGGCGTTCCTTGCGATCATCAAGCACAACATCAAGCCCTGCGGCTGTGAGATCAGAGGCCATTGACTCAGCTGCAGAGAGCACCTCACCCTTCGCGTCAAGCGAAATGACTTCGACTTCATAGGGCGCTACAGAAACTGGCCAAATGATGCCAGCGTCATCATGATGCTGCTCAACGATAGCTGCCAGTGTGCGCGACACCCCTATGCCATAGCTTCCCATGAGCAATGGCTTTTGCGTGCCGTCAATGTCAGTAAACGTAGCTCCCATAGGCGTCGAGTACTTGTCATCAAAAAGGAAAACCTGACCACACTCAATGCCATGTGCGCCCTTGAGAGGCTTGCCGCATTTCGGGCAGAGATCCCCTTGTTTGGCTGTAATGACATCAACCCACTTTTCAATTTGAAAGTCTCTACCAGGCTTGGCAGAGCGTAGGTGAAAGCCTTCCTCGTTTGCGCCGACAAGCCACCATTCGGACTTTTCAAGAGAGACGTCTGCGGCCACATGCACTCCCTCAGGCACCTTGACAGGACCCATGAAGCCCTTATGCAGACCAAAGGAGACAAGCTCAGCGTCACCCATCAAATGGTAATGCCCAAAAGCATGAGCTGCCTTGCACTCGTTCATCTCATGATCGCCAGGCACGACGACGATCCACGGCAGGCCCTCGCCATCGACAAGCGCCATGGCCTTGCGTGTCACCGCCTCAGGCACGCCGAGCATCTCAGAAAGCTCAGCTATCGTTCCCACTCCGGGAGTTGCTATCTTCTTCATCTCCCCTTGGACGTCTTCGACGATAGCGCAGGTGGCGCTCGCAGCCTCCACATCGGCCGCAAACCCGCAGTTATCGCAATAGACAAGCTCAGCCTCACCAGCATCGGCAAGAGCCATGAACTCTACAGATGTGTCGCCACCGATCTCGCCCGTGTCAGCAACCACAGGCAAGGCGACAAGGCCGCAGCGCGCGCAATAGCGTGCATAGGCAGCCTTCTGTTGCTCATAACAAGCTCGAGAGCTCTTTTGGTCGGCTGCAAAAGAGTAGGCGTCTTTCATAATGAACTCACGGCTGCGCATAAGGCCGAAGCGGGGACGCAGCTCGTCACGGAACTTATCTTGAATGTGGTAAAGCATCAAGGGAAGCTGCTTGTAGCTCCTCAGCTCTCCTCGCACGAGGTCAGTGTACGTCTCCTCGTGCGTCGGCCCAAGGCAAAATTCCCGATCATGGCGATCCTTGATGCGCATCAGCTCGGGGCCATAGGCGTTGAGACGGCCGGATTGCTTCCAAAGCTCAGCGTCGGTAAGAATAGGTGTCATCATTTCTTGACAGCCAATGGCAGCCATCTCCTCGCGAATGATGTTTTCTATTTTGAGAATGGAACGCCAAGCGAGAGGCAAGTAACTATAAAGCCCAGCAGCCTCCTTGCGTATCATGCCGGCACGAAGTAGCAACCGATGACTTGCCAACTCAGCCTCAGCAGGGTCTTCTTTGAGCGTGGGAGCATAAAGTTTGGTCATTCTCATATATTTTTCCAAGGCGCAGATCCCTTCAAGATGAAGCTCGACATTGCACGATTTTAATGCCGCTCACTACCATTGCAATGATTGAAGCTATTTTTAACCAACTGCCTAAGGAGAAGGCGAAAGCCTCGGCTCAAAGCACAGGGCGTCAGGAAGAAGGCCAGCGGCGGTCGATCTCTTCAAAAAGGGCATCGATGATCTCATCTTCCTTTACCTTGCGCACCGTCTTGCCCTTGACAAAGATCATACCTTGCCCCTTGCCACAAGCGACGCCGATGTCGGCGCCCCTTGCCTCTCCTGGTCCATTCACGACGCAGCCCATTACGGCAACGCTGATAGGCGTGCGTACCTGTTGCAAACGCTGTTCCACTTGTCGTGCGATGCCGATGAGGTCGACTTGCGTGCGCCCACACGTAGGGCAGCTCACCAGTTCGGGATGCAGTCTGCGGAGCCCTATGGCCGAAAGGATCTCCCAGCCCACACGCACTTCTTCGGCGGGGTCATCTGTGAGAGAGACGCGAATGGTGTCACCGATGCCCTCAGCAAGGAGCACGCCAAGGGCAATCGAGTTTTTGACAGTGCCTTGGCGGCGCGTTCCAGCTTCAGTTACGCCGATGTGCAAAGGCACATGAGGCAGCTCTTGGGAGAGTCTGCGGTTTGTCTCAATTGTCTCTGGTACGCCATGCACCTTGGCTGAAAGGACGAAGTCATAAAATCCTCGACGCTCAAGATGGTCGGTAAATGATATTGCGCTGTGCACAAGCTTGTCAGCTATGCTCAGCTTGTCTTGCTCTGCAATTGCTTTGTCTAGCGAGCCCGCGTTAACTCCTATGCGGATAGGAACGCCTACCTCACCAGCCGCGTCAATGATGGCGTCGACATGGTCAAAAGAGCCGATGTTGCCTGGGTTTATGCGCACTGCCGCAGCCCCGGATTTAATGGCCGAGATTGCGAGACGCCAGTCGAAATGGATGTCAGCCACAACCGGAAGGGGACTTGCAGCGCAGATCTGGACGAACGAATCCGCCGCTGCTTGCGTAGGCACTGTCACCCGCACGATGTCACAGCCATTTTTTGCAAGATCGCGGATTTGTGCCAACGTGGCGGCGACGTCCGTCGTCTTGGTATTGCACATGGACTGCACCGGAATCGGTGCTCCACCGCCGATGACAACTGCGCCTACCTGCACCTGCCGAGTCTGCTCGCGCGGCAGCTGCTGTGTGTGATCGCACATAGGTCCTCTCCCCTAGTCCAAAACAAAATTCACAATGTCATGTTGAAGCGCATAGAGGAAAATAAACACGAAGAAGGCCAGCCCTACATAGCTAATGGCAATTTGCGCCTTTGGAGATAGGGGCCTTCTAGTGATAGCTTGCACAACTTCTATAAGGATCTTCCCCCCATCCAAAGGAGGGATGGGAAGAAGGTTCATAAAGCCGAGAGACATTGAAATGGCTGCCACAAAAAGGAGAAGATTTTCTATGCCGCTGCTGGCTGCCTCCGAGGCCATGACCGAGATGCCAACGACCGAGGTGGATTGATTGAGGATTTCGATCGTATGCTGAGGCATGATGAGCTCTACCGCAGCTTTTGCAACAAGCCATCCATACGAAACCGCCATTTGCGACGCCTCAAGAAGGTCTGGGTAAGAGGTCATTGTCGACGCCAGGACGCCTATGGCCGTTGCGCTGCCGTCTTCTGGCAGCTCAATCGTAGTATCGTATGTCTGCCCGTCGCGCTGATAGGCCACTTCAAAGGGCTGCGCCTTGTCGAGCGCTTGCTCTACCGCAGCTGTTATGTCCGTCCAATTCGAACAAGCGACGCCGTCGACTTGTACAAGTGCGTCACCAGCCTGTATACCTGCTTCCTCGGCAAGTGAGCCCTGTTGCACCCCGCCAAGGACATTGGAGTCTACAATTGTCTCATAGCCAACGGACATGACCACGGCCACAACAATGAGAAAAGCTAAAACGATATTGACCGCAGCTCCGGCAACAAGCGTGAAAAAGCGTCTCCAAAATCCCTTTCCAGTATAGGTATGGGATTGCTCTGACCTAAGAAAGTCTGCTGGGTCATCAACGGGACGCGCGACGCCTGCCTCGGTTGTGCCTTGAGCCGCAAAGTTGTGTCCCCGGTCGTATTCAGTCAGCATATGGACATCACGACGACAGGTCTCATACGTCTCAAGGGCCTCTTTGCCCTTGCCACCATCGCCAAGCGCATGTATGGAGGCACAATCGCTAAGCGCAAGCAGGTCATCGATGACATCATCCACATCAAGGGAGAGTTCTGCGGCGATACGCGAGGCGTTTGTCGTACCTGAGCGCTGTACGCAGGCAAGCACCTGCGCCAGATTCTCATCGCCCAACGTCTCCATGCCGCAGATGCGCGTGTACCCACCCAGCAGAATCGGCGTGACGCCAAACTCAGTGCCGTATTTCTTTGACTTGTAAGCCATATGCAACTTGCAAGGCATGCCAAGATAGTATTCTGTCACACGCATACCGCAGGCGCGAGCAATCAAAAAATGTCCGCCCTCGTGCAGCATCACAAGGAGTGAAAGGACGACCACTCCCCAGAATATGGCCGATAGTACCGTCATGACTCACCTTTGTCGAGGCCAAGCAGTCTGCGAGCACGCTGACGAGCCTCGGCGTCTATGTACACAAGTTGCTCGATGCCTTCCACCGGCTCAACCTGAGTGGAGCTCATAACGCGCCGCACGGTATTCTCAATATCGAGGAAGCCACAAGCTCCGAGGCGAAACGCCTTGTTAGCGACCTCATTGGCCGCATTCATCGCACATGGCATGGTACCGCCGAGACATCCTGCTTCTTTGGCAAGCGCCAAGCAGGCAAACGTCTCCTCGTCAGCCTCGCCAAAAGAAATTGGTGGCTCTTTGCAGTAGTCCATGCGCTGCACAGGGCTTTCCCAACGCTGTGGGTAGCTGAGCGCATATTGAATAGGGATGCGCATATCAGAAGGTCCCATCTGAGCCTTCACTACCCCATCTGCGAACTCCACCATGGAATGGATGCGGCTCTGGCGCTGAACCAGTACGCGGACTTTATCGATGGGAACGTCAAACAGGTGGTGCGCTTCAAGCACCTCAAGCCCCTTATTCATGAGTGTCGCGGAATCGATGGTGATCTTTGGGCCCATCTTCCACGTCGGATGCTTTAGGGCATCTGCTGCCGTAACGCCAGCGAGCTCGCCGCGACTCATGCCATAAAATGGCCCCCCGGAGCACGTAAGCCAGATGCAATGTACATCTGACGCGCGTTCCCCAACAAGACACTGATAGATGGCACTGTGCTCGGAGTCGACGGGAATAAGCTGGCCCGGTTTCACAAGTGGCATCAAAAGGTCACCGGCTACCACAATGGTCTCTTTGTTGGCATATGCCAACACCTTGCCAGCCTGTATGGCAGCATAGCCCGCCTTAATACCAGCAAAGCCAACGACCGCCGAAACGACGCAGTCCACCTCATCCAGGCAAGCGAGGTCTACGATAGAGTCATATCCGCTATGGACTTCACAGCCTGCTGGCAAATCTTCCATTACGGAGTCATTGGCATGCTCGTCTTCGGTAACAGCAACATGCGTGACGCCGAACTCTCGCGCAGCTGACACCAAAAAGTTTGTGGAACGGCGCACAGAAAGGGCAACTACCTTAATCTTGTCACTATGCTTGCGGCACACGTCAAGCGTCTGCGTGCCAATGGAGCCAGAAGCGCCTAATACAGCGATGCGCAAAGGGCGCCTTCTTGACGCCCTCGGTGCCGTATCTTCGAAAATGCTCATATAATCCCTTCGGCCAGTAACAAAAGAGCAGCCACCGCTCCAGCAAAAAGCATAGAGTCAGAACGGTCAAGCATGCCACCATGGCCTGGCATGAGATTGCCCGAATCTTTAACGCCCACGCCACGTTTAATCCTAGACTCGAAAAGATCTCCAATGACTCCTGAGACCCCCACAAGAAGCCCTATGGGAATGGCATCGGCAAGCTCAATGCCCCGAACGCCGAGTAAGGCAACGATGATCCAAACGCAAAGACCCCCCGCTAAGCCTCCCCAAAAGCCCTCAATTGACTTGTGGGGAGATATCCTTGGCGCAAGCTTGTGCTTGCCAAAGCGAGAACCAACAAAGTACGCCGTGGCGTCATTGAGCCACACCGAGCCCATGACGCCAACCGTGAGAAGCGCTCCTTCATAGCCCGGGTCACATTGCCGAATGAGCACGATGCAAGAAAACATCAACGAGGTATAAAGCGGGCCAAAAACAGAGAGAGCTACATCGCTAACGGTAGCTCGTGGGGTTGCGACATACCATATCGCACAGGAGCCGAGGAGAAGAAGCACAGCCAAAAACACCCATTCATGACCGCCGAAAAGCTCGGCCAAAGGAAAGATCACCGCTGCTGTAAGCCCCACGATTTCATTTGGCATACGGCCTGTCATCCGTGCCATGCGAAAGAACTCAGAGCAGCAAAGCCATGCCATCGCAGCAACAATCAAGGTGGTGGCAAAGGGGCCTAAATAGATGCAGACAAGAACGAGGATTGCATAGATAGCACCCGAGGTCGTACGAGCCAGAACCTTCTCTGCTCCGCCACGCACCCTTTGTCCTCGAAGCTCGCCGGCAGCTCGTTTGCCCGCCTTCGAGCTTCGACGCTCCTCGAGACGGTCGATCCCTCTGTCGATGCCCGCAGCACCATCATGGCATGCCTTACGGTCCTTTGCGTTTTCCTCCTCGTTACCACTCACTTGTTGACCACTCCCCCAAAACGCCGCTTCCTGCCTTGGAAATCTTTAATCGCTCGTAAAAAGTCCCATCGAGAGAAATCCGGCCAGTAAACGTCAGTAACATAGAATTCCGTGTAAGCGAGCTGCCAAAGAAGGTAGTTAGAGAGGCGCCTTTCACCTGAGGTACGTATCAAAAGCTCAGGATCAGGGAGACCAGCCGTATAGAGCTTCGAGGCAAGCGCCTGCTCGTTGATGTCTGCGGGCTCAAGTGTGCCTGCCGCTACTTGCTCTGAAAGCATGCGGGCCGCACGAACGATCTCAGCGCGCGATCCATAATTGACTGCAAGGGCAAAGGTCATGCCTGTGTGATCGGACGTCTCATCAAGACCTCGCTCGAAAACATCATAGGTTTCCTTTGGAAGCGCCTCGAGGTCACCAAAAAAGCGAAGCCGCACATTTTCCTGATGAAAAAGCGGCATTTCTTTTACAAGAGTTGTCGCGAACAAATGCATGAGAAGATTGACTTCATGCTGGGGACGGCGCCAATTCTCAGTGGAAAACGCATAAACCGACAAAACGTCAAGACCAAGTCGCACGCTCGTTGTCACCGCTTCGCGAAGCGAGTCGACACCTGCGACGTGTCCTTCAGAACGATCGAGACCACGGGCTGTGGCCCATCGCCCATTGCCGTCCATAATGATAGAGACATGACGCGGAATACGCTCAAGGTCGACATCTGAAAGGCATATGTCTGCTGGTGCATTGTCATAATATTGGGCTAGCTTTGCCTCGTCGCGTTCCAACTATATCTCCATGACCTCGGCAGTTTTGGTCTTTAGCAGACCATCGACTTTCTTTACGTACTCGTCAGTTAGCTTCTGTATGGCTTTTTTCTCGCGGTTCACATCGTCTTCTGAGAGCTGCTCATCCCGCTCGGCGGCGTTATTTGCATCTCGGCGAGCATTTCGAATGGCAATTTTCGCCTCTTCTGCAATTCTGCTGCACTCTTTGGTAAGCTCACGGCGACGCTCTTCGGTGGGTTTGGGAAAGGGCAGGCGGATGGAGCTGCCATCTTCGTTCGGCGTAATTCCAAGATCAGATGACTCGATCGCCTTTACGATGGCACGCAACGAGCCTTTGTCCCACGGTTCGATGACAAGTGTCGAGGCCTCTGAGACTTTCACTCCTGCAAGCTGGGTGATCGGGGTAGCCTGCCCATAGTAGTCTACTTTGATCGAATCAAGAATATGAGGATTTGCCCTCCCGGTGCGCACTTTTGAGAAGCCAATCTTGAGATTTTCAATGCATTTGTCCATGTGCTTGTGAGCAGAATCGGTATACGTGCTCATTGCTTGTCCTCCTCAACTACGATACTTCCTACAGGCTCGCCTCTAAGCGCGCGATCGAAAACGTCTTCCGTGTCAAGGCTAAACACCATAATGGGCATATGGTTATCATGGCAAAGCGCTGTGGCGGTCGAGTCCATAACCTTCAGGTCCCGCCGCAGTACCTCTGTGTAGCTTATCTCATTAAACTTTTTTGCGTCGGGATAAACGACAGGGTCTCGATCATAGATACCATCAACCTTGGTTGCTTTCATCAAGATGTCAGCGCCGATCTCGCAGGCTCGCAGGGCAGCAGCAGTGTCTGTCGTGAAATATGGGTTGCCAGTGCCAGCGGCGAAGATGGTTATGCGTCCCTTTTCAAGGTGGCGAATGGCACGCCGGCGAATGTATGTCTCAGCTACCGAGTGCATTTCGATTGCACTCATCACGCGACAATCCATGCCTGCCTTCTCAAAAGTGTCTTGCAGCGAAAGGGCATTTATCACGGTGGCAAGCATGCCCATGTTATCTGCTTGGGCACGATCCATCCCTGCGGCCGCTCCTGTGAGCCCACGGAAAATGTTGCCACCACCAACGACGACCGCAATGTCTATGCCAGACTCATGAGCAGGCTTGATGTCGCGGGCTATGTGCTCCAGCATGCTTGCGTCAATGCCAAACTCCTTTGAGCCCATCAGCGCCTCGCCAGACAACTTCAAAAGTACCCTCTTATATTTGTATTCGGACACGCCTGTCCTCCATCCCATTTTCAGGCCACAGCTCACTTGCATACAATTCGTCCGAACGAGATTCTACCAAAGGCCAACTCATCAAGAGACGGCATATAGGCAGATAGACAACCTTGACATATGAAAGGAGGCCGACTCGCGTCGACCTCCCCTTGACCATATCGAACTGGCTTACGCGTTTTCACCGAAAGCAAACCTGGAGAAATTCACAATTTTGATGTCATCACCAACAGCTTTTGAAGTTTTCTTGGCGAGCTCAGAAATCGTGGTGTTGGAGTCTTTAATAAAGATCTGCTCGGTAAGGACGTTTTCCTTGTAGTACTTATTAACGCGACCCTCGACCATCTTTTCTTGGACGAACTCAGGCTTGCCGGATTCCTTCGCTTGGGCCGCATAAATCGAACGCTCATGCTCAAGCACATCAGAGGGCACATCTTCCCTGCGGGCGGCAACAGGGTTGGCGGCGGCAACTTGCATGGCCACATCATGGGCAAACGCCTTGAAGTCCTCATTCTGGGCTGTTGCAGGGTCGCCAAATTCAAAGCTCACGATATCCGCGAGCTTGCCACCAAGATGGATATAGCTAGAAAGCGCCCCAGAAGACACGATGCGCTGGAAACGCATGATCTTCATGTTCTCGCCGATAACATGGATCATTTCGGTAAGCTCCGAGTCAACCGTTCCTGTCCCCATGGAGCACTTCTTCAGCGCGTCGAGGTCAGCAGGGTCATTATCGGCAACAACTTTGGCGAGACTGGCGGCAAAGCCCGTAAACTTTGGATTTGTTCCGACGAAGTCGGTTTCGCAGGAAAGCTCAAGAAGCGCCCCCGTTTTGCCATCATCAGAGACATAGGCTGCAATAGTGCCCTCATTAGTTACGCGACCGGCACGCTTTACTGCCTTTGCAACGCCCATTTTGCGGAGTTCGTCCACAGCGGCGTTGATGTCCCCATCGGTAGCAACAAGAGCCTTCTTGCACTCCATGATTGGAGAATCTGTCATCTCGCGGAGCTGCTTTACAAGTGCAGCGGTGATCTGTGCCATAGTACCTCCCTTTGGATCAAATTATTGTCTTGAAATTACTATCTCGTTGAGATTATTCAACAGAAGGAGCGTCAGCTTTTTTCCTCTTGGGCAGGTTGAGAGGGAGTAGGGGTTGCTTGCGCAGCGTCAGCAGCCGGCTCAGCAGCGCCGCCCATCTCCTCGGCTGAAATCTGCTCTTTGCCAGAGCCTGCCAGTATTGCATCAGCAGCCAGCTCGCAGATCAGCGCCACAGAGCGAATAGCATCATCATTGGCAGGAATGCCATAGTCAATAAGGTCAGGGTCAGAGTTGGTATCAAGAAGTCCGACCACGGGGATATGAAGGCGGTTGGCCTCTTTGACTGCGATCTCTTCTCTTTTGGTGTCAACCACAAAAAGGACTTGCGGCAATGACTTCATATCACGAACGCCACCGAGGTTTTTCTGAAGCTTTTCGAGCTCCTTGCCAAGCAGCGCTTGCTCTTTTTTGGGAAGCGTAGCCATACGGCCATCCTCGCCCATTGCCTCAAGCTCCTCCATGCGATCAATGCGGGAGCGCATGGTTACAAAGTTGGTGAGCATGCCACCTAGCCAGCGCTGATCAATATAGGGCATGTTGCAACGCTGAGCCTGTGTGGTAATTGCCTCTTGGGCCTGCTTTTTTGTGCCAACAAAAAGAACAGTGCCGCCCTTTGAGGCAGTCTCTTTGAGGAAGGTGTATGCCTTGTCTGCATCAATGATGGTCTGCTTCAAATCCAAGATGTAGATGCCATTGCGCTCGCCGAAAATATACGGCTTCATCTTTGGGTTCCAACGACGGGTCTGATGTCCATAATGACAACCCGCCTCAAGCAGCGTTTGAATCGTGATCTTCGCAGCCATATATGCCTCCTGGTTAATCCTCCGCGCAGTATCTTTCCTAGGAGACCACCTGCAACCTGGCTTAGTTGCAAGCACCATGGTTCCCAAGTAGCTGCGCGTGCGTAGTCTGTCATGCGGTTGCACAACGATTAAAAAGTATAGCACTTCACAAATTTAGGCACTGCGCCCAGCGTATATTCAGCGTCTTTAAATGGTCTTCACATGAGGATTGCTGCCCATGGCAGTCACTACTCAGCGCGCGGGTGGGCTTTGCGCGTCGCATCCTTGAGACGATCGATACTTACATGAGTGTATATTTGCGTCGTGGCAAGGTCGGCATGCCCTAGCAGTTCCTGCACGCTGCGCATGTCAGCACCTCCCGCGAGAAGCTCAGTCGCATACGTGTGTCGCATGGCATGGGGGGTTAATGCTGGGTCAAGTTCCGCCTTACGCACGTGGCGCTCGAAGCTACGGCGAAGTGCGGCAGCGCTCATGCGGTGACCTCGCGAGGAGATGAAGAATGCCGCTGTGTCGCAATTCGGTCTCCTCGCATGCGCCAGAAGTCTTGGTCGCGCCTCTTTGAGATATCTTTCGCACAAGGCAACTGCCATCTCATA
>DHPN01000027.1:12573-41477 GCA_002407925.1 Atopobiaceae bacterium UBA5363
CGCTGATTTCAGAGATTCGAGCACCGGTAGCTGCGAGGAGCTCAAGAAAGCAGCGGTCCCGCAGTCCCTGGTCCGTAGCCATGTCACATGAACTGACAAGGCGCTCAACCTCTTCGGCGCTCATGGTATGAGGAAGGGTCTGGTCACGTTTTGGGCCAACAAGGGCAGCAGCACAGTCCTTGTCAGTCAGGCCTTCATGAACAAGCCAACGATAGAGGCCCTTGACGCTCGATAGGTGTCGGTCAATGGTAGAGACACAATAATGGCTTGAAGAAAACTCTGCGAGCCAGCGGCGCAACTCACGATGCGTCACATCAAGCGGCATTATGCCTTCACGAGCGACCCAGTCACAGTATTGTCGAAGATCGGCCTCGTAAGCCTTCACCGTGTGGGCAGAAAAGCCGTCAACGCCAGAGAGGTATCGAACATAGCTCGTGACATAGTGCTTAAACTGAGCAAGCTCCTCTTGGCGCAGTCTAGCCCGACTGTCTTCTTCACTCATGCAAAATCTTCCCCTTCAGGCCAGCTTCCCCGCCAACGTCCAAAGAGCTCAGGCCTTGAATCAACGTAGCACTCCATATCCTGTTGAGCCCTCTTAGCATAAGCTGCATATCTTTGCTTCTTATTTAGCCTCTTCTCCTCAAGTGGAGTGAAAAGGCCGAAATTGACGTGCATGGGTTGATAGGAGCTAGTCGAGGGATCGCTTGCATAGGCAACAAGTGAGCCAAACGCAGTTGTCCGAGGGAGCTGCACTGGCGTGGCATTGGTGAGCTCAGCATAGACGTTTAGAGCTGCCAATAAGCCTGACGCTATAGCCTCTGTATAGCCTTCAGTGCCGGTAATTTGACCGGCAAGTCGGATGTCGGTGTGCGGGATACGGAAGCCCGGCGCAAGCACGTGGGGGCTGTCAACGAAAGAGTTGCGATGCATCACGCCATAGCGAAAAAAGTCTGCAGAGCCAAGGCCTGGGATCATGCGAAACACACGCCGCTGCTCCGACCAAGTGAGGTTAGTTTGAAATCCAACGAGATTATATGCCGTATGCGACGTATTTTCAGAGCGCAGCTGCACAACAGCCCAAGGACGCCTGCCAGTTTTTGGATCAATCAAGCCAACAGGTTTCAGCGCGCCAAAGCGCAAGGAGTCAAGGCCCGTGCGAGCTACCTCCTCAATGGGCTGGCAAGCAAAAAAGAGCTCTCTTTTCTCGAAATCTCGGGCCTCGACACGTTGGGCTGACACAAGTGCGGAAATGAATGCTTCGTAGGTGGCGCGATCCATCGGGCAGTTAAGATAATCTCCGCTGCCGTCTTTTGCATAGCGTGACTGCTCAAAGATATCCTCTTGGTCAAGAGAGTCGGCATCGACGATGGGCGCAGCTGCATCAAAAAAGGAGAGGCTTTCGGAGCCAAGCTGCTGTGAAAGCCAGTCAAAAAGTGCTTTTGAGCATAGGGGTCCCGCCGCAATGACCGCAGGGCCACCTCGAACTTCAGTCACTTCCTCGCGTTCAAGCTCAATTTCTGGAGAGGCTTCTACCGCTTCGCTGACAAGCTGAGAAAAGATGAGGCGATCGACCGCAAGCGCACCCCCTGCCGGGACCCGCGCCTTTAGTGCATAGCCAAGAAGCTCTGATCCCATGAGCGAAAGCTCTCGCTTGAGCAATCCTGCCGCACTGTCTTGCCTCATGGACTTCAGCGAGTTAGAGCAGACAAGCTCTGCTAGCAGCCCTGTCTTATGCACCGGCGTCTGATGATCCGGACGCATTTCATATAACTTCACAGGGATGCCTCGGCAGGCGAGCGAAAGAGCACACTCACTTCCGGCAAGCCCCCCACCAATGATGCTTACCTGCGCTTCCATGGTGTCCCCCCTATAGCCTTGCCCATTGACATCAGCAAGCATTATTCTATTGGTTCAGCGTTTCTCAAGCCTAGTATGAGAGCAAAGGTATTCCTTGCTTGGTGCATAGCGGCCGTCCCACAGGCGCTCAACGATACCACGAGACTCATAATCGGAGAGGGTGCGCAAAAGTGTGAGCGGATTTTCCCCAAGGAGAGCCGCGAGGTCATCTGGGCGGCTTGGTGACGCAACAAGAGCGGACAAGACGCGCCCCTCGGAGCGGCTGTAGCCATCCTTCACAAGACGTAGCCTACCAAAGTCTAGCGAAATCATCATCTCGAGTTCCTCTTCGCAGCACACAATCGCTGCCCCTTCCGAAATCAGGCGGTTGGTTCCAGCAGATTGTGGAGAAAAAATAGAGCCGGGGACGGCATAGAGGCGCCGACCAAGCTTTGAAGCAACCTCAGCCGTGCTCGTCGTACCACTTCTAGCCCCTGCCTCGCAGACAAACAGCGCCTCGCCGAGCGCGGCAATGACGTGATTGCGCTCTGGAAAGGACCATTTGCGAGGTCCCATGCCCCAATGAACGAGTGAGATGACTGCTCCGCCCTTCTCTATAGCGCCGTCAAACACGTCTTTTGAGCTTGACGGATAGACGAGATCAGCGCCAACCCCTGAAACCACAACGGTACGTCCGCCAGCCGCAAGAACAGCCCTCGCCGCAGCACTATCGCAGCCAAGAGCTCCTCCAGATACAACGACGATTCCGCATTCTGCCGCAATGCGGCCAACCATTGCCGCGACCGCCAAGCCATAGGGCGTTGCGCGCCGTGCGCCGACAACTGAAATATGAGGCCCCTCAAGCGCTGCAGGGTCACCTCTCCCATAGACAGTCTCAGGAGGACACTCTAGGTCCCCCAAGCAGGTAGGATAGTCTTCATCGCCGCTATGCAATTCCCAGCGCTCCCCCATCACAGGCAACGCTCCTTCCCAAACTTTACATCACCCGAAACGAGCATGCCTCCATTACATCGTCATGGTTGACGCGCTCCCGTTTTGAGATGTCAGCAACCGTGCGCGCCACGTACGATACACGTGCGATGGCTCTCCCGCCGAAGGCTTTGCGCCGTGCCATGCTCTCAAGCGTCGCCAAGGCCTCATGATCGAACTGAGCTGCTTGTATAGGGTTTTTCGCCACCTCCGGCACTGCTGTGTGCTTCTTCCTCCAAGCAGAAAACTCACGTGCGTCCATGACTTGCTCAGACATTTGCTGGGAGCTCAAGCCGGTCATTCCCTCAATCACCCGTCGCTCTCGCGGGCGCGCAACACAGACCACAAGGTCTATTCGATCCATCAGTGGCCCGCCGATCCTGCCTTTATAGCGCTCTATTTGCGCTGGGGTGCACCTACATTGATGCCCGGGATCCCCAAGGTAGCCACAGGGGCAGGGGTTCGCTGCAGCAACAAGCTGAAAATCGCAGGGGAAACGATACGTACCGTCAACGCGTACGATACGCACTTCTTTGTCTTCCAAAGGCTGCCTGAGCGCCTGCAAGACACTCGGAGAGAACTCTGGCAGCTCGTCGAGGAACAGGACACCTCGGTGTGCAAGGGATATTTCCCCTGGCAGTACCGGTCTTCCTCCTCCCACCATGCCAGCAAGCGAGACGGAGTGATGCGGCGCGCGAAAAGGGCGTTGCCTGCTTGTAGCGGCCTCATTGGTGGATACGCCCGCAACAGAGTAAATCAACAAGGTTTCTACCTGCTCTTCATCGCTAAGAGGAGGCAATATCGTCGGCATACGTTTGGCGAGCATCGTCTTGCCAGAACCAGGCGGGCCAACCATGAGCAGCCCATGACCTCCTGCTGCGGCTATTACAAAGGCACGCTTAGCCACTTCTTGATCGATCACGTCGATGTAGTCGAGTCTCTGCTCTCTGCTCGCCGGGCTTTGCACATTGTCAAAAGAGTTACTGATGACTGCAGCGGACCCTAGATGTGTGACTCCACCTCGAAGCTGAGAGATTGAGCGTACCGGCCTCACCACATCTCGAACGCTCAACGGAATAGAAACACTAGGGGCACTGACGAGTGCTAGGCTTTCGCGCTTCGCAAACATCGCATACGCAACGAGACCACGGACCCCCTCTACACTTCCATCAAGTGCCAGCTCCCCGACGAACAGACAGCCGTCAATGCCCGCATGGGGAATTTGGCCCGTCGCGGCTAAGGTAGCCACGAGGATTGGCAAGTCAAAGCCAGTGCCAGTCTTTCTCAATTCCCCTGGCGCAAGATTTATTGTCACATGAAGGCGTGGCAAGCTGAAGCCACAGCTCCTCAAGGCGCAGCGTACACGCGATCGGGCGTCAAGCACAGCGGCATCAGGCATGCCGACTATTGTCATGCCAGGAAGACCTCCCGACATTGACACCTCAACTGTCACTGGAAGCGCCTCGGCGCCACGGACTACTGCGGTATGCACACAATACTGGGCATCCATATCATCAGCAGCCTTCAAAGGCCCATAAGATATGGTGGATATGGGCAAGGCCCTTCCGAATGATATTGACAGCGATGATGTCAAACCGCGATGCCTTCATCTCGGGATGAGATTTGAAGTAAAAGGTAGATATGTTGCTATACCGTTTTTGTTTCTGCTTGTTGACAGCAACCTCAGGCATCATGCGCGCGTCGTCTCTGCCCTTGAACCTTGTCTTGACCTCAACAAAGACGATTGCTTTGTCTGAGGGGTCTCGCGCTATGATGTCGGCTTCGCCAAAAGGGCACTGCCAGTTGCGCTCCAAAACCTCGTATCCACGCTCTTTGAGATATTGAACAGCAAGTCGCTCTCCTAAGCCGCCCATTTGCCGCTGGGAGATGTCGTTCAGATCGCCAGCAGTGAAGTCGCCCGACAAATCGCGAGCGGCAGCTTGTGACTTTGCTCTTACTGCAGCGTCCCCGCTATCTAGAGCTGCCTTTGCACCCGTCTCCATTGCCTCTCCCTTCAGCCAAATGTGTGTATCTAGATAATGGAACAGGGAGCTTGGCGGAGGCTTGGCAAAAGTTGGCATGCAGCATGTGGCAAAATAGCAAGGGCAGCTTGTCTTATAGCCTTAAGTCGAGCAAAGTCTATTCTCCTCCTCTGGAAGGGATGTTGCATTGACAGGCTTGTCTAAGAAGCTGCGATCTAATTTATGAAGTGAGTGCAGAAGGAGGCCCTATGGATAGGGCAGAGGCCATGGCGCTTAATGGCTGCGATGTGAGCCGCTGAGCCATAGCCCTTGCATGCCGCAAAATGGTAGTCAGGATATGCCTCATCGTATGTCATCATGATATGGTCCCTTGTGACCTTGGCCACAATTGAGGCGGCTGCAATATCAGCAACTTTCGCATCGCCTTTTATGAGGGTCTTCTCCTTGGGATGTGCATGCACAGGGTTCCCGTCAATCAATACGCAGCCTGGGTCTACGCCTGTGTTTGCCACAGCTGATGCCATAGCTTTGCGCAGGGAGGCGCTCATGCCATATCGGTCGATATCGGCAGCCTGGACATGGGCAATGCCAACTGCACTTGCGACTTCCTTGATGCACAGTGCAAGCTTCTCTCGCTGCTGCGCACTCAGGCGCTTTGAGTCATTGAGGCCCCAGACGACTGGCTTGCGGGGCAGCACGACTGCCGCTACGGTAAGGGGCCCAGCTAAAGCTCCCCGTCCCACCTCGTCCACACCAACTATCACACCTTGGCCACCGAGACGCTCCTGAAGCTCATACATGGCGCGCACGCGCTTTCGATCTAAGCGCTGTCTTTCATAGCGACGCTGGGCGACTTCGACCGCATGGTGCACCTGCTGCCTCGGATCAGCGGCATAGCGGCACAGCAGCTCTGGCAGCTCCTCAAAAGAGGCAGCCTTAAGATATGCTGAAATTGTATGAGTTGATTGCGCTTGCTTTGACATGCGCCTTCCCTTGGTACGACTTTGCCCGAAGTGTAGGGCCCCAAGAAAAAAAGCCGTCCCAAGAAGGGACGGCCAATAAATGAAATGAGCTGCCTTGGCTAGATGCGCCTCTCACGCAGACGAGCAGATTTGCCCACGCGCTCACGCAGGAAGTAAAGCTTGGCACGACGCACTTGCCCGTGCCGCACGATCTCCAGCTTGGCGATTTTGGGGCTATGCACAGGAAATGTGCGTTCAACGCCCACGCCAAAGCTCATCTTGCGCACTGTCAAGGTCTCGCGGGAGCCCTCCCCGCTCATGCGAATAACATCACCTTGGAAGACCTGCTCGCGCTCACGATCCCCCTCTTTGATGCGATAGTGGATCTTGACATTATCGCCGACTGTAACTTCAGGGATGTCGTCCCGCAGCTGCTGGCGCTCAATTGCCTTGATATAATCCATACGATTTCCTATCTCTAGAGGTGCCGTCGTCTCATGCGCGACACATAGTCACACACACGATGCCGTATTGTATGCCTCTGGCTCATCAAGGACAAGTGCTAAGGCATTTTACAAGAAAAACCCGCTCGAAATACTCATTCCGAGCGGGAAGCAATGGCAAGAGTCCACCTGCTATTTGCTAGCTGGTCCACCCTCTGTTTGTATCTTAGCCTGCGCGGCCGCCAGGCGTGCGATGGGAACGCGATACGGGGAGCAGGAGACATAGTCGAGACCAAGCTGATAATACATTTGGATGGATTCAGGGTCGCCGCCAGTCTCACCGCAGACTCCGCACTTGATCTGAGGATTGGCCGCATGCCCTCCCTTAACGCCCATGTCGACAAGACGAGCTATGCCAGGGTCAAGCGTCGCAAAGGGGTTGGTCTTCAAGATCTTGCGCTTAAGATAGGTGCCGATGAAGGTTCCTTCGACGTCATCACGTGAGAAGCCAAAGCCCATCTGTGTAAGGTCGTTGGTGCCGAACGAGAAGAAGTCAGCGTACTTGCCCACCTCGTCTGCCATCACAGCAGCACGAGGTATCTCGACCATGCAGCCGATAGGCATGTCGAGCTCAACGCCCTCGGCAGTAAGCACCTTCTTGACCTCAGCCTCGATCTGCTCACGTACCTGCCTGAGTTCCTCGTCAGTAGAGATGAGGGGGACCATAATCTCAGGCCGCGGATCAAAGCCCTCCTTCTTCAGCTTGCATGCTGCCGTGGTGATGGCACGCACCTGCATGTCATTAAGCTCGGGGTAGACAATGCCAAGCCGGCAACCACGCAAGCCGAGCATTGGGTTAGCCTCCTGGAACGAGTCAAGCTTTGCAAGCAGCTCGCGCTCACGCGCGAGGTCAGCCTCCGCCACGCCGCGCTCTTCGTCATGGGCAATCTTCACGTCAAGATCGCGAGGGGCGTCAAGGAACTCATGAAGAGGCGGGTCGAGCAGGCGCACAATGACGGTCTTGCCATCCATGGCCTTGAACATGCCATAAAAGTCGCCGACTTGAGCCTCATAGAGCTTCTCGAGGGCATTTTTCTTGGTCTCATCGTCCTCGGCAAGAATGAAGGACTGGATGAGCTGCTTGCGCTCACCCAAGAACATGTGCTCTGTACGATCGAGGCCTATGCCTTCAGCACCAAAGTCACGGGAGAGCTGGGCGTCTGCAGGGTTGTCAGCATTGGCACGCACACCAAAGGCGTGACCGCGGTTTGGATCAAGGCGGATCTCGTCAGCCCATTGCAACATGGTCTCGAGGTCGCCTGTCAGCTCAGGGCGCACGAGAGGCACAGCGCCAACGATGACGTCGCCTGTTGTACCGTTAATGGAGATCACGTCGCCCTCGTGAAGCACCACATCGGTGCCGGCAACCTTAACGACCTTGTTCTTCGCATCGATCTGCAACGCCTCAGCGCCGCAAACGCAAGGGGCACCCATCCCACGCGCAATGACTGCGGCGTGGGAGGTCTTGCCACCATGGCTTGTCAAAATGCCTTCGGCAGCAACCATGCCACGCAGGTCATCTGGAGTCGTCTCCCAACGAACGAGCACGCAGGGGGTCCCAGCCTCTTTTGCTGCAACAGCGTCAGCCGATGAGAATACGACTTCGCCCACAGCTGCGCCGGGGCTTGCATTCATGCCCTTTGTAAGCACATCGTATTTCGCAGACGGATCGAACTGCGGATGCAGAAGCTGGTCAAGCTGATCGGGGGCGACGCGCATGACAGCCTGCTCCTTGGTGATCCGCCCTTCTTGCACCATTTGGATCGCGACGCGAAGGGCTGACAAAGCGGTGCGCTTGCCCACACGTGTCTGGAGCATCCACAGCTTGCCCTGCTCGATCGTAAACTCGATGTCCATCATATCGTGATAGTGGTCCTCAAGCACCTCAAAGACATGGAAAAGCTCCTCGCCAGCCTCTTTGAGCTCAGGGATCTTGACAAGATCGGCGATCGGCTGCGTATTGCGTATACCGGCCACGACATCTTCACCTTGGGCATTGACAAGGAAGTCCCCGTAGCGCTCGTTGGTGCCATCTGCGGGGTTACGAGTAAAAGCGACACCTGTAGCAGAGGTGTTGCCCTTATTGCCAAAGACCATCGTCTGGACATTCACCGCGGTGCCGAGGTTGTCCGGAATTTTGTTAGCCGCACGATAGACAATCGCGCGATCATTCATCCAAGAACCGAAGACTGCCTGCTCAGCAAGCCGTAGCTGCAAATAAGGGTCGTCAGGGAAGGAGACTTTGCCGTCTTTGACGACTTCAGGGTACTTTTGACCGTCCACGTTGGCGCAGAAGATCTCTTTGAAGGTCTTTACGAGATCCTTGAGGTCACCAGCGTCAAGCTCTGTGTCGAGCTTGACCCCCTTCTCAGCCTTCTTCTCGTTGAGCGCATCCTCAAACAGCTGCTTGTCGACATCCATCACCACGTCGGAGAACATGGAGACAAAGCGACGATAGGAGTCCCACGCAAAGCGCTCGTTGCCCGTCTGCTTAATCAAGCCCTGCACAGAGGTGTCATTAAGACCGAGGTTAAGAACTGTATCCATCATGCCAGGCATTGAAAATGGTGCACCCGAGCGCACGGAGACGAGCAATGGGTCATTGGCATCGCCGAGTTTTTTGCCCATTCTTTTTTCTAGGTCAGCCTGATATTTCGCAATGGTGTCAAGAATTCCCTCTGGCCAGGTATTGTTATGAGTTGAATACCAAACGCAGGTTTGGCAGTCAATGGTAAATCCCGGAGGAACAGGCAAGCCGATGCTTGCCATCTCTGCGAGGTTGCAGCCCTTGCCTCCTGTGATCCACTTCGCTTCGTCAGGCGTCGCCCCAGCCTTCTCGGTGACGTCAACGCCGTTCTCGTCAACGCCGAAGCGGTACACGTGCTTCTCAGCCATACACACTCCTCGGTCTCGCAATCTTAGGGCGGAGGTCCCGCCCCCTTACTACCAACGCTTCCATAGTAGCTCTACCAATGGAAGGGCGAAGGTGTCAAAAATAAACAGAGAAAATCCTCTGCCTCGTCAAGGCATGCAAGGTCAGCACACAACAGAAGGCAACGCCCCCGGGGGTGGTTGCCTCGACAGGCCCTAGAGCAACTCTTGAATCGAGACGCTCGTACGCCTCCCGCTCACGCCTTGCGGCTCTTCGCCGGTGAGGCTTGCTATGACGGTGATCGCCGGGCCAAGAAGATCGACCGAAGGAATGCCACGCCTGTCCAGCTCGCGTCTAATGTCACGGCGGAGATTTTTGTCAGCGATTGTGTGGAACACAGCGGTTGGCGTTGTCTCCTCGCGATTTTTGTCAAGATAGTCACAGACCATCTCAACGTTGCTTACATTGCCGAGCTGTTTTACGACTATGGCATCATCGACAAACTGGTCTGCAGCAGCTTCAACCACCCCTACTGCAGTCTTGCCGCGAGCGTCTGACAATACAAAGACCACAGGCTTTGGACCGTCCGCGACCTCGCCGGCAGTAATGAATTCTGTCATGTACTTGGTACCTCCTTGCCACCTATGACGTCACAACTGGTTTGACGCCTATACGCATCCATGTAAATACTTGCAGATTCTTCCCTATTTCTTTCGAGACAGAGCACCGATATCGGCCACATCCGTAAAAACGCTCGCAAATCGGTTGAGCAGACGAAGACGGTTCTCTCTGAGGCCAGTGTCCTCGTCCATAACAAGAACATCATCAAAGAATCGGTCGATGGGCTCTTTTAGATCCGCGAGAGCATCACAAGCTCCCGCATAGTCCCCCTTCGTCAACGCCATCTTCACATTTTCCTGACCGGAAGTACATGCTTTGAGCAGCGCGCGCTCAGCGTCACCTAAAATGGCCTCATTTATTTCGGTGCCCAAGCTGGAATCAGCTAAATGCGCGGCACGGGTGTAGGCAGCAGCAAGATCCTCGAAAATCTCAGGACGCTGAGCTCGGGCGTCTTCAAGGACATGCGCGCGAGCAAGAAACTCTGCTGGGTCAATGACCCCGACGGCTGACACTGCCGCAATCGTGTCCGGCGAGATATGCTCGCCTTTTGCAATGGTCGCAAGCCGGCTTGCAAAAAAGCGCCTGATGTCGGCGCTAACGGCCTCTGCATCGAAATTGATGCCCTGGCCCGTGAGCGTAGCGAGGCTGAACTCAATCAACTTGGGAAGAGAGACCTCCGGCAACGTCCGCAATATCGCAATGACACCAATGGCGGCACGACGTACAGCGAAGGGGTCAGCAGAGCCCGTAGGCGGCTCGCCGATCGCGAACATGCCACAAATCGTGTCGATTTTGTCTGCGAGGGCAACGCACTTGCCGACGAAGCCTCCGGGCAAGGCGTCGCCAGCAAACCGGGGGCGATAATGGTCACGAATCGCTTCTGCGACATCGTCAGGCTCCCCCGCAGCCTGAGCGAAGTATCCACCCATCACGCCCTGCTGATTCGTGAACTCCACAACCGTCTGCGAGACGAGGTCCGCCTTCGCAAGATGAGCCGCCCGGGCAGTATGCTCCACCTCCACGGCACTGGCGCCTGCTTGGTTGGCGATGTCGCTGGCTATGGTCTCCAGGCGTGCTGTCTTTTGGCGAACGGTGCCAAGGCGCTCTTGGAAGATGACCTTATCGAGTCGCTCGACAAAATCATCCATCGGCACCTTGAGGTCTTCTTGATAAAAGAACTTCGCGTCATCAAGACGAGCCCGGATAACTCGTTCGTTCCCATCGACAATTGTCGCTGAATATCGTGGATCGCCATTTCCTACGATGACAAACTCCCTCGTAAGATCGCCGTGAGCGTCATAAATTGGAAAATAGCGTTGATTGGTAAGCATCGACTCGCAGATTATCTCATGCGGAACAGCGAGAAACTCTTCGTCGAACTTGCCAACAAGCACGGTTGGCCACTCGCACAGATTTACCACTTCCTCGAACGTCCGCTTTGGCGTATCTACGTGAGCTCCGCCGCGCTCCTCTTCGACTTTTGCTATGCCAGCTCGTATGACCTTGGCCCTTTTCTCCGCGGACAATACGTGCGCATCCTCAAGCACCTTCTCGTATACAGAAGGCTCGCTGACCACGCGCGCACCCTTCCCAAGCACGCGATGGCCAAACGTGAAGTTGCTGCTCTGCACGTCGCCATACGTCACCGGGATTACGTCGTGGCCGAACAAGGCGCAAATCCAGCGAATAGGCCGCACAAAGCTCACATGCTCAGATCCCCATCTTTGACTGCGGTAGTTTGGCCACTCAAGACCGGCGATTACTGCCTCGCAAAGATCAGAGAGAATGGGCATGGCTGGCTTAGCAGGAATATTCTTTTCTGCAAAGACGTACTCTTTCCCGTCCGCATCATCATGCCTGACAAGGCGATCTGGCTTGATGCCATTTTTGCGAGCGAAACCACAGGCGGCCTTAGTGGGATTGCCGTCGCTGTCAAAGGCGATGCTCGCCGCCGGCCCACGTTTCGTTTCGTGCACCTCGCGCGTACGGGTCCCAACGCCAAAAACCAGCACGGCAAGACGGCGCGGAGAGGAGATCACGCGCAGCTTGCCATGAGAGATCCCCGCCTCTCCAAGGCCAGAAGCTATGAGCTCGCCAAGCTGCTTAGTTGCGTGGATAAGCGGAGAAGAAGGCATCTCTTCGCAGCCGATCTCCAAAAGGAAGTCCTTTGTCTCGATCATCTATGCCACCTCCCCCCTCTGGCTGGAATCCCCTTGGTCGCAGGCCACCTCCGCGAGGTATGCCTCACAGCACTGCTTTGCGAGCGTCCGCACACGCAAGATGTAATTTGCACGCTCGACAGCTGAAAGGGCTCCCCTGGAGTCAAGGAGGTTGAACGAGTGGCTACACTTCATAACACAGTCATAGGCAGGTAGCGGCAGCTTCCGCTCAAGGCAGGAGTGACACTCACGTTCGTAGTCATCGAATTTGTTACGCATCATGTTAACGTTGGCAACCTCAAAGTTATAGGTTGAGAACTCTCGCTCGTTCTCAAGAAAAACGTCGCCGTAGGTCATGGGCGTTCCATCTGGCAGATAGCTCCACACAACGTCATAGACGGAGTTTTTGCCCTGAGCGTACATAGCGATGCGCTCGAGGCCGTAGGTGATTTCCACTGGCACAGGGTCGACTTCGATGCCCCCGACCTGCTGGAAATAGGTGAACTGTGTGACTTCCATGCCATTGAGCCAGATCTCCCAGCCCAGGCCCCACGCACCAAGAGTAGGGCTTTCCCAGTCATCTTCGACGAAGCGCACGTCATGCTCGTCAGGATTGAGTCCTATCGCCGAAAGAGAACCGAGATACAGGTCTTGGGAGTCGACCGGAGAGGGCTTGATCAAAACTTGAAACTGATAGTAGTGCTGAAGCCGATTGGGGTTTTCGCCGTAGCGGCCGTCAGCCGGACGCCTGCAAGGCTGCGGATAGCATGTTCTCCACGCTTGTGGCCCAAGCGAGCGCAAAAGGGTCGCCGTATGGAAGGTGCCCGCGCCGACCTCGCTGTCGTAAGGCTGCATAACCGTGCAGCCTTGGTGTGCCCAATAATGCTCAAGAGCCAAAATCATGTCCTGAAACGTCAACGGACTGTCACTCATCTTCTTGCATCCCCCAATGTCAGTACTCGTCATGACTCGCCTACCATACCCTGTCATCATGCGACACGCTAGAATCCACCCCAACTCGAAGGCGGCCAATAGGTCCAGATTACCCGCGAGGTAATGCTTGAGATTGATACAGCGCCAAAATAACGAGAATCAAGTGAGTCCTCTCTATTGTCGCCCATTACCCATACATAACCTTCTGGCACCGTATAGGGGTAGCTCACGACAACACCCGGCGCCTGCTGGTCGAGCGGCAAGCTCTTCTTTCCGAGCGTATAAGGCTCATCAAGCTTCTCAGAATCCACATAGACGTCCCCATCTTTGAGCTCGACGGTTTGGCCGCCTGTAGCGATCACGCGTTTAATCAACGTCGTGTTTTTGTCCAGCGGATCCTCAAAAGTCACAATATCTTGAGCTTTGGGCTCAGAGCTGCGATAGGTGATCTTCTCTCCGATCACTCGGTCGCCCTCTTGGATAGTCTCAAGCATCGAGGCAGAGGGGATCTCATAGAAATCGACAACGTATGTTCGTATAAGCAGACTTGCTACAATCGCCACAGCAAAGACGATCACCCACTCAAGCCAGCCAGGCATGCCTCCTGTGCGCTGAGCTCGCAAGGGCATCTCATCACTTGGTGATTGCCGTTTTTGCCTTCCGCTCATTTCGAACCACTTTCGAAGTCCGCCTTCAAATGCGTGAGGAGACTTTTCGCCAGCTGGCGCTCCTCTTGGGTGAGCCGAGCTTTCGCGAGCAAGTCGGGACGCCAACGAGCAGTGCGCTCAATGGCGTTTTTCCGCCGCCACTGCGCTACGGCACTATGGTCGCCAGAAAGCAGGACGCCTGGCACGCGTCGCCCCTCGAAATCCGCAGGGCGGGTGTATTGGGCGCACTCAAGCAGGCCATCCGAAAACGACTCATCCTTTGCGCTCATCTCGTCGCCGAGAGCACCAGGCAGCAAGCGCACGACTGCGTCGATCACAACAAGCGCTGCAAGCTCTCCCCCGCTGAGCACATAATCACCAACGGAAAGCGTCTCATCAGCAAGCTCATAGACACGCTCGTCCATTCCCTCATAGCGACCGCATACAAAAAGTACCCTCTGCTCTTTAGACAGCCTCTCGGCAACGCCTTCATCGAAGCGCTTGCCGCAAGGGGAAAAGAAGATGATGCATGGCTTTGTATGCTGTGCCGCAGAGACATCGCGTACTGCGCTGAAAACCGGCTCGCATTTCATGAGCATGCCCTGTGATCCGCCGAACGGGGCATCATCCACCGTGCGATGGCGGTCACGCGTCCAATTCCTCAGATTATAAGACGAGAAGTCAAAAATGCCGCGTCGCCGAGCGCGGCCCATGATGGAGGTACTGAGATACGGCTCAAAGAGTTCGGGAAAGACGGAAATGGCTTCAAAGAGCATGGTTTTCTTGCCCCTTCACAGACCGACTATTCCATCGGGCAAATCGATGAGGATCTCGCCCTCCTCCGGCAGCTCGACTACGACGCCTTGGGCAGCCGGTACATAGACCTCTCCTAACGGGCCGCGAACGACCCAAATGTCCTGGGCAGCGCCGACCATGACCTCCTTGATCTCTCCGAGCAAGCCAATCCTTCGATCACGAACAGTGCGACCCGCCAAAAAAGAAATGCCTTTCCTCTTTGCTTTAGAAGGCACATCGTCTGAAGCCACAAGTACCGAGTGGCCAACAAGGGAACAAGCATGTTCGAGATCGTGCACCCCTGACAGCACAATCAGCTGACCCTGCGTCTCACGCGCTATAGAAGCGTATTCAACTGTGTGGTATCTGCTCGCTTGCAAAGAGGGCGGTAGCACCGCTACAGCCATGCCTGCGGCAAGCATCGGGGGAAAGCCTTCGGCAGCCTCAGCTACCAGCTGCCCCCTTCTGCCGTGCGCTTTGGCAATAACCGCTATGCGACACCACCGCCTATGCACGACGCAACCTAATCTGCAACCTCCACCTCAACTGAGGTGCCTATGCGTGAGGCAAGCGCTCGTGCTAGGGTACGGATGGCCTTGATAGTGCGTCCACGCTTGCCGATAACCCTGCCTGCGTCTTGTGGCGCACAGCTCACCTCGATGAGCGAGCCATCCTCGCGGTCAGTCACATCAAGTGAGACTGCATCTTGGTCGCTGACAAGCCCGCATACGATGTATTCCACAAGGTCTGCGATCTTATCGGAGGCAAAGCCCTCATCATCCGAAAGCTCTTCTTGCGCGTCTGCAGCCTCCTCGACGGCAGAGTCATCCGCTGCGATGCCGTCTGCCATGGACTACTCCCCGCCCTTTGCGGCGGCTGCCGCCTTAGCTTGAGCCTTCTTCGAAGGCTTACGCACCTTCTCTGGCGCAGGCGCACCGCTGCGAACGATGTCAACCAGGTGGGACACGGTGCTTGAAGTCTGAGCCCCTTTGGCCACCCATGCATCAATCTTCTCGAGATCAAGCTGAATTGTCTTAGGGGTGGTCAGCGGGTTATAGCGACCAACCTCCTCGATGTAACGACCGTCACGCGGCATACGGCCGTCCGCGACGACAACGCGATAATACGGGTGCTTTTTGGCGCCATGACGGGCCAGACGAATCTTGACTGCCAATGAAAACTCCTCCAGACAAGCGACGCACGTAGTTTCGGCATGGGCCGCGTCGCATAACCCAAACAAACAGCATAATAATATACGACAAGCAAATGTGGCTGTACAAGCAAATGCGGCTGCAAGGTGCTGTTTTTGTGGATGAATCGTATTCAGGTAGCAAAATACGACGTTTGCTGACAAACATTCAGAAGAAATTAAGGCTTACGGGTTAAGATTCCTCCAAATTAAAGGAGGCATTTACCATGAACATTCTTGTTGTCGAAGATGAGCGCAGCCTTGCTGATGCAATCTGCAGAATTCTCCAAGATGCGGACTTCAATACTGAGGCAGCCTACGACGGCACGTCAGGCCTGGCCCTGGCTGAGACGGGATCTTATGACGCGATAGTGCTTGACATTATGTTGCCAGGGAAAAGTGGCTTAGACATCGTCCATGACTTGCGCCGTCAAGGCAACTCGGTCCCTGTCTTGCTCCTGACGGCACGAACCTCTACAACTGACAAGGTCTCTGGACTTGATGCCGGTGCCGATGATTACATGACCAAGCCATTTGAGCCACCGGAGCTCCTTGCCCGTCTACGTGCTCTCACCCGGCGCTCAGGTGATGTGATGCTAGAAACGGCAACTTTTGGGGATCTCTCTTTGGATCTTTCAACGCATGACCTGTCTTGTGGTGAGCGCACCGTGCACCTTTCGGGGAAGGAATTTGAAGTCATGCGCACACTGATGGCCTCTTCAGCCCGCGTCCTCTCCAAGCAGGACCTCCTTTCCCGTGTGTGGGGCTCTGACGCAGACGCGTCCGAGAACTCCGTTGAGGCCTACGTGAGCTTCTTACGCAAGAAGCTCAGCCATTTGCACTCAGGCGTTCAGATCACAACGCTGCGTATGCTCGGCTACCGCCTTGAGTCTTTCGACACGGCAAGGTAACGACCTTGATAGGCACTCTGCGCCGCAAATTTGTCCTCATCGTCGTTGCGTTGGTCGGCATCGTCCTTGCATTCATGCTTGGCTCGTCACTATGGAGTACGTATACGACACAGTGGCAGCTCATTTATCGTTCGCTTGACGCGGCACTTCAAAGCGATGATTTGCCAATGATCGGTGGCTCTACAAATGAGCCTTCTGAGTACTCCTCAGGAGGCCGTCTGGTGGTTACCGTATCTCTTGATGAGGAAGGTGTCCTCCTCACTACCAATGAAAGCCTCTCAGCCATCAACCAAGATACGCTCAGTGACGTGATAGAGATCGTTCTAGCCTCAAGCGAGACTTCAGGCCGCATCAGATCTTCTCATGTAGCGTGGGAAAGCGAGAGCCTTCCTGACGGTGGCACAAAGATCGCCTTGGCCGATACCTCCGACATAGACGTGGCTTTCCAAAACCAGCTCATAACAAGCATCGTTGGCTTTGTGTGCGGGTTAGGCCTTTTGTTCATAGCGGCTTGGTGGCTCTCCTCCTGGATTTTGCGCCCTGTCAAGTCAGCATGGATTCAACAGAGGCGCTTTGTCGCTGACGCGAGCCATGAGCTCAAGACGCCATTGGCGGTCATTGTCGCCAATATGGGCATTTTGCAGAAGGACAAGACATTAAGCGAAGACAGTCGCTCATGGATCAACAGTTCTGTCGAAGCCGCATGTCAAATGCAAGGCCTCGTTACAAATTTGCTTGAGCTCGCTCGAACCGATGAGACCATTGCAGGAGATGCAAACGCTAAACGTAAGGTAGATGTTGATTTTTCCGATATGGTTCAAAGTGCGGCGCTGGAATTTGACGCTATGGCGTTTGAACACGGCTGCTCGATCGACGAGAAGGTACAAGAGGGCATCCATATCACAGGAGATCCAGACTGGCTTGCTCGCCTCGTTAAGATTCTTATAGATAATGCCATAAAGTATGCTGGCGAGAAAACTGTAGTCACTGTCCAACTCACCAAGGAGAGCAATAAGGTCCATCTTGTCGTCAATGACCACGGACAGGTCATCAACCCAGAGGACCTCAAGCATGTTTTTGATCGCTTTTATCGCTCGGACAAAGCGCGGAGCAGATCAACCGGTGGTTTCGGTTTAGGTCTTGCCATAGCAAAGGGCATCACAGAATCCCACGGAGGCTCAATAGCTGCTCAGAGTAACGAAGCAGATGGCACTACTTTCACAGTTACCCTATAGGGTATGTTTATGGCTTATGTTTAAGCTAACATGACCGCTAAGTACGGATTGGTAGAGAGCCGCAGAGCAGTATCAAAAGTCACGCTTGTTCTTGGGCGTAGTATTCGACAGGGTTTGCTGCAAGCGCAGATCGTGGCCATATGCAATACTCTGTTCACCAAAACGCCTTTTTACCTCATCTGTCGCCAATGCAAGAGATCGTAAATCACGCCTTGGATTTCTATGATCAGTGCGATCTTCTTCGAAAAGGGACATTTGCCGAGAGCAGGCATCTCCAAATCTGCTGATAGCAACGCCAACAAGTCTTATTGGCAGTCCTGGTTGCCATATCTCCCCCAACAGGCTAAGAGCCACCCTCCCAAAGGCGCGCTCGTCATCAGTCGGAGCCTCAAGCCGACTGCAGGCTGTTTTCACATGAGCTGCATCGAACTTAAGCTTCAGCGTCACTTCTGTGCCCTGCAAGCCCTTCGCCCTAAGGCGTGTGCCTGTGAGCGCCGCCACATACTCTATCGCTGCACGAATGTCTTTGGCGTTTGTGAGGTCATTTGCGAATGTCCGCTCATGGGAAATAGACTTGATTTCCTCTGTCTGGGCGCGCGGCCGCACAGCGCTGCTCTCCCTACCAGCCGCCCGCATTACCATGCGGGGTCCGAGGACGCCGAACAGCTGCCGCATTTTAGATGGATCACATGCTGCGAGCTCTCCAAGTGTGTGAACGTCAATGGCTGAAAGCGCGCTTTCAGCCGCCTTGCCGATGCCGCTCATTTCTCGCACCGGCAAGGGAGCAAGGAAGAGCGCTTCTGCCCCAGGGGGCACAACTGTTAAGCCACGTGGCTTGTCGCGCTCAGATGCGATTTTGGCCACCGTCTTGTTGGAGGCCAGCCCAATGGAACAGGTTATACCAAGCTGCGCGACACGCTTTTGTATGCGACGGCAAATTTCAAGCGGATTTTCACATGAAAACCTCCCGGGAGTAATGTCAAAGAAGGCCTCATCTATTGAAACTTGCTCCACAAGCGGAGTCTCATCAACCAGAATACTCATAACTTGGTTCGAGACTTCTCGGTATCTGGCAAAGTCGCCTCGCGTCCAAATAGCATTAGGGCAGAGGTGCTCGGCGATGGCACTTGGCATAGCCGAATGCACACCAAAACGGCGGGCCTCGTAGGAAGCTGTCGCTACAACGCCACGCCTGTCTGCAGAGCCGCCTACGATTACGGGAAGATTCCGCCATTCGGGATGATCGAGCTGCTCAACAGAGGCAAAAAAGGCATCAAGATCCATAAGGCCAATTGCTCGGCCTTGCCAGCGTGATACCACAGGCAATGTGCCAACACTTGGTTGCTGCATAAGGCATACACCTATATCATGTTATAAAGCATGTCCTTAGGAACCATGTCACCCGCCATCAGCCTTCTTGCAACGCCACAGCTTGTTTGTCGTCCCCTTCTTCTACAGCTCCTTCTAAACCAAAGTCCACTCGAGGAGCATCTCCCCATAGGCGCTCTAAGCGATAGTAGTCACGCGACTCTGGGCGGAAGACATGTACGACCACAACACCAAAATCTATCAGAGCCCACGAGGACCCCACTTTGCCCTCAACAGAAAGCGGCCGCTCATTACAATTAGCCTTGACTTTTTCCCTGACCTCTTCAACGATGGCGTCTGAATGCGGCTTGCTTCTCGCGGTGCAGATTACGAAGTAGTCACAAATATCAGAGGCCTGCGAAAGATCAATGACAACGATATCTGCAGCTTTCTTGTCATCTGCTGCTATTGCAGCCGTACGGGCTAACTCCAGAGGCGTTACTGCCATAAGGCATTCCTTCCACATACTTGATATACTTGACGCTAGTTTTACCCATCTTTATGTGGCAAGCTAGCCTAGGTTTGGCAAATGGCGAAGCACAAGCGCGTTATATATCTCTAACGTGCCTGGATAGAGATATCTTCCGCCTTGCAATACGTAGATTATGCCTCCTACGAACGACTCCCAGTACAGGCTGGTCAAAGAAACCTTGCCGACGCGATGACGAATTCTCTCAAGAGAGGGCGTCTTTGCGCGCAGGGGCTCTATTCCGTCTGCTACGAACACAACCATGTCAAGTGGCATCATGTCAATTGCGCCCATCGTATGGCGCGCAATGGCCTGCCAAACTGCCGATGGGAGCTCCGGAAAGACAGCTGGTAAGCGACGAGCAGCCAACGGACCATGGAGCAAATTGCCGACAAGGCTCAGATCAACGCCTAGATCAATCCCCAGCTCGTGGGCAGACGCTATTTGCTGGTCGTTGTCGAAAACCTTTTCCCAGTCATGCAGAAGGCCGGCGCAACAGGCGAGGTAGGGATCGACATCATACATAAGGGCCAACGATGTCGCCGTCTTTGCCACAGAAAGAGAATGAGCATAACGCTTTGGTTTAGCCTTAGCCATATGAACTTTCAAAGCCTGACGTACGCGAGCGATCTCCTTTCGTTGATCTTCTGTGTAAAAAGGCTGCTGGATCTGCCCGAAGTTATTGCTTGGCATCTAAATCCTTCTCTGCGATTCTCCCAAAACGGGCTACACCCGCCCCATAGCGAAAGGCGTGAGCGCCATAGAGCTTGTGCTTATGTATATATCCCGTCACAGAATCTGGCGTAAGATAACGCAAGCTCTCCCCTGCCTTTACTCGCTTGCGTAGATAACTAGACGATATTGACAGAGCAGGAACTTCTAAATACGTCACATCAAAATTAAGATCTGACTTTTCAATTGCCTGGCGGGCATGCACGAGATCATAGCCTGGACGCGTTGCCCCGACAAGATGAGCGAGCCTGCCGACATGCTCTGCATCACGCCAACGCATTATTTCTGCGATCGCGTCGGCCCCGGTAATGAAGTAAAGATCCACATTAGAAGGATAGAGCTGCCGAAGCAACGCCAATGTCTCTTCTGTATAGGTAACTCCCTTTCGGTCAATCTCAAAACGGCTTGCCGTGAAGTGTGGATTGTCTGACGTGGCAAGAAGGGTCATGGCGTAGCGGTCTTCACCTGAGGAAACATGCTGCCCCTGTTTAAAAGCGGGTACTCCCGCAGGCATAAACACCACCACGTCAAGCGACAAGGCATCGAACGCTGTCTCTGCACACACAAGGTGGCCGTTATGAATAGGGTCAAACGTGCCGCCCATGATGCCCAGGCGATATCTTCGCTTGGGATCTTCCCCGAGCGAAGGCAGATCGCCGGCCATCACAATTCCTTTTTTGACAGAGGATGCCTCCGCTCCTTGCCCTGAAATGGTGTGATGCGCTGGCACTTCATCCTGCAAGGTGCTCATTTGCGTACCTGCCCGTCACCGCGCAATACATATTTCGTCGTCGTAAGGGCGTCTGCACCCATGGGACCACGGGCATGAAGTTTCTGCGTCGAGATGCCAATCTCTCCACCGAGGCCGAAGACACCGCCGTCAGTAAAGCGTGTCGACGCGTTTACATACACAGCTGCAGCGTCTACGCCAGCAAGAAATGCCTCTGAAGCAGCATAGTCAGTGCACACGATGGCTTCGGAATGACCAGTGCCATAGCGATTGATATGAGCGATCGCTTCTTGGACGCCCGAAACGCATTTAACGCTCATCTTAAGGTCTAGGTATTCTTTTCCCCAATCCTCTTCGGTAGCCTCACCCATGGGCATGCCGTTTTCCTTGCAAATACGGCGCGCATCATCGTCCCCCACCAGCTCAACGCCACGGTCTACAAGAGCTGAGGCTACCGGGGGAAGCAGCCTCTGGGCAGCAGCTGTGTCGACTAACAAGGACTCTGCTGCGTTGCATACTCCCGGACGCTGCGTCTTGGCGTTGACGACAATGTCGGTCGCCATGTGAGAATCCGCGCTTGTATGGAGGTAGATGTGGCAGTTACCTGTTCCGGTCTCTATGGTTGGCACTGTTGCCTGCTCCACGGTCGCCTTGATGAGGCGCGCACTCCCACGGGGTATCAATACGTCCACAAGTCCTGTTGCGCGCATGAGCTCAGCCGTTTCAGCATGATCTGTGCTATCTATATATGTGACGCAGTCACGTGGAAGCCCGGCGTCTTCAAGCCCCGCTCGGCAGAGTCGCACGATTGCCTGGCAACTACTTTTTGCAGCTGATCCGCCTTTGAGGACGCATGAGTTTCCTGAGCGCAGACAAAGAGAAAACGCATCTGCGGTCACGTTGGGACGCGCTTCATATATGATGGCCACGACACCCAGGGGAACGCTTATCTTTTCCATACGCACGCCCGCAGCAAGCGTACGGCCATCTAGGACCTTCCCTAAAGGATCAGGCTGGTCTGCAATTTCAAACATCGAAGCTACAAGGGCCTTGAGACGTTCATCGGTAAGCAGAAGCCTATCCATGAGAGGGTCTGCCATGTGAGAGGCACGACCATTTGCGACATCTTTCGCATTGGCTTCAAGCACCTCTGCTGACGAATCTTCGATACGCTTGGCAGCAGCTCTTATTGCTTGGCGACGCTGCGCATCAGTCGCCTGTGCAAGTATGCGCGAAGCTTTTTTTGCTGCTGCTGCCTTTTGTCGAGCTTCTGACATAATGCTCCTCCTTGCTTAAAATATGAGCAGTTCGTCTCGGTGTATGGCCGGCATCCCGTTTTTTTCAGGCATGAAGCGCCTAATCACATCTAACCTGAGCCCTCGTATCTGCTTCATCTCTTCACTGCTATAGCGGACAACGCCCCTTCCTACCAGCGTGTCATCAGGAGCTAGCACATTGACAACATCACCGGAGCTATATGTTCCCATACTTTCCGTAATACCCACCGGCAAAATAGAAGCCCCATGCTCCTGAACGGCCTCCAAAGCGCCAGCATCAAGCTTGATTGAACCTTGAGGGATTTCAGCAAGACCAATCCAAAGCTTCCTGCCCGTCTCATGAGCCTGCTCGTCCGGCTCAAAACGAGTGCCGACTGCTTGACCGCCCACAACATCTACAAGTACATGAGGAGACCTGCCCCGACAGATCACTGTTGGAATGCCTGCAGCAAGTGTGGCACGTGCTGCACGGATTTTCGTGGCCATACCACCAGTCCCTAAAGTAGAACTAGATCCTTTTGCCATAGCTGAGATATGAGAATCAACCTTAGAGACATGAGAAATGAGCTGAGCATCAGGGTTATCCTGAGGATTAGCCGTATACAGTCCTTCGACGTCTGAGAGAATCACATAGAGATCCGCACTGACAAGTGTGGCTGTGATGGCGCCAAGCGTATCGTTGTCTCCAAAAGTAAACTCAGCAACAGATACAGTGTCATTTTCGTTGACCACAGGCACGCAGCCAAGCTCAATCAAACGGAGAAGCGTTGTACGTGCATGGAGATAACCGCTGCGATCTATGACATCACGGCGCGTGAGAAGAACCTGTCCGCACGAAATGCCATGCTCAGCGAGTACCTCGCTATATGCCTCTGCAAGCGCAACCTGCCCTGCTGAGGCACATGCTTGCAACGTTGCCATGTCAGAGGGCCTTTGTGAGAAGCCAAGTCGCTCAAAGCCAGCCGCAACGGCACCCGAAGATACGAGTACCATATGGATGCCTCCATGCACAAGTGTGGCAATCTGGTCGCACAGCGCTTGCACAAAGGCTGCATCTATTCTCCCGTCGGCATCAACAAGCGTAGAAGACCCGATTTTGGCTACAACTGTACCGCCGACAGGCACTGCTTGTGCCATCAAATATCCTCCTCATTATTGTCGGAGACCGTCGTGCTGAGATCTTTGCCGCCTTCGATGCTAGCTCCTTCGGCCACAGGGGCTTCTTGTGTTGGTGCAGTGCCTTCAAAGTCAAACTCGTAATCGAGTATGCGCACTTCATCCCCCACAGAGGCCCCAGCTTTCTTCAACTTCTCCTCTATGCCTGCGCGGGCAAAGCGATGCTGCAGGTACGTTATGGATTCGTCATTATCCCAATCAGTCTGTATAACCATCCGCTCTACGGCGTCGCCCGTAACTCTCCAAACGCCCCTTTGTTCCTGAGTGACCTTGACGATAGTGTCACGCTGGCGTCTCTTGCGTTCAAGCTGCTCGTTGAGTAGCTCAACCGGTTCTGAAGTTGTAATGGTTGAGCGAAGCCGGGCCACTTCGCCAGAACACGCGGCGACGAGAGCAGGCAAGCCCTTCCCCGTGACCGCGGAAACGGCAAAGAACGGACGCCCTCTCTCGGCCGCAGCCTTGGCTAGGCGCGCCTGCGCCGCCTCAGTGCCAGGCATGTCGCATTTGTTAGCAACGACAATTTGGGGACGCACAGCAAGATCTGCCGCATACGCAGCGAGCTCTCTGTCAATCACCTCGAGATCGTTCACTGGGTCTCGACCTTCAAAGCCGCCTGTAACATCGACAACATGCAAAATTACGGCCGTACGCTCTATATGCCTGAGGAATTCGTGACCAAGGCCCTTTCCCTCAGCGGCACCCTCGATGAGGCCTGGGACATCTGCCACGACAAACGAACTTCCATCCTTCGAACGCACCATGCCGAGATTCGGCACAAGCGTGGTGAAAGGATAGCTGGCTATTTTAGGTCGAGCCGCTGAAATGCGCGCAATGATTGAGCTCTTCCCAACAGAGGGCATGCCAACAAGGGCGGCGTCGGCCATAAGCCTCATCTCGAGCTCCAGCCAATGCTCACGTGCTGGGACCCCCTTTTCAGCAAAGGCAGGAGCACGCCGCACAGAAGTGACGAAATGTATGTTGCCCTTGCCACCGATGCCGCCTGGGCCGACAATAACATGTTCTCCGGGCGCTGTGAGGTCTGCAATCTGATAGCGGCGAACCATTGTCGTCGGGTCGAGCTCATACACTGTCGTGCCAACGGGCACATGAAGAATGAGATCTTCCCCGTCCCTGCCGTGACGGCGAGAGCCTTGGCCATGCGTCCCGCGCTCTGCATGAAAATGATGCTTGTAGCGATAGTCGATAAGTGACGAAAGCTGCGCATCAGCAAGCAGCACGACGTCGCCGCCGCGGCCGCCATCGCCGCCATCAGGTCCACCCTTCGGCACGAACGCTTCCCGGCGAAATGACATGCATCCTGCGCCGCCATCGCCACCGCAGACGCAAACTCTTGACAGATCAGTAAAGTCGCTTGCCACGAAAGCCTCCTCTTACACCTCATATGGTAGGCCATCGAGACCTGAGCGGCGGGTATGAAAACCTAGAATAGAGCACCAACTACAATTATCAAGGCAGCAATGACAAAGAAGGATAAATCTACCGCACGAAATGGATAGCGCTTGTAAGAAGAGCGCCTTGTACGCAAATAAAATCCTCGCTCCTCGGCTGCAAGCGCAGTGTCATCTGCCTTCGCAACCGACGATATGAGAAGCGGCGCAGCCAAGGGCAGCATCAGCCGCAGCTTGTGCAAGCCTCGGGCCTCGTCAAATCCAACGCCTCGCGCTGTCTGAGCTTCGATGATTTGACTCATTTCTGAAGCAAAAATAGGAACGAAGCGCAAAGCCGTTGTAATGGTAAACGCATAGCGATAGGGAATGTGCAGCACTTCGACAGCTGCATTTGACAGATCCACTGGTCGGGTAAGCGTCAACATCTGCATGAGCGGCAGTGCAAATGCGATAAGCCGCAAAGCTACATGGGCGCCTGTGTCAATTCCGCGATCCGTCATGAAGAGGAATACGGCCGTGCCATCACGTACCACGGCTGTTTGTATGACAAACATTACACAGCCGAGTACCGCAAACCCACCGAGCAGCGAGATGGTCTTCTTCCCGATCCCAGCATAAAGGCCCACTAGAAGCTCAAGCAGAATGAACAGAAGAAGAACGCGCACATCGCTCGCCAGAAACGTGGCGACGCAAATGGAGACGGCAAACGCGATCTTGGTGAGGGGGTTCGCACGGTGCAAAGCCGTGGTGCCTTCTGAATAGTCAAGAAACCCAGCCATTACTTTACCAATCCCTCTGTAACGCGCACAAGGTCGCTGACCTCGCAAACGCCTTTATATGATGGTGAGAGCTCCTGTGCAAGCTTCAAGGAGACGCCCATGATCTGTGGAGGGGCAACACAGGCAGCCTGCATCAGCTCAGCCTTGCCAAACAATTCAATGGGATCTCCGTCGGCAAGGATGTGCCCGTCCCCCATCACAACCAGACGCGTCGCGAAATCCGAGGCAACTTCCATGTCATGGCAGACCATGACGACCCCGCAGCCTTCCTCCCGTGCCGCACAGACTGCTCGCATGACGACCATACACTCGCGGTAGTCAAGGCCGCTTGTGGGCTCATCAAGGATCAGGACTTTTGGATTCGTGATGACTGTCGATGCCAAAGCAACTATCTGCCGCTGTCCACGCGACAACGTGAAAGGAGATGCATCCGGCGGCAACGAGAAATACCTCACCGCATCGCCTGCACGAGCGAGCGCCTCTTCATGCGATACACCAATCAGTTCAAGAGAAAAAGCGATCTCCTCCAGTACAGTGTTTTTGCAGATTTGGTGATCTGGATTTTGAAAGAGCGTTGAAACGTAATGGGCGATCTGGCTTGTCTTGCAACTCGCCGTATCAAGGCCACATATAACGACGCGGCCTGAATCAGGCTTCAGAAGACCGTTCATGAGCTTGGTCACGGTTGTTTTGCCGGCGCCATTTTGGCCGATGATGCCTACAAGCTCTCCGGGCCTGACTTGTAGGCAAATGTCGCTTACCGAAGCAGCATGTGGACCATAGGAAAAATTGACGTGGTCAAAGACCAAAAGCGGATCTGTGGCCTCTGTCTGTGCAAGCTGGGCTTGAGCGCTCTGCACCTCTTTGCTTCTTTTCGGTGCTATGCCAACGCTTTTGCCACAGGCACCTGCGCCTCTGACAAGAGAAGAGATCCCCTCGATTGCCTCGAGAGACGTCAGGTAGGCAGACTTCTCGCTGATGAGGCTTTCGGCACGTAGTTTGTTCGACACACGCGTGACGCGCGGGCAATCGACGCCTATGCGCCGCAGCTCCTCAGAACGGGAAAAAACCTCCTGGGGAGTCCCATACAGCGCGATGCTCCCCTTGTTCAACACGGCGATCCGGCGACAATACTTTGCGAGTAGGGCAACTTTTTGCTCTATGACGATGACCGTCAAGTGCTCATGCTCGTTTAAGTTGCGAAGAACGTCAAACACCATGCGCGAGGAGGCCGGGTCGAGTGCGGCTGTAGGTTCGTCCAGCACCATTACCCGAGGCTGCAGCGCTAAAATCGCGGCAATCGCAACCTTTTGCTTCTGCCCCCCCGACAACGTAGATATTTCGCGATGCAGCAAGTCTGATATGCCAACAGTCTCAAGAGCGCTCTTTAAACGATCCATGATGCGGTCGTGGGGGACGCCGAAGTTCTCAAGGCCGTAGAGCATCTCGTCCTCGACATTGGCGGCGACCATCTGCGCGTCGATGTCCTGCAACACTGATCCCACAACACGCACCACATCAGTTAGGCGCACGTCACAAGTATCAAGCCCTCCTACGATGCAAGCCCCGCGAAACTCACCTCCGCTGTGATGGGGCACAGCGCCAGAAAGCACGGACGCAAGCGTGGTCTTGCCGGCACCCGACGGACCAATCACGCCGACGAAGTCCCCTTCGTTGACCTCAAGACAAATGTCAGAAAGCGCATCTTGGTCACTCGAAGCATATTTGAACGAAACATGGTTGAGTCTAACGAGAGCCTCAGATGTGGTGTTTGCGTCCTGCTGTGACACTATTTGCATCCCCCTTGAGCGCAGACGACCTGCTGGCAACGGACGTACCGCCTAGCAACATCAACCGACAATGATAGTTAACGCCCAACGACCTTGCGCAAAGGTATGATCAAAGCTTGGACGACAATCGCATTGAAAATCGCTGTGCCAAAAACGAGCGGCAGTTTCACCAGCACCGTCGGAAGAGCTGCTCCCATGATGAGAGTGCCGAGAAAAGCGAACAACAGGCCAGATACTAGCGTGGAGCAAAAGGCGCCAACAAATGGCAGCGCCTTTTTGTGCGCGAGAGGCGAGACGACAAAGAGCGCCATCACTAAAGCACCTGCTGCCTCCGTCAAAAAGTTAAGGCCAGGTATTGAGGTCGTCAGCTGGCAGACAACAGCCGCAAGTAAACCTATCAGCACTCCTTGGGACACGCTTGGGCAGATAAGGAGAATGCCGAGGCAGTAGGCTGCAATGAGGAATTGCGGCTTTATGCCCGTAATGGCAAGTGCATTGCCAAGTGTCATGTTGAGTATAAAACCTGCTGCAAGAAGGATTGCTACGAGTATGAGCTGACTTACGCCAAGCTTTCCGTGCTCTGCGGAAGTGCTAACTGTACGAACTTGATTCTTTTTATTTTCTTCAGACATAAGAGTAACGTCCTATCTTCTATGATCGCAATGAATGAACGCAAATGACCGCTTGGTGTGCCGCCTTGCACGGCTTGCCTATGCACGCGTCCTGTGTACCTTCTTAAGAGCTGGATAAAGGGCCTGAACGACGATGCCGTTCGCAAGCGCGGTACCAAAGACTATGGGGAACATTACAACCACTGAGCCTAGTGCGCCACCGAGCACGACAGTGGTGGCGATAGTTGCAAAAATCAGGCCAGAAACTACCGTCGTCAGAAACGTCGCAGCGAAGGGAAGGTACACCGGCTTACCAGCATGGAAGAGCTGCGTAACAATAAGACACATGACTGCAGAAGCGGGAATGTCAGCCACATACTCAAGGCCAGGTATCGACGTTGTGATTTGGATGACTGTGGCGGCCAAAATGCCAATCAGGACCGCTTGGGGAAGACGGGGACGAATGAGCAAAATCGCCAAGCAATATGCGGCGATGCAAAATTCTGGCTTAATACCCGTAATGGCAAGGGCGTTGCCGACTGTTGCATTCAAAATAAATGCAGCCGCAAGAAGAATTGCCACGAGCACAAGCGACGACACATCTAACTTACCATGGACGTCAGCATCTTTTATTTCGCGCACGGCTGTATTTTGCGCAGCAGATATGGCATTTGCATCTTTTGACATGATCTCTCCTCAAAGTAGGTGGTAGCAATCTAACTGAAAGGGTTCCTACATGTATGCACAACTGGAGGGGTCAAAAAAACGACCCCCGGCCAAACCCCGGAAGTCGTCTTCGCAATGCAATGCGACACTATGCGACTCAGAGTCGACCAAGACAAGACCAGTTGTGCCACCACCAGTTCATACCCACCTTTGTGGCAAAGTCTGTCATGGTCTGCTCCCTTCTTTTTTCCTCGTGTTCTTG
>DHPN01000027.1:41612-79634 GCA_002407925.1 Atopobiaceae bacterium UBA5363
CCTCGTGTTCTTGATTTCAATGGCGACTATAACAAAGCTGAACACGTACGGTGTCGCTAACACAATTTTTTGTCTTCAAATAGAAACAAATGAAGAAACAGAAAGCATAAAAATCCCTTTGCCATACATGATAGCAAAAGGATTCGCAGTCACAGTCTTTCAATCATCTGCCCTATCTAGCACCTACTCAGCGGGGACAACATTTACTACGTGCTTCGTGCCCCTCACAAACTGCACAGTGCCGTCTTGTAGCGCGAACAACGTATCGTCCTTGCCACGGCCGACGCCATCGCCTGGCGTAATGTGCGTGCCACGCTGGCGAACAATGATCTGGCCTGTCTTGACAAATTGGCCGCCATAGAGCTTTGTACCAAGCCTTTGTGCATTGGAATCACGCCCATTGCGCGATGCTGCCTGACCCTTCTTGTGAGCCATCGTCTTACCTACCTATTCCTCAATGATGAAACTACTCAGCTGCTGTCTTAGAACTACCGGGAATGGACTCAATTTTGAGCCTTGTAAGCTGCTGACGATGTCCGCGTGTACGATGATAGCGCTTGCGTTTATGAAGCTTGAAGACAAGAACCTTGTCAGCTTTGCGTTGGTCTACAACGGAAGCGACGACCTTTTGCCCAGCAAGCTCTTGAGGGTCGACGATAGTCTTCGTACCGTCTGCAAGCATGAGAACATCCAGGTCGACTTTACCGCCGGGCTGCATATCAAGCTTCTCGACGTCGATAACGTCTCCCTCAGCAACCTTGTACTGCTTGCCACCCGTCGAAACGATTGCGTACATATGAGAACCCTTCATTACCGATGGTATCGATGCAACGGCTATCTATCATACAGGCGATAAGCTGCTCAGTCAATGAAAAATCATCCATCTAACACGACAAACTGCAAAATAAGCCATCTAAAACTTTGAGCTCTATCAGTAGCTTACATAACGGGGCTTCTCGTCGCCCGGTACTAGCTTGAGATCAGCAGGGATCTCCGCTTCTTTTTTGACAGGACCACTTAGGTATGGCAAATCATGCAGTCTCTCAGTCAACTGGTCTATTCTGTCGTCACAGTGGGCAATGAGGAACAGTCCGAGCGCCTGCGTATTCAAAAAGGCGAGCAGTGCCCGGACGACCCATGACATGGTCGAGGGAACAGCAGCTGAGACGGCCCGCCACATGCCGCGGCTGCCATAGGCAACTGCAATGACAGCTGCGGCATCAGCAATGCTGTCAAACGAGATGTCCTTACCATATGAAGAGGAGACCTCAAACGCAAGCTTCGCCTGATTAGCCATCATGAGAGGCAAGTCTGAGCCATGGATGATGTCGACGGCGCCGATGGTCGCGTTCTCAACGGCGCATCGCATGACTAGAGAATGAGCAAGCGGTTTGCGCAGGAAAGGAAACGAAGCTGCAAATGCAATAGGCTTGTCTGTGGCATCGATCAGCCACCGGGATAGAAGACTTTCCAGCTTAGGGCGCGTTTGGGCGACAAGAGGAGAAACAAGCGCAGCTAGCTCCTCTGAAGGCAGCGATGGCATATCAAGCGGGCTCATGGCAAGAAGCGCTACAGGAACCCCTCTGTGGGCATATCTCAACGCACACTGCGTACATCCGCTTTTGTTGTCGCCGACAAGAACGATGGACGCGTCACAGATAGCGCCGGCATCAGATAAGCCGGCTGGCAATGCCATCACATGCACTGCCGCAGACGTACGCTCTGCTACGAGCGCATCGCGTACCCAGCAGGCAAGCTCGTGGGAAGCGCCTGAATCCACAATGACTATCAAGCTAACAGATGCGGAGCCATCTTGCCTTGCAGCTCTACCTGTGCCAAGAACATCTATGATGCGTGAAAACGAAAATCCGCTATGAGCTGCCATGCGCCTCTCCTCATGATGATGTGGTCTTCTTGATTCTAGCGGATCGGCCCTTCATAGGGACTTTGACGCTCTAAGGGGCTAGGCGGACTTTTGACGGTGCAGCCAAATGGATTGCACAACACCAGCCGCAGTGAGCTGAACGACCATTGACGACGAGCCAAAGCTTATGAAGGGAAGCGGGATGCCTGTGATGGGCATAATGCCGATGCACATGCCGACGCTTTCCAGTAGCTGAAACGTCCACATCGTGGCAATGCCTGCCAAAATGAGCTTGGCATAGGGTGAGTCCAACCTTTGGGCGAGACTGATCGTTGCAAAAATCGCCCATGCAAACAGGAGCAGCAGCAAGACGGCTCCCAAAAATCCAAATTCTTCCGCAAGCAAGGCAAACACGAAATCGGTATGCGCCTCAGGCAGAAATCCCGATCCAGCCTGTGTTGCGTTGCCGATCCCCTTGCCGAAAAAGCCTCCTGACCCAACTGCGATCTTGGCCTGCTGCAAGTTGTAGCCATCGCCTGTTGGATCGACCGATGGATCTATGAAGACAAGCAGGCGGTTCAATTGGTATGTTTTTAGGATGTGCGGCAGTCCTGGCGCCAGCGAGGTGCCGATGACGAGAGCTGCCCCTGCTACAACGATGCCAATCGTGATAAGCACCCAGCTTCGCTTCGCGCCTGAGCAAATGACAATGGCGGCACCTACAACGAAGATGATAAGGCTGGTGCCCAGATCTTGGGTGACCATGAGAATAAAGATGGATGCAAGCACGCCACAAAGCGTGAGATACTCACGCAGCGTATTTATTTTGCCGTTATATTGAGCTCCCAACGAAGACATCAAAAAGATCGAGAACAGCTTGACGATCTCTGAGGGCTGAAAACGAAGGCCAATGAACGGTATTTTCACCCATCCCGTCATGCCCTTTGCCGAGTACCCAAACCCAGGGACACTGGGCAAGAAGATGAGCGCGACTATGACAATGAAAAGCACGAGGTTGGAGGTCTGCATCACACGGTAGTCATGTCGCCAAACAAAAGCAGCAGCCACAAGACCTATGGCAATGCCGGCGAGATGACGCGGAAACGACGCCTCTGAGATCGTAAGGGACGCTGACCAGATGACTACGATGCCATATACCACAAGCAAGAGAACCGGGATCAGTGCCCCGAGATACAATTCACCGAACCGGCCCTTCTTCGCTTTGCGCCTACCGCCTTTCGACAGACGTTTCTCGATTTTGCCCAAGACAGTGGGGGGTTGATTTGCAGTTTTTCCTGAACTCATCTCCTTGCCCTCCTATCTGTCCGTAGAAGATGACTCTGTCGAAGTATCTGGCTCGTTATAGATGGTGCCGATCACGTCGCGCACGACGAGCATCGCGCTTTGCGACCCATATCCGCCGCCTTCGATGCAACACGCGACAACATATTTGGGAGCGTCTGAAGGCACGCAGGCAACAAACCATGCGTCCGGCTCCCCTGTCGATACCTCTGCTGTCCCCGTTTTCCCTGCCACGCGCTCGCTCATGTTGGTCCAATGTGACGCTTGAGAAGAAGACTCCTCATAGATGACACCTTCAAGCCCTGTTCGTATCAAAGCCAAATTGGCCTGATCTATGTCGACGTTGAAGATCTCTGAGCTTTTATATTCAATGAGAGAGCCCAACCCCTCATGCGGCTGCACGCTTTTTAGCACATGTGGCTTATAGCACACTCCTCCGTTGGCTATTCCAGCATAGACGCAAGCCATCTGCAAAGGTGTGACGAGCAGATCGCCCTGACCTATAGCTAAATTGGTCGTGTCCCCGCCCTGCCAGCTTCTGTCGGCATCTGATGAGGACGTGAAATAGTTCCATTTCCATTCAGCGTCAGGCACACGCCCTTCAGCCTCATTCGGCAAATCAATCTGCTCGAGAGAGCCTAGATTCCATTTGCGATAAGTCTCTTGAAGGCCTTCTGGGTCGTCGGAATAGTAAAAGGCTTTGCCGATCTCATAAAAAACCACATCGCATGAAAACGTTATACCGGATTGCACTGTCATCCATCCGTGGCCGCTATGTTTCCAGCAATACTGCCCATATGCTGCACCAAAGCCTGTCCAATAGCCTGTGCAATCCCATTCTGAGGAAGAGTTGGCCAAATCAGCGTCAAGAGCGGCAAAGGCTGAGAGGGGCTTTATCGTTGAGGCTGACGGGTATTGCCCCGAAATTGCCCGATTGAGCAAGGGGTAACCGCTTTCGTCGCTTGACAGCTCATCCCAATCGGTGGTCGATATCCCGCCGACAAACACGTTTGGCGAGTAAACCGGCATCGAAGCCATGGCAATTACATCACCGTTGGTGACATCGAGGCATATAACGCTGCCAGAGGTGCAATTGGGGTTTGTGCTGCTGCGCACGGTTGAGATCACTGACGAGAGTGCGTCTTCTGCTGCTTTTTGAATGGTCACATCAAGAGTAAGCATGATGTCAGAGCCAGACTGCGGTTCCACGGACGTAGCATAGTCAACTACATTCCCATCTGCATCCACATAGACGGTCTGCTCCCCATGAACTCCTTGCAACACGCTTTCGTATTGATACTCAACACCAGACTGGCCGACAACGTCACCTGACTGATAGTCAATCGTTCCTTCATCGCTGTCGCTGTTGCTTGAATCAAGCTGATCGGAGGTGATTGTGCCAGTGTATCCCAACACATGGGCTGCAAGGGTACCTTGAGGATAGAGACGTTGCGTACGCTGCTCGACTTCGACATCTTCAAAGAGGTATGAGCGCTCCTTTATATATGCCACAGCATGGCGCGAAACATCGACAGCCACTGTTCGTGTCGACTGCGCTCCTTCAGTGGTGTCTTGTATCTTGCGACGAACCGCCATATAGGGCATGCCTATCAAATTACCAAGCACTTGGCATTTTAGGCGGTCATCGGCAACTGAGGAATCTGCCGTCACCGTCAGTGATGACCGGTTCGTGGCGAGCTCAACGCCATTGCAGTCAAGGATGCGCCCTCGAGGTGCTGCAGTTGATATGGTACGAGTCCTATTGGATTCAGCCTGTTGCGTATAGCTGTCAGAAGACAGCAGCTGCATTGACCACAGCTTTGCAAGCAGCGCTGTGACAACAGCTCCCGAAAAAATGGCGAGTCCATTGAGTCTCGTCTTGAAGTTAGTGTCAGCCGAGGTGTCAGAGCCGCCTGCAGCCCGTGGCGCTGATCCTCCTATATCAAAGGTAAAACGCGTCTCACCGCGCCCAAAGACAAAGAAGATGATAATGAGCACCACAGCGACTGCAACGCATGCCAAAACAATCAAGATCGTCATGCTCATGACGATCGCCTACATCTTTCCTAGCGTATAGCGACCGCCGCCATGTTTGCCTCGGATCGGACCGCTTCGACGAACGATGAAGTACTCAAAAATAGCAAAGGTGAGCAATGTAAGAAGATAGGTAGGCAAGGTCCTGAGCACCAGTACGTCAAAAAGCGAGCTTGCTTGCCCTACAAGCAACATGGCAAGGTGATAAAGCAAGGTCACGACAAATGACACACCAGCAAAGAGCGTAAAAGACCCCAGAGGATCGTCTGACATGCGGTTTCGCTCTTCAATGCCCATGAAAAAAGAGGCAACGGTCAACAACAAAGACATAAGGCCAATGGGACCAGTCGTAGATAGATCAAAAAACATCCCAGAAAGAAAGCCCATAAGGACTCCTTGGCGACCGCCGATTGAAAGGGCGACACATGCGGCAAAGACAAGCGCAATGTTTGCCCTGCCGTTGCCAATGGCGATATTAGGAGCAATCGCAAGCTGAAGGACCGCACACACAATGGCAAGCGTCCCTATGCCACGCCGATCCTTATTTGTGTCCCTAACCTGCATGCGGCCCCCTACTCTGACGAGGCGTCAGCAGTCGAAGATGAAGTGGAGTCATCACTTGTCGATGTCGAGGAGCTATCCTGTGCGTCAGCAGAAGAGATGTCATCCGCGGTCGCCTGTTGATCTTCGGTAAGTGATGTTACAACAAGCACCTCCTCATAGTTTTCTGTCGAAACAAGTGGCTCCACCACTATGTCAAGATAAGACGAGCCGGCATTGTGAGTGACGTTTGTCACGGTGCCCAAAGGCAACCCCTTGGGGAAGATCCCTCCGAGACCGCTGGTTACAATGGTATCCCCCACTGAGACTGTTTTATCGCTGGTGACCATTGTAAGCTGCAAGCTTCCTTCAGCCGAGCCATTCAGCATGCCTTGAGCACGGCTAGACTGCACCATAGCAGCCACACTGGAATTCTCGTCAGAGATGAGCCTCACCGTCGCAGAGGAGGCGCTGACTTCGATGGTCTGCCCAATGACACCCGCAGAGTCGGTAACTGGCATGCCCACAGCGATCCCCGAAAGGCTGCCTTTGTCAATCGTCACCGTGCTGCTCCACGAATCGGTTGACCCTGAAATGATGCGTGCGGCGGTCGACTGCAAATCATACGTATCTTGAAGGTTTAGCAGCCCCTGCAAGCGCGTAGCTGTTTGCTCCGCCTCCTCAAGCTCTGCATTGCGAGCAGTGAGTTGCTCGTTTTCTGACTTAAGCTCTGAAAGTGTTTCCTGGTCAGCGGTAAGATTGGCAAACGCGTTGGAAAGCCCTTGGAAAGGCTGCATGACAAAGGAGCCTGTGACACGCGCAGGCGTTGTTATGACTTGAAAGCCCCCGCGTATCGTCGTGAGAGGACCGGACCCTGACTCGCGACCGCTAAAGGTAAACAGGACTAGTGACAATGCAGTGAGAACAAGGGCCAGCCTCATGCCATTGTCTGAGTTTTTGCGACGAAATTGAGCTGGGCCGTTGTTCAAACCAAAGAGATTCCGAGGCATACTCACGCCTCTATTCGCCTGCGCTCTGGACGAAGCCGCCTGCAAGCGCATTGGCTTCGAGGACTTTGGCGCAACCATTCACGACGTTTTCAAGGGCTGTCGGACTGACGTTTACCGGGACGCCCGTCTCATCGCGCAAGCGAGAGTCGAGCCCGCGTAGCAAGCCTCCGCCACCTGTAAGGAGAATCCCATAGTACATGAGGTCAGAGGCAAGGTCAGGAGGCGTGATGTCAAGAGCATCCTTCACCGCCTTGGTCACCTCATCAAGAGGCCGATCGAGAGCGCGCCGAATCTCCTCGCTTTCGATGCGCACAGTTTTGGGCAGGCCGCTCATCACATCTCGTCCGTTGACCTCTACATCAAGCTCCTCTGCCAAAGGCGCAGCTGACCCGACTTTGATTTTTATATCCTCTGCCGTACGCTCGCCAATTGAGAGGTTGTACGCATCCCGGACGTGCTCAAGGATGACTTGGTCAAACTCATCTCCTGCAATGCGGATTGACTGGGACACCACAACGCCACCCATGGCTATGACGGCAACTTCGGTCGTGCCCCCTCCAATATCGACCACCATGGAGCCGGTCGGGTCTTCGATCGGCAGGTCGGCGCCAATCGCTGCTGCCATAGGCTCTTCAATCAGATAGGCCTGCCGAGCCCCTGCCTGAATTGTAGCTTCGAAGACAGCGCGCTTTTCTACCGATGTAACCCCCGACGGCACGCACACGACGACACGAGGCCGAGGCGACCACGGATACTGGCGAGCATGAGACCCGCGAGCCTTCTCTATAAAGTAGCGAAGCATAACTTCAGTCACGTCGAAGTCAGCAATAACGCCGTCTTTCAACGGCCGCTCGGCAATGATGGAGCCAGGGGTGCGACCGATCATGCGCTTGGCGTCTGCGCCAACTGCAAGAACACGATCTTCGCTTTTGTCAATGGCAACGACGGATGGCTCATTGATCACGATGCCCTGGCCACGGACCGCGACGAGCGTGTTTGCCGTCCCAAGGTCGATGGCAAGGTCACCGCTATATTCTCCAAAGAGCATGTCGAAAAACGACATCTTCCCTACCCTCTATGCGTTGCGTACACATCCACTGCCCTGAAATGATAGACCAAGCTAGTCCGTCGTAGCAGTACTTGCGGAGCTATCAGCATCGTCTGCCGAAGTCGAACTCGTAGCGGATTGACTAGATCCAGAGTCAATTGTAGCTGTAGATCCACCTTGCGAAGCATAGCTGACAGTAACGTCAGCTACTTTCCAGCTTATGCCATCCCGCGAGAGGTTAACCTCATAGCTTTGGGTTCCTCCCTCTGCAAGCGTCACACTAAGTAGCACCGTGCTGTCATAGGTAGAGCGGTCAACGCCAGCCACGTCCACTGAAGTAACGCCTGTGGGCAGTGTTTTCTCTATTTGCTCCCGTGCCGTAGAGGAAAGCGAGCCAGCGAAAAGCGCGGATATGTCCTCTCCCGAAGATGCGTCGTTGAAAAGCTCCTCCGAGACGCTTTCAGCTGTAGGCCATCCATAGCCATGGTAATACAGCGCGACTGCAGCACCCGCAATGACCAAGAAAATGGCAAGTATTATGAGGAAGACCTTAAGTCCCGTGTGCTTGTGCTTGCGATGCACCTTTTTCTGTTTTTTATCCTCTGCAACGAGCTCATCCTCAGTGACAGAGAAAAAGCCTGTGTCCTCCGGTGAGGGAATGAACTCGCCTGACTTTCCCAGAGGATCAAGGGGATCGACTTCAGCCGCTGTTCCATAGCCTGCAGCGGCAAGCAAGGCATCAGTTTCGGAGGGATTGCCTGCCGTCTTCGCAGACAGGGCTTTGCGAGCAGCGTTGTAAGCGGCTTGCGCCTCAGGCGCAAGCCGATAGCTTCCATCCGCTGTGGCACGAGCGAAAGAATCCGCTGCTTCAGACATGCGGTTTGCTGCAACGTAGGCAAGGCCCATATCCGCATAGATCGCATTTTGGTTTTCTGACGGCGTAACAAAGTCTAAGGCGGTACGGTAGGCCTCTACGGCATCAGCAGCCCGCCCTAACTTCATAAAGCAGTCGCCAAGCCTTGAAAGAGCATCTGTCGGGTTCGGATTACCCTCGTCGATGGCAGCGCTGCGAAAGGCCACGCCTGCATTGCGCGCGTCGCCAACAGCCATGTATGCCTTGCCGAGAGCTAGCTGCGCCTTATAGGGGGTGGCATAGCTGGAGTCTTTGGCAACCATAGACAGCGAGGCAATGGCATCTTGCGGCTTTCCGGCAGCAAGCAGAGCACGACCACGATTGCAGGCAAGGGCCCCCAGGTGGCCATATCCAGCATCATGCAAGGCGTTTGCGTAAACGGCAGCAGCATCGTCATAGCGACCGAGCTTCATGTAACAGTTGCCCAAAAGATGGTCTACTTGGCCAGAGACCTCACCAGGCTGCTTCGCCTGCACGAGCAAATTTGCTGCCTGCACGATATTGCCTTGGCGGTAGGCAGTCTTGCCCGCCTCAAATACTTGTTTGTTCACAGTACCTTGCTCCTTACTTCATCGCTGTCGCGACGCTTTTTCACTCTCTAGCGCTGACGATGCTCGATGCGCAATGACTCAATAATATCCCCCGCACGAAGTGAAGCAATGACACCCAGACCGGCAACGGTCTGACCGAACACCGTATAGCCGCTGTCTAGCTCGCGTTGTGGCCCAAGAAAAAAATAGAACTGGAAGCCTGCAGAATCCGGCTGTTGCGCGCGAGCCATAGCGATGAAACTTTAGACCATCATAAAAGCCTGAAGATGCCAGTTCGTAAAAGTTAGCCATATGAATCGGCGCACCCTGTCCATCAAGAGCAACACGCATCCGTCCCTTGTTGATTGAGAAGACAGCCAACTCGTCACCTTTTATCTGATATTGGGGAGTGTAAAGCGACTCAGAAAAGAACCCCATGGATATCTCTCTTTCTAACGACGGACGAGGCAGCCAACTCTACTCACAAGACCTTCCTTGGCTCCCGTCCAAATCCTCATGAGTCTGTTCATGTGATTTTACCAGCGACTGTCGCCTTTCACATATTCGGCAGACGCTTCCTGCTAAAAAGTACTCCTATGTCGCGGGTGCCTGTGGCTCCCACGACGCGTAGTTGTCATCAAACAGTTTTTGATAGCTATTTTTGCCTGAGTCATCCTCCTCATTCTTAAGAGATTCGTAAATGTCACTTCTATGACCTGAAGGGTCATCGTATCCGGCGGCTAGCGTCCAAGCCTCTGTGAGTGCGTCTGACCAATTGCGCAGGTAGTTGCCAAGCGTCTTCATGTTCTGGACGCTGTCGGCATAGGTTCCCGTCGATACGTCCACGTCATCTATAGATGAGATGAGATTCGAGAGCTCAATGGCAACAGATTGCTGGTTGTTGCTCGCAGTAACGCGATCCGACAGGGCTCCGGTCAGTGCGATTTCATCAAGCTTGTCCTTGCTGTCAGAGAGTTCGCCTTCAATGTCACCGAGCTGTGTGTATATATCTGTCAGCTTTTCATAGGTTTGCTGGTCGGCAGAAACCGCTGTGTCATCTTGAGTATCCGAGCCTTCGGAGTCTTGGCCCGTCAAGGTTGAAATCTCACCAGGATAGCCAGCCGTTGATGTGTCGGCGGGTTCGGTGGCCCTTGTTGAGAAGGCATTCGGATCCCACGGATGAGTTATGGCAAGTATGGTACCTCCCACAACCAAAAGGGAGGCCAGGGAGGCAAGCAGGATTACCCGCGCACGAGGCATGTGATCATGCTTCGCCGTCTCATCATAGGGGTCCGGCCCTGAGGGGACCGCGCTTTCGATACGCGGCATCGCATGAGTTTGCTCGTGCTCTAAGGCCTCGTCAAGACTGTCATCGACGGCACCAGTCCCTTGGGTCTTCTGTGAAGCGACGGCTGCAGGGATGAGGGGCATCCCACAGCTTGGGCAGACGTCAGCCCCCTCTGGCACAAGAGCACCACAGCTTGGACACCATGTCGCATCAAGACGGGGCAGCTTGCGCGTAAGCCCAATATCTGCATGGCAGGCTGGGCAGCGCAAGGCGTCGTCAGGGATGTGCGTACCACAGTTCGGACAGATCACCTAAACCTCCGGGAAAAACAAAACGTATGTAGCATGCCTCACAGTAGCTCACATTAGCTTGAAAACCTGACAACTATACATGGTTTTCTCATATGCCATAGTAATACCCGTACAGAGCTTGTCTTCGCGCGGAACCATTAAAGGGCAATCCTACAGCTAACCTGAATTGTTAGCGCCGAAACCTACTGCGATCCCTGTTCTTTTTTGCGTAGAAGTGCTTCAGCCTAGAGACAGCCTTGCGGAGAAGGCCTGCTTGCAACGCCGGACCACATGACCACTCATAGGCGCGCAAAAAGACATACACGGCCGCCGAGCCCACTATGGCACAGAAGATGTACCCCGCGCCCGCCAGGTCCGCAACTTCGAAAAAATGGCCAAAGACGGTGCATCCGAGCACCATCAAGGCGACCATGCAAACAAGCAAACTCTGACGCAGACAGTTCAGTGGCTGAGAGATGCGCCACACAAGCGTAGTTCCAACGGCCGCTACAAGAAGCATACAGATCGTCGATACAAGCTCAAACGACCAGCTGAGACCCCGCCCAACCAAAATGGTAGCCAATAGTGCTCCCGTAATTGCCAACGATGCCGGAAGCGATCTTGATAAGACGTGCTCCAAAAACGAGCCTTCGATGCGATCACCATTAGGCTCGAGGGCCAAAACAAAAGATGGGATGCCAACCATCACACCGGATAAGAGGGAAGCCTGTATCGGTATAAACGGATAGGGCGGCAAGAGAACGCAGATCAGCGCCATCACGGCCGCGTAAACCGTTTTCACAAGAAAGAGGGAGGCTGATCGCTGGAGGTTATTTATAGACCGCCGACCTTCTGCCACAACCTTTGGCAGATGGGCAAAGTCATTATCAGCGAGAACGATCTCCGCTATGTTTCGCGTGGCAGCGGAGCCAGATGCCATGGCTATAGAGCAATCTGCCTCGCGCAAAGCCAAAATGTCGTTTACCCCGTCACCTGTCATGGCGACAGTATGCCCCTCATTTTTGAGAGCGCGAAGCAAGTCGCGTTTACCCTCAGGCGTCACCCGACCGAAGATCCTGTAGCTGCGAACAGCGTCTTGCATCTCAGCTTCATTTTTGAACATAGACGCATCAACGGAGCGCTCTGCATTCGGCACGCCGACTTTTTGCGCAATCGCAGAAACTGTACGAGGATCGTCACCAGAGATAACACGCAGCTCAACGCCTTGCTGCTTGAAATATTCGAGTGTTTGCGCCGCAGTCGGGCGGATTTGGTCACGAATTGCAATGAAGCCTAGTTGGCGAGCAGGGCCACGAATGCCATAGTTGTCATCGAAACCGTCCACTTCCGCAACGACGAGCATGCGCTTTGACTCGTCAAACGAGCGAAGCGATTTTTGCACCTGTGAAATGCCATCCTTAAGCACGCACTGAGGCGCACCCATCACAAAGGCGCGGCCGTCTGCCGCAATGCAGCCCGAGTATTTCCGCCGCGAGGAAAATGGGATTGCACGAGCGGCTTCCACTGCTCGGGCGCCCTTGGCCTTGACCCACGACTCGACAGCGCGAGCTGTCTCGTTTGCGTCGGTAGCATTAGCTGCCACAATCGAGGCTGCAACTGTTATAACCTCATCTTCATCGTGGCCTTCAACCCCACAAGCCTCCTTGACTTCCATGCGACCAGTTGTGATCGTGCCCGTCTTGTCTAGGCAAAGGGTGTCTACGCGGGCGAGAGTCTCAATGCAGTATGACTGCTGCACCAACACGCTGTTTCTGGCGAGCCGTGTCGTGGCTATGGCCAGCACCGTTGAGGTAAGCAGCACCAGCCCCTGCGGTATCATGGCAATGACTGCAGAGACCGTCGTAAGGATCGCCTGATTGAGCGTCGTGCTATCCTGCAAATACGTACGCAGGAAAAGAAAGGCGCCCAGCGGGATAAGAGCATAGGTGCCGATGCGCACGATCATATCCGTCGTGTCTTTGATCTCTGAGTGCACAGCCTTCACATACTTTGCCTCAGCGCTGATGCGTGCCACATAGCCTTGCTTGCCGATGCGCTCGACACGGCAAGCCAAAGCGCCTGAGTCAACGAAGGAGCCAGAAAGGACATGGTCCCCCGGCTTTTTTTCTATAGGGTTGGCCTCTCCGGTAAGGAGGCTTTCATTGAGTGCTGCTTCACCTTCAATAACGACGGCATCGGCAGGAACCTGATCTCCATGGGAAATAAGCACAACATCATCTAGGACGACCTTCTCGACGGGGATTGATGTCTCATGGCCGTCCCGGCGGACACGCACGCTGGCGGCTGTGAGTACATGAAGCCTATCGACCATGCGCTTTGATCGTATTTCCTGAAATACGCTGATAAGAAGGTTCGCGACCACGATCACAAGAAAAAGGAGGTTACGAAACTGACCCGTAAAAAGCACAAGCGCTGCCATGACGAGGTTGACGCCATTAAAAAGGGTAAACGTGTGCTCAGCCACTATTTGGCCGATGGTTTTGGTCTTAACCTCAGTGTCATTATTGACAAGACCATGCGCAACGCGCTCAGCGACCTCTGCTGACGTGAGGCCATAGCTGCGATCTTTTTTGCTTGAACCGTGCGCCGCTCTCGCCTCTTCCATAAACACGTCACCATTGCATGCCATGCTTGTACCCATACTCATCCTGTTTTTCGTTGCCACTTTTCACTATAATGCCAGACACACGCCCTCTTAGCTCAGTGGATTAGAGCGTTCGCCTCCGGAGCGAAAGGTCGAGGGTTCGAACCCCTCAGAGGGCACCAGGTAAGCAAGGGCTTGGCCTCTGCATACTGAAAACCAAGTCTACTTTTTAGTTTTAACCCTCCGCAGCAGCATAAAAAAGAACTTCATACCTGCTAGTATGGTTGCACGCTAGTTACGCCGCGGAAGGATTTGTATGATCGCCATCGTCAAGGAAAGTGCCACACCCGAGCAATTGAACCATTTTGTTAAGTGGATAGAGAGCCGCGGATACAAGACCAACGTATCCAAAGGCGAAAACGAGACCATTGTCGGGATCATCGGCGATACGACGCGCATAGACCCCTTTTTGCTTGAAAGCATGGATATCATAGAGCGCGTTCAACGCGTCTCTGAGCCATTTAAGAAAGCCAATAGGAAGTTCCATCCGGAAGACACGGTCGTCGACTGCGGGCACGGAGTCAAAATTGGTGGCGGGAATTTTCAAGTCATGGCCGGCCCATGCTCCGTAGAGGGCAAGAATCTCTTCGAGATCGCCCGCGCGGTAAAAGACGCAGGCGCAACGATGCTGCGCGGAGGGGCTTACAAGCCGCGCACGAGCCCCTATTCCTACCAGGGCATGGGCGAGGAAGGACTCGATCTGCTGCTCGAGGCATCTGCTGATCTTGACATGCCTATTGTCACCGAGGTCATGGACCCTCGCGACGTCCAGCTGTTCGTCGACAAGAAAATCGACGTGATGCAGATCGGCGCGCGCAACTCACAGAATTTTCCCCTTCTGAAGGAGGTTGGCAAGACAAAGACGCCCATCCTGCTAAAGCGCGGCATCGCTGGTACCATCGACGAGCTGTTGATGGCTGCGGAGTACATCATGAGCGAGGGTAACGAAAACGTCATCTTGTGCGAGCGCGGCATACGTACCTTCGAGACGCGCACGCGCAACACTTTTGACATCAATGCGATTCCCGTCTTGCACCACCTCACCCATCTGCCGGTCGTTGGCGACCCGAGCCATGCCACCGGCTATACTCGCTACGTGCGCCAGGTTGCTTACGCGGCTACGGCAGCCGGAGCTGACGGATTGGAGATCGAGGTGCACAACCATCCTACGCAAGCATGGTCAGACGGCGCCCAGGCGCTAACCCCCGAGATGTTCGCCGAGGCCATGAAGCGGATCGCGTTAATAAGAGAAGCTATTACGACGGAGGTTGACTGAGCTGATGGACAAGGACAAGCTTTCATCGCCTGCCCCCACTTTTGTTCCTGGTCGTATTGGCGTCGTGGGGCTAGGGCTCATGGGCGGGTCTTTCGCGAAGGCTGAGCATGTCGGGGGCCATGAGGTCTACGCATGGAACCGAACACGTTCCACGCTTGAGATGGCAATGATTGAAACTGTTGATGGCGAGCTTGACGATGCTGCCATAGGCTCATGCGAGCTATTGATACTTGCCGGGTATCCTCAGTCTTCTATGGATTGGCTCAATGAGAAGGCCCCCCTCATCTCCGCCGATGCCATCGTGATCGATACGAATGGCATCAAGCGCGCCGTCTGCAAGCGTTGCTTTGCAATAGCTGATGCAAGGCCTTTCACGTTCATTGGCTGCCATCCCATGGCTGGCACGCAATACTCTGGCTTCGCCCATGCGCGCGCAAACATGTTTCACGGAGCCCCTATGGTCGTCGTGCCGCCGGCGCATATGGATGACATTGCCCGCGCGAACGTGCTCTTGCGCCTCAAAGAGCTGCTATCGCCTTGCGGTTTTGGCTCTTGGACCCTAACAAGCGCCGAAGAGCACGACCGCATGATCGCCTACACCTCCCAGCTTGCTCACGTTGTCTCGAATGCGTACGTAAAAAGTCCGCAGGCATTGAGGCATAAGGGCTTCTCGGCGGGCTCCTACAAAGACCTCACTCGCGTGGCCCGTCTGAATGCTTCAATGTGGACGGAACTTTTTTTGGACAACGCTGACAACCTATCTGAGGAGCTTGGGCTCATCATCGGTCATCTGAAAGAATACAAGGAGGCCATCGATGCATGTGACGCTGCACGCCTCCATGATCTTCTAGCCGAGGGTGATCGTCTCAAGAAAGAGGCGGAGGCCCAAACGCCTGTTTCCGAAGAGAGGAATCCCGGTAAATGAAGGACATCCATGTAAAGGTGGCATCCGGCGAGTATGACGTCAAGGTCGGAGCTGGCCTGCTCGATGACATCGGCAGCGTCGCAAGAGCGTCTGTAGGCGGCAGGCAGGCATTTCTTGTCAGCGACTCCCATGTTATGCCTCTATACGGCCGTCGCGCACAGGCATCTCTCGAACAGGCTGAATATGTAGTCAGCACCGTCACGGTCGAAGCTGGAGAAGCGCACAAGTCAATGAAGTCGCTCACGGGCTTGCTTGAGCAGATGGCCTCCTCTGGCCTCACGCGCGACGATGTCGTTGTGGCACTCGGCGGCGGCATGATCGGAGATTTGGCAGGTTTTGCTGCAGCTGTTTACATGCGAGGATGCGCAGTCATACAGATTCCGACCTCGCTTCTTGCCATGGTTGACTCATCAGTGGGTGGCAAAACGGCAGTGGATCTCGACGCTGGAAAAAATCTTGCCGGGGCCTTTTGGCAACCAGCTGCAGTGGTTGCCGACACAGCGTGCCTGCGCACTGTCTCTGCGAACCTGCTTGAGGACAGCTGCGGGGAGATTATCAAATATGGCGTCATGAGAGACCCTGAGCTCTTTTCATCGCTGGAGCGGCAGCCGTTTGGGATCTCAGACCCCCATCGCGTCGAAGCTGTCGTCAGCCGCTGCATCAAGCTCAAACGAGACGTCGTAGCCGCTGACGAACGGGAATCCGGCATTCGCGAGCAGCTCAACCTCGGGCACACAATCGGGCACGCAATCGAAGCGGAAAAAAACTACGCGTGGGGCCATGGTTCCTGCGTCGCCGCCGGCCTCGTTTGTATGGCATGGGCAGACGCAGCGCTCGGCATATGCGAGCCTGAGACGGCCCAGCGTATTGAGACAGTGGTAGCTGCTCATGGGCTCCCCACCGACACATCCATTCCGATCAATCGCCTCTATGGCCGGTCCCTTTCCGACAAGAAACGCCATGGGAGCGAGATGCGCCTGGTGGAGATACATGCAATCGGTGACGTGCATGTCAAGCAAGTGCCACTGGAGAGTTGGCGTCGTATTCTTAAATTGGGCTGCAACCGCAGCAAACCAGGAAAATAGCATGTACGTGATCATTCAGCCAAAGCCGCTTGCTGGCGGCATAGATGCGGTAGCCTCGAAATCGATGGCCCACCGCCTGCTCATATTGGCTGCGATATGCCCGTCGGCAACTGACATCGACTGTGGCACGACTTCAGCAGACATCGATGCCACCATCGCCTGCCTCGAGGCGCTCGGCGCGCATATCACCCGAACGAGGCGCGGCTTTCGCGTCAGCCCCATTGCGGCAGACTCAAGCAATACAGCAGACCATGGGTCTAGGCCTCTTCTTGACTGTGGCGAGTCCGGCTCTACGCTGCGTTTTCTTCTGCCAGTCGTCTGCGCTCTCGGGAGGAAGGCATGTCTGACAGGCCATGGCAGGCTTGCTCAGCGCCCACTTTCTCCCCTTTACGAGCAGATCTGCTCCCACGGTTGCCATCTTTCCCAAAAGGGCAGCTTTCCTCTGTGCGCGTCCGGTCAGCTTCAATCTGGTCGCTATGTCTTTCCTGGCAATATCTCATCACAATTCGTCAGTGGCTTGCTGCTTGCAGCGCCACTTTTAAGCGAGCGTACGAAAATCTTCGTTGAACAGCCGATACAATCAGCCCCATACATACGCCTTACCATAGACGCCCTTGCCACTTTTGGCGTAAGGGTAAGGATCTCTGAGGAGATCATGCGAGGCTCCTCCTACAGATGCTACGCAATCGACGGCAAGCCGCACATGAGCGTCCCCAAAGCAGCGAGGGTAGAAGGCGACTGGTCAAATGCGGCCTTTTGGCTCGCAGCAGGGGCGATTGGGGGCAAGCCTGTGACAGTCCGGGGGCTTGATCTGCAAAGCTTCCAAGGAGATCGTATGATTCTCGCTGCGCTTGCGCGCTTTGGAGCTCGCATCGAGCGCAGACCACATACCGTTTCCGTCTCAGGCGCCCAGCTGTGGGGACAGACGTTCGACGTGGCAGACTTCCCTGACCTGGTGCCGCCTCTCGCGGCCGTTGCTGCCTTCGCTCAGGGGACGACAAGGCTCACACATGCAGGAAGGTTGCGCCTCAAAGAATCCGATCGTTTAGTCACCGTCTCCGAGGCGCTTTCCCGCCTTGGCGTCAAAGCGGCTATCACAGGAGACGATGATCTTGTTATAGAAGGCTCCCCCGCTCTTTCAGGCGGCATCGTCGACGCGGCAAATGACCATCGCATTGCGATGATGGCTGCCATCATCGCCGCATACGCACAGGCAGCTACCAAAATATGCGGTGCCCAATGTGTCGCAAAGTCCTACCCTGCCTTCTTCGATGACTTTGCGGCACTTGGTGGCCAGGTAGCTCTGCATAATCGCGAGGAGGTTTGACATGCCCTCTTCCATCGGCACTGCACTACGCGTTACTGTGTTCGGGCAGTCACATTCCCAGGCTGTTGGTTGTGTCATAGAGGGCCTCCCCTCTGGACATGGCATCGATGCCAGGAGGTTGGCCGCATTCATGGCGCGACGCGCGCCGGGACACGCAAGCTGGTCCACGCCGCGCAAAGAGGCTGACGCCATCCGCATACTGTCTGGGCTCAATCCCGATGGGCGCACTTGTGGGGCACCTCTTGCCCTCATCATCGAGAACACCAACACACGTTCCTCAGACTACTCCATGCTGCGCGACGTTCCACGACCGAGCCATGCCGACTGGACGGCCCAGGTCAAATGGCATGGGGAGCAGGACTTCGCCGGCGGAGGCCATTTCTCAGGACGTCTCACGGCACCGCTTTGCGCTGCGGGCGGCATCGCACTGCAGCTGCTCGAAGGCCATGGCGTGCGCATAGCCGCCCACATACTCGAGATCGCAGGCATCAGCGACCAAGGGTTTGCTGCCCTCGGCAGCTCTCGCCAGGCCAGCGCTCTCGCCACCCAGATGGACATGCTCTCGGACGGTCGCGCTTTTCCCGTGCTTGATCAGGATGCAGGCGCGCACATGCGCGAGGCAATTGATGCCGCCCATGCCCAAGCGGATTCTGTCGGCGGTTGCATAGAATGCGTCGTGACAGGGCTTCCTGCCGGCATTGGCTCCCCCATGTTTGATGGCATAGAGTCCACTTTGGCACGAGCCATCTTTGGCATCCCAGCCGTAAAGGGCCTCGAGTTTGGCATGGGCTTCGGCGTGGCAAAGCTCCGCGGCAGCCAGGATAACGACCCTTATGAAATTGTGGACGGAAAGGTCCGCCCGGCAAAAAACTATGCGGGCGGAAACCTCGGCGGCATCACGACTGGCGCGCCGTTGCTCTTTCGGATGGCAGTCAAGCCGACCTCATCGATAGGCCAAGAGCAACGATCTGTCGATCTCACGACGCAAAGGGAGGTGCCCTTGCGCGTGAAGGGGCGGCACGATCCTTGCATCGTTCCGCGTGCCGTCCCGGTGGCTGAGGCCGTGGCTGCGCTTGCCGTACTTGATTCATGGCTTGCCTGGCCGCCTGACCCACCGACTGACGCGCGATTTGACTAGCCCTGCCACGGGACCCATTCTTCCTGACAGGGCTCATATCAACCGCCAACAAGCTACAGAAAAGATGAGGTACGCTCTATGAAGGACATTGAAGAAATTCGCTCTAGTATCGATGGTGTTGACCAACAGATCGTTGAGCTCTTCAAACGCCGGATAGCTTTGTCTGATGACGTGGCGTCTTACAAAAAAGAGCACAAGCTCTCCATTGTCGATCGCAAGCGTGAGCGCAAGATACTGCAAGAGGCAGCCGGACAAGTCGACGATGACATGAAAAGCTACGTGCAAGTGCTGATGTCTTTGCTCATGGAAGCCTCACGCACCCGTCAGAATGCTGACCTTGCAAGGGCAAACCCGCTGGGGGAAAAGATTGCAGCTGCGCTTGCCGCTAGCCCATCACTCTTCCCACAAAGTGCTTTCGTTGCTTGCCAAGGCGTCGAGGGAGCCTACTCCCAAATAGCTGCCGACCGTTTCTTCAAACATGCTGACATCAGCTACTTTGATACGTTTGAGGGCGTCTTTCGCGCAGTTGAGCAGAGGTTTTCTGACTACGGCGTGCTACCTATCGAAAACAGCACGGCAGGTTCAGTAAACGAGGTCTACGATCTCATGACAAAGCATGACTTTCACATCGTGCGCACCTGCCGAATCAAGGTAGACCATAATCTGCTGGCGAAAAAGGGTACCGCCATCAAGGATGTCCACGTGATCTACAGCCATGAGCAGGCGATCGCACAGTGTTCCCATTACCTGCAAAGCCTTCCAGGCGTCAAGGTGCACGTCTGTGAGAACACTGCTGTGGCGTCCAAGATAGTTGCCGAGTCAAAGCGCACAGATGTTGCTGCCCTGGCTTCCCGCGCCTGCGAGGAGCTCTACGGCCTTGTTCCGTTGGCGCGCTCCGTACAAAATCGGGATGACAACTACACGCGCTTCGCCTGTATCTCTCGAAACTTGACCATCTACCCAGGGTCAGATCGAAGCTCGCTCATGCTGGTGGTAAGTAACAATCCTGGGTCGCTCTTTAAGGTGCTCGCGAAGTTCTATGCACTAGACATCAATATAATCAAGCTTGAGAGTAGGCCAATCCAGGGCAGAGACTTCGAGTTCATGTTCTATTTCGATGTCGACTGCCCCGTGGCGGCTCCAGAGTTCAAGCAGCTCATGGAGTCCTTGGGAGATGTTTGCGAGGAACTGCGTTACCTCGGGAGCTATAGCGAGGTGCTTTAGTGAAAGAGCGAACCTTACATGAAGATGCGCCGTTCGGCCTGCTTGGGAGGACGCTTGGACACAGTTGGTCGCCGCAGATCCATACTATGCTGGGCTCTGCCCCCTATGCCTTGCACGAGCTGGAGCCTGCAGAGGTTGCTCCATTCATACGTACGGGTGCGTGGCAGGGCCTCAACGTGACCATACCCTATAAGCGCAATGCTTTCGAGCTGGCAGACGAAGCGAGCCCTCGCGCCAAGCGACTCGGCGTCGCCAACACGCTCATTCATCGTCCCGACGGGCGCATCTATGCAGATAATACTGACCTTGCAGGGTTTAGCTGGATGCTTGAGCGCTTTTGCCAGCAAAAGTTCAACAAAACGGCCCAAGAGGCCCTCACCGATGAGCCGGTGCTCGTGCTCGGCTCAGGAGGAGCAAGCCAAGCCGTCCAAGCTGCCCTTGCTGATACCGGCGCTAGGACGGCTGTCATATCGCGGCACGGAGCCGACAACTATGCCACAGTAGCGACTCGTCATAGCGACGCGATCCTTGTGGTCAACGCTACGCCTGTCGGCATGTTTCCCCACTGCCCTGCCTCACCGCTTAGCTCACATGCGTTCGAGGCGCTGGAAAGTCTGCGTGGCGCCTTGGACGTCATTTACAACCCGCAACGCACAGGCCTTTGCCTAGAGGCAGAGAAAAGGGGTCTTCCCTACGAAAGCGGCCTCACTATGCTCGTGGCCCAAGCCCGCTTCTCTTCTGAGCTCTTCCAAGGCAAACACCTCGACGACGCTGAGGTCTGTCGCATCGAGAAGAGGCTCGAGGCCCAATCGTCCAATATCTGTCTCATTGGCATGCCAGGCGTCGGAAAGACAAGCACGGGGACTGCCCTCGCCCACCAGCTCAGAAGACCCTTTGTCGACCTCGACGAAGCATTTCGCCTTGAACAAGGGCAGATGACCGCAGACTACATTGAGCAAAATGGTGAGGCGGCCTTCCGTATCTTGGAATCGAAGCTGCTTGCACGCTACGGGGCAAGCTCCGGCCTTGTCATCGCATGCGGCGGCGGTGTTGTCATGCGCCCGGAAAACTATTGGCTTCTCCATCAGAATGGCTACATAATCATGCTTGACCGGCCTATTGAGGATTTGCCCACCAGGGGCAGGCCTCTTTCGCGAAGCATAGGCGTCGAAAAGCTGGCCGAGGCGCGCATGGAGCTTTACCGGAAATGGTCAGATATCCGCATAGGCTGCACGGGCACACCCGCAGGCGATGCTCAAGCCATCTGTAACGCATTAGGCTGGGATGGTGACACAGCTGACTGAGGGTTACAGGCTAGACAGATGGTCAGCCATGTCATTGATGGCCTTGCGATACCCCTCGATACCCATGCCTACAATTGTCTCAAAGCAAGCGCTGCGCACATATGACAGCTGCCTAAAGCTCTCTCGTGTGTCAATTTTAGAAATATGTACCTCGATTGCCGGAATTCTCACTGCCTTGAGGGCGTCAAGTATGGCTATGGAGGTATGGGTAAAAGCTCCCGGATTGATCACGATGCCATCATAGACCTGATAGGCATCTTGAATATGGTCTACAATGTCACCCTCGTGGTTCGACTGAAAGCATGCACACTCTGAAAAGCCAGCGTCATGCGCAGCCTGTTTGCAAAGAACAAGCAGGTCATCATATGTCTGCATGCCATACAGCTCAGGCTCTCGTATGCCAAGCATGTTGATATTGGGCCCATTGATCACAAGAAGCTGCGGTCCCGCATCATCGCGCAGCGCATCCTGTCCATCATGCTGCCCCTCATCCTCGTCCAAGCCCATGTCTTGCGCGGACTCCTGCTCAAAGAGCTTGTTGAGGCCTGCAAGATCATCTACCGGATCATCTCCCGTTCCAGCCGGATTGGGATCAAGCGGAACCTCATGGCCCAAGGCGCTTGATTGCGCTTGATAGGAGCGCACGCGCGAAGGACTTATCTGCACGCGCAGCGACCGGGACAGCGGTGAGGTCCCCTGCGCCACCTCGGCTTCTTCTGGATTCAATCCTGTAAGCTTCACAAATGCCGCATAGACATCCTGTACAAGCAGGGGCCCAAAGACGACCTCTAGGCCGTCTGATCCGCGTGTGGCAAGCCCTAAAACACCAGGAATTGCTTCAAGCGCATTGGAATCAACTGTCTTTGGATCTGCCAAACGAAGACGCAGACGAGTCATGCACAAAGAGTTAGATAAAATATTATTGCGACCACCCACACATGCAAGAACCGAGCGGGCAGCTTCAGTTGGCGTCATGCAGTTAAGTGCCTTTCTGGTCATAAGTATCCTGTCTTGTTGAGTATACAGGCGACATCGTGTAGGCGAGCTATATAAACAGCAGGTAAACGGCAGACGACGCATACTCACACGTAAACGGGGCAGCAAGCTCTATGACACGCGACGTCGGCAGCGCCATACACTCCCATCGCTAATCACGTAGTCGACAGGAATCTCCTCACTGCCATGAGGCAATGGATTGCCACTAACCTGCATAGAGTGCACAAGGGCCACCTTGTAGCCTGGGTAAAACGCGAGGAAGCGATCATAGAGGCTTTGGTCCGCTGCTATGCGAAAGCCGTTTCTGTCAAAAACGAGGCCCGGTACAACGCACAAAGAAGCAAATAGCTCCGCGCAGGAAAAGCCTGTCGTAGAACCTTCAGAGGCTTCCCTTGTGCCATCACACGAAAGCTCTACGGTTCCACGTGGCATGCAAGCGCAAGAGGGCTCATGTATCTCAATAAAGTCGAGCGTGCGCGCAAGAGGATCCTTCGATGTTGTCCCGCCCTTGAAGCTTGCATCTGCCTCTGTCACAGCACGAGAAGCGAAGGGGCGACTGACGGAAAGTCCAACTCTTTTGCCGTCTTCAAACGCACGGCGCGCAAGCTCGTCCATGCGCACGCCACCTGCTTGCCTAGGATAAAGGAGGACAACGCTTGCCTGCTTCCAAAGCTTCGATGACCTGAGATGGCCGATAGCCTCATCGTCGAGCCTTTGCTGATGGGAAGGGCTTAGTTGTTTTAGAAGCGGCAAGTAACTAGCCTCAAGTGCTGACCGTGCCGCATCTGTACCTTCAGAACTGGCCATGTCGCCTCCTCATACGAGCTGACTCATTATATGATTTCATCGTCAGCCATATGCGGACAGAATTGTAATGGAGCTGTTTATGCGTAAAAACCGAACCGAAACGTATCTCGGCTCTTGCACTGTCTGCAACTTTTGCGTGCTGGTCTTTCGCAAAGACGTCAAACGCTATAACGTGCGCATTCGATCAGACGGCTCTGTGCGTCTTTCCGTGCCGCTGACGGCAACGCTGTCTGACGCCAAGCCGCTCCTTCTCCAACACCAGAGGTGGATAGCCAAGAAGCGGAGACAGGTCCTCTTGGCACGCGACAAAGCCGCGGCACAGCCTGCGCCAAGCCAAGCGGAGCTTGCCTCCCAAAAGGCTTGGCTCTCTTCACGCGTGCCTACGCTTTTGTCGCGCTACGAAGACGCACTCGGCGTACAGTGCACGAGGTGGCGGCTGCGTCCGATGGTGAGCCGCTGGGGCTCCTGCAACGTGCGCACAGGCCGCATTACGCTTAACACCGAGCTTGCTCGCCTGCCGATCTGCTGCCTTGAATCTGTCGTCGTCCACGAGCTGTGCCATCTGCGCGTGGCCAACCACTCCCCTGCCTTCTATGCATTGATGGACGAGCAGTTCCCGGCGTGGCGGCAGGCGCGAAAGATCATGAATGCTAACCCGCCAAAGCGCGCGTCTGGCCTATCATAGGCAAGCGAGATGAATAGTCGCATGCAGGAGGAGGACCACATCCATGCCCAACGAGGGAAGCTATGAAGCGGCGCAGCAGCGTAGCGAAGAAATTGAACAAGATCTTGCACAGCACCCTGAGCGCTATACGATGCTCACAGGAGACCGCCCCACCGGTCGCCTTCACCTAGGGCATTATTTTGGGACGATAAAGGAACGCGTACGCCTACAGGAACTGGGCGTCCACACCAACATTGTGATCGCTGACTACCAGGTCATTACGGATCGTGACACCACCGCCCACATTCAAGACAACGTCTATAACATGGTGATGGACTATCTTGCCTGCGGCATCGACCCTGATAAGACGATGATCTTCACCCATTCGTCCGTACCTGCCGAAAACCAGCTCATTTTGCCGTTTTTGTCGCTCGTCTCGGAATCGGAGCTCGAGAGGAACCCCACCGTCAAAGCCGAGCAAGAGGCCTCAGGCCATGCGCTCACCGGCTTGCTTCTTACCTATCCGGTCCATCAAGCCTGCGACATCCTTTTTTGCAAGGGCAACGTAGTCCCCGTCGGGCGAGACCAGCTCCCGCACATTGAGATCACACGCACCATCGCACGGCGCTTCAACGAGCGCTTCCACTGCAGCGTCTTTCCCAACGTCGACGGCTTGCTCACATCGACCCCTTTGCTCCCAGGCCTCGACGGGCGAAAGATGAGCAAGTCATACGGCAATGCGATCTCCCTCTCGATGAGCGCGGAGGAAACGGCAAAGCTCATCAAGAAGTCAAAGACTGACTCAGAGCGCATGATCACGTTTGACCCCGAAAAGCGCCCAGGCGTCTCTGCCCTGCTTACCACGGCTGCCATTTGCACGAACAAAAGGCCCGAAGAAATCGCCGCAGAGATCGGCATGGGTGGTTCCGGACAGCTGAAGAGCTACGTAACCACCGCCGTCAACGAGTACTTTGCGCCATTGCGCGAGCGTCGCCACAGCTACGAGCATGACCTTGACTATATAAAAGACGTCCTTCACGAGGGAAATCGCCATGCCAATGAGATTGCCAACAAAACTCTTGATGAAGTACGTGAGGCAATGGGAATGGTTTACTAGTTTAGTGCCGATAGCGGCTAGGCACACTTAAAATAATCTTGTTTGCCAGCAATGTAGTCAGCAAGAGCAACAGAGGCATCCAGACCATGAAAGGTCGCACAGATATCACATGAGTCACAATCCGAAATACAAGGGAAACGCTTGTTAACAAACGCCGCACGCTCTTCACGCGTTGATTCTTTGATATCAGGCGCGTCCACAATCACTACCCTGTTTCTGTGTACTCAGCTTTTGGCAAGCACTAGCTCCAAACTTACCCCTCAAGGATCGGACTATTCCCTCTTTCACAATAAGCAAAAGCACGGAAAACGCATATAATGCTACTTCCCGTACTTTGATTAGCTTGTCTTTAAAAAGCAGCTCCCCTTCTTCTTTGAAAACCTGTTATCTCAGAAACTAGCTAAGGCCTTCCCGAGCCTTTTGAGCCCCTCACGCAATATATCAGGCTGCGCACAGTAGCCCAGACGAGCTCCACAAGGCAAATCAAAACGGCTTCCTGGTACAAGGAGTACTCCCTCATCTTTAAGTATCTTTTTGCAAAACTCCTCATCATCTACAGGTATATCCAATTTTATATATGAGGTGGATACCCCACGAGGTGCCACCCAAGAGACACGTGGCTGTCCATCAATCCATTGTTGTGCGATCTTGCGGTTACCCAAGACGATCTTGCGGTTACGCTCAAGGATTTTGTCTTTATTTCTCAGTACATAGGTTGCAAGGAGATCATTAAAGACACCACCACAGATCATTGTATAGTCACGATAAGTGCGAATAAGATCAGATACCTCATTGTCAGCAATAACCCAACCAATACGCGCGCCAGGAACAGAGTAAGTTTTAGAAATGGAATTGGTCACGATAGCATGCTCATAGACATCTACCATCGATACATAGTGCTCGGTATCTTCCATAGGTAGATAAACCTCATCAGAAAGTACATAGGAGCCTACCGAGGCGGCGATCTCAGCAATCTGATGGACCGTATCTGCTGAGAGAACTGTGCCTATCGGGTTTGAAGCATTGTTGATACAGATGAGTCTTGTATTAGGGCGTACAAGCTCTTTAAGCTCTTCTATATCTGGCTGCCAGTCAAGATCTTCTCTGAGATGCCAGTACTCGACATCGGCACCAAGCATTCTTGGTATTTCATAGAGAGGAGCATAAGTCGGGTATTCAGCTATTACATGATCTCCAGGACGCACGATAGCCATCAGAGCATTAAGATTGGCGCCCGTGGCGCCATTAGTTTGTAGGATACGCCTCGGCTCGATAGAACTCTTATAGAGCTGAGCCACTTGCTCTTTGAACTCAGGAGATCCCTCGATCCAACCATAGTTCATCTTTTCGCGACCAAGTTCTTCATAAAATGTCGCTCCTTGCTTCCCATCAAGCGACAGCAGCTCATCCATCGTCAACGAAGATATAGTAGATTGTGCGATATCCCAGGTGGCACTTTTCTCCCAGACATTAAGCCATTCCTCCACGCCAATGGTACTGATATGCATATTTAATCACTCCTTGTAGTCACAATCCAATTGAGCTGCGGCCCCAGCCTCTTTGAGAGGCTAAGGCCGCAAAGACAAAAGAAAGTCAACTAGGTTTAGAAGACAGAAATAATGCCTGCCATATTAAGCGGGATAGCGGAAACACCAATAATTGCAATAATTATGCAAGATACTATCTCTGCTTTTGAAAGGCCACCACCGACTTCCTTACGTGCAGCAGCATAGAAGAAGAAACCAGGAATGTAGCCAAGGCAGGCTGTCAGTAAGAACTGCCAGTTACCTCCAAGGCACATAGCAATAACCTGGAAAGCAAGAGCGATGATGCCGGCTACGAGCTGGGCGCCTTCATGATGCTCAGCCGAGTACTTGCACTGATAGGCTGCTGCATATGCCCAGGTGATCACAATTGTGACGGTACACATAGAAAATGCGAAATTATAGGCATCTGAGGACAAAGTTGCCACGATAATAAAGATTTCTGTGAGCGCACCAACTATGATCAAAGAGAACTGCGGCGCATTATGCGAGTTACGCTCATCCCACTTTGCTGGCAGCAGATGATGTTCTGCCATAACTGAGGTGGTCTCCGCAGGCAGCATAGTAAAGGAGAGCCACGAACCGATTACAGAAATGATGATGGACCAAGAGATAAAAGCACCGCCCCAACCAGGTGCAAGATATTCAAAGACAAGAATCATCGCAGGGGTGCTATTTGGATCATACGCAATATCAATAAAGTCCTTATAGGGCATAACCCCATAGGGTAATATCGAAGCGCCGATATAAATAACCAACAAGATTACAAGGCCAAGAACAGTCGCAGAGCCAACCTCAGACTTCTTAGCAGCACGCTTTGACATGACTGAAGCACCTTCGATACCGATGAAAGTCCACATCATGATCAAGAAGCACTGCTCGATCTGGTTGGTAACGCTGCCGAGAGCATCTCCTCCTGCATCAGCAATGATCCCAGCACTTGAGCTAAGATTGCCCCAGAAATCGGTCGTGAATATACCCGCATTGAAGGCAAACAGAGAAAACATAATAAACAGTGCAATCGAAGCAACTTTTACAACCATAACAACAGCGTTGAGAAACGAAGCACTTTCAACGCCATGGATAACGAGCAACGTGATGAGCCACAGCACCACCGAGACAACAAGGATGCCGCCAAAAGTTGGGTTGCCATCAACGGTAAAGAAACCGGGCAAGATTTGACCGAAGCAGTAGTCAGAACCCAAGGTCTGAGCAACCATTGTGCCGAATGCAACATTGCCAAGCCATGCTGAAAGCCAGTAACCCCAGCCAGAAATAAAACCGTGAAATGGTCCAAACCCATCGTCTGCATAGGCGATAACACCATCTGACTCAGGACGCTTCGTGCCTAAGTTGGCCAGTGATAGGGCCAAGAAAAGAAAACCCAGACCTGTGATAAGCCATGCAACAATAGCAGCACCTGGGGAAGCAACGGCCCCAAGCTGACCTGTCAGCTTAAAGACGCCAGAGCCGATACAAGACGAAACCACCATCCCCACAAGCCCGAAGAAACCAACCCCGGCCGATGTGCTTGATGTGATCGTCGTATCATCATGTTTTGTCATTGATGTCCTTTCACCCCGACATAGTCCCTTCACACACAATGCATTTGTCTTACATAAGATATTTACGCGTCCGAAAGACTTCACCTCCAAGTGGGGCCTCCCGAAAGATCGGAAGGCCCCATATGCTCTAACTATTTCAGAGTCGCGTACATAACCGCCTTGATCGTATGTAGACGGTTTTCTGCCTCATCAAAGACACGGGAGTGCTTGCCTTCAAAGACAGAGTCTTCAACTTCCATCTCAGTAATACCGAACTTATCGGCAACCTCCTTGCCATGAGTGGTGTTGGTATCGTGGAAAGACGGCAGGCAGTGCTCAAAAATGCAGTGAGGGTTAGCTTCAGCGATGAGCTCTTCGGTTACACGGTAAGGCGACAGGAGCTTGATACGCTCATCGAACAGGTCATAGGACTCCCCCATCGATACCCAGATATCGGTATAGACGACATCGCAGTTCTTGGCTCCCTCATGGGGATCCTCGGTAAGGGTGATGCTGCACTCATTTTCAGCAGCTATTGCCTTGCAGGTAGCAACAAGATCAGCATGTGGCATACGCGCGGCGGGGCCGCAGGCACAGAAGTTGATGCCGAGCTTGGCACAGACAACCATCAAGGAGTTGGCAACATTGTTGCAGGCATCTCCGAAAAAGGTAAGCTTTTTGCCCCTCAGATCACCAAACTCCTCGCGTGCTGTCAAGATGTCGGCAAGCATCTGGGTGGGGTGAAACTCAGTAGTAAGCCCATTCCAGACCGGCACTCCGCTTTTTTGTGCGATCTCTTCTACTTGGGACTGATCGAAGCCGCGATACACGATACCGTCAAACATACGGCCCAAGACACGGGCAGTATCTTCGGTAGACTCTTTGTGTCCCATCTGGGAGGAGTTAGGATCAAGGTAGGTAACTCCCATACCAAGATCATAAGCTCCTACCTCAAAGGCGCAGCGTGTGCGCGTAGAGGTCTTTTGGAACAGCAAGACGATGTTTTTGCCCTCAAGGTAGCGATGGGGAATGCCCGCACGCTTCATACGCTTAAACTCAGCTGAGAGGTCGAGTAGGTAGTTGATCTCGGCGGGGGTGAAGTCCAAAAGCTTAAGGAAACTGCGTCCGGAAATGCTAACACCCATGTGTAATTCCTTCCGATTGACTTCTATCACATACATCTATATCGAAGCGGCCATCCGCCAGCGATACCCAAACAGGCATCGAGGCGACACGACACAACTGTGACAAAGCCGCCTCTCAGCACCCAAATTGTACACGTACAAAACTCCCTACAGGTCCTCACGCCAGAAGGGCATGCTCATGCAGCGAGGGCCACCACGGCCACGTGAAAGTTCAGCCGAGGGAATAACAAGGAGATCGAGGCCCTGTTTATAAAGAAAATCATTGGTAACAGAGTTGCGCTGATAGACACAGATCTTACCAGGGGCAACACAAAGCGTATTGGAACCATCGTTCCACTGCTCACGAGCAGCTGCCACCGGGTCCCCGGCTCCACATTTAAGTAGCTGCACGGATTCAAGATCAAGAGCCTTAGCAAGGATGCGCTCAAGGCTATCATTCATTTCTTCTATCTTGACTTGACCTTCTGCAGTACCCTTTGTGAGCTTGAAGACCTGCAAAGTACCCATAATCGCTGGGTGAATTGTAAACTTGTCGACATCAACTTGCGTGAATACCGTGTCAAGATGCATGAAAGCACGCGAGACAGGGATATTAAACGCGTAGATCTCCTTGATCTCAGACTCACTAGCATGCTCACCCCAGAATATGTTTTCAGCGAGCTTATCAATAGCGGCTGCCTGCGTACGCTGGGAAATCCCAATAGCAAGCTTGTGTGCTGAGAGATTCAGCACGTCTCCACCCTCAGTATGAAAAGCTGCATCGCGACGATACCAAAGGGGTGAGTTTTTGTAGTCTGGATGATACTTGAAGATGTATTTACCGTAGAGTGTCTCGCGATTACGCGTCACAGAGAACATCTTGTTGAGATTCACACCATGTCCCACAATTGCAAATGGATCACGCGTGAAATAGGTGTTAGGCATAGGATCAACAAGAAGATCAGTCTCAGAATCTTTGTCAACGCCAACAAGTTCAGCTAAAGAACCTCCGTGAAGAGCAGGCAGTGCTACTTCATCACGGCGAATACCGGCGATTGACTTATCGACAAAAGCCTTGGTATCAGCGATAGAGTCCATATACTCTTTAACGACTTTTGTAGCGGTTTTGCCGCGCAAACCACTTTCTTTCAACCATTCCTGTGTAAACTCTTCACGAGCACCCGAATGAGCATCAAGGGCCTCAGCCGTGAGCTTCTCAAGATAGAGAATTTCCACACCCTGCTCGCGAAGAATCTCGGCGAACCGGTCATGCTCTGTTTGTGCAATCTCTAGGAAAGGGATGTCATCAAACAAAAGCCGCTCGAGATCGCCTGGTGTAAGATTGAGCAGCTCCTCACCCGGACGATGGAGCATAACCTTTTTCAGCGGACCAATCTCACTGTGGACGTTCAGTCCTTTGAACATAGTGCCTTTTTCTCCTTTCATGCCGGCATGCAGCACTTTATATGATTTGAATGACGCGTGGTCCTAGTTGCCTACCACTGACATTCACTATAACCACAATTCTTACTATATCCAATAATTAGTAGTACTAAATCAGTTGCAAAAAGCTGTCTTTCGAACGGCATTAAAGTTACCATAAACGGTACCCAGATGCTAAAAAGAGCAGCGCTATTTATTAAAATATAACAGTTTATCTGGTATTTTATAAAAATAAGAAAAAAAAGTTTGGTTCTATTTGTCAAACAACTTATTGCACCTAAAAATATAAAATTTTATGTCTTAACGTCTTTCAATATTAAATTTTATTGTTTTTATTTGATATTATATGCATATCGTGTAAGTTAAAATCAGAACTTGTAACAACTATTCATGAGCTATCACATACACACTGCTTACGTCTACCACCGAAAATGCTGACAGCTTACTGATATAGAATGTAATCATGCTGTGTACCGAAAGAAGGGACCCTTTTATGGCCGAAAAGATGGATGCAGGACAAACAGACGATCATAAGGGTGAAACTCCTCGTACCTCCGAAGAAGAGCTTGACTTCTCCTACACGCAAAACCGCGAGCTTTCGTGGCTACGCTTTAACGACCGCGTGCTTGACGAGGCATTCGATGAGACGGTCCCGCTGTTCGAGCGGCTCAAGTTTGTCTCTATTTTTGGATCCAACCTCGATGAATGGTTCATGATACGCATAGGCGGCCTGTCAGACCTCACGCTACTCAAACATCAACCGAAAGACAACAAGTCCAACGAGACGCCAGCGGAGCAGCTGCAGGCGATATTTGCTGTCTTGCCCGACTACGTCAGCAAGCAGCAGCGCGCGCTTGACCAGATTGAGTCGAAGCTCGCGACGCGTGGGCTAGAGCGCCTTAAAATTGATGATATGAGCGACGCAGACCGCTCAGCTGCTAACAAATTCTTCTTGCAACAGGTCGCACCCATCATTTCCCCACAGATAGTTGACCCGCGCCACCCCTTTCCCAATTTGCGCAACGGGCGACTCTATGTCACCTGCTCTCTCAACGGCCCCGAAGAGACTGGCATGCTCGGAATCGTGGAGGTGCCGAGTGCCCTACCGCGCGTCGTCGAGCTGCCTGCTGCCAAGGAGCTGTGGCGCTACACGCTCATCGAGGACGTCATCCGCGACCATCTCTCCGAGCTCTTCGGCGAGTATGTCCCCACCACCTCTGCCACGATACGCATCACACGCAATGCTGATATAGACCCTGACGGCGAGGGCGTGGGCGAGGAAGAGGACTACAGACAGCACATGAAGCGGGTGCTTAAGCTCCGTCAGCGCCTTCAGCCAGTGCGCCTCGAAGTCCAAGGCGCACTGCCAAAGGAGCTCGAGAAGTTTGTCTTGGCTGAGATAGGTCTCTCAAAAAAGCGTGTCTTCCACGTGAGGATGCCGCTCGACCTAGGCTATGTTTACTCTCTCGAAGAACACCTGCCTGCAGACACACGGGCCACGCTTCTTTACAACCCGTTCCAGCCACAAACCTCCCCGATGGTCGATCCCAGGCGTCCTATGAGGGAACAGGTAGATGCTGGCGACATCCTGCTCTTTTATCCCTACGAAAGCATGAATCCGCTTTTGCGCCTCATCCACGAAGCCTCCGTCGATGATAGTTGCATCCAGATAAAAATCACGCTCTACCGCGTCGCCAAGCGATCAAAGCTGTGCGAGTCGCTTATCGCGGCGTCGGAAAACGGCAAGGACGTCACCGTCCTCATGGAGCTTCGCGCACGCTTCGACGAGCAAAACAACATCGACTGGGCTGAGCGCCTCGAAGACGCCGGCTGCACCGTCATCTACGGGCAGGAAGGCTTTAAGGTCCACTCCAAGATATGCCAGATCATCTATCACGACAAGGGTGCCATCAGCCGCATCACCTGTCTCGGCACTGGCAACTTCAACGAGAAAACGGCTGAACTCTATTCGGATTTCATGCTCCTGACAGCACATCCCGGCATTGGAGAAGACGGAAATCTCTTCTTCCGCAACCTTTCACTGGGCAACCTCCAAGGAACTTATCGCTATCTTGGCGTAGCACCGACAAGCTTGAAACCTCTTGTGATGAGCGGTCTGGACAGAGAGATAGAGAAGGCGCGCGCGAGCAAACCAGCGAGCGCCTTCATGAAAATGAACTCCCTCACCGACCGTGACGTGATTGACAAGATCTCCGAGGCATGTGAGGCAGGCGTGCACATCGTGATGATCGTGCGCGGGATCTGCTGCATAAAAGCGGGGGTGCCGGGTAAGACGGACGGCCTCATCGTACGACAGATCGTCGGCCGCTTTCTGGAACATGCGCGCGTGTACTCCTTTGGCGTCGACGCTGACACCATCTATCTCTCAAGCGCTGACATGATGACGCGAAATACCGAGCGCCGCGTCGAAATCGCCTACCCTGTGCTGGACCCAACCTGCCGCAAGCTGGTCACTACCTACATGGACCTGCAGCTTGCTGACAACGTGAAGGCTCGCCAGCTGACTGCCGCTGGCACCTGGGAGAAGATTCCCATCAAAGCCGACGAACCGAGGATAGACGCGCAGGCGCAGCTCGAGGTGCGCGCATACAAGCGCGCCACTGAGGCCGCCGACGCGCAAAGCGCCTCCCACAAACATCGGTCGCCCACCTCCGCGGAGCGTGCCGCTGTGCACAAGGCGCCAAGCGCGACGAGGCCGAAGGCCTCCTCCTTTCCCACCTCTGTGCCAAACTCTAAAGCTACTGGAGTTGAGGCTCCGAGGAGAGGTCGTCTCCAGCGGGCGCTTGGGCTGATTGGCGAGGGCTTCAAGATGCTGTTCGGAGGCCAATGAGCATGACCATGCAACTTTCTGTCGAGCGCATGGCCTACGGCGCCGATGCCATAGCCCATCGCGAGGACGGCAAGGCCGTCTTTGTAAGCCATGCCGTGCCAGGAGATGTCATAGAGGCAGACATCATCTCCACGGGAGGCTCCTTTGATAGGGCGCGCGTCGTGCGCGTCCTTGAGGCGTCTCCGTCACGCGTCAAGCCTCTGTGCCCCTATGCAAGCGTCTGCGGAGGCTGCCCATGGGCTAGCCTCTCGCGCGACGCCCAGCTCGCGGCAAAGCGTGCTGCGGTCATCAGCTCCCTTGTGCATATCGGGCATTTTGACCCTGATGCGGCCGATCACCTCGTGCGTGGCTGCGAGGCGCCGTCCGCGCCCTGGGGCTACAGAAACAAGGTCGAGCTTGCCTACGCTTTTGGTGGCAAGAAGGCAATCGTTGGCATGCACACGTCAGACCAAGGCCAAATCGTTCGCGTGCCCTCGTGTGCCCTCCTCAATGCACGACACTCGTCTGCCGTGAAAGCCGTCTCAGGCGCTCTAGCGTACCTTTCAGGCTCTAGCGATCTAGGAATTGAGCGTGTGGGGATTCGCGCCTCCTTCGGAACGCATGACCTGGAGGTCGCCCTTTGGGGCAAGCCGGGCGCCTTTCCACGAGCGCAGGCGGCCAAGGTGCTCAAAGAGGCAACTCATGCAAGCTCAGCGGTGCGGGTCCTCATGAAGGGCTCGAAAAAAGCACGCCGCGTAAGCGGCATAGAGGTGCTGTACGGCAAGGGATGCTGGGAAGAGCGGGTTGCAGGCCAGCGCATGGCCTTTTCTGCGCCCTCCTTCTTCCAAGTGAACACGGCTGGCGCCAATCGTCTGATACAGATCATGCTCGAGCTGCTACAGCCTGGGAAGGACGATGAGGTCATGGACCTCTACTGTGGGGCTGGGACCTTCACGCTGCCGCTTGCCCGCCAAGTAAGCTTTGTCACTGCCGTAGAGTCTTTTGGGCCCGCGGTGCGTGATCTCAGGCGCAACCTCTCGTCCGCACATCTGGACAACGTCGACGTAATTGGCGGAGATGCGGGTCGCGAGTTTCCTGATACGGAGGCAGACCTCGTCGTGGTGGATCCACCACGTGCGGGTCTTAGTGAGGCTGTCATCCAAAAGCTCTCTGATCAAAGCTGTCGCTCTATCGCCTATATCTCTTGTGATCCCGCGACGCTGGCACGCGATCTTGCGCGCTTTCGCGCACAGGGCTCTTTTGAGGTGGCGCAGATGATTCCCGTCGACCTCTTTCCGCAGACCTTCCATGTTGAAACGATAGTATTGATGTCAAGGGTAAGAAGACCGTGACATTACAAGGCAGCTAACGGCGCCAGCGTGCATTATGACCGCTGCCCATGGCCACGTCTGCGAGGGAAGCCAACTATATGCTGATGTACGCAAACAATGAGATGGATTTGAAGGTCTACCCGCTGAGCCGAGCCAGGTGGGAGGACTTCGAGCTCCTGTTTGGGAAAAGAGGGGCGTGCGGCGGCTGCTGGTGCATGCTATGGAGGGTTGAAAAAGCTGAGTTCGAATCCGGAAAGGGCGAACCCAACAAACGCTCCATGAAGAGTATTGTGGACGCAGGTGAGCCAGCCGGCGTCTTGGCTTATGTCGATGGCAAGGCTATCGGCTGGTGTGCGGTCGCCCCACGGGAAGCATATAGGCGTCTGGCAAAATCGAAGTCGCTCCAAAAAGTGGATGATCAGCCAGTCTGGTCAATTACTTGTCTGTTCATAGATAAACCTCATAGGCGGCAAGGCCTCTCCTCAGAGTTGATACGAGAGGCTGTGGAATTCGCCAGGGCAAACCAAGCCCATATAGTTGAGGCCTATCCAAGCACGCCATACAGTGATCACGTACCTGATGCCTTCCTTTGGACCGGACTGCCAGCTGTCTATGAAAAGATTGGATTCAAGGAAGTTCTCAGAAGAACGAAGAAAAAGCCCATTATGAGGCTTTATCTATAATACTGCTCATAGCAGTCGCTCATGGCTCAGGCGCATATTTACATCAAAAGACTCTGTGATAGAATGCGCTGCGTGGCTGCAGGGCGAAGAGAATTTTTTTGCCTTGTGATAGTGGCGCAAGAAGCCATGATAGTGTACAAAGAGTATATTGGCATCCGAACAGGGGGTCCGGATGAGCATTGAAAACTGAGAGGAAGCATCATGAAGGCAACTGTGAACGAAGATTGCATCGGCTGCGGCATGTGCGAGGGCACTTGCCCTGACGTCTTTGAGGTCGGCGATGACGGACAGGCCCATGCCATCGTAGACGAGGTCCCCGAGGACGCAGAAGACAGCGCTCAGGAGGCTGCTGACAACTGCCCTGTCTCCGCCATTGAGATTGACTAGCGGGCAGCTTGCATACGTCCGCCTAATAAAGGGGCCACCCACGCAAGGTGGCCCCGTTTTTTGCAGCTTATGCCCATTCAAGGTGAGGGCTGCGTAAAGCCTCCAAGAGGTGCCTGTTGCTATGATCCTTGCATCTGCCTCACCCCGGCGTGCAGAGCTTTTGCGCGCTGAGGGCTTTCAAATCGAAGTACATCCGGCGCATATTGATGAGTCCCGACATGCGCATGAGCCGCCAGTCGCCTATGTGGAGCGCCTTGCAGTCGAGAAGGCCAAGGCTGCCCACAGGGACAATCGAGAGGCAGCGGCCGGCCAGACGCTTATCGCAGCGGACACGATCGTCTGGACAGATGATGGCACAACCTTTGGCAAGCCTGGGAATGCTGATGAGGCCCGTCGGATGCTACGCCGCCTCTCAGGCGCGTGGCATCACGTCAGCACAGGAGTCTGCTTGCTTGTCGATGGCAATCCCATGCCGGGCTGTGTTGCCGAGAGCAGCTTCTACGAAACAACGGATGTCGAGTTCTTCGAGCTCTCAGATAAAGAGATTGCTTGGTATATCTCGACGGGCGAGCCTTTTGACAAGGCAGGCGGCTACGGCATCCAAGGTCGCGGCCGACGTCTTGTGCGCGGCATCCAAGGCGACTTTTACAATGTTGTCGGCTTGCCCATCGCTCAGCTTCTGCGCCAAATCAAACGTGTGCAGCAGAGCCTTGAGGATCCATCTCGCTTCTGGTTTTGATCCAACACAGTGGCAACTCCCCTTTGGAAGAAGAACATGACAGATCACACGCTTTCCTCCATCACGCAAATTCCAGGAATCTATGCGGGTCATACGACGCATACCAAGGCCGGCACAGGCTGCACGGTAATCGTCTGCCCTGCTGGGGCGACAGGAGCTGTCGATGTGCGCGGGGGTGCTCCTGCCACACGCGAAACTGACCTGCTGAGGCCGGAGGAGACGGTGCAGACGATCGATGCGGTCGTTCTCTCCGGAGGCTCAGCCTTTGGGCTAGCAGCGAGTTGTGGCGTCGCCGAGGAACTTGAGCGACGAGGCATCGGCGTCGATGTGGGCGTTGGCGTTGTCCCCATCGTCACCGGAGCCTGCGTGTTCGACCTCGGCTGCGGGGCCCCAGATGTTCGCCCGACAGCAAAAGATGGCACCCAAGCCGTACAAACTGCCTTTGATAATGCCCAAAGGCCGCTTGAGCGTGGCAATGTCGGCGCAGGTGCGGGCTGCACGGTGGGAAAGGTTGCCGGAAGCGCCCATTGCATGAAAAGCGGCTTAGGTGAAAATGTGCAAACGGCAGGAGGCCTCATCTGTGGTGCCGTCGCCGCAGTCAACGCTCTCGGAGATGTGGTCGACCCTCAGAGCGGCACTATATTGGCAGGCACGCTTGCTGATGATGGGACGTTCATGAACAGCGTAGGGTTTCTGCTGCGCTCACAGCTCAAGCCTCAGTTTGCGCGAAGTCACATGGGTCCACGATCTAACACGACTATCAGCTGCATTGTCACAAACGCGCGTCTCACGAAGGCGCAGGCGACCAAAGTCGCTCAGATGTCAGCAGATGCCTATGCGCATGCGATACGGCCGACCCACACAACCAATGACGGCGACGCGATCTTCGTGATGGCGACAGGGCAGCTGGAAGTGCCGCCAGACGTCGTCGGCGCACTCTCCACTCGAGCTCTTGAAAAAGCCATCGTCGACGCCGTCTTGCAGGCAAAGGGGGCCTTTGGGCTTGAGGCGGCGTGCAGCCTAGACAAGAGAAAATAGGCACAGCACATG
>DHPN01000027.1:79877-87502 GCA_002407925.1 Atopobiaceae bacterium UBA5363
GGAAATTCATCGACTCTCCTATGAGTCCATGGCGAGCGCGCATGTACATGCGATGATCGTAGGAGCGCAGCTCCTCCCAAAGCTCCTCAAGGTTTTTCTCCGCGTCAGGGGCGTCTGAGAGCTTCGAGAAAATCGAGCTGACGCCCATCATCAGCTCGAAGTAGCCGAGCATGTAGTTGCGTAGCTCAAGGGGCTCGACGTCATCGTACAGATGATATGCATACATCATGATGCGCGTGATGCGGAGCTGCTGGTCAACGCGGCTAATCATGACCTTTTCATTGACCGACTGGTCATCGCGGCCGATGAAGTAGCGATAGAGGTCGACATCAAGGTAATACAGCGTGCGACAGCGCGGCAGCGGGACATAGGCGTAGATGTTGTCCACATAAAACGTGTGCGGGGGCAGGGGTATTCCCCCATCGCGTAAGATGTCAGTGCGATAGCACAGCGAATGCATGAGCAAGTTCTGCGTGAGGTTGAAGTGCCCGATCTTGTCCCACGTTATTATTTTGTTGCGCGGCAGCGCCATGCGGTAGTCGACGACTGTTTGCTTATTGTCTTCGACGTGCTCGTATACGTAATTTGCGATAACGAGATCCACGCGCGTCTTGAACTCAATGAAGCGACGAAGCTTATGGAGCAGCACGGCGAGAGCAGCGCCATCAAGCCAGTCGTCTGAGTCAACGATTTTGAAGTAGACGCCTGTCGCCTCAGACAGGGCCTTCAGTACCGCGATGCCATGCCCGCCGTTTTCTTGGTGCACTGTGCGTATTATCTGCGGATAGCGACGTTGCCACTCCTGCGCTTTTGCAAGCGTGTCGTCTTTCGTTGACCCATCATCCACAATGACAATCTCAACATCGTCGGCATGGCCGGAGCCATCCAGAATGGAGCTGATGCAATGGTCCATATACTCGGAAGAGTTATAGCAGGGTATCCCGAAGGTGATTGTTTTCTGCATATCAGGCATTTTTTTGATCTCCCGCGGCGTGTTTGCCCACCTATCTGTTCGCCTTGATGATATCGTCAGAAAGCTTGAGCGCCGACGCCACGACGCCATCCATATCGTAATAGCGGTACTCCGCGAGGCGACCTACCACATGAAAGTTGAGCAGCGCTTCGACGCGTTTGCGATACGCGCGATACAGCTCGAGGTTCTTATCCTCAAGAATCGCGTAATAAGGAGTCTGGCCACTGCCTGGAACATAGGGGCCGGGATATTCCTTCATAATGGTCGTCTTGCCGGGCATGACCTGGCCGGTCATGTTCTTGAACTCAGTAATGCGCGTGAAGTCCTCGCTCGTTGTGTAGTTGACCGTGCCGACCGGCTGAAACTTGTCTTGGTTGAGCGTCTCGAAGTGCATGTCAAGCGTACGGTAGGGCAGCGCCCCTAAGTCCATCCCGAACAGCTCGTCAAGAGGCCCCGTATAGATGACCTCACCACCGTAGGGCTTGCCGGCCACCACAATGCGCGTGTCGGAGACTGACAGTATGTCTCTTGCGTCCACATCGAGAAATACTTGGATCAGATCATGATCAAACAGGTGCTCGAAGAGCTTCGTGTAGCCCTCGGCAGGCATACCCTGATGAGGCGCTGTGGGAAAATACCGGTCATCATCACCTACGAAGATGGGAACGCGGCCCGTGATAGAAGGGTCAATTTGGTCGGGAGTCTTTCCCCATTGCTTCATTGTGTAGTGAAGAAATACATTCTCATACACGTAATCAGCTACCTCAGTAAGTTCAGGGTCATTTTTTTCACGAAGCTCCATGATGGGAACTTTTTTATTTTCACCAAAGGTCGCAACTAATTTCTGGTAGAGGCGCTCGCCTTTCTCCTCCCCAAAGGCCAGCTTGAGTGAGCGATGGTTAAATGGCACCGGCATCAGCGTCCCATGAACATTTGCAAGCACCTTATGCTGGTAGTCAGTCCAGTCGGTGAAGCGGGAAAGGAAGGTGTGGACGCGCTCGCTGGAGGTATGGTAGATGTGTGGGCCGTATTGGTGCACCAAGATGCCGGCGTCATCTAGCCGGTCGTAGGCATTGCCCGCAATGTGGTTGCGACGCTCCAAGACGGCGACCTTGTATCCGCAGGCCTCGGCAAGCCTGCGCGCGCAGACGGCTCCCGCGTAACCTGCTCCCACGACGATGGCCCTATAGTTATCAGGGTTAAATCCAGCAGGTAAGCCGTTTGTGATACTCATCGTCTTCCTCTCGCGAGATGCCGCAGACCCACCGGGCTGCGATCTCGTCTTGTCGTTTCATCCCGCCCTCAGGCAAGGACACGAAGGAATCGGGCATAGGCACAAACCGACACCCGATATCTGCCCGATTTTAGCACGAGAGGCTGCGGGCTCTCTATAATGATGTGAGAACGGCATCAAAAGACCAAGAGAGATGCCGCAGGGAAGAATGGACAAAGAAGAAGGAGCGTCGATGAGCGATTTTCTTGCGCGCATGAAAGCAGCTGCTAAAGCCGACAAAAAAACTATTGTCTTGCCCGAGGGAGAAGACCCCCGCACAATAGCGGCTGCCAAGCAAATCATAGCTGAAGGGCTTGCAAACCTCATTATCCTCGGAGATCCGAAAAGCATTCACGTCGAGGGTGTGCGCGTCATTGATCCCAAGAAAAGCGATCGTGCCGAAGCCTATGCTGAAAAGTTCGCTGAGTTGCGCGCCAAGAAGGGCGTAACGCTCGACCAGGCACGCGAGCAGGTCAAGGACAACACGTACTTCGCCACTATGATGGTCAAGATGGGAAATGCCGACGGTCTTGTGTCTGGCGCTTGCCACTCCACGGCAAACACGCTACGCCCAGCCCTGCAAATTCTGAAGACTGCCCCAGGGACGAAGCTCGTCTCAGGTTTCATGGTCATATGCGTTCCTGACTGCGCATACGGTCAAGATGGCAACTTCATCTTCTCTGACATCGGCCTCAACATTGATCCAGATGCTGACCAGCTCTCAGACATCGCGATTGCCTCAGCCGCGTCTTGGAAACAGTTTATGGGGACCGAGCCCAAGGTTGCCTTGCTCTCCTACTCCACGAAGGGATCTGCGAAGGGGGATTCGGCCGATAAGGTGCGCGCAGCCATCAAGCTTGTGAACGAGAGGGCTCCTGAGCTTGCAGCTGATGGTGAGCTGCAGCTCGATGCTGCCCTGGACAAGGGCGTTGCCTCGCTCAAGGCGCCGGGATCTGATGTCGCGGGCACGGCCAATGTCCTCATATTCCCTGACCTAGAGAGCGGAAACATTGGCTACAAGCTTGTGCAGCGCCTTGGCAAGGCAGAGGCCTACGGTCCAATCCTGCAGGGCATCGCTAAGCCGGTAAACGACCTCAGCCGTGGTTGTAGCGCAAGCGACATTGTGGGCGTTGTGGCAATCACCGCTTTCCAAGCGCAGCAGCTAGCGTAGAGACAACTATCTCACTGTGGTGTTGGCATGCGAGATGAGTCGTGCAGCAGCACGTAGCTCATCTCGCTTTTTTGTTTATATTTCTCCCTTACCCGCATTTGCGCGCACGCGGCTGAGATCTGGCACGGCAACAACGCGGTAGGCGGCCATGTGCGAAGTGGTGGCGCTAATTGAGCTGCGGTCCTGCCGCGATGATATCCGGATCCATATTCGGGAAACGCTGCTGTTGATTTTTAATGAACATTTCGGCAAGCCGCGCAGCCTGCCGGTCATATGCCTGCGCGTCCTTCCACGTGGCCTTAGGATCGAGGAGCTCGGAAGGGACGCCGTCGATTGCTACCGGCACATCCACGTTAAAAGTGCTGTCATGGCGAAACCCTTGGGACCTCTCCACAGATCCGTCCAGCGCAGCATTGACCATCTTGCGCGTATAGCCGAGCTTGATGCGCTCCCCCACTCCGTACGGACCACCCGTCCATCCTGTATTGACAAGGTAGACACGCGTCTTTGCAGACTGCATGCGCTTTCCGAACATGTCGGCATAGCGCAGTGGGTCAAGGGGCATGAACGGCTCGCCAAAAAGCGACGAGAAGGTGGGGACCGGCTCTGTAATGCCCCGCTCAGTTCCAGCGACCTTGCTCGTGAAGCCAGAGACGAACTGGTACATGGCGGCTTTGATCGTCAAACGCGCGAGCGGCGGCAAAACGCCAAACGCGTCGGCGGTAAGAAAGATCACAACCTCAGGAGTGCCGCCATAGCCGCAGACGCGAGCATTTGGAATGTAGTTGATGGGATAGGCTACACGCGTGTTTTCAGTGTATTTCACATCGAAGTAGTCAGCTACTCGCGTCACAGGGTCAATCACGACATTTTCGGCGACGGCCCCGAAGCGGATTGCTTGGAATATCTCGGGCTCACTTTCAGCAGAGATGCGAATGGATTTTGCATAGCAGCCACCCTCCAAATTGAAAACGCCTTGGTCGCTCCAGCCATGCTCATCATCGCCCACCAACAGGCGTCGTGGATCGGCGGAAAGCGTCGTCTTGCCGGTTCCCGAGAGCCCAAAAAAAACAGCTGTCGACCCATTTTGGGGATCAACGTTGCAAGAGGAATGCATGGGCAAGACGCCATCTTCTACCGGAAGCAGATAGTTCATCACTGAGAAGATGGACTTTTTAATCTCACCGTTATAGCCGGTGCCTGCAATGAGGATAATATGCTGCTGAAAATTTATGAGAACGACCGCCTCTGAGTGCGTATGGAACTTCTCGGCATCCAAGCTGAGTCCCGGCGCTGCAAGAAGGGCAAAATCTGCCTCTCCAAAAGCGCCAGAATGAAGGTTCTCTGGCCGTACGAGGAGCTGATGGGCGAAAAGCGCTTGGCTCGCGCGCTCACAAACAAGAAGAAACTTGCGTGAGTGGGCAGGAAGAGCTCCTGACAGACAATGCTCGACGAAAACCTCATCGCGGTCATTGAGATAGGCTACAATTGCGTCTTTGATGCGCTCAAAGTCCTTTGGGGCAAAGGGCTTGTTGACCGTCCCCCATGCGATGTTGTCATGGACGTCAGGGGTATCGACAATAAAACGATCTTCAGGGGATCTGCCCGTATAGGCGCCTGTCTTGACACAAAGTGCCCCGGTGCTGGAGAGCGTTCCCTCATAGCGCGTAAGCGCCTGCTCGACAAGAGCCGCTGGTGCGCAGTCAACGACGAGATGCGGATGTGTGAGGCTCAAGCCAAAAGGAGCGAGTTCTGATGCGATTCCCTTGGTATTGTCAGACACCATAGATGATGCCATTGCCCCTCCTTTTGTTTTGGTGTGTCATACAACCATACAACTCTAGTCTCTCAACAGAAGAGAGAGGAAAAAAGCGCCTCAGAACTCGGCGAAATGCACTATTTGACCCACCAAACACGTGACTGGCTAGGCGCGACCCCTGTTTGCTTGCCTGTCTTTCTCTTCTGAAAGGCACTAGCCTCTGTGCTGCATCGCAGCAAGTGTCATGCAAGAGGCGTGCAACAGCCTAGCATCCTTTTTGCTATGCGAGCTCATCAGCAAGGTGCGGCCACGCAGCTCCCGGCTCAGCACGTTACACGCATTATGTCGCGTCGTGTCATCAAGCGCCGCAAAAGGCTCGTCAAGGACAATGAGATCACACGGGGCGGCAAGTGCGCGCACGAGCTCGACACGCCGCCTCTGCCCCCCTGAGAGCTGCTTGACAGGCACCGTGAGGGCTTCGGCGGGAAGAAGCCCGCGAAGAAGCACTTCAGCGTGGGAGCCGTCACAAGCAGGGCCTGCCGCCAGCACGACGTTGTCATAAGCGTCCATGGCCTCAATCAAGCGCGCTTCTTGGAATACAGCTGCCATGCGCATGTTCCGATCGTCTGTGCAGCTGCCGATATTGCCTGCAAGCAGCGGTTGCAGCCCTAACACCGTGCGGAAGAAGGTCGTTTTGCCAGCACCTGACGGATCAACGAGGCAGCACCGGCTTGTTGCGGGAAGGCAGATGCTGAGGTGCTGCTGCACGACCTTTCCGGGATAGCCAATAGAGGCATCAGCAAGTTTGATGCCGGCGCCTCGGCACACCTGCAAGGAGGTTCCTCTGCCGCAGCCTTGAACGGCAAGGGCAAGCGTCAACTTCCCAGACAGCTTCAGCAGCTTTACGAAAAGGCGCTCAAACAAAGCCGCGAATGAAACGATGGCAATCGTCCAAGAGAAAACATCCCCTGTTTCAAGCAGAAGCTTTGCCTGATAAATGCGCTCCCCTATGCTGCCGAGGGGAGTTCCGATAAGCTCGGCCGCCACGCCGGCCTTCCAGCTCATGCCGCAGACGCTATGGCTTGTTGCAATAAGAAACGGCAGCATCTCGGGCCATGTCTGGGCGAGCGCGCGGCGCAGGCCACCCACGTCGAAGACACTGAGCATCTCAGCGACTTTCTTGTCGACCGCAGTGAGAGCCTCACGCACAGAGTAATAGACAGCCGGAAAGGCCATCAAGAAGACGGACACCACCGACACAGAGCGTGAGCCAAACCACATGAGCAAAATAACCACAATGCAGACGACAGGGGTGCTGCGAAGAAGGGCGACCGGCAAAGCCAGCACATCACTGACGACCCTCCAGCGCTGGGCACAAGCTCCTGCGACAATTGCCACTAAGAAGGCGAGCAGGAAGCCCCCTATGATCCTCGAGGCGGAAAAGCCCACGACCTCCCAAAAGCGAGGCTTCACGACAAGCTGCAAGAGACGCGTGAAGGTCGCCAGCGGGCTGGCAAGCAGAAGCTCGCTGCCCACTTTCATGCTGGCAATCTGCCAAATTGCCAGCCACAGCAGACAGGACAAGGCCTTGCGGACGCCCGCGTGGCTGCCTGCCTTGACAGTCTTAGCCAAGATAGTAGAAGTTGTCAGCAGGCAAGGCTCCACCTACTGAGGAGGCGTTTTGATTGTAAAGGATGCTGAGATAACCAGCCAGCTCGTCTTGCATGTCAGAGCCGGTCGTGCACACGAGGTGACATCCCGGGATTGCCTTTGCGGCGATTTGCTCGTTGTCGAGAACGCCTGCGGATACGACCATCGGCGCTACCTCGTCTGGATCGGTGTTCGCCTCATCCACTGATGCGCTGTGATCTTCCAGAAACTGATCGATGACATCCGCGTTCGCCTGCATGAAATCGTTACGCGCGACAGTGACGCCCATCACGAGCTTTGAGCCGTCAGTGACGGTCGCGTCCCATACGTCATTCAAGTCGATCGCGGCGACGAGATTGCTGTTCTTCGTTGTGGCAACCGTCACGAACGGTTGCGGCAAGACGCCCACGGCAGTTGCGTCGTTCGCCAGCTCAGAGACGACCTCCTCGGCTTCGCTCTTAAACTCGAGCGTCACCTGTTCGGCAATCCCAGCGGCGGACAACAGGTAGTTCATCACATACTCAGGGGAGGCTCCCTTGCCGGTCAAATAGACTGTACGCCCTGCCAACGATGAAAAGTCCCTTACGCTCGTGTCACCCGTAACCACAGAAAGCACACCAAGGGTATTTACATCAATTACTGAGACAGCACCATTTGTCTTGTTGTAGAGCACAGATGCTGCGTTTGCAGGTACGAGCGCGACGTCAAGATCCCCCTTTATCACAGAAGGAAGCAAATCATCTGGCGTGCTCGTCATGGTGAACGAGTATTGCTGGGCTGTTTTGCCTGAGTTCGCCTG
>DHPN01000027.1:87702-103226 GCA_002407925.1 Atopobiaceae bacterium UBA5363
CTACTGCCGCAGCCTGTAAGCGCAAGGGCCACCGCACCAGAAGCACCTCCAAACAAGGCAAGGGCTTCACGACGCGTAATTCCAGTCATATGGGTACACTTCTCCCGTCTACTTTTTTAGCGAAAGCACCATATATCAAACGTATGATTCAGTATATCGCACTCTATTTTCTTCCTGAAAGGAGTTCTCGTGGAAATCAGATCAGCCGAAAAGGGGGACCTCGATGCCATCTCGGATATCTTCGATGCCGCGCGGCTCTTCATGTCCGAAAGCGGCAACCCCCACCAATGGACTGCAGACTATCCCGGCCGTCGCGATGCCAAGCGCGATATACGGCGCGGAACCCAATTCGTATGCACAGACGAGGGGAAGGTCGTCGGCTGCTTCGATTTCGAGCCAGGCCCTGAGCCCTATTATCGGGTCCTCGAAGAAGGCCAGTGGCTCAACAAGTTCGACTATTTCGTCATTCACCGTTTTGCCGTGCTGCACTCTGGCAGGGGCATCGGCCGCACCATGCTGGATTGGGCTTGCCACTCCTCAAATAACATCCGCGTCGACACTCACAAGGACAATGTGCCGATGCAAGCACTGCTGAAACGCTTCGGATTTGTGCGCTGCGGCATCGTGCGCTTGCCCCGAGGCGGCTTTCGCGTCGTCTACCACTACGCTCGCCCAGACGAAAGGCCAACAAAGGAAGGCATGCGAGCGTGGCTGTGCTAAGCACTGAAGTGTCGGCCAGACTCATGCAAAAATGATGCTGCAGGCAAAGGACTTTCACCTTATGCCTACGCCCTGCACCTCGTGCCTGTATGACAGAAGGCAGCACAAAAGAAGGCCGTGACCTTTTGGCCACAGCCTCTCATGTTTTTCTTCCTTAAAGAAGACCTCACCCACAAACAGGCCGCGCATCTCTGCTACGCGGCCTGTCGAAGCAGCGGCTATTTGCCGAGGAGCTCCTTGACGTCAAGGGCGATCATATACTCCTCGTCAGTGGGCACAATCAGCACCCGCACCCTGGAGTCAGCAGCGGAGATGTCACGGATCTCATTGGAGCGGGCTGCATTCTTCTTAGCATCGATCTTAATGCCGAACCAGCTGAGGCGATCCACGATATCTGCCCGCATACGCGCAGAGTTCTCGCCAATGCCGGCAGAGAAGGCCATCGTATCGACACCTTCCATCGCCTCTGTCATTTTCATGAACTCTTGCGCCGCACGATAGGCAAATATCTCCAGTGCCATCTTGCAGTTCTCGTCCCCCTCGTCTGCACCCTTCTCGATGTCGCGCGAGTCGGAGGAGATGCCAGAGAGGGCCAGGAGCCCTGACTGCTTGTTCATCATGTTGTCGACCTGATTGACCGTGTAGCCCCCCACACGCTGTAGGTAGCAAACCGTCGAGGGGTCTATCGAGCCGCAGCGTGTGCCCATTACGAGGCCATCGAGCGGCGTGAGGCCCATCGTCGTGTCCATATCATGACCATCTTGTATTGCGCACATTGAGGCACCTGAGCCCAAATGGCAGCTTACCAGCTTGTGCACGCGGTGCTGCGTGAACAGGTCAGTGGCGCGCCAGATGTAACGATGGCTCGTACCGTGAGCGCCATATTTACGAATGTGCAGCCTGTCAACTACATCACGTGGCAAGGCATAGCGATAGGCACGCTCCGGGATGTGGTAGTGGAACGCAGAGTCCGTCACGATTACGCCGCCGACGCCCGGAAAAAGCTCGCGGCACATCTCGATGACGTCCGCTTCAGCATAGTTGTGAAGAGGCGCGAGCTGGGCGACATCACGCACCCATTGGACCGTTTCGTCAGTGACGACTTTGGACTCGGTGAAGTACCAACCTCCTTGCACGACGCGGTGCCCGATGCCGTCGACGGGCTTGTCGACGCTCTGCAGGATCTTATAGACATGCTTCATGGCCGTCTTGTGATCCGGAAGGGCGACCTCGAGCTTCTTCTTCTCGCCGCCAAGCTCTTCATGGCCGATGAAGGAGCCGTCGATACCAATCCTCTCACAGTTACCCTTTGCAAAGACTTCACGCGTATCCACGTCGAGCAGCTGATACTTTAGTGAAGAGCTGCCTGCATTGATAACTAAAACGTTCATGAAACTCCTCCCACTGGATTCCGTCGACCACGTCCGGCCAACATTTACTCACGGTGCCTAATGATAGCCCTACTTGCGATAGCCTTACTTGCTGGGTATGAGGCCCTCGCCCAGATTACAGCCCCCCAGCACATGCAGATGCAGGTGATGTACCGTCTGCCCGGCCGCGTCTCCCGTGTTGGCAATCACGCGGAAGCCCGTCTTGTCAATGCCGGTCGCGTGTGCCACGACCTTCACAGCATGAGCCAATGCGGCAAGCACGTCCGCAGGCACATCGTCTATCAGATTATCATAGTGAACCTTTGGCACGACCAGTATGTGCACGGGCGCCTGTGGGTTCAGGTCCTTGAAGGCAACGACCTTGTCATCCTCGTACACATAACTACTTTCAATTTCATGGTTGGCAATTTTGCAGAAAATACAATCCGACATGAAGGCTCCTTACCTTAAACCCCTGACTACTCGTCGAGAAATGCCGTTGACGGAGCTGCCGTGGTGTCGGCCACGGTGTCTTGGGCACCAGCTTCATCAACGAGCACCTGCACCTTTTGCTCCGCTGCCGACAGGCGCTCACGCAGGCTTTTCAACAACTCGACACCGCGTGCATAGCGAGCAAGCGCGTCTTCGAGCTCCAAGTCCCCCGCCTCGAGCGCCCGCACAATTTGCTCAAGCTCAACCGATGCCTCCTTGAAACTCATGTCTTCGATCTTCTTTTCCTTATCAGCCATAGCTATCCTTCCGAAGCTCCCACGGATGTCTTGCTGTTCGATGGGCCCTGTCCTTGTTCGACGCGTACGACACGCGCTCGCGCAGAGCCGTTCCCAAAGCGCATGTCAAGCTCCTCGTTCACGAGGAGCTGACGAGAGCTTGAAACGATATGACCAGCCTCGTCGCGCACGATGGCATAGCCGCGAGCCAGCACACGCAAGGGGGACAGGGCATCGAGAGTGGAGGCGGCATGAGCGACGCCTTGGCAATACGGTCGCAAAAGGCCCTCCCCCACAGTACGAAGTCGATGGGTAACACTGTCAGTGGCTTGTCGCTGCGCGGCAATCATGCGTGGCATTGCTCCGTGTAGACGCTCTGCGGTGAGCTCGAGGCTCGCTCGACGGTCGCGCACGATGAGCATAGGGTCGTGGAGGCAGCGATGGGCGGCCAAAGACCCAAGCTCCTGCCGATGCCGCGCGATGATAAAAGAGATTGAGCGGACTGCAGAAGATCTCAAGGTCTCAGCCTGCGCCTCGTAGGAGGCGAGCAGGGCAGACATCGCCTGGTTGAGCCGCTGCTGACGCTCGTTCATCAGGCTCTCAACCTCATCGATGGCTGGAGCCACCGACTCGGCTGCGGCTGTAGGCGTCGAGCACCGGCGATCAGCAACCATGTCACAGATGCAGGTGTCAGGCTCATGCCCTATGCCGGTGATCACGGGGACAGGGCAGGCTGCGACGGCGCGCGCCAGCCTCTCGTCGTTAAACGTCATGAGGTCCTCAAATGAGCCGCCTCCGCGCACAAGTAAGATTGCATCGGGATGCACCGCGGCGGCGATTCTGAGTGCCGCAATGATTGAAGAGGCCGCCCCCTCACCCTGTACCGTGCATCCGGCCGCCTGAAGTCTCACGAGAGGGTTGCGCCTCGCAAGCGTGCGCTTCACGTCGTCTATGACACTTCCGGAAAGGGAAGTCACAACACAAACGCGCTCGCAAAAGCGGGGGATGGCCCTTTTGCGCGTAGCATCCATGAGACCTTCGCGCTCGAGCTTGCGCGCCAGCTCAGCCACTTGCTGACGCAAAAGCCCCTCGCCAGCCACTTTGATGCCGGTCGCATGAAAGGAAAGCGAGCCGCGACGGTCGTAGACTTCAAAGGTGCCGCTCATTTGCACCTTGAGGCCGTCTCTAAGCTCGAAGCCGAGCTTTTGATAGACCCAGCGCCACACCGTGACGTCCATGGCAGCAGAGGCGTCTTTGATCTGGAAGTAGCAATGGCCGCTGCGGGCGTTCGGCCCTCGAAAGCCCGTGACCTCCCCTATGACGACTAGCTCAGGGAGCTTGTCTACCTGGCCCTTTACAAGGGCGACAGCCTCGCTTACCGACAGCGCCTCCGACAGCTCCCCCTGCGAGGCTTCCTGAGGGCCCTCTGGGGCTTCCTGCTTTTTTGGACGACTCACCACCCTAGCGCCTTTCCGTCTGGCCAAAGAGGTACAGGAGCTGGATGACTGACATCAGGGCTGCCGCCACATAGGTGAGCGCAGCAGCTGTCAGCACCTTGCGGGCCCCCCGTTGGTCAAGCCCCATACCTGCATGGCCAAGGTAGGCAACCGCGCGCCTCGATGCGTCTATTTCCACAGGCAGCGTCACGAACTGGAAGATGACCGAGAATGCAAACAGCACCAAAGCTAGGCGCAAGAACCCGACCATCTCAAAGAAAAACCCCATGAAGAAGAGAATGCCCCATACCCGCTGCGTAATGTTGACTACCGGCACAAGCGCCGTTCGTATGCAGCCAGGCAGATAGCCCTTTGCTGTCTGGACAGCATGTCCAGCCTCGTGACAGGCCACGGCCACAGAAGCTACGGAGCCGCCATCATAGTTCTCGTCAGAGAGATGGAGCCTGTTGTCGCGTGGATCGTAAAAGTCGCTGAGATGGCCCGAGGTGCGCGCAATACCAACCGCAGACGCGCCATTCTCATCGAGCATGCGGCGCGCAACTTGGGCGCCGGTGCCTGTCGAAGAAGCATCAACAAGCGACCAGCGAGCATAGGTTTTGTTGATATAGGCTTGCGTGGCCCATCCCAATGCGAGGCAAACAATCACAACTAAAAAATAGGCACCGTCGAAGCCATAGATATACATGCTGGTTCCTTTCCCCTGCGTGGCTGACACCCTTGTACCCATCCGCCCACCCTTCGTTTACCGAAGCGGCGTGCAGATGAGAAACCACGCATTTGCCCACGTACCTCAGAGTACCTCAATCTTGCCGTCTTTAACGGTAAGACCACATTCGCCACAGAGCAAGCGCCTGAGACGCGAGCCGAGCAGCTCTGAGCGCCACCCCTCAGACAATGAGCATGGCTGCCGCCCTTGCAAAAAATCAAGAAGGTCTTCTCTGGTCGCAAGCAGCTGCGCTGCAATGCCAGTCTGCTCCGACATGACACGAACCATTGCGTACATCAAGTCGAGCACGCCTTCGGTCTCAGCTGAGGGATGCTCATGGCGCTTTGAGTGCGGATAGCGAGAAGGGCTTGTCGAGAGGCCCTTGTTGAGCGCGGCTATGAGGGAGCCTGCGTCGGCGACGGAAAGCTGCTCAGTGCCACGAATGCGACGCAAACGATCAACGTCACGCGGCACGTGCCGGCAGCACTCAATAATCACCTCGTCGGAGACGACCCATTTTCTTGGTATGTTCCGGGATGCTGCGGTCTTCTCACGCCAAGCGCATGCCTCGCGCGCAACGGCAAGCTGTCGGCGCGTAAGGGAGTTGACGCGCTTGAGATGAAGGTATGCTTCCTGGGGGTCGCGTGCAACGGCGACCTTGTCGTTGATGGCCTGCATCTCCGGCAGCACCCAACCTAAGCGATCCTCTTCAACGAGTTGCTTCGTCATCTGCTGGTATATGTTCGGCAGGTAGCGTACGTCGTCTGCCGCATAGGAAAGCTGCTCTTCGTCAAGCGGCCGACGTGACCAGTCACTGAGCGCCTCGGCTTTGGGCAGGTGCACGCCGCAGAACCTCTCCACAAGACAGCCATATCCCACCTGCTGGCGCATGCCAAGAAACGCCGCTCCCACCTGCGTGTCAAAAATAGGCTTGGGAACGCAGCCGAGCGCGTCCTGAATGACCTCGAGGTCTTGGGAACAGGCATGAAAGATCTTCACAATGCGCTCGTTGGCAAGGAGCTCTTTCAATGCCCCCAAGTTCTTGATGCGCAAAGGATCCACGACAGCCACTTCTTGTGGCACCGCGAGCTGTATGAGGCAAAGTTTCGGGTAATAGCTACGCTCGCGCAAAAACTCCGTGTCTACGGCAAGTATTTTCGAAGAAGCCGCACGTTCGCAGAAGGTAGCGAGGTCATCCTCGCGGAAAATGTAGTCGGACAAAATTCTCGATTCCCCGTGATGGCAATTCCGCACGAGGCAGAAAGGGTACCATCGAACTGTAGCGAAGCGCGCCCGCAACACCTGAGGCGTCGCATGCACGTCACTATCATAGCCAAGTTAGGAGGAGCTCGTGCGCTGCCTGATCGTCCACAACCTGAAATCCGGTTTCGGTTCGAACGCAATCTTCGAATTCGAGCGTGCCCTCTTAAACGAAGGGGACGAGTGCGTCCTGCGCATCCTCAAAGAAGGGCAACGTGCCGACGATGTGCTGGCAGATGCAGAGTCCTTTGATCTGGCCGTCCTGTCCGGCGGGGATGGAACCACCTCTTCCCTTTTGTACGGACTGCGCTATCGTGATGTCCTGACCTGCGTCTTTCCTTCTGGAACGGCTAATCTCTTTTGCCTCAACCTTGGCATTGCGGCTGAGCCGAGCGCACTGGCCCGTGCCTGCCGCGTCGGGCGCTGCGTATCGACCGACCTAGGTGAGCTAACCTTCACTGACATACACGGATCGAGGCACAAGCGCGGCTTTTCCATCATGATGGGCACGGGCTTTGATGCCCAGATCATGCGCGACGCCGTAGCTGGCAAGCAGACGCTAGGTGCCGTGGCATACTTCACAGCGGTTTTTTCAAACGTGCATCCGCCCGTACGGCACTTTGTTATTGATATGGACGGTACCACCATCGAGCGGGATGGTATCTCTTGCCTTGTGGCCAACACGACCCAAATACAGGCCGGCATCGAAATCGTGCCCGACAGCCGGATGGATGACGGCCTGCTAGAAGTCATCATCCTCGAGCAGGCTGACGCCGTCGGGTTGCTGCGCCCCCTTATTGCAAGCATTGTCGATCACAAGGGGGATCGCCTGGGACGTCCCGAGATCGAAACGTTTCGTGGCCAGCATATCCGCATCACGCCCTCTCTCCCCGTTCCGCTTGAATATGATGGCGAAACCTATGAGGAGCCGGTAGCAAGTTATGAGGCCGTCGTGCTGCCTGCGGCGAACCGCATCGTGGTCGATGGGCTGAGCTCATACCATGACCCGTCCGACTCAGCAAGCGAGGAGAACCCTCGGTTTGGCTCGGGCGAGCTGGCGTCTTTTCCTGAGCCATAAAGTAAGGGGACAGCATGTATTCATTCGAGAGCCGCGTGCGCTATAGCGAATGCGATGAAGATGCAAAACTCAGCCTAGAGGGGTTGATAGATTACCTTCAAGACTGCTCGACCTTTCAAAGCGAGCAGCTAGGCGTAGGCTTTTCCTTTATGCGCGAGCACCATTTCGCGTGGTTCATCGCGGCATGGCAGATCTGGATTGATCGGATTCCTCGCTTCCTCGAGCCAATCAAGATAAGCACCTGGTGTCCTGCTGCCCGTGCGACCGACGCGCACCGCAATTTCACCATCACGTCTCCAAGCGGCGCAAGCTACGTCCGTGCTGATTCGATTTGGTTTGTCTTCGACACCCAACTCAAGCGGCCTGTTCGCATCCCCGCCTCAGAAGCGGTATATCAGCAGGGCGACCCCCCTCTTGACTTGCCCCCTACCCACCGCAAGCTGCCCGTAGAAGGCAATTTCAAGCTGGCACAGGAGGTTAAGGTTGCCAAGCAGCAGCTCGACACCAACGGGCATGTCAACAACGCCCAGTACGTACGCATGGCTGTCGACGCCCTTGACGTGCGCATAGAAGACGTCCAAAGAATATGCGTCCAATACAAGCGCATGGCACTGCTCGGCGATAGGATCGTGCCACGCGTGCATACGGCAGCAAGGGCAATGACAGTGGATCTTGCCAACCCGCTGGGCGCGTCTTTTGCGATCGTCTACTTTGAAAAGCGCCCCAAGCCTCAGCATCCCGACGAGGCAAAGCGCCTTACTTCGCTATCATGAGGACAACAGACAAAGGAGACATGAGGCAAAATATGCTAAACAGCCAACAAGATCGAGGGGCGCGCGAGCGCCTCCATGCCTTTGGGCAGCCGACGGGATCGACAGGGCCTTTTCATGGCCAAACTGAGACGGGCCTTGTCGCGCCGGGACAAGAGCCTGCCTATGTAGAGGGCATATCCGCCACTACCTCTCCTGATAACGCTAACTCCGGAAGCTCTGCCTACCTTATTGCGGTCATTGCCATAATTGCAGTCAGTTTGCTCATTGGCGCACTCATAGGCATCGAGCAGGCAGCAATCGCTGAGGTAGAGGAGAATTTCAGCTCCCAGCAGATGCAGGAGCAGCTCTTCCCTGATACCAACGAGGATCTTGAGAGCTCTTTCGAAAGCAGCGCCTTACAAAGCTAATCCATGGGGGGACCGCCTTTGAGCAAGGCAGATGGCATCTTCATTTCGATGTGCAGCGACATCATCGAGCACGGCACGACGACAAAGGGGCAGAAGGTTCGTCCTCACTGGGAGGACGGGAAGCCAGCCTATACGATCAAGCGCTTTGGCATATGCAACCGCTATGACCTGCGCAAGGAGTTCCCTGCGCTGACGCTGCGCCGCACGGCGCTCAAAAGCTGCATGGACGAGATCCTTTGGATCTATCAGCGCAAATCGAACAACATCGCTGACTTGAAGCCCCACATCTGGGACGAATGGGCAGATGAGAAGGGGTCAATCGGCAAGGCATACGGCTATCAGGTCGGCAAGAAAAGCCACTACCCTGAGGGAGACTTCGACCAGATGGACCGAGTGCTGTGGCAGTTGAGAAACGAGCCTTACTCGCGGCGTATCATGACAGACCTCTACCAATTTTCTGACCTGTCAGAGATGCATCTCTATCCCTGCGCCTTTAATGTCATCTATAACGTTACGAAAGAGCCGAACGACAAGCGCCCCACGCTTAACATGCTCCTCGTTCAGCGAAGCCAAGACGTTTTGGCGGCCAACAACTGGAATGTATGCCAATATGCCCTGCTGCTCATGATGGTAGCCCAAGTGTCCGACATGAAGGCTGGCGAACTTGTCCATATGATTGCCGACGCCCACATCTACGATCGCCATGTGCCTATCATCCAAGAGCTCATCAGACGGCCCACCTATCCTGCTCCGAGCGTCACGCTCAATCCAGGCGTGCGCGACTTCTACGCCTTCAGCACAGACGACCTCATCGTAGAGGGTTATCGACATGGACCAAGGGTCGAGCATATCCCTATCGCGGTGTAAGCATATGGAAAAGCTTCATGTGGCAGCCGCCATCATATACCGCAGCGATACCATCTATGCAGCTCACAGGTCTACGTCAGCAGCAGGTGCCGGCTGGGAGTTTCCCGGCGGGAAGCTGAGGCCACAAGAAAGCGCAGACCATGCCGTCCAGCGCGAGCTGCGTGAGGAGTGCGACTGCAAGCTCGCGACGCATTGGCTTCTGGACACGGTCGAATACGATTATCCAAGCTTTCACTTGAGCATGGATTGCTTTGTGTGCACGCTTGCGGCTGGCAGCTCCATAACAAACCTCGAGCACGACGCAGACCGTTGGCTCAGCCGAGCAGAGTTGCTTGATGTCGATTGGCTACCTGCAGACCGTAAGCTCGTCAGGCAGATCGGCATGTTTTGGGATAGCATTTTTTGTACGAGTCACCTATGAGCGATGAACATAGGTCACGAAAGCGTATGGCACGTTTTCTTCCGTAAGCCCTTTTGACTCGCACGATGCCTCATGCCATGAGGGACTTTCATCAAGGTTGGGAAAAAAGCTGTCGGCAGGACAGAGGCACTCATGCTTCGTGACAATGGCGGATGAGCAATAAGGCAACAGCTCGCGATAGACGGAGGCTCCTCCTATCACCCACACCTGCTCAGGGTTACACGAGGCAACGAGAGCGAGCACTTCCTCGATACTGTGAGCTACCTCAACACCCTCTCGCACAAAATCCTCCCTGTGCGTCAAGACGATGTTGCGGCGGCCTTTGAGGGGGCGCCCCTTCGAGAAGCTATCGAGCGTCTTTCTGCCCATCACAACGGTCCCCCCCATCGTGGAGGAGACGAAATGCTTCATGTCTGCGCGGTTGCGCACGATGAGATGGCCATCTTTGCCGATGCCCCAATTCTTGCAAACCGCAACGATGGCCCTCATCGAAAGCTCCTCGCATACCTCAGGTCGCAGCTACTATTCGAAATCACCGACACCGACAAGGTTCATCAAGAAGGCCTCGTCTCGCTCGCGCCCGCGGGCAAGCTCCGCAGCCGCGACGACCGGCTGCCAATACAAAATGTCCTGCTTGGAGATGCCGGTCTTTTCCACATAGAGGTCAAGGTAATCTTTGGCCCACTCGGGATGGCGCAGCGAAAGCAGCAGATACGTCTGCGCTGCGTCGACTTCCGGCAGTCCTGCCGTGACGTGAGCCCAGTCACACAGATAGACGTTTCCGTCGTCGCCGACGATGACATTGGAGGGCACAAAGTCTCCATGGCAGACTTTGGTTCCCAGCTTCATGCCGTCGATGCGCGTCTGCAAATCATAGCGTGTCGTCGCATCTATGATCGAAACAGCGCCCACCATCCGTGAAAGCTTGTCTTTCTGACGGTTGAGCAGAGGAGAGGTCACCCTTTGAATCGAGATCTGCGTATCGATGAGGCACTCGATGTACTCTGGGAACTTCTCGGGGTTGACAGCTGCGAGCTCGTGCAGCGTTGTACCGGGGACAAAGCTCGTCGCGAGAGCCCAGCTGCCGCTTTCCACGCGGGATACCTCAAGCACTTCGGGCACACGTATGCCTGTCTGTTCTACCAGAGCAAGGTTATGCGCCTCGTTGAAGACATCAGCGGCAGGCTTTTGGTCATTGAAGACCTTCACAACCCTGTCTCCATCGCGATAGTCCACCTTGTTGTGGCGCCGGGCCAGTTCCACCTTGCCATCAGAGAGTTTCATTATTTTCCTTCCTTACTTTATTATGCATCGTAGGAGCTGGCAGGGCGACCATAGTAGGCGTCGAGATAGAGCTCCTTGATCTCAGACATGAGCGGATAGCGCGGGTTGGTACCGGTGCACTGGTCATTAAAGGCGTTCTCTGTCATCTCGTCGAGGGTATCAAGGAAATACTTCTCTTCGACGCCATACTCAGCGATCGTGTGCTTAACGCCGACATAGTCGAACAGCTCGGTGATCTTAGCCAGGAACTTCTCGAACACGTCCTTGTCATCTTTGCCTGTGACACCACAATAGCGCGCTGCCTCGGCATAGCGATGCAAGGTCTTCGGATAGTCGTACTGGGGGAAGGTGCCCATGCGCGTAGGCTTCTCGGAGGCGTTGTAACGCATGACGCGTGTCAGAATCACGGCATTTGCCCAGCCGTGCGGAAGGTGGTGATAAGCTCCGAGCTTATGGGCCATCGAGTGGTTGAGGCCAAGGAAGGCATTCGCAAAGGCAAGCCCGCCTAACGTAGACGCATTTGCCATGTGATCACGTGCTTCGACGTCGCTAGGGACGTCATAGGCCCGTGGCAGATACTTGAACACCAGCTTCATGCCGCGCAAGGCAAAGCTGTCAGTAAAGTCTGAGGCCATCATTGAGACATAGGCCTCTAAGCAGTGCGTGAGCACGTCCACGCCAGAGGCTGAGGTCAAGCCCTTGGGTTGCGTCATCATGTTGTCGGTGTCGACTATTGCCATGTTTGGCATGAGCTCGTAGTCAGTGATGGGGTACTTGGTGCCAGTGGTGGCGTCGGTAATGATGGAAAATGGTGTCACTTCCGAGCCAGTACCGGAGCTCGTCGGGATTGCGACGAAAAGGGCCTTCTTACCCATCTTGGGAAAGGTGTAGACGCGCTTGCGAATGTCCATGAAGTCCATGGCCATGTTCTCGAACTTCTCCTCCGGATTTTCGTACATGGACCACATGATTTTGCCGGCATCCATGGCTGACCCGCCGCCAATGGCAATGATGCAATCAGGTTCGAAAGCTCTCAGTTGCTTCAACCCTTGCAACGCGCATTGCAGCGTCGGGTCAGGTGCGACATCCCAGAAGCTTGAGTGAATTATGCCTTGCTCGTCAAGGGAGTCTTCGATCTTCTTGGTAAAGCCTGACTTGTAGAGGAACTGGTCCGTGACAATGAAGGCGCGCTTCTTTCCGTAGACCTCAGACAGCTCGCGCAAAGCCACGGGCATGCAGCCCTTCTTGAAGTAGACCTTTTCGGGTGTGCGGAGCCAAAGCATGTTCTCACGCCTCTCTGCGACTGTCTTGATGTTAAGGAGCTGATGCACGTCAATGTTGCCAGAAAACGAGTTGCCGCCCCATGATCCGCAGCCCAGCGTCAAAGACGGGGTGAGTTTGAAGTTGTACAGGTCTCCGATGCCGCCTTGGGAGGCCGGCGTATTCACGAGGATGCGGCAGGTCTTCATCATCGTGGAGAAGCGGTCAAGCTTGTCGCGCTCGGCCGGGTCGAGGTAGATGCCCGACGTGTGTCCAATGCCGCCGTCACGCACGAGGCGGTCAGCCTTGTTTAGGGCGTCGTCGAAGTCCTTTGCGTGATACATGGCCAAAACGGGAGAGAGCTTCTCGTGTGCGAAGGGCTCTGCTGGGCTGACGTCGCTCACCTCTCCTATCAGAATCTTGGTTCCCTCAGGCACGCTAACCCCGGCCATCTCGGCGATGTACGGAGCCGGCTTGCCGACGATCTTAGCGTTCACGCCACCGTTTTTGATGACGGTACTTCCAACCTTGGCGGTTTCATCAGGTTTCAAGAAATAGCACGCGCGATCCGCAAACTCAGCCTTTACCTGATCGTAGACGTCATCTAGGACAATCACGGAGTTCTCGGAGGCGCAGATCATACCATAGTCGAACACCTTTGAGTGAATGATCGAGTTCACTGCCATCTTGATGTCAGCAGAAGAGTCGATAATCACCGGCGTGTTGCCCGCGCCAACGCCTAGAGCAGGCTTGCCAGAGCTGTAAGCGGCATTAACCATGCCAGGACCGCCGGTGGCCAGGATGATGTCAACGGAGTGCATGAGCTCGTTGGTGAGCTCCAGTGTCGGGGAAGGAACCCAATCGATAATTCCCTTTGGCAACCCGGCCGCTTCAGCGGCGTCACGCACGACCTTTGCCGCGGCGATGGTGCACTTCTTGGCACGCGGGTGGGGCGATATGATGATTGCGTTGCGTGTCTTCAGACACAGCAGGCATTTAAAGATGGCCGTAGAGGTTGGGTTGGTTGTCGGTATCACCGCCCCGACGATGCCGAGCGGCTCAGCGATGCGTTGAATGCCGTATGCCTTGTCCTCTTCCAACACGCCGCAAGTCTTGGTATGGCGATACTTGTTGTAGATGTACTCGGAGGCAAAGTGATTTTTGATGACCTTGTCCTCAACAAGACCCATCCCTGTCTCCTCGACTGCCTTTTGCGCGAGCGGTATGCGGGCCTTGTTGGCTGCCATTGCAGCCTCATAGAAAATCTTGTCAACCTGCTCTTGGCTGAACGTCGCGAAAACGGCCTGAGCCTTGCGCATTTCCTTGATGCGCGCCACAAGATCGTCGACGCTGCTAATCATGTGCGTCTCAGTTTCTGCCATGCTTCCCCCAACTCGTTTAAATTCTCATGACCTGTGCTGTCCGGCAACACAAGAACCTGCATTTAATTTTAACGTTCGATATAAACAGCGTGGGCACCATTTCGCCAGATTCGCATTTTTCTGCCCATTGATCAGCCATAAGTAGACAAATCCCCCTATCTAACAAGTCCCCCTATCTAAACAGGAAAGTGAGCAAGCATCTCCTCAAAACTTGCGACCTGTGCTCGTGCGTCTCGACCGTCGACGACGTAGCGCCTAATGGACCTGTCGGCCTTCAGGCGCCAGTCAATAAGGGGGCCAAAGCCGTCGAGAAGCATGCTGGGAGCAGCCAGGTTCCGCCCCTCGGGCCTCGACGGATCGGATGCGCTCCGCAAAAGGCCAGGATACCAGACGTGTCCGATCTTAGGGTGGCATCTAAGGTAGCTGGCTATAACAAGCGCTGCATCATTGGCGCGGCGGCGACGGACTTCGAAGGATGGAAGTGCAGCCTGCCATACGGCAAGGATTTCTGGCGGCGGAGCTGGCAGATCCTCAAGGCTGTCACTCAGCTGCGGCAGTACCTCAGCAGCGTCACGCGAGAGGCTAACGGCCACAAAGCCCGCTCCTACATCTCCTAGCGAGCGTGCTAGGGACTCAACCGACACATGCGCTCCCTGACGCACGCTCATGCAGCCAAATGACGTGGGAACGGTATTGTCGATAACAAGCGCGCTGTGGCGGGAACGAGCAGCAGAACCCAGTTGCTTAAGATTTGGGCACCATACGGGGCGGCTTCCCAAGCTCTGAACCAAGATGGCCCTCCCTGCCCCTTCAGTAGGTATCCGCAAGACGGCGCACAGCCGCACAAGCCAAAGTCGGCGATCGCCAAACCAGCTTGGGTCAGGAAGATCGACAGAGACGATGCGCGTATATTCCGCACCAAGGCGGCACGATATCTGCTGGCAAAGCGTCGCTGGCATAGCCTGCCCTTCCTCTGCTTGCCTTAGCCCAGGCGCCCAAGACGCAGGCATTCGAAGGCGTGAGCCTAGACGACCACATCATGCGCCCTTTTTGGCCCCTTGCATTTGCAAGGCAAGGAAAACGTTAACTTCGGCGCCAAGCAAAACGATGTAGAGCATCATGTAAATATAGGTCAGCGTGATTATCACCACAGCTAAGCTGCCATAGATCGAATAAGCGCCGGGGCGACTCACAAAAGCAGAGAAAATCGCCGAGGTCACCGTCCAGACGAAAGAGGAGAAAAGAGCTCCCGGAAGCTGCGCTCGAAAGGTCCTGCGCCCTGCGGGCAAGAAGGTGTAGCAGCACTGAAAGATCACGATGAGTAGCAGCGCGGAGATGATATAGCGCTCATCTATAAGACTCGCAACGCCTTGGGCCAACGGCACGACAGAAGATAGCAGCAGCGCAATCGACTTGCCATACACCATGACCACAACCAGCAAGATGAGCGCAACTAAGAAGATGACCGTATACAGGCAGGCAAGTCCGCGCACGGCGAAATAGCTGCGCCGCTCGTTAGCCTTATAGACCTCATCCAAGCCATGGATGATGGCCATCATTGCAACGGACGCAAGCCAAAGGGTGGCTAGAAACGACAACGTGATGACGCCGCTGCCTGCAGACTTCCAAGCAGTCTCCACGATGTCGTTCACAAACCCTTCCAAGGCGGATGGCGCAAACCCCATCAAGAAATAGACAACGTCATCAGAGCTCAGCGAGGTCAGAGGCAAGATGGAGTACACAAGGACCGCAAGCGGTATAAGCGCCATGAAGAAGAAGTACGCGGCGCTGGAGGCGAAGACGCTGATGCG
>DHPN01000027.1:103438-119499 GCA_002407925.1 Atopobiaceae bacterium UBA5363
CAGGCGACTGAGGAGCTTCCCTCTTTTGCTTTGGCGTCCCTGTCATTGGCAACTCCTCGATGAATGAACAAAAAGCCTTCGCCGGGCTTTCACCCACAAACGCTATGGCGATCCGCCCTAGGCTCACTTCCCAAAGCGATGATTTCAGAAAGCGATAATAAAAGAGATGATAACAAAAAGAGCCTCCCGAAAGAGGCTCTGCACTTGCTGGTAGCCCGTACCGGATTCGAACCAGTGATCTCCGCCTTGAGAGGGCGGCGTCCTAAACCGCTAGACGAACGGGCCATACTATAGCAGGACGGAAAATGGCTGGGATGGAGAGATTCGAACTCCCGCTGACGGAACCAGAATCCGTTGTCCTACCATTAGACGACATCCCAATTGGTGTCTGTCCTGTCGCGTCACAGAGGCATTGCCAACCCAACGCGCGAAATTACTTTAGAGGAACTCATCGACGGATGCAAGCACGACAGCAGAATTATTTCGTATCCGCGGACGCTTCTTAGCCGCTAAATCCGATCATGCAGATAGGAAAGCAGCACAGCGCGATCGTTTGGCATGTCGTCGTCAGTCACGGCAGCGAGCAAGGTGTCAAGCGCCAATCCCACTGCGGGGCCTGGTTCGATATGCAGCTCGCGCATCACATCCTCACCGTCAACGGCGAGCTCGCCAATGTTGACAGGCGCGCCTTTTGAGACCTCGCGTCGCACTGCGGAGGAGACCCCATCGAGCTCAATCGCATAGGGAGCAGCGCTAGCGACCTTGGAGACGGCATCGGCCCTCTTCAAATCAAGCAGTTGGTACGTTAGGCTCACTGCCCTTCCTGGGCAGACGGCTGCAAACTTGCGCAACGTCCTCCTAACTGAGCGAGGCGTTGGAACCACAACATGGTCATGCATGCGAACAAGCATGCACACGGGACGAATCAGCGCAGAGGGCAAGGCGAGGCGTCGCATGATCTCCCTTGTCATTGCAGCGCCTACCCTAGGATGGCCGAAGAAGTGGCCACGTCCGGTATCATCGACGCTGTACGTGCAGGGCTTTGCAATGTCGTGAAGCAGCGCGGCCCACCGAAGCTCAGACTGTACTACGCCCCCCTCGAACTCCTCGCAGGCGCGGCAAACGCGCGCGGTATGCTCGAGTGCGTCGTAGGCATGATAGGGGCTCCGCTGGTCGAAGCCTCGCAGTGCAGACAACTCGGGTATGGCCGCTGCCATGGCGTCGGTCTCGTTGAGAAGGGCCCACCCAGCCCGGCCGGTCCTGACAATGCCATCCAGCTCTTGCCCGATGCGCTCGGGACTGACCGCTGCGAGCTCGGAGGCGCAGGCATTCAAGGCGCTTTGCGTCGCACGCTCGACTTCAAAGCGGAACCTGCAGGCAAAACGCACGGCGCGCAGCACCCTCAGCGCATCTTCGCCGAAGCGCAGATATGGATCCCCAACGGCACGTATCAGGCCAGCTTTGAGATCGGCGCGACCTCCGTAGGGATCCAACAGGCCGCGGGAGGGATGGTACGCCATCGCATTGATGGTAAAGTCGCGCCTGCCCAAGTCCTCATGGATGTCACGCACGAACCGTACCTCATCAGGATGGCGGCGGTCGGAATAGGCGCCTTCCACGCGGTATGTCGTGACCTCAACGGGATTGCCTTCGCAAACGGCAGTCACCGTGCCATGGGCGACCCCGGTCCGATGAACCTCTATTCCCGCCGCGTGCAGGGTGTCCTCGCATTGCTGCCATGTGGCAGAGCTCGCGACGTCGACGTCATGACCTGCCTGCCCGAGCAAGGCGTCGCGCACCCAGCCCCCTACAGCCCAAGCCTCAAATCCCACAGATTCTAGCAGAGTGATGATACGCATCGCATAGCCAGGTAGGCAAAGCTCCCCCTCCGGCAATACGTGCATCATGTGACTTCTTCCTCTTTACGCGCCTGTTGGTTGCCGTGTTCATGTCAGTATAGCGCGGTGGCAAAAGCTGTTACTTCAAGCCTGCAAATGAATTGAAAGCAAGGCGCATGCATCAAAGTAGTAGGCTCTTACGAAATAAGGTACGCGCAATCCGTCCACGAAGGGGCTGCCTCATGCACGATCCTAACTACAATCCTATTTTCAAGCGTACTGCCTATGTGCCAGGCTATCTTGACATCGATGAAGACCATGCGCTGCTTGAGCTTACACGCGTGGGCTTTGAAACCATTGAGGCGAAAAGGGTTCTCTCGGCCGAAACGGTCATTATGTTGCGCGGACAGCCTGAGCGGCGCATGGGGCGCCTCATAGGAAGGCTCGCCGCCGCCCCGCTCGACGGCTTTTGCCTGCGCCTTGCCATTCATCTCGTCGTGGCTGCTGACCCCCAGCCATATGACGCCTATCTCGAGTTTGTGAAGCTAGGCGCTGACTGCAACCTGCCGCTGTTCAAAAAAGCTGCCGAAGAGCATGACCAATGCGTCGCCTTGCTGCGCAGGCTTGGCGTTGCCGATGGAGGTGGAGATGCCCTGCTCAAGCGAAGCAATTCGGGCGGGTCTTCCCTCGGGAAGGATAGCGAGGCCGCAGGCGCCTACTCCCCGCTTCCCAAGCACGCCCGCCATTTCCGCGCAAACAGTTGAGCTTCAGGCAGCCAATAGATAGTATTCAGACGGCCAGCGGCTCTTCATACAGCCAATTGACAACGCCCAGACAGCTCTCCCCTTTTCTGTAGGTTTTTCGTTTTCACTGACCGCAGAGCATGCGATATGCTTGGGATGGTCAATAAGCAGAAGAGCTCATGTATGGGAAAACTACTGGGCAGAATACTTGATGGGCACTACATAAGGAGGACAAATGCACCAAACGAAGACGCCCAATGAGATAGAACGCGTGACTGCAGAGGATAGAAAGTGTGCGCGCAAGGACTTTGAGGAAGACCGCAGCGCGCTCATTGCGCACAACGCAGCGAGCTCAGCAGGCATACGTAAGGCATCACGCGTCCCAGAGGGCGTAGCTCGCAACGCCTTGGGATTCGACATAGACATAAAGCAGGGAAAGCGTTGCGACCAGAAGCGCTCCGGGCGCTGTTGGATGTTCGCAAGCCTTAACATGCTGCGCCTCTCGACCATCAAGAAATTCAAGCTCGAGACCTTCGAGTTCTCCCAAGCCTATTCGCTGTTCTTTGATAAGCTCGAAAAATCAAACTGGTTCCTCGGCAACATCCTAGACACGCTCGACGAGCCGCTCGACGGGCGCCTCATGGCCTTTCTTCTTGCAGACCCCATAGGCGACGGCGGGCAATGGGACATGTTCCGCGCCCTCATGAAGAAATATGGCGTCGTGCCGAAGGAGACTATGCCTGAGACAGCCTGCTCCGAAAACACCGCCGAGATGGATCGCTATTTGACTAGGTATCTGCGCGGAGCTGCGAAGCGCCTGCGCGAAACCAGCGCTGCGGGCGCCTCAATGGACGATTTGCTTGCGATGCGCAAGGAGCAGCTGCATGAGGTGTGGCGACTGCTAGCCATCTGCCTCGGAGAGCCCCCTGAGAGCTTTGAGAGCCGCGTGCACGACAAAGATGGAAAGCTTGTGGACGAGCTGTCAGGGACCTTCACGCCAAAGGGCTTCTTCGACGCAGCCTGTGACATTGACATCGACGCATATGTCTCCTTAATCAGCGCCCCTACCGCCGACAAGCCGTTTAATCACACCTATACCGTCGACCGGCTCGGAAACGTTGTCGAGGCCGGCGGCGTGCGCTATTTGAATCTGCCTGCGAAGCGGCTCAAGCAGCTAGCGCTTGCGCAGCTCCAAGACGGCCTGCCGGTATGGTTCGGATGCGACGTCGCCCAGTCGTACCTACGTGACGAGGGCATCATGGACACGGCGGCGCTTGACGTCGACAGCCTCTTCGGCTTTCCCGTCGAGGGTGCGCTGAGCAAGGCAGAGCGCCTTGACTTCGGCGACTCAAGGATGACTCACGCCATGGTGCTTGAGGGCGTGCGTCTCGACAAGAACAAAGAGCCGACGCTTTGGAAGGTTGAAAACAGCTGGGGCGAGGATCATGGGCGCGAGGGTTTCGACACCATGAGTGACGCATGGTTTGACGAGTACGTCTACCAAGTCGTAGTGAACAAAAAGTATTTGAGCGAGCCGGAGCGCCACATCTTTGAGACCGAAGAGCCGATCGTACTGGCGCCATGGGATCCGATGGGCTCCCTCGCGCTTTCTGATTAGGAGATGAGCCGATGCCAAGCTCTTCAGCTCTTCCACAGGGTTGGTCAGACGCCCAGAGGCAGGCCTTCCTCAGCTCCCGCGCCAACCGCATCGCTCGCAACGCCGTCGTAGCGTCAGGCGTCAATGCGGCAGCGCGCAACGCATCGGCGATGCGCAGCTACCATGACACGTTTTCAGTGAGCCGCAAGCGAGTCGGCAAGGTGACCAACCAGCGCCATTCGGGACGCTGCTGGATGTACTCCGCCTTCAACGTGTTGCGCGCATCCACAATGGAGCTCCTCGACGTCGACGACTTCGAATTCTCGCAGGCCTATGGCATGTTTTACGACAAGCTCGAAAAGGCGAACGCCACGCTAGAACGTTTGATCAACCTTGTCGATAGGCCATATGACGACAGGGCGCTTGACTTTGTGCTCACAGAAGGCATGGGTGACGGCGGCTACTACCCCTTTGCCATGAACCTTGTTACGAAATGGGGCCTCGTCCCGTCGAAGGCTATGCCTGAGACGGCTAGCTCGAAAGACTCCACCCAGATGAACGCCCGACTTGGACGGCTCATACGTCGTGACGCGGCGAGGCTGCGCCAGATGAGAGGAGACGGCGCTGAGAAAGAGGCGCTGCGAGCTGCTAAGGGCCCGATGCTCGAGGAGGTCTGGCGCCTGCTTGCCATTTGCCTCGGTGAGCCACCCGAGACGTTCGACTTAGAGACTCCCGTTGGCAAAGACGCGAAGGTTGACCCTACCAAGGTCACCAAGCAGCAAGGAGCTGCGCAGGCAGAGAAGCCTGGCGCTGCCTCAGGCAGCAAGTGCGCAACCGAAGAAGACGATAAGGGCGACCAGGAGGAGAAGGGCGAAAATGGCGAGGAGGATGAAAGGGACGAAAAGCCCCGCCGCATTCTTCGTGACCCGCAGATAACCCCGCGCCAATTCGTTGAGCGCTATGTCCCGGCTGACCCCGCAGATTATGTGGAGCTCATTTCTTTGCCTGGCGATAAGCGACCGTTCGGCCACGTCTACCATCTGACATACACAGACAGCATTGTCGGTGGCAGGCCCATTCGCATGTTCAATGTCGCCCCTGAGATCCTCGATGCCGCAGCGATCGCGTCACTTCGCAGCGGCATCCCATGTGAGATGGCTTGCGACGTGATGCAAGACTTCCCTCGCGGGGATGAGGATTTCGGCGGCATCCTTGCCACAGACACGATGGACTACGGCGCACTCTTTGACATAGATTTTGCTATGGACCGCGCTGACATGTATGACTTGCGCGAAAGCTCTCTGACGCATGCCATGTGTTTCCAAGGCGTTGAGCTCAATGAGCACGGGGCGCCCGTCGCTTGGCGCGTCGAGAATAGTTGGGGCGACAAGAGCTGCAAGGACGGCTACCTTGTCGTGTCTGCTGACTGGTTCCATCACTATGGTGGAGAAATCGTTGTCCGGCGTGAGTTCGTGCCGCACGAGCTGCTCGAACTCTATGACCGCACAACGGCTGAGGATGTAGCCCCTTGGTCTGGCTTCGGCTGTGCGCTGCCACCGCTGGACTAGCAAATAAGGGGTTTGGCTTCGGGGTTCGGGGTAGACGCCATAGCTCAGCACCGGTGTTCGGCGCGGGAGCTCGGCGTTGGCTTAATTTCGCCCTCCCTCGTTTCCTTCTTATTCTGCAAAGGTCCTTACCCTTAGTGGATGGCCGCAAGAAAATTGTTACCTGCAGCTTTGCCGCACAGTTTTGTTGCGGCTTTAGGTACTTTGCCGGTCTTAGGCGCGATAACACACGCTGGCACAGCACATATGTATGTTGTCCCTTGCGCATTGCACATTGTTCCATTACGCATATGTAGATGTGCGTAATGGAACAAGCAAGAATTGCGCACATGTAGGTCTTGTTTTAATTTCAATAATTATACATGCAGCTCATCATTATATCAGTCTTAGAACTTTTCTAGATGTGCGTCATATCGATGCACACATCTAGATATGTGATCTAGATGTGCCCCCCTGAATCGAGATCTGGACATGCAGCTCAACCTGACATCAACCTAGCATTGGCTCAAAACTAGGATTGAAGCGTTAGGAACGTGTTCGGAATGCCGAAAAAGTGTAAAAGCATGAAAAGGAAGCAAAGCCCAGCGAGGTCAGTTAAGCTAGGGCCATGAGATGGCCGATACGTAGGAAAGAGAGCCTATGGCAGATAAGGCAGCAATCGACAATGTGGTGTTTGACATGGGCGGAGTCTTAATGGATTTCGATACGCACCTCTTCTCTCATCTTTTTGTTAGCAATGATGACGATGCGTCGCTCATCGAAAAAGCGCTGTATGCCAACCCATCTTGGCCCTTGCTAGACGCCGGCGTGATAAGCGAGCCAACAATGGAGCGCATGGCACGCCGCCGCCTCCCCCAACGACTGTGGGAGCCCATGCACAGGGGTTTCGCGGAGTGGCAAGAGCACCAACCCACGCTGCCTGCCATGAACGACCAAGTAAGAAGGTTGCATGATGCAGGATATGGCTGCTACCTGTTGTCCAATGCTGGCATTCGCTGGTGGAAGATGAAAGAGCGCATACCGAGCTTCCCTTATATGGACGGTTTCATGGTATCAGCCTTCGAGCGCCTCATGAAGCCAGATCCAATGATTTACCAGGCACTTTGTGCCCGATATCAACTGAATGCGAAGAGTTGCCTTTTCGTGGACGACAACATTGACAACTGCCAGGGAGCCGAAGCGGCCGGCATGCAGGCGCTCCTCTACAAGGGAGACGCTACAGGTTTCGAACGATCCGCCAAGAATGTCTATGGGCTCAGCTATTGAGTCTTTGCTTCTCAGTCTGGGCTTAACTACTAGGTCTCTCTTTTTGAGACCTTTTTTGGCCGATGAAGATGAGCTGCTACATACCCGACCAAGCGACTGTGACGCTGCCTTTGTTAGCTCCAAATACCGATATATACTGCTAGCTCGCGATGCTCGTTAGCCTGTAATGCTCTCTCGTTAGTTCGCGATGCGCAGCAGAAGCTTCATGACTGCCTCGGGAAAGGCACCACCCGATATGTTGACAAGACCGAACAGCGCGTTGTCAACAGAGGAGGCAATGGCCATATGACAGTTGGGATCATCCGGATCTCCGCCGCCATGCCTCACGATCGCCCCCGTCATGGCCTCCACGACAAGACGAGCGAGCCGGCTTGTGCCTGAGAGGTCAAGCAACGTGCTCTCCTCGTTGTAGCTGCCCTTAGACGGCACGTGCTCCACTATCTTATGCCCCAGCATGAGCTCGAAGTCCCTCTGGGAGGGAAGGCCATGAGGCTGCTCATACCAACTGCCCGCCTGCCACGATGGGGCAGAGAGCGCCTCACCACCAAGGTGCACGCTCGTACGCAAGCGAATGTCTTGCACCGACGCACCAACGGCAATCACATAGTCACCGGCGACCTGCTTCCAGCTACCATCCCAAACCTGAAAGGCACGTGGGTCGAGGCTTATGCGAACTTCTTGAGACTCGCCTGCGACAAGAAAGATCCGCTCGAAGCCTGCAAGGATGCGCCGAGGCCGATACGGGCCGCCGACAGGCGGCTCCACATAGGCTTGAACGACCTCGGCCCCGTCACATGGGCCGCTGTTGGCCACCCGCAAGGAAACCGACGCCCCGCCCGCTTTAACAGAGAGCTGAGCGTACTCAAACGTCACGTAGGACAGGCCATGCCCGAAGCAAAACCTCACCGGCACGCCCGCGCTCTCGTAGTAGCGATAGCCCACGTACAGCCCCTCACGATACTGCCCGTCACGATGGAGCTTTCCCCAAAAGCCAGAGCAAGGCGCGTCCGCATAGCGTATAGGCCAGCTCTCGGCCAGCCTCCCCGAAGGGCTCACCACGCCGCGCAGCACGTCGTCGAGGGCCTCACTGCATGCCTCCCCGCCAAGCCCGGCCCATATGAGGGCGTCAGCTTCATCGGCGAAAGGCAGCTCCATGGGACTGCCGCCGAGAAGAACGACGACGCTTCGCGAGGATGCTGCACAGACCTCATGTACAATGCGCAGCATCCCCTCAGGCAGCGACATCGACGCACGATCGAAGCCCTCGCTCTCGAACTTTTCGGGCAAGCCGACGAGTACGACAGAGATGTCCGCGCTGCGAGCCGTCTCAACGGCAGCGGCAAGGAGCACTTCTGAAGTAGCACCATCTTCGTCATAGCCCTCTGCATAGGTCCATGTGGGCTCGCACGCGAGAAGCGAGGAGACGCCCCTGCAGTTGATGTGACTTGAGCCGGCACCTTGATAACGAGGACTGCGCGCCATGGAACCTATAAGGGCAACCTTCTGCCCTGCTACGAGAGGCAGCGCAGCTTTGTTGGACAGCAGCACAATGCCCTCACGCGCCGCCTGCAAGGCGACAGTGTGACAGGCTATCAAGTCGGCCGCCGGCGAATTTTCCGCTAGGCTCTCCTGCCTGAGGGCAAGCCTGACAAGGCGAGCAGCGGATGCATGAATGAGCTCAGGATCAAGAAGGCCCGCTTTGACAGCCGAGAGCGCACGGCGCTGCTGATGGTGCGATCCCCCCGGCATGGCAAGGTCGCAGCCTGCCTCATAGGCTGCAACTCGGTCATGCATGCCGCCCCAGTCAGTGACGACGACGCCACCAAAGCCCCATTCTTCGCGCAACACATCTTTGAGCAGCCATGCATTGTCCGAGCAATACGTGCCGTTCACCTTGTTGTAGGCGCTCATGAGCATCACAGGATGCGCAAGCTTGATTACGCGCTCAAATGCCGACAGATACAGCTCTCGCATTGTGCGCTCGTCAGTCTGCGCGTCGTTGGAAAATCTCTTGTACTCCTGCGAATTCAGCGCGAAGTGCTTGATGCAAGACCCCACGCCCATGGACTGCACGCCCTCCACGAAAGCCGCGCCCATCTCACCTGCGAGTAAGGGATCTTCGCTGTAGTACTCAAAGTTGCGGCCACAGCAAGGGCTGCGCTGAATGTTGAGGCCCGGCCCCAGCACGACGCCAACACCGAGAGCGCGCGCTTCGCTGCCAATCGAGCGTCCCACGTCGAACGCAAGCCTACGATCCCAGGTAGCTGCTACGGTAGCAGAGCAAGGATAGCAGGTGGCTAGGGCCGCTTCTCCGGGATGGCCCACGTGTTCATGACTCGCACCTTGGAAGCGAAGCCCATTGGGCCCATCAGAAACAACAAGAGCTGGCACTCCCTTGCCAGGATAGGCCTTCGTGTGCCAGAAGTCTTCACCTACCCCGAGCTCCACTTGCTCCTCAAGAGAAAGACCAGCAACAACGTGGTCGACATCATCTTTTGGATCGGCCATCTTGTCTCCTCTGCCGCCATCGCCAGCCCGTACAAGATGCAGCGTGCACGCTCATATCCGTGCCTACGCGCTAACCGCCATGCCTAAACTCGCCAAAGCGAGGGTTGCCCAACTTGCAGAGGTCCTCCCCTGCTGCGAGATCACGTATCAGGCTCACAAAACGATCCTCATCTCCGGTTCTAAAGAGACAGTTGAGCTGCACGTCTTCCGAAAAGATCACATCGGAGACCTTGCCTGAGCAGGCCTTTACAAGGTGTTCCACCCTTCCGTAGGCACTGTAGGGGACGGCACAGGTCACAGGCGTCACCAGCTCCATCGTGATGAGGAGGCCTGCTTGCTCGCCAGCCAAAATGGCCTGCTCCGTCGCCCTCGCATAGGCACGCACGAGGCCGCCCGGGCCCAGCAAGGTGCCCCCGAAATATCGCGTCACGACACAGCATACGTCTGCCAAGCCTGCCCCACACAATGCGTCGAGCACAGGTGGCCCAGCCGTATGCTGCGGCTCTCCATCGTCTGAGCAGTGCTTCTGCCCCCCTGAGAGCACCCAAGCACAGACATTGTGACGCGCGTCCCGGTGGCGAGAGCGCACCTTCTGCTCATAGGACTTTGCCTCTCGCTCGCCGCGCACCTGCTGGAACTGCGCTATGAAGCGACTTCGACGCCTCTCGATTTCGGCTGTGGCTTCTTGGCCTTGCCTAAGCGTGCGAAACGAGGAGGACACGCGCTAGTTCGCGACCTTAACGTCAAATATCTTCTCGCCGGCGTCCACATGCTTCGCAGCGATGGGCTCGACCTTGGCCAAGTCGTCAGTGTTGGTGATAACGACTATCACCGTGTCGTCATAGCCGGCCTTCTTGATTTTTTCGCTGTCAAAGGTCATCAGCGGCTCACCGGCGACGATGCGTTGGCCCTTCTCGATAAATCCAGTAAAGCCCTCGCCCTTCATGTTGACGGTGTCAACGCCAACATGAATCAGCACCTCGATGTCATCATCAGTCGACAGCCCAACCGCGTGCAGCGTGTCGGTTGTAGCAGTGATCGTTCCGGCAACCGGGGCATAGATAACGCCGCCTTCCGGCTTGATGCCGTAGGCCTTGCCCATAACGCCGCTTGCAAAGACCTGATCGGGCAGCGATGCCTGTTCTACTCCCTCTCCTGCAACGGGAGCGTAGACGGCCGTGGGAACCGTTTTAACTGTAATGGGAGCAGGCTTCGCAGGCTCAGCCTTCTTGAACTTGTCAAAAAAACCCATTTTCTCTCCTTCTGTCAGAGCCTCAATCGAGACAAGCCATCTGATGATCTTATCTTAAGGCTAGTCGACGCCCTGTGCTCCGTTTGACTTGATTATCTTCTGGTAAGCGTAGAAGGAATCCTTGCGAATGCGCTGATAGGTTCCCGTGCCATCATCGTGCTTGTCGACGTAGATGAAGCCGTAGCGCTTGCGCATCTCGCCTGTGCCGGCGCTGACGAGGTCGATTGGCCCCCACCAGGTATAGCCGAGCAGCTCGACGCCATCGGCTATGGCCTCCCGCATGGCCCTCACGTGCTTTTTTAGGTAGGAGATGCGGTAGTCGTCATGAACTTTCCCGTCGACGAGCTCGTCTTTGGCGCCCATGCCGTTCTCGACGACAAAGATGGGGATTTGGTAGCGGTCGTAGATCTCGTTGAGGGCAAAGCGCAGGCCGCAAGCGTCGATCTGCCAGCCCCACTCAGTCCGCTCGAGGTAGGGGTTGACGCCTCCTGTGCCCATGTTGGCCGAGGTCTTCTCGACGTCGTGCGCGCTGACGATGCCGCTCATGTAATAGGAGAGGGAGTAGAAGTCGACGGTCCCCTTGCTGATGTCCTGCAGGTCACCGGGCTCGACGCGCAGCTTGATGCCGTTGTCTTCCCAGAAGCGGCGCGCGTAACCTGGGTAGCTCCCGCGCACCTGCACGTCGGAGCAATACCAGTTCATGCGGCGCATCTCCGCCTGGTTGGCAAGCTCGTCGCTCGGGTCGCAGGTGGCCGCGTAGGACAGGATGAAGCAGTCCATGTTTCCGAGCTTGAACTGCGGGTAGTGCTTGTGGGCGTAGCTGACGACGCGCGCCGAGGCGACGAATTGATGGTGCAGTGCCTGGTAGCGGTCCTGCATCGTCGTGCGGATCCTGTCTGCCGGCCCCTCGAAGCCCTGGATGAGCCCCGTCTCCAGCATCGAGCCCATCTCGGTGGTCCCGCAGTTGATCTCGTTGAAGGTAAGCCACCACCTCACCTTGTTCTGGTAGCGCTCAAAGATCGTGTGGCAGTAGCGCTCGTAAAAGCCGATCAGCTCACGGCTCGCCCAGCCGTTGTAGGCCTCCACGAGGTGATAGGGCATCTCGTAGTGGCTGATCGTCACGAGCGGCTCTATCCCGTGGGCGCGGCAGCAGTCGAAGACGCGGTCATAGAAGGCGAGCCCGGCCTCGTTGGGCGTCTCGTCGTCGCCGTGGGGAAAGATCCGCGACCAGGAGATCGAGAGGCGGAACATATTGAAGCCCATCTCGGCGAAAAGCGCGATGTCCTGCTCATAGTGGTGGTAGAAGTCGATGCCGTCGTGGTTGGGATAAAACCTGTCGGGGTCGATCGCGCGCGTTATCTCGCGGGGCGTGTCGCGTGTGCCCCCGAGAAAGTGGTCGTCCACGCTCGGGCCGCGGCCGTCGACGTTCCAAGCCCCTTCGAGCTGGTTGGCTGCCGTCGCTCCCCCCCAATAGAAGCCGTCGGGAAATGCTGTTGTCATGTCTGTCTCCTTCCTTAAAAGGCGCTGCCTCTCTCTGTATGTTTATAGCCGATAAGCGTAGAGGGGATCGTGGCTTTGCCCACGATCTCCTCTTCTATGCATTTATGCCTTATTGGGCAGCATGCTCCGCCGACACGGGGGCCTTGTAGGTGCTGATCTCAATGACGAAGCCGACGGCTGCGGCGACAAGAGAGGCAATGATTGCCCAGATCATGTAGGTGATACCCATCTTGCCACTTGGATCTATATAAGATAGCCAGTTAAAGACGCCCAGGCCACCGGAGATATAAATTACCGACCCGGAGAGGCCGACGACGACACCGGCGGCAACAGAGCCGATGCACGCGTGGATGAAGGCCTTCTTGTCCGGCAGGGCGACACCGTAGATGGCAGGCTCCGTGATGCCAAAGAAGAACGCGGAGATCATGGCAGGCAAGGCGATCTCACGAAACTGCTCGTCCTTGTTCTTGAGGTACATCGCAAAAACAACCGCGCCCAAGGAAAATGAGTGCCCGATCATGCAGGCGAGAACATAGTCAGAGCCGAGCGTTGAGAGGTTGACAAGCGCTATGGGCACGAGCGACCAGTGGAAGCCGAAAATTACCAGGGGCATCCAGAACGCCGAGACGATGACGGACCCGAGCAGCCGGCCGACGGCAGGCAGGTTGAAGATCAAATAGAAGAATTCCTCGAGCAGGTTGGTGATGACGGTAGCGATGGGGCCGATGATCAGATAGCCGGCGACGACAGCTGCCGTGACGGTAATGAGCGGCACGAAGAACATCTTGAGGGCGTCAGGAATCCAGCTCTTGACCCAATGCTCGACCTTCGAGCCGAACCATACCATGAGCAAGACAGGTATCACGGAGCTCGTATAGCCGGAGGCAGGCATGATGATCGGCAGGCCGAAGAACGTGGCATACCAGGAGAACGTTCCCAGCACGCCGAGGTTAACGGTGCCGAGGACCTCGCCGGAGGTAAGGGCCACCATCGTCGGATAGACAAGTGCAATGCCGATGGCCAGGCCGTTGAACTCACTCATCTTGAACTTCCTGGCCGCCGTCATGCCAAGGACGACGGGGAGAAAGTAGAAGAAGCCGTCCGCGACGGTATATAGCACCATGTAAGCGCCATCTGTCGTCTGCAGCCAGCCAAGGAACGTGAAGAGGGCTAGGAGGCCCTTCATGATGCCTGCAGCCGAGAACGTCCCGAGGATCGGCGCGAATATCCCCGAGATGAGGTCGATCACAACGGAGCCGATAGACCTCTTTTCATGGTCTTCCTCATCGTCTTCGACGGGAACCTCGCCTCCCCCTGCGATGCCGGTGCGCGCAAGGAACTGGTCGTACACGTCCTCGACTTTGTTGCCGACAACGATTTGGTATTGGCCGTTTGCAACCATGACCTTGATGACGCCGGGCGTCGACTCGATGGCCTTCGTGTTAGCCTTGGCGTCATCTTTCAAGACGAAGCGCAATCGCGTGATGCAGTGTGCGACGCGCACTATGTTGTCTTTGCCGCCCACATTTTTGTAGATGGCAGCGACAAGTTCTGAGTAATCTTTCTTTGCCATGTCAATCCTTTCCTTATCAGTTTCGGAGACGAATTCTCCTAACGGATCCCCCTATGCAAACTCCGCCTGGGCCCGAGGCGGCATGTGCCGATGTCAGTGCTGCGTTGCAAGACGCCCTATATGCATCATGAGGTAGAGAATTTCCTCGTTGGTGCAGCTCGTGCCGTATTCTTCCTTAAGAAAGCCATCGATTTTCCTAGCACAGACGTATGCCCGAGGAAAGTCCTTGGCGGCCTCCTCAAAAAGGGCGCCGTTTTCCGAGGCGACGGCCTCATGCTTGAAAAGGCGTCCCATCAAAAAGCGCAAGTGTGCGACAAAACGCACATAGGCATATGAATTGCGATCGATGGAGATGTTAAGCTCGCCCTCGACGATATCGGTTATCTTTTCGATCGCCTTGGCGCTTTTGACGACGAGGTCCATATCCCCCTGGTCCTCACCCGCCTCGCCGCTCACGAGATGCAGAGCAACCGAGCAAGCTTCTGTGGCAGGCAAGCTGATGCCGACACGATTTTTAACCATGCCGATGGCCGTCTTGCCAAGCCCATATTCGCGTGGGTAGACATAGGCGACGTCTGCAGCCAGCGGATTTTCGATCGTGATGTTCTCTCTTGTACGCTCAACCGCAAATTGGAGGTGATCCGCAAGGGTGAAGACGAGATTGGGTGAAAAGCGCAAGTCGCTGAGCTCAACTTTGGCAAGGTCAACGATGTCGGAGGAGACGACAAGGACTTCGTCAGAGATCGTGGCCGCCGCTTCTGCCACGTGCTCGCTCACATCGCGAAAGATGCGCTGGATCCTTCGTTCGTCTCGCAAGGTATACGGCATGTGCGGAAAGCCGACTCCGCGCCCAAAGATCACAAGCTCCGCTCCGCTCTCGTCTGTGGCGAGAGCGACGTTGTTGTTGATCTTCTTTATGACGTGCAATAGCATAAAAAACTCCTTCGGAACATAGCCTGCGCACAGCCAACCGACCATCGGCCCCTGCACAAGTAATGCCTCCGAGGAGTAACAACCTTGCGTCTGACATTCATATACTATGGCACGCCGAGCAGATACAAGGTTTTTTCTATGAAATGGATGTTTTATGACGTCAGCGGCAGCCTAGGCTCAATACGCATGGTCCGATAAGAGATGCTAGACTAGATTAGCTAGCACGCCCTCGTTAGCAAAGGATCAAAGATGTACAGAATTGTCTGCTGTGACCTAGACGAAACCCTCATCGGCTACGACCATTGCATCGCACAGCGCAACGTAGATGCCATACGGCAGGCAACCAGCCAGGGGGTCTTATTCGTACCTGCAACAGGGCGAGGCTACTGCACCATTCAGAAGACGCTCGAGGAGCTTTCGCTGCGCAACTGCAAAGGTCAGTACGCGATCTCGTTCAACGGGGGAGCCATCACCGAAAACGCCGGAAACCGGCTGTTGCATCTCAAAGGCCTCGAGGCGCAGCGCGCAGAGCTGCTCTATGAAAGGGGACAGGCTTTTAACGTCTGCATCCATGTGTATACCGAAAAGACGGTGTACGTGTGGCACCTCAACGACGATGAACGCCGCTATCTTGAAGGGCGCATGGAGGTCCAGGAGATTGACAGCCCCACGCTCGACTTCCTCGGTGGCGAGGAAGTCGTCAAGGTGCTCTACGAATATCCAGACTATGCCTACCTGAATAGAATTGAGAGGAGCCTCGGCTCCCTCACCGACGAACTTTCCGTGAGCTATTCCTCGATGCGCTACCTCGAATTCAACCCAAAAGGCGTCGAGAAGGGCGCGGGGCTTGCCATCTTGGCGCAACTTTTGGGCGTGCAACTCTCCGATACCGTCGCAATCGGCGACAACATAAACGACCTTCAGATGATCAAGGCTGCCGGCCTTGGTTGCGCCGTTGCGAACGCCGTCGACAGCCTCAAAGACGCCTGCGACTATGTGGCGCAGGCGGACTGTCAAGCAGGCGGGGTAGCTGAGGTGCTCGAGCGCTTCATCCTCAGCTAGCGTCCGCAAGCTAGGGTAGGGAGCCTCAAGCGCTCTCGACGAGAACCTCTTGCTTCTTGTCGCGCTCCTCGAGCATCTTGGCCTTCTTGTCCACCGGCATCATCGAGACGTCATCCTCGTACACCTTCACGCCGCCGGGATGCTCCTCATTCCAGATGCGATCAGCCTCGTCCTTCCAGCTGTCCGCATAGGCCTTTGTGCGCCCGCAGAGGTGGTCGACGTCC
>DHPN01000020.1:0-8471 GCA_002407925.1 Atopobiaceae bacterium UBA5363
AAGGCAGCCGAAGAGTTAAAGCTCTTTACAAGTTCTGTAACCTTATCGGGGAGCTCTTGAAAAGCGTCCACGATCAGCCCTTCCTTTCATTGGTCGGCGTTTTGTCGTTCGTGGCACGCCAACCTCTTAATGACTCAATTGCCCAAAAAAGCAAAAAAGTCATCACCATAGCGCAGCCAAACTGCAGGACATCATCATCCACGACAAGCCATACTGTCAATATGGCCACTGTCAACATTACAAATGATATAAGAATGCTCCGCAGTCCCTCGCTTACCTTTACTCTTCTACCCGGTTTGAGTGCCTGTTCAAACAAAAAAGCTGGAGGCAAGCATCCAATAATGCCACACAAGACGCCTAAGACAAGCAAACCAGCCCTACTCAACCTGGCCTCCTTGCCATCGCTCATGTTTGCATCTAACGTGTTGGTTAGTCTAGTTGAATTGAGCACAAAACGCTAGCCATGCCTCATAAGCTGAAAATTCGCCTGTTCTTCTACAAAGAAACAAGCTTTGAGGCTTTCCCTACTTTGTGCCATATATGCGATCGCCTGCGTCTCCAAGCCCAGGCAAGATATAAGCGTCGGCGTTCAGCTCACGATCAAGGGCACAGGTATACAGTCGAACGTTTGGATCAAAGTCCAAAACCGCCCGCACGCCTTCAGGAGCGGAGACAAGGGTAAGGCAGCGAATGTCTTTGACGCCGGCTTCACGTAAAAATTGGATAGCAGCCGTAAGAGAACCTCCTGTAGCAAGCATGGGATCAACCACAAGACAGATGCGATGTTCAATATCAGGAGGAAATTTGCAGTAGTACTGATGGGGAATGTGGGTCTTGGGATCTCGGTACATGCCAACGTGTCCGACACGAGCTGAGGGTACAAGAGAGAGCATGCCGTCAACCATGCCTAAGCCGGCACGCAAAATAGGTATGATGGCAACTTTTTTCCCTGCGATGCGCTTGCAGGTAGTAGTTTCGAGCGGCGTTTCTACCGTCACATCCTCAAGAGGAAAATCTCGCATAGCCTCATAGCCCTCAAAGATCGCAAGCTCCGTTACAAGCTCGCGAAACTGCTTCGTTCCAGTATTTTTGTCACGTAAAATCGAAAGCTTGTGCTGTACAAGTGGATGATCAACGATTTCGAAACGCGCGCTGTCGAACTCCATGTAAGTATGCCCCTTCAGGATCTTAGCCATCGTATGACTAGCTCTTCTCTGCCCGCATATGCTGCTAGCTTTTAACTCCGCCAAATGCTGGGTCGTCTTCACGCATGATTTTAGCCACACGCCCAGCATGGCGCCCGCCGGCAAAATCGGTTGTCAGAAACACATGGACAACTTCGCAATTGGCTGCAAGCGAAACGAAGCGCCCGGAAAGGCACACGATGTTAGCATCGTTGTGCTGGCGGGCAAGCCGTGCGAACTCAGGTGTCTGCACTGACACGGCGCGTACTTTCTCTACCTTATCTGCCGTCAGTGCCATGCCAAGCCCCGTGCCACAAATAAGCACGCCGCGGTCCGCCTCCCCAGACGCGACCGCCCGGGCGACTTGGTCGGCATAGTCAGGGTAGTCGCAGCGGTCATCTGTCGTAGGGCCATAGTCTTGCACCGCACACCCAAGGCTTTCGATAAACGCCACGAGGGGCTTCTTTTGCAAAAAGCCAGCATGGTCTGATGCTATCGCAACGCGCATGGCTCTCCTCCTTTTGACGTTTTCCCTGCTCGCTTCAGCAATCCCTCTGTGCTGCAGGCACTTCCTTGCACCACCTATCTTACCTAACCCAAGCTTGGGTAGAGCGGATGGGCAGCCAGCATCTTCTCAACCTCTGCATGAACTCCAGAGGCAGCTGCTTCATCTCCGAGATGGCTCAGCACGTAGCCAATGAGCTCACCTATACGCGTGCACTCTCCCTCTGTAAAGCCACGTGTTGTCACTGCTGGCGTGCCCACACGAAGACCACTTGCTTCTGTTGGCTTGCGTCTCTCTCCAGGAATTGTGTTTTTGTTCGCCGTGATCCCCACGGATTCTAAGGCCTGCTCTGCTCTCTTGCCCGAGACATCCTCAAGCGACGTCAAGTCAACAAGTTGCAGATGGTTGTCACTGCCGCCTGTCACCAGAGACAGGCCAGCGCTGCACATGCCTGCTCCCAACGCTTGGCAGTTCTTGAGAACCTGATCTATGTACGTCGCAAACTCAGGCTTGAGCGCTTCTCCAAGCGCAACTGCTTTTCCCGCAATCGCATGCATGAGCGGCCCCCCTTGCGTGCCAGGGAAGACGGCTGAATTGATCTTCTTGTGTAGGGCATCATCGTTAGTCAATACCATGCCGCCGCGCGTCCCTCGCAATGTCTTATGTGTAGTTGTTGTCACGACATCGGCATATGGAAGTGGATTTGGGTGACGTCTGACAGCAACTAAGCCTGCCACATGAGCCATGTCAACCATAAGATAGGCACCAACACTATGGGCAATCTCAGCAAAGCGCCCAAAATCTATCGCACGAGGATAAGCGGACGCCCCTGCAATGATTACTTTCGGGTGAGCTTGCCTAGCCTGTGCTGCAACAGCGTCGTAGTCAATGCGGCCAGTCCCCTTGTCAACCCCATAGGGTACAACATGGTAGAGCTTGCCAGAGAAGTTGGCAGGGGAGCCATGAGTAAGATGGCCGCCTGCGGCTAAGTCCATTCCCATAAGGGTCTCACCGGGGGACATGAGCGCTGAAAGAGCAGCATAGTTAGCCTGAGCCCCAGAATGAGGTTGAACGTTTACGAACTTGCAGCCAAAAAGGCGCTTCGCTCGGTCTCTCGCAATTTGCTCCACTTTATCTACTGCCCAGCAACCGCCATAAAACCTCCGACCGGGATAACCTTCTGCATATTTGTTTGTTAGCGGGGAACCAACGGCTTCCATGACCGCAGGTGATACGAAATTTTCTGAGGCAATCAGCTCAATAGAATCACGCTGGCGCTCAAGCTCCTCAGAAATCGCTTCTGCAACTGCTGGATCAGATTCTGCTAAATAGGTGAAGTGCATCTGTCATCCCCTCCCTTGTCACGATCAGTACGGTTTCAATCCCCTGCCACGCGAAAGACTTGCTCTTTCGCAATTGCTCCTTCGCGCAATATTCGTGGCCTCTGCTCTGTGCAATCAACAATTGTAGAGGCCACCGCTATAGGAGCGGAACCTGCATCCATCGTAAGGTCCGCAGCTTCAATGAGGCTGGGCTCCAAGCTTGCAGCAGAAGTCGCCGACGGAGCCCCATGTGCGTTAGCAGAGGTCGTTGCAAGCGGCACGCCGATCAAGCGCGCAAGCTCACGCACAAGCTCTGAGTCTGGCAGACGCAAGGCGATAGTAGAAAATGCCCCGGGACGTAGATACTCCGAAGGTATGCTGTCAGAGGCGCGAACGACAAGTGTCAAAGCCCCCGGCCAGAACGCCTCGGCGAGACTGCTTGCCCAATGAGGTAGGTCATGGCCAAGGTTATATAGGTCATCGAGATCTGCGATCAAAAAGGGAAGCGTTTGATTGAGGGGCCTGTTTTTTATCTTGAAAATGCGGGGAAGCGCCGGGGTCTGCGCGTATGCAGCACAACCAATTCCATACACCGAATCTGTCGGCATAACGAGCACGCCCTTATTTCTTGCCACATTGGCGGCAAGAGCAAGCGCTTCCTTTGCAGGATGCCGCTGGTCGACTTTGATAACCTCACCCATCGCCCCTCCATCATCACACGTCGAACTGCCTAAGCTTACCCTATTTAAAGTCACAGGTTCTCAGCATCCGGGCACGAGCTTATGCTCTGCGGGCAATGAGAAAACGAGGCCTGTGTGTATAGTCCTTGCTTATCTCTACAGAGCTCCAGCCCCCTTGGTCGCGGGTCAATTGAGCTGCATGCTCAAGCTTCGTCTCGAAGAGCTCCACAGCAAAAAGCGCTCCGGGGAGCAGGGCTTGGGCAGCGAGGACCAAGATCCTTCGATATACATCGAGACCGTCAGCCCCCCCATCTAGCGCCAACTGAGGTTCAAAGCCTGACACCTCATGCGGTAGCGTTGACAGCACGGCCGTTGGGATGTAAGGAGGATTAGAAACTAAGGCGTCAAAATGTCCCATGAGCCGCGGGTCCACCCCATCCGCAAGGTTGCAGGCGACAACGTCAACCGCTGCTTGAAGACCTAAGGCGTTGCGATTGCGCGTTGTAAGACGTACGGCAGCCGAAGAAATATCAGTAGCCACCACGTGCGTCTTTGCCCGTTCATGGGCAAGAGAGCAGGCAATACAGCCAGTTCCACAGCCAATTTCAAGCACGAGGGCGGGAACTGGCTTGCCCTGCTCTTGAGGTAAGCCTTCAAGGACAGCATCCACAAGGAGCTCCGTCTCGGGCCGAGGAATCAAGACACCTTGCTCGCAGCGTAGGACTATGTGGCGAAAGGGCATCTCTCCGGTGACGTATTGAAGTGGCTCTCCAGACGCTCGACGTTTCACTGCCTGATGCATGGCGTTTAGTTCAAGCTGTGTCAGAGGACGATCGAAGTTGGTGTAAAGCTCAATACGGGAGAGCCCTGTCGCACTGCTGAGCAACCACTCAGCAGATAGACGCGGATGATCGTCACCCTGATGCTTGAGGTAGGCTGTTGTCCAATCGAGAACTGTCTTGCAAGTCCACTTCATTGACATTCCCATATCCACCATGGCCCATCCTGCAGCTAAGCTTAGACTGCCTGGGCAAGCTTCTCTGCTCGATCAGCCGCAGCAAGCGCCTCAATCACCGACCCTAACGAGTCCCCCAGCAACACCCCATTGTAGGTGGCATTGAAGCCAATCCTATGGTCAGTCACGCGATCCTGGGGCTGATTGTAGGTGCGTATCTTCTCAGAGCGACTCCCGTGGCCAATTTGGGCCAAGCGATTTGCCCCTTGCTCAGCTTGCTGCTTCTCTAGCTCCATTTCATAAAGCCGCGCTCTTAGCATCTGCATGCATGCTTCACGATTTTGGATCTGGGAACGCTGATCTTGCGAGGTGACAACCGTATTCGTTGGGAGGTGCGTGATCCGTACAGCAGAGTAGGTCGTGTTGACGCCCTGGCCTCCGGGACCACTTGAGCAGTATGTGTCTATGCGAATATCCTCAGGCGCTATATGAATATCAATCTCATCTGCCTCTGGAAGAACCGCCACTGTAGCCGTAGAAGTCTGGATGCGCCCCTGACTTTCAGTTTTTGGGACACGTTGCACGCGATGCACGCCGCTTTCGTACTTCATGACGGAGTAGACCTTCTTGCCAGTGACTTTAAACTCAATGGTCTTAAAGCCCCCCGCTGTACCTGGGGTCGAAGAGAGAACTTCGACCTTCCAGCCCCGCGACGCTGCAAAGCGCTGATACATCTCGAAGAGGTCGCCGGCAAATATGCTTGCCTCATCTCCGCCAACGCCAGCACGTATCTCGACGATCGTGTCCTTCTCATCGTTGGGATCGCCGGGTATAAGCATGACTTTTATCTCGTCTTCCAGCTGAGGTAGCTTAGCCTCATTCTCTGCAAGGTCTGCCTGCAGAAGTTCCTTGTCGTCTTCATCGGAAGTTTCATGCAACATTTCTTTGGCGGCGTCAATGTCGTCAAGAGCTTGTAGATACTCCCGTGCTTTTACGACAAGGTCAGCCTGAGAGGCGTGCTCTTTTGCGAGGCGCGCATACTCCTTTGGATCTGACACCACGGCTGGATCCATGAGCTTCTTTTCCAGCTCCTCATAAGCAGCAATGAGTTTTTCAAGCTTGTCCCGCATGTTGACAACTCCTTATGGTAGCGCGGGCTATAAATCCCGCTTCCTTGCTGTCTTCGGATGATACTACCTCCGTGCCTGCACCAGCCAACACGGCACGGGCCTCAACTTTATCTACAGTCGAGGTTTCCGCCTTATTGCCAAGGCAGAAGGCAAACTCGCGCTAGGCCATAGACTCTCCACAGAGCAACCCCATACAGCTGGCCATCATCAACCCCCTCGTCCAACCCGAAGAGTCCCCAAGACAGCGAAGATGGGCAACGTTTGTTGTAAGGTCGGCTCCCATCATGATGCGGTTACTATAAAATTTCAGCTCAGGAGCATACAGAAGCGTCTCTTCAGCTGCAAAACCAGGCACTACCTCGTCAACAGCCTTAATGAAATTAATTATTTCTATCATCGCTCGATAAGGAATTGCGGCTGTTATATCCCCCGCCTCGGCATCACAGAGCGTTGGGGAGAGGTTCGAGCGAGAAAGCTCTCTTGGCCATGTTCGCTTACCATCAAGGATATCCCCGAAACGTTGCACGAGGATGTGTCCGGCCCCCAACATGTTGCACATCTCTCCAACCATGCGCGCATAAGAAATCGGCTCATGAAAAGGCTCGCGAAAATTAAAGGTCACAAGCACGGCAAGATTGGTGTTGTCGCTTTTCTTGTCTTTGAACGAATGGCCGTTGACAACGGCTAGGTTGTGGTCATAGTTCTCTTGGCTGACGTAACCGCCGGGATTTTGGCAAAACGTTCTGACCTTATTGCGGAAGGGGTTCGGATAGCCCACGAGCTTGCTCTCATACAAAACATTATTGACGTTTTCCATTACCTCATTGCGAACTTCAACCCGCACGCCAAGATCACAGGGCCCAGCTTGGTGAGCGATCCCCTGTTGCTCGCAAAGCTGGTTGAGCCAAGCAGCGCCACGCCGGCCAGTCGCAACGACCGTCTCAGAAGCACGAATCTCATAGCTGCTGCTGCGATCGCATACGATTGCTCCGCGACAGCTTCCACTCTCCATCAATAGTTCCTTGCACTCACACTCAAAAAGAAGCTGAACACCCGCATCCCTCAGATGCCGCTCTATGCGGGCATAAAGCTCTTGGGCCTTCTCGGTTCCAAGGTGACGTATCGGGCAATCAACCAGCTTAAGCCCTGCCTGAATTGCGCGGCGGCGTATTTGGGCAACTTCGTGAGGATGGCCTATGCCCTCGATGCGTTCGTCGGCCCCAAAGTCAAGATACATCTTGTCCACACGATTAATTGTTTGCTGTGTAAGCTCAGACCCAATGAGCTCGGGCAGGTCACCCCCAACCTCATATGAAAGTGAAAGCTTCCCGTCGGAAAAGGCGCCGGCACCAGAAAATCCCGTCGTGATCCGACATGGATTGCAGTGTATGCAATGTCCAATTTCACTACGAGGGCAGCTGCGACGCTCAATGGGCAGGCCCTTCTCAATGAGGGTTATCTGGCCGGAGTAGCCGCGCCCAAGCAGTCCGAGCGCACAAAAGATCCCAGCTGGGCCAGCGCCAACTATCAAGATGTCTGTCATTTTATCTTCTTGCTTACCTTTGCTTACAACCACGTCACGCACTCTCCCTGCGTTATCCAATTCATTTGGGGCACAATGTGTACTGTACAAATACATGAGCCTGCTCATAGGGTAACTCAGACGGAGGACCAAATGGACATTCAAAAGCCCACGCCGCTCATGGTCGGCGGGAAAGCGTATTACACACTCACAAGCTATGATCCTGTTTCAATTGAGGTGAAGGTACCACGCGTGACAGACGATGACGTGACTAGCGCGTTTGACAGCATGGTGACGCAATCTGGCGGAGACATGAGCAGCGCAAAAGATCCAAGCTGGCTCAAGCAACACTTCGGTACAGCCGATATGAAACAGATACGAGCTACAATACATGCCCAAGTGACAGATGCCAACTACGAGCTGCTGAACCAGCAAAGAGAGCAAGCATGCGCCACAGAGCTCGCTAAGCGGTTGGCCCAATGCGTACCTGCATCTCATGTGGCAGAGACTCGTCGGCAAATGGCGGCCAACCTCGCTCAACAGATGCAGGCAAGCGGAATGGGCACAGACCAATTCCTCGCCAAAATGGGCATAGGTCACACAGGGCTTGAAGTACTACTTGACAGGCAAGCCCAATCAATTGCCGAGCAGGAAGCGGCATTGGGCGCCTTCGCACAAGAGAAAAAACTTGAAGTGACAGAGGAAGATTATCCTCGGCTGCTTCATATCTCTGCTTCTCGCTGCCAAAAACTCCTTGTGAAGGCCAAATCCATAGGACAGGCGGAGCAGCTCCACGACAGTGCTTTGCATAACCGAGCTCTAGAAATCGTAGTCGCCGAGAGCAAATGCTCCTATAGCCATGAAACAGTAGAGGAGGCCGCGACTCGCAATAAACACGTACATGCAGCGCAAGGCCAGGTACCCCCGCAGGTCCCCTTTAAAAAAGAAGGAGAAAAGACAACAGGAACAAGCCCAAAGCTGCATCTCGTATAACCACTTCGCGCTGCCATACATCGACCACAGCAAAGAGCTTTCCCTTGAACGCAGGAGAAAGCCCCATTTCATACATCGAACCATGCCTATTGAGCAGAAGGAACCTACTTAGCAGTTGCCGACGTCGGCTCTGCAGCAGGTTGAGCAGCGGAGTTGGCCTCCTTAGCCTCCTTAGCCTCC
>DHPN01000020.1:8608-9540 GCA_002407925.1 Atopobiaceae bacterium UBA5363
CTCCTTAGCCTCCTTAGCCTCCTTGGCGGCTTTCTTGGCAGCCTTGGTCTCTGCAGCTTTAGCGTATTGTGCGGCACGCTTAGCCTTCTCGGCAGCTTTGGCCTCTTTGGCCGCCTTTTTGGCGGCATCAACTTCAGCTGCCTTGGCAGCTTTGGCCTCCTTGGCGGCCTTGGCACGCTCAAGCTGTGCTGCGGCGGCTCCCCCAAACTTGCTCGAGAAGCGCTGCACGCGGCCGCCGGTATCTACGAGCTTTTGTTGACCTGTGTAGAATGGATGGCATTTGTCACAAAGATCAATTGTCATCTCGCTTTTCGTTGCGCGCGTCTTGAATGTATTGCCACAGGTGCAGCGCACCGTGCACTCTACATATTCGGGATGAATGCCTTGCTTCATATCTGACTCCTTACATTGGCCTGGTTTCCGACCAGGCGAGGGGTTACATGCGAGACTAGCAACATGTGGCATCGTTTTTAGCCAAGCTTTGCGATAATAGCACGTGTTTGGCAAAACTCCAAGGAGGTCCACATGTTCCTCGCGGTAGACATAGGCAACACACAGACCACTGTCGGCCTCTTCAAAGAAGACGGGGACGCACTGCGACAATGGCGCATGGCAACAGATCGTACAGATACAGCCGATGAGCTGCATGCACGTCTTTATGGCTACTTCCATATGTTCGAGCTCAACTTAAAAGACGTCTCTGCTGTGGCAATAGCGGGCGTGGTGCCTATCCTTTCCCAAGAATGGCAACGCGGAATCCGCACGACTTTCGGAATAGAGCCGCTCATGGTAGACGCTTCGAAAGACTGCGGGATCAATGTCGCTATGCCCGACCCACACCAAGTAGGGGCAGACCGTATTGCAAACGCCGTTGCGGCACATAGCACCTATGGCGACCCGGTGATTGTAGTTGACTTCGGCACTGCGACAAA
>DHPN01000025.1:0-6493 GCA_002407925.1 Atopobiaceae bacterium UBA5363
AGATTTACCAGCTTTAATTTTCCCCGCACAACCCCTCTTGGCATCTTGTTAAGCGCGCGATGGATATCGTGAGTTCCCTTATAATCCTGGTGCTGAGCAGTCCCTTCCATTTCCATTTCAAGGATATCTGTGAGCTCGAATAGGGCAGAGAGAGAGCCTTTGGCTTCATTGGTGTTTTTCAGATTGCTGGTTGGCTTGTGTCTAAGAGGTTTCTTGTCTTACTTAGATATTTCTTGCTTCTGAGATATATAAATTAAGAAAATAAACAGAACATATAGTAATTAAGTAAAAAAAACTATTTAGCAAGTCTATTCCTAAAGAATAACCCTGTCAAGCAGGATTTCATTGCGCTGGAATATGGGTGCGCTCAGCAAATTGGATGCTCGCCGTGCCTAATAGATAGCTTACATTGCACTTACAATTTGTTTACAAATTGCTGCTGTTCAAGGGCAGTAAACCGATGTTTCAAATAAGGGAAGGAAAGTGCGATGCATCTCAATCATCAAATGACCCGCCGTTCGTTTATGGGCCTGACAGGCTCCGCCGCCGCAGTGACCGGTCTTAACCTAGCAGGCTGCGGAAGTGACTCTGGCAGCTCGGAGGGCAGTGGCGGCTCGGCTGGGAGCTCAGAGCAAATTGGCGGCAGCCTCACCATCTATACGCCGAACTCAGAGACGCTGACCAATACGGTTATCCCGGCCTTTGAGGACAAGACAGGCATTACCGTCGATCTTATTCAGGCTGGTACCGGTGAGGTCTTCAAGAAGCTGGAGTCGGAGAAGGACAACCCCGTTGCAGATATCGTATGGGGTGGCGGTTATACGAAATACTGGTCAAGCAGCGATCTCTTCCAAGAGTACACAGCCGCAGAAAATGATAACGTGATAGAGTCTTATCGTAATACGACAGGCTATAGCACTCCGTACTGCCTTGATGGCTCTGTCATCCTTCTCAACAAAGATCTGACGGATGGCATGGATATCAAGGGCTATGCCGACCTCCTGCGTGATGACCTCTCCGGCAAGATCGCCTCGGCTGACCCCGCAAACTCCTCTAGCGCCTTTGCTCAGCTGACGAACATGTTGAAAGACATGGGCGGCTATGACTCGGATGACGCCTGGGACTACGTGCGCAAGCTGTATACGCTTGTAGCCGGAAAGATAGCCTCGAGCTCCTCCAACGTCTACAAGACCGTCTCTGACGGCGAAATGTCTGTCGGTCTTTCCTATGAGGATCCCTGTGTTCAGCTGCTTATTGACGGCGCGAATGTCGATGTGGTCTATCCGAAAGAAGGCTGCGTCTTCCTTCCTGCCTCGAGCGCCATCATCAAGAATTGCCAGAACCTAGATCAGGCGAAGGCGTGGATCGACTACACGGTCTCCCAAGAAGGACAGCAGGTTATCGCAGAGAACACAACGGTCCGTCCTGTACGTGACGACGTGACGCTCAACTCCAATATGAAGCCCATGGACGAGATCAACGTTGTAGAGGAAGACTACGAATACGTCAACCAACATGCGGATGAGATCGTGAGCAAGTACACAGACATTTCTACTTCAATTGCCGGCTAACGTGCGAGTCCCAGAGACGCATAATTATGAGTGAAATTAGAATTGCACATGCGCGGAAGATCTATGAGGGCAATACCCCGGTTATAGATGATCTGAGCCTCGATATAAAAGATGGCTCCCTGTTTACCCTGCTGGGTCCATCGGGATGCGGCAAGACCACGCTTCTGCGCATGATCGCCGGCTTTAACTCCATTGAGGGCGGGGACTTCTATTTTGGGGACACCCGCATCAATGACATAGAGCCCAGCAAGCGCAATATTGGAATGGTCTTTCAAAACTACGCCATATTCCCTCACCTCACGGTCAAAGACAACGTCGCCTTTGGCTTGAAGCAGCATAAGGTTCCCAAGGACGAAGTTGAGAAGCGCACAAACGAGTTTCTCAAGCTTATGAAGATCGGGCAGTTTGAAAGCCGCAAGCCAGACCAGCTCTCCGGCGGGCAGCAGCAAAGGATCGCCATTGCGCGAGCGCTTGTTATCAACCCAGACGTCCTGCTCATGGATGAGCCCCTTTCCAACTTGGATGCGAAGCTGAGGTTGGACATGCGTCAGGTCATCCGGGATGTCCAGCACCAGGTTGGCATCACGACGGTTTATGTCACACATGATCAAGAGGAGGCGATGGCCATCTCTGACTGCATCGCCGTGATGAGCTTCGGCGAGATACAGCAGGTCGGCAAGCCGAAGGAGCTCTACCATCGTCCCCACAACGAGTTTGTTGCCACTTTCATCGGGCGCACAAATATGCTCGATGGGACCTTGCTCCACGAAGGCGGCAAGGCAGCAATTGAGCTTGCAGGGGGCTACCGGATCCCGGTGGCTCAGCTAGACGCTGCCACAGACCAGCCAGTAAGGGTGAGCATTCGTCCGGAGGAGTTTGTCCGCTGTCCTGATGGCCCCATTGAGGGCACCATAGTGGACTCGGTCTATCTGGGCAAGGATACGGACTATTTCGTCAAAACCGCCTTCTCAGATCGTATCCAAATCTCCGAGGAGTCGAGCTTCTCAGAAAACCTTGTCCCCGGCGATAGCGTGCACCTGAAGGTAAACACCGCGAAGATCAACACCTTTACCAAAGACGGCACAAAGAACCTGCTGGAAGAGGTGGGTTAAATGAAACGGCAGTCCTCTTGGAACATATGGACGGTAGCCGCGACCCTTATCTTTGTTGGCTATCTTTTGTTTTTGATCTACCCCATCATCACGATTCTTGGATCTGCGCTTTTTGTTGACGGCCAGCTGTCTTTGGGTAACTTCGCTAGCTTCTTTTCCCGGCAGTACTACTTTGACACCCTTATGAACAGCTTTGCGGTCTCGGGCATGGCCACGGTGCTTGCGCTTTTGCTGGGCGCTGTCTTGGGCTATGTCTTTGCGATGTTCCAGTTCCGTGGCAAGAAGCTGCTGCAGATCCTCATCATAGTCGCTTCGATGTCTCCGCCGTTTGTCGGCGCCTACTCCTGGATCCTCCTTTTGGGCAGGCAAGGGGCCATCACGAAGTTTCTGCAGATCTACCTAGGTTTTGGCGAGATCAACATCTACGGCTTTGCCGGCATTGTCTTGGTCTTCACGCTGCAGCTCTTCCCCTTGGTTTTCTTGTATGTCTCAGGGGCCCTCAAAAATGTCGACAGCTCCATTCTCGAAGCTGCCGAGTCGATGGGCTCTCGTGGTGCCAAGCGCTTCTTCAGCGTTTTGCTGCCTTTGCTGATGCCGACGATCGTTGCTGCGGCGCTGCTAGTGTTCATGCGTGCCTTTGCGGACTTCGGCACGCCCATGCTCATCGGCGAGGGCTACCGCACGTTCCCGGTCACGATCTATGAGGAGTTCATCAGCGAGGTCGGCAACACCAACAGCGCGTTTGCCTCGGCCTTGGCGATCATCGCGATCGTCATCTCGCTCGTGATCTTTTTGATCCAACAGGTTGTTGCCAACAGGTTCAGCTACTCGATGAACTCACTTCATCCCATCGAGCCCGCGCCTGTGCGCTCCTGGAAAAAAGTTGTGATGTACATCCTTGTCTATGGGGCGATCTTCATTGCTGTCCTTCCACAAGGCTACCTTGTCTACACCTCCTTCAGAAATACTAAGCGCATGGTGACGGTGGCGGGCTACTCGTTTGAGAACTACGCTAACGCAATTCGACGTGACGGAGTCTCGATCATCAACACCATCCGCATACCCTTGCTGGGCCTGGCGATCGTCTTGGTCGTGGGCACGCTGCTTGCCTACCTTGCAATCCGCAAGAAAAACGCCTTTACCGGCCTTTTGGACACGCTGAGCATGCTACCCTACATCATCCCAGGCACCGTTTTGGGCATTGCCTTTATCACGGCATTTAACTCTGGCGTTGGCGGGACGGGCTTTCTCACCTTGACAGGCACCGTCGCCATCATGGCCATCTCGTTTGCGCTGCGGCGCCTGCCCTATACTGTAAGGTCCTCTGAGGCCGCCCTAAGGCAGATACCGGTCACCATCGAGGAGGCGGCCGAGAGCCTCGGCTCAAGCAGACTCAACACCTTCCTTAAGATCACGCTTCCCATGATGGCTTCTGGTATCGTCTCAGGCGCGATCCTCACCTGGATCACCATGATCTCTGAGCTCTCCACATCAGTTCTTCTTTACACGGTCAAGACGCGCACCATGACCGTGGCAATCTACACGGAGGTAGTGCGTGGCAACTACGGCATTGCCGCTGCCCTTGGTACGATCCTGATAGGCTTTACTGTTCTTTCCCTGCTTCTTTTCATGAAGATATCGAAGTCAGACAGCCTCACCCTGTAAAGAAACAAGAGACTGCTGTTTAAAAGGCGGGGAGCGTAAGCTCCTCGCCTTTTGCTCTGAAGCTATAGTGAAAAGGGCTCAGTATTAATTCCTAGCAGCCCTCTTGATACATTGATTAGTTTGTCAGCTGCAGGCCAAAGTCTAGAAACGTTTCATGCATTTTCCTCTATAGTGTGTTAGAGATCTGGCACTCAAAGCTTACAGCCTTCTCTGTGAGGGGGTTTCACTATGCGAATTACGCACATCTACCACAGCGGCTTTGCCGTCGAGCTTGCGAGCTGCAACCTGCTTTTTGACTGGTACACAGGGGAGCTGCCCGCACTGTCAGCTGATGTGCCCCTGGCGGTGTTCGTCTCATACGAGCATTCAGATCACTATAACCTTGCTATCTGGGGCCTGTAAAAAGACGCTTTTCTTCTCAGGGGACCTCAACGTGTGGTGGTGGGATCGTCCCCAGGACTTAAATGACGCTTCAGACAAGTTCTTCCGCGGCGGTGCTTGTCGAGGAGTTTGAGTAGGACATCACGCAGGAGGAGAAGGTCTATTTGATCCTTCAAGTGAACCGCATCGCCTCGCGCCACGGCATCATCGAGGGCCCACGCGACGCGATCTAGGCAGACGACGGTGTTTTTGTTATCGTTTGTGACATTCTGGATGCGCTGTGCTTGAAATCTCTGGTTCTGCTGGCTAAAAAAATCTAGATGTTACTCGTTGGTTAGCTCTGCGGAGCATTACCAAGGCAATTGCGTCGTGTCGTGCCGTCGGGCCTGCGTGATGTGCATGGAGTTTTTTATGGGGATGGCTGCGACATGCAGCTGCTTGGCCCTTCTTCTCACAAGGCGCGCGAAGGCTTCTCTTGCCTTAGTGATCTTCCGTTGACATGTGTGCATGCAGGCGGTGTGTACAAATGATCTAACTGATGGGGCAGCAGACATAGGAGAAGGGAAGACCAATGGCAGACCAATGGCAGACAACAAGCAGATTACCAGTGGCGTGCTGGCGGTCATCGCCGACCGAGCATGCTCAACCTCTGGGATGAGAACGGCAACGCGTACAACTTGTTCTACAACTCGCTTTATGATGCAGACTTTACTTCCTGTCGATATACATCGGCAGGTCGGCATCGAAGGTCCTGGGCTGCTCCTAGCGACTCGGCATGATGATTGGCGGCGTCCTGATTAAGCCGGACCTCATTACGTTCGTGACGAACAACGGCGCAGGCTGGATGACCATGATCTACGGAATATTCCCGGCGATCTTGATCAACTGCTCGTCTTCGGTGCTGCCGGTGCTGTGGCAGGTCGAGAAGTTCTTCAAGCGCGTCATACCGGATATGCTCTCGACGGTCTTCATGCCGTTCTTGACGATGTTCGTGATGGTGCCGCTGTCAGTGTGCGCGCTTGCCCCGATCGGCACCCTGCTGGGCTACGGTATCGGCGTCATCCTGTTCGTCTTCGGCGGCGTGAGCGGCATCGTGACCATTCTTACGTGCGCCATCATCTCCGTGATCTGGGATTCCCTGGTCATGACGAGCATACATGTAATCCTGGTCTCGCTTGCCCTCACGCAGATGATCTCTGTCAGATATGACTCGTGCGTGCTGGTCTCCGCAGGCATCGCGTAGTTCGCCACCTGGGGCATAGCCTTCAGCACTTTTTTGCGCATCAAGGAGAAGAAGGAAAAGGGCGCCAACTTGGGATATGCGTCCTCGGGCATCGTGGGCGCCGTACGGCTGCGGCTTCAAGTACACGCGCTGCTTCGTGGCGATGTTGATTGGCGGCGTAGTCGGCGGCCAGGTTGCGAGGACGTTTGGCATGGCGGTGTATGTCGTCGGTGCGAGCAACATCCTTGAGGTCATCAGCTTCGCCTAGGGCAGCACGGCCAACCTCGCATGGGGTATCCGTCGCGGGGATGATCGCCTTCATCGTGGCGGCCGTTATCGCGTATCTGTTCGGCTTCACCAAGGAGCAGCTTTCAGCCGACGCACAGACTGCGGCGGAGATTGCCTTCTCTGAGGTGCAAAAGGCGTAGAGGCGCTGGCGCTGCTGGAACGAGCGACGCTGGTGCGGAGCGCAACGGGCATTGCATGAGGCGCTGATAAAGGCTCAGTGCGCTTAACACAAGGCCCTGGTGCGAGATTGAGTT
>DHPN01000025.1:6557-10171 GCA_002407925.1 Atopobiaceae bacterium UBA5363
CCCTGGTGCGAGATTGAGTATCCTTCGCAGGGGGTACTCGATCTTTCGCGGGTAGCTTGAGCAGGCGGGGGTGCGTGTTTCTGCTGGTCTCTAGCCAAGGACAAGGGGTTTGCATAACATTAGGCAGCTTCTTATTCGGGCAGACAATGTGGGCCACAGCTATACCGTGGACGTGGGCATCGTCTGCACGGTGTGGCAGGGCCTCGTGCGCTTGGTGGACGTCATGCCCAACATGGCCGAGGCCGCGCGCGGCATCGCGTGGGTGAGACGTGTGGCAGCGCAGGTTGGTGCGGCGATGCGACACCGTCTGGCGCAGCGGTCGCGATCGGGCAGCACACTAACGTCTGCATCGGTAGGCCGTGCGCAGATCTGTCCCTCGTGCCCAGCCTCTTCGGAAGCAATGGCTGCTTCAAGAGCAGCAAAGTCTATCGCCAGAGCATCAAGCAAGGCGTGGACTTTGTCGACTTCGACGAGGTGGTCATCGAGATCGAGGCGCAGTACGCGCGCTTCAAGGAGCTTGTCGGCACCGGGCCGGACTACTTCGAGGTCCATGCGGTTACAAGCAAAAAACTGACGCGAGCCATTAGCTTTGTGGCAGGGGAGCATCACCTGAAGGAGCAGCTGCTGTCCTTTGACCCGGCCGGAGTTGTCGTCTGCGGGTCGACGGAGGCCCATGTGGCCTGCGAGGATTTGCTGCCGCCTGAACGTTATGACCCGAGAGGTTTCGTGCGGCGCGTGGTCGAGGGCATATTTGGCAGCGACACTTATGTCCTCATCTTCCACTCCGGCTATCTGGATGATTTTATCCTCAGCCATAGCTCTCTGACGGTCAATCGGATTAAGGACGTCGATGCGCTGATCGACCCGCAGCTTCGCCAGTGGTTGTTGCAGGAGCAGGACGATCTCTGTTTGGTCAGCTATCGTAATCTTTAGGGCCGTAGATTGTGGCTTGTAAGTTCCAGAGGGAAAAAAGGATTATATACAAGGAGAGATCCTTTGCAGTAGGCACTTCCGCGCTGTGCATTGAACCTTCGAAGATTTTTATACTTTACTTTATAGCTTGAGGCCAATCACGTTTTGCGCCGTGTTGGCAAGAAAGAATCGACCTGTGTATTTCATAGGCGAGTGGGGTTAGGCGGCATATCCCATGCTCTGCCGCGATGCTTGGGACATCTGTTATGTGCGTGTGGGGGTCAATGATCATTACGTTGGAGGGGAGATATAGCCACGCTCTCAGCCATAGAGCTAACAACTCTATGGCTGAGAGCTTCGGTCGAAGTCACTGTTTGTTGTCTTCAACTGCTGGCCGGTCTCTAAGTAAAGCGATTCGATCATAATTTGCAAAGAGAATTTCTATGAAGGCTATGACTTTTGCTCCAAAGAAATTTGGTTCGTACCCGCTGCGATAGCTTGACTTATTATCTTTGATATTGATTGCAATGTCAGAAGAAAGCGCTACAGGAGAGTTGTTTGTCCGGGTAAACGAAATTATATTGAATCCAGCTTCTTTGCCGGCCTTACAGTCACTTGCTAGGGCAATTCCACTTTCATTAATGATAAACATAATTCCCTTATGTTTATCCTGACGTTTATTTATGCGGCAGTTTTCCAATATGGTCATAGAATAAAAGAGGGGTTGAAAGCCTCTGCAAGCGAGTTTGTACATGAGGTAGGAAGCTGCAGCGTCTCCATCGCCTAAAGAATCAATTAGCAATGGCTCTTTTTTACGCGAAATAAGCAGTTCGCAAATGCTAGTAAACCGTGATGTGATATTACGTGTCTCGACATGATATCCAAATTTGGCGATAGTTGCATGCCCATGGCGTAGCTCATGAGACATTTGCGACCAGCCATCATAACCGAGCTTTTTTGCAAGATAGTAGACACTTGATGTCGCACAACCGGCATCTTTGGCCACCTCTGCTATGGTGGCAGGGTGATTGTCAGACAGTGCTTTTTGGGCTGCTTTGAGAATAGCTTGTTCGTTAGGGGTAATTCGTTTCAAAGAAACATCATCTCCTTAAGAATCTCAAGATCATTATTATCAGAATCACTTGTAGAATTTTGTGACGGGCTATTGTAAGTAACATTTGTTGCATTTTGGTCGCTGTGTGCTGGTTTCTTTGAGTTCTCCCGGTCTCTAAGGGAAGCAAACTCTGAGAGAGATAGCTCTAACAAAATCATACAGCGAGCGATAAAAAGGTCTGCTCCTCCGCTTATTGAGGAGCCTATACGTATAGCTAACGATGCCTGTTCCTCATGGGCAGAAGAAATGTTATCGCCAAGCAAAATAGTTTGTACATTTGCATTGCGAGTAATCTCTATTATGGGCTGATTGATAGGTACGTCATCTACATATGAATCTATCATTTTATGATTAAAAAAAATTTCAAATCCAAGAGGCATCTGAGAATCAAGTATTTGCGCGTAGTCATATGACGCAGGAGCGAGGATGTCAAGCATACTGAGTTTTCTTGAGAGCCATGGGGCCAGAATACTTGACGGAGGTATTCTATTAGTATGGATAAAGTTCTTCTTATGCCGACATTCATAGAAAATGGTAGCTAATGAATCGGCGGCTTCAAGGAGATCTCCCTCGACAATATCAGTAATTATGAAATTGCTTGAATCAGCATTCTCTTGAAATGCTGACTCTCTTAAGTCAACGAAGTTTTCATACCCTAGCTTTTGTGCGAATTTTTCCACGGTTGATTTCGCGACGGAACACTCTTTGGCAAGTTGTGTGAGAGTCACATAGTCATGCTGAGCACAGTGGTAATTGAACGTCTCTAGTAGCAAACGATCAGTTAGCGATAATGTCATTAAGTTTGATCCTCCATCTATTTTTTTAGCGTGAAAAGTACTGAATAAATTCACAATTTCGAATTAATTCACAAAGCAGTGAAACTCTCTCCCGTTGGATCAAAACACTAATACCAAACCTTTTACATGTATAGATTTGTTTATAACAAACGGTCGACCGTTTTGTAGGGGGAGTGCGTCTGAGTTTAAATATGTCATTTTTTGTATTGAAAAGTAGGAGGGAAGTAGCAGTGAGTAAAAAATCCTCAGGTGGCCTGATGAAGCGATTTTCTGGCGCTATCATCCAACCAATATTGTACTTGTCTGTAATTGGTATTCTCATTGCATTTGGTGTACTTCTAAATCTCAGCTTCATGCCTAGCTTCATCAAGGCTATAGGCTCTTTTCTAGAAGTTGTTGTGATGCAGGCAGGCATTACCAACCTTTCGGTCATTATTTGTGTGGGGCTGACTGCTGTATTTGCGAAAAAGAAGAAATCAGATGCGGCAATCGTTGGCCTAATATCGTTTCTCGTGTACCTCTATGCCAATAACTTGTTTCTTACGAACACAGGGATGTTGATTGATCCTGAGTCCGTTGGAGGTACGCTCACCGGCACTGGTCAAGGTACTGTTCTTGGCATCCAAGTTGATGATGCTGGTGTCTTTATGGGCATCATTCTTGGCTGCTTGAATGGCTGGATATTTAATAAAACCTGCGATAAGCAATTGCCGGATGCCTTGCGCATCTACGGAGGCACCCGCTGGTCTTGTTTCATGATAATTCTCATGGACATTGCTTTGGCCATTGTG
>DHPN01000025.1:10289-12219 GCA_002407925.1 Atopobiaceae bacterium UBA5363
GGCCATTGTTATGGCATACATCTGGCCTGTTCTTGACGCAGGAATAAATGCTCTAACTACCTTCATTCGGGCATCGGGGTATGTAGGGCTGTTCGTTTATGGCTTTCTCAACCGCTTCCTTATTCCTACTGGCTTGCATCACCTTGTTTATATGCCCTTTATGTACACGTCTATTGGCGGTACGGCAACAATTGCGGGCCAAGATTACTCCGGCGCATATAACATTTGGCTCGCCGAGCTGACCAACGCAGGTTCTATAACAAGTATTGATGGCTCAATTCAATATATGTTTTTCGGCTTCTCAAAGATCTGGGGCACTATCGGAACGGTCTTAGCCTTTATTCATACCGCCCGGCCTGAGCGTAAGGCACAAACACGTGCTTTGCTTATTCCACCGGCCATGGTTGCAATACTTGCCGGAATTACAGAGCCGTTGGAATTCCTCTACCTGTTTGCTTCACCGGTGCTTTGGCTAGTGCATTCTCTTCTTGATGGCTTGTTCCAGACTTTGTGCTATGTGTTTGGTTTTGCTTCTTCTCAATACTCAGGAATAATCGATACTGTCGTCGGCTTCATTGCATTTCCTGCGCTCTCTCATTGGTGGGTATGGATCATACTTGGTCTGATCGGTACGGCCGCTTGGTACTTCGCGTTTGTCTTCTTGATCAACAAACTCAATTTGCAAACGCCAGGTCGTGAAGAGATCGAGGGCTCTGCGATAGCGGCAGTCAAGAAAGCACAAACACAGAAGGCTGCAGCTAAGCAGACCAATTTTGCTGACGAGGAAACTGAAGAGGGAAAAACTGGCTCCAACGATATGCTTAAGTCTGTACGTGAGCTAGGTGATCCAGACGACATTATCGAGGGGCTTGGTGGCGCAGATAATATTGAGGACCTCGAGAATTGCTTTACGCGCCTACGTGTTACGTTAAAGGACATGAGCAAGCTTGATGAAGCAGCTATCAATAAATTTAAAAATTCCGGCATTGTTAAAAAGAATGATAGCGTGCAGATAATCATAGGCCTGCGTGTCGACGACGTATGTGCGGCCATCAATGAAAGACTCCATCGTAATTCTGAGTAATGGAGAGATTTAATTTTCTATTGGCAATTTGAGCGGAAACTCGATATGGCAAATATCTGAATTACTTTGGAAAAAGGAATGGAGAAAACATGGAAACCGCTGTTATTAGTGGGAAGCCATATAAACGTGGCACGGAAGCTCAAGCGGAGGATAAAGAATACACAATATGCATTGCGGGTGGTGGGTCTCGCTATACCCCAGGAATTTTGAAGATGCTGGTTTCTGAGAAAGATCGCTTTCCTCTTAAGAAAGTTATTCTGTTTGATAATGAATATGACCGTCAGCATCGCGTTGCTGAATATGCACGTATTTTGATGCGGGAATATTATCCGTCATGCAAGATAGTTGATACTGTTGACCCAAAAGAAGCTTTTACAGGTATTGACTTTGCCATGATGCAGATCCGCGCAGGGCGCATGAAAATGAGGGAAAAGGATGAGCATATTGCGCTGGCGCATGGATGCATTGGGCAAGAGACCTGTGGAGCGGGCGGATTTGCGTATGGCATGCGCTCTATTCCTGCGGTTTGTGAAATTATTCGAGAAGTGAGGAAGTATTCTCCAAATGCTTGGGTACTGAACTATTCCAACCCTGCTGCAATAGTTGCTGAGGCTACCAAACGTATCTTCCCGGGCGATTTTCGTGTAATCAATATTTGCGACATGCCAGTTGGGATTATGGCAATTTATGCAAAGGCTTTGAGGAAAAAGCCCTCAGATTTGGAAGCACGGTATTTTGGTCTTAACCACTTCGGTTGGTTCTATGCGGTACTTGATAAAAAGACAGGGGAGAACTATTTGCCGCGCATTCGCGAAATATTCTCTAAACCTGAGCCTGATGATGGAG
>DHPN01000025.1:12390-12804 GCA_002407925.1 Atopobiaceae bacterium UBA5363
GGTAAAGGACTCTGAAGGATCTGAGCTATCCACAACGCCAAATACGTATTTGCAATACTACCTGTATCCTCGGCATATGCTTTCAACGGAAAATCCTACCTACACTCGGGCAAATGAGGTCATGGACGGCGACGAGAAGAGAAAGTTTGCCATGGTGGATGAGATTGTGGCGGCAGGAAAGATGAAGGGCACGAAGTGGGAAATCGAGCCTGACGATATGAACGATGGTCATGCCACCTATATCGTAGACTTGGCATATGCCCTTTCGCATAATACAGGCGACGTCTTCCTCTGCATGACTGAGAATAAGGGCATAATTCCCAATCTTCCTGAAGGGGCCATGGTTGAGGTCCCTTGCCACATGGGTTCGCATGGCCCAGAGCCACTTTCAGTTGGCAGGGTTCCGACATTTCA
>DHPN01000025.1:12937-13598 GCA_002407925.1 Atopobiaceae bacterium UBA5363
TTGCTATGAGAAGTTGACGGCAGATGCATGTTTGGAAGGAAGCTATCACAAGGCTTTACAGGCGCTTACGCTCAATCGTCTTGTTAATGATGCAGACGCGGCAAGAGAGCTTCTTGATGACTATATAGTCGCAAACAAGGAATACTGGCCTGAGCTTAAGTAATTAGTCCCTCTCGCAGACCTCAAATGCAGCTATTGAAGCTGCATCTGAGGTTTTTATTTCTCTTAGAGACGCTATTCGTGAAGATTAGGAAGACTCAAATGCATGAGCTGATATCTCGTTATGCTACTAGCTTCGGCAAGCTTTCGGTTTTTCTCAAATGGCTTGTTGTGGGAGAGATAGCATTGTCCTATTTTTTGCCTATAGCTGGAATAGTCATCCTCATTGTGCTGCAAAAAATGCACAAGGACCTCGTTTACAAATATTCAGCTGCTCTCGGAATTATCGTGGCAATTGTTGGCTACTGCATCGAGTTTGTTGCATTTGTTATTAGCTCAGCATAGGAGCATAAATATTTCTGCTTATAAATTGGCTAGTTATAAAAGTGGGAAAGCATTTGAAAATTCATAATGCTTTCCCACTTTTTAGCAAAGCTATAAGCCAAAGGGGATGGGACACTACTGTGCCGTGTAGCCGCCGTCGATGTAGAGGTTCAGGCCG
>DHPN01000006.1:0-2065 GCA_002407925.1 Atopobiaceae bacterium UBA5363
GATCTCTTCGAGTGTGGCGCGATCGTCATGGCAGACTCCGCCGTGGTGGAAGACGACAACATTGTCACGAGCCAAGGCATGGGCACAGCAATTGACATGGGGCTCTGTCTCGTGCGCCGCCTGCGCGGCGAAGATGCCGTCAAGCATGTGCGTGGCGGCATTGTCTGGCTTCACTAGCTCAAGGGTCAAAGGGACTTCTTTACGTCTTTACAGCCTTTGAGATGAATGTGTGTAGGTGTGTGTACGTAAGTGGTAGCTTTTGTTACAGCGGATGCTATGCCGTCGCATGCCCAGCCAAGTGAGCCCGCTCGCGGGCCTTGGAGCGCTCGGCCCAGTGTCCGTGTCGGTAGTAGATGAAGATGAGGATGCCTGTCAACAGCCATGTCACGGGGTAGCTCGTGAGCACGGTGTCGATGCTGTGGTGGCTCGGCACAAAGGCGAACAGCCAGAACATACGAAAGACGCAGGTGCCGAGCACGGTGAGCAGCATCGGGCGCAGGCTCTCGCCGGTGCCGCGGATGGTGCCGGATATGTTGTCCATAAGCGAGTAGAGCACGTAAAACGGCGAAATGTAGGCGATCATTTGCGTTGTCATTGACGTGACGTTGGTGTCTGTGATGAAAAGTCCGGAAAGCGGCGCCGCAAGGGTGAACAGCGTGGCCGAGATGCCGCCGATGACCGCGGCTGTGAGGGCGAGGGATGTATGGAGCCCCTTACGCATACGTCTGCGGTTTCCCGCGCCGAAATTCTGCGCGGCAAAGGTTGTAACAGAGGTACCCAGTGCGTCAGAGACAAGCCAGACGACGGAGTCAATACGGCAAGCGAGCCCCCACGCTGCAATGGCATTGCTGCCAAACGAATTGATCGAGCTCTGCAAAATGATGTTGGAAACGGAGTAAGCCGATGACTGCAGGCCGAGCGGCAGGCCACAGCGCAGCATGTCAGAGGCCAGCTTGGCGTCGATGTGGATGCGGCGTGGATAAAGGCGCCACGGCCCCTGTGCCCGGGTGAGTATCGCAATGGTTACCACCGCGCCGACGGCCAGAGAGCAGGCTGTGCTCAAGGCGGCACCGAGCACGCCGAGGCCTGCCCATACGACGAGCACCAGATCAAGCGTGACATTGACAAGGCAGGTTGCGGCCACGATGAGTGACGGCGTGCGCGTGTCGCCTACGGCGCGCTGTAGCGCTGCTCCCATGTTGAAGACGATCGAAAACACCATGGCTGCCATGTAGACGTGGACGTAGGTGAGGGATTGGGCGTAGATGTCAGCGGGCGTGCCCATGAGCGCGAGCATGGGACCCGATATGCATATGCCCAGAAGCGAGATCGCAAGACCGCCTACAAGTGCAAGCCCCATGGCAGTATGCACGGAGGCGAAGACCTGCTTGTCATCGTTTGCGCCGAAGTACTGGCTTACGACGATCGAGCAGCCAGCGCCGACGCCGACCGAAAAGCCGACGGTGAGGTCGGTGAGAGAGGCTGTGGCTTGGATGGCGGCTAATGCCATCTTGCCGGCGAAACGTCCGACGATGAAGGTGTTCACGAGGGAATAACTTTGTTGGAAAAGCGAGCTGAGAAAGACAGGGACGCACAATTCGAGGAGCTGCCTCCAAATGGTTCCATGTGTTACATCAAGGCTACGACTTCTACGTACTGCCTGCCTCACGCGTGCTCTCCCTTCTTTTTGATATCAATACAGTAAGCTGCCGAAGAAGCATCTTAGCGGGGAAAATCCTTCGTTGCGAGGGGTTGCCTTTAGCTTTATGGAGTCAACACAATCGCTCACACGAAATCGTTGCGAAACGTAAAATCAGAACATATGTACGCATTTTTGCTCTCCCGATGCTAGAATACAGCCGTGAGGAGACATACGGCCGAGAGGGGATGGCGCGATGCGAAAAGGCAGACAGTATCTCGTGATTGACCTGAAGTCGTTCTATGCGTCAGTCGAGTGCGTCGACCTCGGGCTGGACCCCATGACCGCCCGGCTGGTCGTCGCTGACCCTGCGCGCACCGCGTCCACGATCTGCCTCGCCGTCTCCCCGGCCATGAAGGCGCTTGG
>DHPN01000006.1:2342-3385 GCA_002407925.1 Atopobiaceae bacterium UBA5363
GACGAGGTCTTTGTCGACGTGACAGGCTACCTCGACCTGTACGGCTGCAGTGCGCGCGAGCTAGGTGAGCGCGTTCGTGGCGATGTCGTGAGGCGCACCGGCATACCCGCCGCCTGTGGTCTGGGCAGCAACCTCTACCTTGCCAAGGTTGCCCTCGATATCGTCGCGAAGAGGCGGGCTGACTTCTTCGGGCAGCTCGATGAGGGCAGCTACCGCGCTACGCTGTGGAACCACCGCCCGATCACGGATTTCTGGCGCGTGGGGCCCGGGATCGCGCGACGTCTCGCGCACAAGGGCATCAGGACCATGGGCGAGTTAGCGATCGCCTCGGAGGATCCGGTCCGACTCGAGGACATCTATCGGGAGTTTGGCGTCGACGCAGAGATCCTGGTCGATCATGCTTGGGGTGTGGAGCCTGTGGGCATGGCTGAGATCAAGGCCTATCGATCTCATGGACGTTCCCTTTCGAACGCGCAGGTCTTGGGCCACTCGGTTGATGCGAACAGCGGGCTTTTGCTTGCAAAGGAGATGGCGGAGCGTCTGGCGCTGCAGCTGGTAGAGTCCAGAAGTGTTGCCCGTTCATTGCTTGTGTGGGTGGGCTTTGCCCCAGAGTCAGGCAGTCGCACACCTTGCGAGCGGGGGCAGGTACGAGCGCTGGAAGGAGCTGCGTCTCCTTCAGGGCTTGCGTCGCGACGTGGGACGTTTTCACATGCTGCGGCGGCCTTTGAGGCGCCGACTAGCTCTCGGCATGTAATATTGGACACGCTCAAGCGGCTCTGGCCGTACGCTGCGGCCGTTGGCTGGCGCATCAAGCGTATAGGCATCGTGCTGGGAGACGTCGAGAGCTCCGATGCCCCAGGGCGCCAGTTGTCGTTTTTCGACGTCAGCCTGTCTGGGAGGCGCGAGTGTCGCTGCCAGCAGACAGTGGGGGCCATCAAGCGTAGATACGGCAGAAACGCCCTGATCAAGGGCATAGACCTTCTTCCTGAGGCAAACGCGCGCGAGCGTAACGAGCAGATAGGGGGCCATCGTGCATGGTAGGA
>DHPN01000006.1:3631-3838 GCA_002407925.1 Atopobiaceae bacterium UBA5363
CGAGGAAGCAGAGCTGAAGAGAAGTCCTGCGCCCCCAGGCGGTAGAAAGCGCATGCCTTGTTCCCTGAGGGCAAAGATATTTATGCCGTTTGACCCTCTCGATGGTTTTTCCGACGCACTGGGTACAGCTGAGCGCGACCTTGAGTGCAAAGCGAGCAAGGAGGGTGAGCATGGGGGACGGACGGAAGGTCAAGCAGATGGGCGGGT
>DHPN01000017.1:0-125 GCA_002407925.1 Atopobiaceae bacterium UBA5363
ACGCTGGTCTTGCCCACGCCGCCTTTGCCGGTGAAGAACAGGAATTTGTACGAGGCGAGCTCAGCCACCCCGAGCCGCCTACTTGTGATTGTTTTGGTTGTCTCAGTCGTCTGCGAATGCATGCT
>DHPN01000017.1:275-1836 GCA_002407925.1 Atopobiaceae bacterium UBA5363
AGCAGGTTCGCTTGGGCCGCAGCAGCAGGAATTGGAAGACGAATCGGCATCGGAAGCTGATACGCTTGGACTGCAGCAAGAGCCAGCGGAGGCATCCTTATCAGAATCTGCTGCGCCTGAGCTGCAGCAGCTTGACATCTCGGCCTGCTTGGGGAGCGTCACGCCGAGCGTGTTCGAGAAGACCTCATTTGACGGGTACGAGCCCTTGGAGAGGAGCTTTCCGTCCACGAATGTGAGAGGCAGCGCCTTTGCGCCTTCGTTGCTGAGAATGGCAGCGACCTCCTTGTTGTCCACAAACTCCTGGGGCTCTTGGGAGAGGCTGTGACGGCTCACTTTGAGACCGGCCGTCTTCAACGCATCAAGTACCCCGGAGATTCGCAGGGCCTCGGGGTCGACGCTCGGGCCGCAGACGCCAGTGGGACAGCACATGGCTGGATCGAATACCGTTACCTCGTGCATGGCAGGTTGCCTCCTATATATTGACTAATATCAATCTATAGGATAAGTATAGACATTCATCGATGTATGTCAATATGTGCTCAATGAGACTGGCTGTGCCTTTGGCGAAATAAACGGAGCTCTTTTCCAGCCCTCGCGACCTATCCGATGACGGCGACGGCATTGACACAGCGAGGCGCGCCAAGGAGAAGGTTTGCGTCAGAGGGCCAATATGTCTTATTGGAGTCGACGGTCACCTGCTTGCCGTTGTAAGCGTCCCATGAACGGTCGGAGTCAGCCTGGTCGAGCAGGAGAAGCGAGATCGGAGATATCGGCGACGCCACGCCCGTGGTGATGTCATAGTCAGGCATGACGAGCGAGTCGGTATTGGAATCGTAGGAAAACACGCGAGTGATCTCCCTGCCGCCCCAGGCCTTCGAGCTGCCGTTGTTCTCTGCGGGAGAACCCGCAGGCTGGCTGCCCCCACAGCCGGCTGCGCCGAACGCAAGCGTGGCAGTGAGCAGCGCCGCCGCAGTGAACCTGGCGCATTTCATTAAGTGTTCCTTCATTGTTGCCCAACCATGACTTTGTTTCAAAATGACAGGGCGTAGGCCAATTTGTAGGAAGTGCTGGATGCAGAAACAGGCCGATTTCCTCGAATCCTTTGCTCGGGCGATGTTGATAAACATATTCCAAGAATATCCAACTTGGAATGCCCAACGGATTGCCTCGTGCCAGGAATTGTCCGTTCCGCGTGATCGTCATCCGTTGTTTTGGGGCTCCTATGACTGGTACTCCTGCGTTCTTGCACATTGGGCACTCGTGACGTGCGCTTCGCTGATTTCTGCGCAGGTGCATGTTGAAATTGGCGATGCCATGTTGAGGTCACTCAATCAAGGCGATGCCGCTGCCGAGGCAAATGCCTGGCATTCGCAACACGACGTGGAGTTTTTCGAGCGGCCATACGGCATTGCCTGGTACTGCGAATTGGAGGCAGCGCTCCATCGCTTGCAAGCAAGGACAGCGACGTAGGGCTACTCAATCAAGTTGCACACAATCTGTATGGGGATGATGTCGAGGCCCCTGTCGCGTATGAGCCAGACTCTGATGCCTTCTTCTCTCC
>DHPN01000017.1:1904-2828 GCA_002407925.1 Atopobiaceae bacterium UBA5363
AGAGATTCTTGCCACAGCTTGCCGATCCGGCATGGAGGGGACTGAAGCCAGTTCCCAAGCCGCAGAACGGTGCCGATTACCTGCAGGCACATCAATCAAGGCTCCCCTGACGCGGGCGATCGCTCTGAGATCGATCGCTGCGGCGAGCCAACATGCGACAACAAAGGCCCCGGCTGATCGGTTCGCGTTGGCGTAGATGGACGTTGCCACGTAGTCGACGTAGCCATCCGAGTGGGCGTCGAGGTAGTCGCGCGCGAGCTGCTCTGTGTAGGCCATCTCGCCCATTCCCGTGCCGCCCGCGTTGTTCGAGCCGACGTTTTGGGTACGGGTGGCCGTGATGAGGTTGGCAAGCGTCTCTGTGCCCCCGAGCGACTTGGCGAGCAGGTGCGAGCGGTTGAACAGATAGCCGTGACAGACACGCCCGCCGACAAACTCAATGGAGACCTTTTCATTGTCGCCCCAGCCCGCCGGTCGGGCATGTCGTCTCGCTCGCGCTCGCTTCCAGAGGCCATGACCGCCTCGGTGAGGCTCGCGGGCGGATTGGCGGCAACAGTATTTGCCGAAGGCGCCAAGGCGCCAACCAGCAAGAAAGCCGCTATGAGGCTTGCTATGCCGACGGCGATCCTCACGAACCGGGAGTACTTCTCATGTCTCGTCGTAGTTCACGAACCCTTGCTGTCTTTGGTGCAACGTGGGACATTTGTATCATAGAGACATATAAGTCTCGCTTATACGTCTCAGCGTTTTTTACATCCCAGTAAGAGGCTGCGGCAAAGGTACTCGATGGAATAACCGACAGGATTAATGATAAGGTCGGCCCGGCAAAGAAAAAAGCCCAGGCACTTTTACAGCCTCTGAGCTGTTCTTTTGGTCGCGGGGACAGGATTTGAACCTGTGACCTTCGGGTTATGAGCCCGACGAGCT
>DHPN01000017.1:2969-3316 GCA_002407925.1 Atopobiaceae bacterium UBA5363
CGGGTTATGAGCCCGACGAGCTACCAGACTACTCCACCCCGCACTAAGTTAGGTGCGCCCTTGAGCGCAGAAATATACGCGCAAGCCCACTGGCGGCCAACGGGTCAGGGCCATGTGCATGCATCTTCACAATTTGTACGGAGCCAGACATTTTGTACGGAACAACGTTATCTCCGATGTCCAGAGGTCGTCTGTACTGACCCCGAAGTGGGTGGCTCCGCATCCGCAAGGAGCTCTGTGCGCTCGGGATGCTTGGCGAACCAGTGCACGGCGTAGGAGCATGTTGGCGTGGCGCGAAGACCTGCGGCCTCGATGGCGTTGGCCGCACGCGCAAGGAGCTGGCCAGC
>DHPN01000011.1:0-573 GCA_002407925.1 Atopobiaceae bacterium UBA5363
AACTTGAAAATCCCTCGGACGAGCTGAAGCCTTCTGAGGGACGGTGAATCTGGACAGCTTATGCTTTCTGGCTATATGCCTTTGTGAGGTCGGAGCCGCAGTGCGGGCATTTCGTGGCCCCAGCCTTGACCTCCTCGAGGCAGAAGGGACACACCGGTGCAGGGGCGACTTCCTCTTTCGTCTTGTGCGAGAGCTTGTCTGCTATCTTCTGCATTCTGTTGAGTGAGCGTACGAGCAGAAATACTATTAATGCGACAATGAGGAAGTTGATAACGGCTGAAATGAAGGCGCCGAAGTCAATGTTGGTGCCGGGCACGACAAGGCCGCCGACGGTCGTGCCATTGCCTCCGGTGATGACGGTGATGAGCGGGTTGATGATGTTGTCGGTAAGCGATGTGACGATTGAGGTGAAGGCACCGCCGATGATTACGCCAATCGCCATGTCCATCACGTTGCCATGGTTAATGAACTCTTTGAACTCCTTCATGAACTTACTCATGATTATCCCTTCTTCGGAGGCGCCCTTGCTGCATACATAATAGCGTTCATGTATTTCGTGGTGTCTGCAGATGG
>DHPN01000011.1:740-12409 GCA_002407925.1 Atopobiaceae bacterium UBA5363
GCGTTGCTGCTTGTAGCCGGAGCCTGCACAGCTGGGCCGCGCTTTAATGTCGCGAGCTTGTGAGCTCGTCGGTGTCGAGCCAAATGGTGAAGGGCCCGTCGTTAGTGAGAGACACTTCCATGTCTGCGCCGAAGACGCCTCTTCCAACATGGGCATGTCCGAGGTCGGCTTCTGCTAGGTCACAGAAGAAGTCGTAGAGGCGCATGGCGAGCGTGGGGGCCGCTGCACCGTTGAGAGAGGGGCGCCTGCCGCGCCGGCAGTCAGCATAGAGGGTGAATTGGCTTACGATGAGAGCCTCGCCTCCAACCTCATGCAACGAGAGGTTCGTCTTACCGCCTTTGTCATCAAACATGCGCAAGCCATAGATCTTATTCCACAGGCGTTGTGCAACCGCCTCATTGTCATCCGGACCTACTCCAAGAAAGACAACGAGGCCATGGCCGCATGCACCTGTCTGCGTTCCTTCGACGGTGCAGCTTGCCTGCGTGACTCGTTGCAGAAGAGCTCTCATCTGTCCTTCCTTGTAAAAAGTTGAGACCGGCCTATCATCTTTCCGCTGCTACAGCTCATAGATGGAGGAGAACTTCTCCGTGAGGTAGTCGGTGTAGTAGCGTGTCTGAAGCGGCTCGCCGGTAGCAGAGAGTAGGATGTCAGAGGGGTCTTTCGACCGTCCGAAGCACCATACGTGCTCGCGCAGCCATGAGCGTATCGCAGAGAGGTCTCCTGAAGAAAGGATAGTATCCCAGTCCATCCCGTCAGCTATCATCGTGTGGCGCAGCTGTGCCCCATAGGCGCCGCCAAGGGCATATGTTGGGAAATAGCCGAACAGGCCGTCAGCCCAATGCGTGTCTTGCAAGGCACCTTGTGCGGCACTGGGCACGCGGACGCCCAAATAGCTCTTGTAGCGACTCGCCCACAGACTTGGGACGTCGCTTGCCTTGGCCTCACCGGAGAAGAGCAGCTTTTCTATCTCGTAGCGAACGAGGATGTGGAGGGGATAGGTCAGCTCGTCAGCTTCAGTGCGGATGGGCTGGGCCACCACACGGTTCGAGGCAAGATAGAGCTGGCGGGCCGTCACCCTGCTGAATTGGCCGGGGAAGTGGTGGCGGAGCGTCTTCAGCAAGGGGGTCGCAAACGCTTCGGAGCGGCCGACGTAGTTTTCGAAGAAGCGTGACTGCGCCTCATGCATGCCGCTCGACGTGCCGCCTTTCAGGGACGTGTAGTTGTATGCAGGGTTGACACCCTGCTCGTAGAGCACATGTCCGCCCTCATGCAGCATGGTGTAGACGTTGCTCAAGATGTCATCCTCATGCACATGAGCGGCGATGATGCCGTAGTTGGTCGTGAGAGCGTCAGAAAAAGGGTGCTCGGTGTGCGTGAGGAAAAGCGTTGCAGGGTCGATGCCCTCCAGCCGCGCTAAGTCGCCGGCAAGCTCCCATTGGCGCCGTTCGTCGAAGCGGCCTTCGACGCAGCGGTGACTGGGCTGGCGACCGGCCTTTGCTATGTCGGCGATGAGCGGGACGACCATGTCTTTCACCTGTTCGAAGAAACGATCGTAAAAGTTGTGGTCGCTACCCTGCTCGAACTCATCAAGCCATACGTCATAAGGATCTGCGTCGGGATTCTTATGGCTGGCGAGCTGCCGCATGGCTTCGACGATGCGTTCGAGGTAGGGCTCAAAAGAAGGCCAGTCATTTGCTTTTTTTGCCTTGAGCCAGACGTCATGGGTCTTGGCGGTGAGTCGCGTGAATGCGGCTTGCTCGCTGGGGGGCACATCGATGAGGCGCTTGCGATCCCGGGTGAGGACACGGACCTGGGCCTTGCGCGTTTCGTCGAGGAGCTCGTCGGTTTCAGGAGCTGAAAGGCGTGCGAGAAGATCTCCTGTCGACTTTGAGCACAGCAGCTCGTGGTCTTCTTCCGCAAGTATCGCCTGTGCCTCGCTGCGGTCGGCTGTGGCGGCCGGCGGATCAATTGAGAGCCCATAGCAAGCCATGCCCGTCTGGGCAAAACGATGCGCAAAGAGATGGCGTTCAAGGTCGTCAAGAGATGCGAGATCAGCTTTTGGATTGGGAACGTTTGCTTGACTGGCAGCGGCAGGCATGCCAGGAATGGTTTGCCCTGAGGCGCTTGTTGTGTTGGTCTGTTTCAGGAAATCTGGCGTTGAGCCGGTGCTGTAGCTCATATCGGCCTCCTTGGCGTGATAGTGCGTTTGCTTCCCTAGTGTACTCTTGCCATATGTTGCGCGAGCGCTACCGTCTTCGCTTGTTATGAGACTGCCTCGTACGTTTGCCTTCGTACCTCCGTACATGCAGGTTTGCAAAGGCTACGAAGGCCAAAGAGCCTTGCAGGAAGTACAATTTACCTATCAAGCTGTGTTTGTTGCATCGTCACACTAAAAGGAGAACCTATGTCGGACAAGTTGGAAAGTGGTATTGCGCGAGATCAAGCCTATGCGCTTCTGATCGAATATAACAAAGATCCGTACCACATCAAGCATGGAGAGCAACTCGAGGCGCTAATGCGCTACTATGCTGAGCGTTATGATCCGGCCAATGTTGACTTCTGGGGACAAGTTGGCTTGTTGCATGATCTCGACTGGGAAAAGTGGCCGGATGCCCAGCTGCATACCATGAAGACAGCAGAAATTCTTGCTGATGCGGGAGCAGATCCTGCGCTTGCGAAGTCCATACAAACGCACAATTCCGATATGAATGACCAGCTGCCAAAGCCTGAGCTGCAGATGGAGAAGGTCCTGTTTGCGATAGACGAGCTGTCTGGCCTCATCAATGCTTGCGTCATTTTGCGGCCATCCCATAGTGTGGCTGACATGAGCGTCAAGTCCTTAAAGAAAAAGTTCAAGACCAAAAGTTTTGCCGCTGGCTGCGACCGTGGCGTGATTCGCAAGGGAGCTGAGCTCATGGGTATGGATCTTGATGAGCTTTTCGCAGACATCCTTGAAGCGGAAAAAACGTTGGTGGGCAGCTACAGTTGTTTCGCGTGAGTTTTGTTAGTACACCTGGGTGCGCCAATGCAAAGGAGGATGAACGTGGCCTACATACTAGGGGTAGATATCGGTGGGACATCGATCAAGGCGGGGCTGTTCGACAAGTCAGGCAATCTCATCGACGTAAAGAAGATCCAGACGATCGAGATTGTCAATGACGTTGCCTATGCAATGGTGGTTCAAGGTCTCGGCGAGCTTCTCTCTGCTCGTGACGTGAGCTCCTCTGAAGTTGCCGCCATTGGCATGACTGTGCCTGGGCCGGTGGACAGCGATGGGCGAGTGGGCGTGCTTGCCAACATATCCCTTGACGCTGAAGGCCTCAAGGGAGCCCTACATAAGGCCTTTCCTGCTGCCACCATCGCCTTTGTGAACGATGCCAATGCCGCGGCATTGGGAGAGCTGTGGCAAGGGGGCGCCCAAGGTGTTTCTAACTGCGTCATGGTGACACTTGGCACAGGCGTCGGAGGAGGGGTGATCGTGGACGGACACCTTGTGGCGGGTGCGTTTGGTGCTGCAGGGGAGATAGGTCATCTCACCATGAACTATGAGGAGACGCAAACCTGTGGCTGTGGCCGCAAAGGCTGCTTGGAGCAATATGCGTCCGCTAAGGGCATCGTCAGGCTCTATCATGCGGCTTGTGAGAGGGCCAAGCAAACGCCCGTCGAGCTCTCGCATGAGACAGATACGATCTCGGTCTTCAAAGCCTATGCGGCAGGGGACGCCTGTGCCAAAGAGGCTATTGAAGAGATGAGCGAGTACCTTGGGCGTGCGCTGGCGCTTATCGCCTGCGTCGTCGACCCAGAAGTTGTGCTTATCGGTGGAGGCGTGGCAGGAGGATACGACGTCTACGCCGAAAAGGTTACTGAGTCCTTTTGGAGACACTGCTTTTCCGGTTGCGCGGCCATGCGCATCAGCGCGGCAACCTTAGGCAACGAGGCCGGCATGTACGGCGCCGCTTACTGCGCTTTGCAACAATGGGGTAAGTAAGAGAAAGGCAAGGTGTTATTCTAGGTAAAAAAAGTGGCATGCCCAATATGCCATATTTGGTAAGGAGGACCTATGATCGATCTCGTACAACCGTCTCACGTCTTCCTCGATTGCGCAGCAAAAGATGTGAACGAAGCGCTCCATTTCATTTCTCGTAAAGCGGTTGAGCTCGGTGCAGGCGCTGATGAGGAGACGATCTTCAAGGCGTTTCGTGCGCGTGAGGACATGGGCTCCACTGCAATGACTGACGGCTTTGCCATACCTCATGCGCAAATACCTGAGCTGAACGAAGCGATGGTCATTATTGTGAAGTTCTCTTCTTCGCCTGGGTGGAAATCGATGGACGCAAAGCCCATCACCTATGCGATTGCGCTGCTCACCCCTGGGGAAAATGAGGCTTCAGCCCACCTAGAGATGCTGGCGAAGATCGCGCGGGTGCTGACGCATGTCAACTTCCGCAGTGAGATGGCATCAGCTAACTCAGCTGAGCAGATTGCCGATGCTGTCAACAAGAGGTTGCACAACTGAGAGGCTGCTAAGAGTTTCGCCCCGTGATGCCATGATCGTACAGTGTGCGAGGAGGCTTCATAGGGCGAAGTTCTGTTGTCAATCTGCTTCTTTTTGTGCGGCAAGTTACGCAATAAGCCTTTTTTCAAAATTCCCGATGACGTTCGTCCCCTCCGCCCTGATGATAAATGCAGAGGGATCTGCATCACGCACTTTACGTGAGAGTTCAGGAAGCTCTTTTTTTGAGACGACGCTTATCAGCACTTCTACCGGAGCATCAGACCAGCCGCCCATCCCGTTCCACCATGTAAGGCCGCGATGCAGCTCATTGACAATGAGGGGGCGTATGTTGGGGTTTCTGGTAAAGATTATGCAGCAGATCTCACGATTTTGAAGGTGGAGCTTATCAAGGAAAAAAGAGAAGACCACAGCATAAAAGATGGAATACAGAGCAGTTTGTGGGCTGAAAAGGATGGCCGAGGTGAAATATATGAAGCAGTTGACCAATAAGGTGAGCTTTCCTACGCTGTAGCCCGCTCTCTTTTGTGCTAAATAGACGCCTAAGATATCAGTCCCCCCTCCGCTATAGCCAGCCGTAAGGGTTAGGCCAATACCTGTTGCGGCAAGAGTAGCTCCTATGATACAGTTGATGGTAATGTCAGCTACAAGAGGTGTCGAGGGTATGGCAACAAAAGAAAAGGCTGCGGTTTGCACGATGACCGATAGTAAAGTTCCTACAAAAAATTTATGTGAGAGCTTTTTGTAGGCAAGGATTGTCAAGGGGATATTAAGAAGAGCATTTATGATACCAGCCACATCAAAGGAAAAATGCAAACCGAAGTAGCTTATGAGTATTGAGCGGATAAGCTGAGCTACTCCTGTACAGCCGGGGTTGTAGAGGCCCAATGGGACTACAAACAGATTCACGCTGGCAGCAAACAGAGCAGATCCCCCTACTACCAGCGCAAAACGTTTCAGATTGTCCTTGCTTTTTTGTTTAAATTGATACATTGCAGGTTTGGCTTGCTCTTATCTAAGGCTTGATAAAGCCAAAGCGGTGTTCGGGTTTAATATAGTCAAGGAGAAACTGTTCCTCTTTTGGGATACGCGCAACTATATTGCGTGTCCCGTCATCAGGAAAGTCACAGAGTGCGACCTCAACTTCGCCGCGATAGTGCTCTAGATTATCATTGACGATAAGAACATCACCTCGCCGAATTTGCTGACTACCCAGGTTGTGCGATGGGATTGAAACTTCCCGATATCTTAAACGGGGAAGTGACGAGCGCAGCAAATAGTCGGACGCATCGGTTCTCGTGAAGTGATCAAACATCCATAGCTCATCGATTTCTGCCTTTGTAGCAGCTGGTTCAAGAGAAACTCTCATAGTTGTCCGTGTAAGGTCAAGAGATGCTAGCCTTGTTAGCTCCTCCTCAGAGGCAAAGCAGTTGCCAACAAGCACATTGTCGACCAAGCCAGTCGCGAGGAGATGCCGAACTTGGAGATCGATAGGCCTAGTTCTATCTTTCTCGCAGGTAGGAAGCCCATCAAACACATCCCATGGTCCGAAGGTATTTGGCTGCCTGCTTGAGATAAACGCTGCAGTAGGCAGGCCCATATCGTGATATTTTTTCGAGAGTTCCTTAAAGCGTCCTTCTCCAAGACCTGTATATCTCTCGGGATAAAAGTTATGGCATACGCACATGTTGCGGCTATCAGCGCCGCGCTCTATGAGCAAATCAAGCGCAAGATTTGAGCTCGCATTAAATTGAATGGCAATGCCATAAGGATTTTGGGTTGCGGCAATGTCTCCAAAGTCTCCCAGGTGGCCATCAAGACGAATGATATCAACATTCATCTGAGCAAAAGGCCTTAGATCTAAAGCAGTCGCACCAAGATGTTTAAATACCGTTGGGTTAGTATCAACGGCGACACTGAAGCCATAGCTATGTGCCTTTTTTACAAACTTTCCGAATTCATTTAGTGTGTCTTCCCTTGATTTTTTGACAGAGAGAAGGCACGTAAAAAGGCGATCAAAGCCATGCTCGGAGGCTAATTTTAAATAGGCCTCGTCTGCTTCCGGCGTTGAGTGTTCTGGATAAACGGAGATCCCTAGATGATGCATGTGAACTCCAATCAAGGGCGCCGTTGGAGAAGCTTTAGCCTGCCAACGGCGCACCATTCGAAAAACAACTTAAGTGTTAGCTAGGTATTAAAGTTTAATAGAATCTAAGTCGATGGAGTCAAGATTGGCATCTGATGAACCTTTATTTTCCGCAGCTTCAGCTTCTTCTTTAAGGTACTGCTTATCAAGAGCTTTTATGAAGGGCATGTAAATAAAAGTGCCAATTGCAATGAGGACGATTTGCCAAATTGATCCTTGCCATCCACTTACGAGGAAGCCAGAGATGATAGGAGGGGTTGTCCATGGCAGCATGACGCCGTTGCACAGAGGGACGATTCCTGCGGCCATTACGGCATATGTGGTGAGAATATTGATAGTTGGGACAAGTAAAAATGGCACAAACATGACCGGATTCAGTACGATTGGCAGACCAAAAATCACTGGCTCGTTAATTTCAAAGATGCAAGGTCCGAGTGAAAGTTTGGCAAGCTCCTTGATGCGTTTTGAATGACAGACCATTGCAGCCGCTATGAGCAAGGATAGAGTCGAGCCTGCACCACCAAAAGTGGCAAATAGTGTTTCGAACTGATAGTTAATGATATTGGGGAGAGGTTGACCGGCGGCAAGCGCTGCTTGGTTTTCAGCGGATAGTGACATTAATACCGGCATGTAGACGGAGTCAGTAATATTTGTCCCATGAATGCCAAAGAACCAAAGCAGATGGGCGAATAGGTAAATGATTGTTTGAGCCCATACGGTTCCTCCAAGTGAGGTTAAAGGAGCCTGGAGGAGAGAGTAAACGAACGCGAAGGCATTGCCCCAAGGAGTAAGGATAAACAATATGCAGACAACCCATACAACACCAAAAGTTATGGCCATAGGAATCAAAGCCGAGAAGGCGCGCGAAACTGTGGGCGGTACGCCTTCAGGCATCTTTATCGTCCAGTCCTTTTTTATGATGCTGGCAAAGAGCCTTGTAGCAAGAAAGCCAACGACAATTGCAATAAACACTCCTTTTGCGCCAATCCAGCTTAGAGGAAGACTGGCAACCTCATAAACTTCATCTGAGCCATCAGGAGTGAATTCTGTAATTTGAGGCATGAGAATAAGCCAACTTGCTAAAGAAACGATTCCCGATGATGCACGGTCAGTAATACCTATGTGCTCCGAAAAGTTGTAGCCAATGTTAAAGGCGATGAAAAGAGCCATTAGTGACACAGTGCAACTTGCGGGAATGGCAATTAAGGATGAGAGCGTGTAGTCCCCAACAGTTGTTCCCTTGAGAAAAGCTATCCACGCTGGTATGGGGAAGTTGGCGACAAGAGTGAACATAGAGCCAATGATTAGCAAGGGCATAATCATTGCAAAGGAGTCGCGAAGAGTGATTAGGTACTTATTTTTTCCGAATGAGGAAGCAAGAGGCATGAGCTTGTCCTCAAATTTATCCATTGATTTCAAAGAGATCAGCTCCAATCCTATATATGCGAAATGTGCTTTTAGGCCTTTTGTTTGTTGGTCCCCTTTTTGATTAAAAGGATGGCGGCCTTCAATACTCGCTCTCCATTGAGAGAGCCATAGTCCTCTGAGTTAATAACGCCAACAGGAATACAATCTCCGTACTTTTCTTGGATGGCGTCATACATAAAGCGCACCTGTGGCCCAAGAAGCATGCAGTCAGGAGTATCGCTCTCAACAAGATTGTCAATTTCACCAGAGGAAAAAGCATTGACTTTTACTGGAAGCTTATGAGCATCTGCCACTTCTTGCATTCTTTTTGCAAGCATGCTTGTTGACATGCCAGCACTACAAAAAAGATCGATCTTCTTCATGATGTTCCTTTCAAAAGCCTAGAAGTGTCGATAAAGGCCCAAGCTATTGATTGCTTGTCTGTCCGTCCCCCTCCCCGTTGTCATTTGATTTGATGATTTGTTTGCATAGACCCACGATCTGTGCGGCTAGGTCGTGAACAGTAATTGCATTCATCAGATGGTCTTGGCCATGGACCATGAGCAATGAGACAGGCTTATTTCTATCTCCAGTGATTTCTTGCCTTATTTGCTCCGTTTGATATTCATGAGCCTTGTTGAGAGCGTCCTTGCTTTGCAGCAGCAAGTCGTCTGCTTGGGCAAAATTTCCCTTTCTAGCAGCTTCGATGGCTTCGATAGCAAAGCTTTTCGCATCGCCGCCATGCACTACTAAGTTGCTAACGATTGCTTCTGCTTCGTTTTCGTCCATTGAAGACCTTCTTTCATAAGTTTTATCGATATATGCACTCGTAAAGAAACAGCCTGATGCTGTGGATCCCTAATCGCTAAACGGTTGTTGCACCCCTTCTTTCCTTAGTGAAAGTCTGTAGTTTGCGCTTTCAGAGAGATTCTTCTAGGAGAGGCTCTTCGGAAGACATCTCGCTGTAGTGGGTAAGAAGTGAAAGCAGGCAATCAAAACTTTGGTTGTTCAGAAGTATTTTGATGGCCATTTCGTTCATGAGAAAGGCAGCCATGCTGCGGTCAAAGTCTCTGATGCCGTCATCTTTTTCAGCTAATGCAGATAAAAATATCGCACGAACAGGCAAGCCATTCCAATCAATAGGCTTTTCAAGAAGGCCGACGGCAACGACGGTGTGTTTTCCCATAGGACGAATGGGATGCGGAAATGCAACCATGTTTCCAAATGAGGTACGGGCCAAAGCTTCGCGCTGCATTACCAGATCATAAAAATCATGAGAAAGCTTCTCATGTCGCTCTATGGCCTCACTAAGGAACTCTAGTGCTTCTTGCTCATCTTTAATTTTCATGTGTGAAAAGAAGAGATCTTGGGAAAAATGCCCACAAGTCTTCTGGCGCTCATGTTTATAGAGGGCATGGCGTACGTCGTTTGTGTTCTTCTCGTTAAACAACAAACTTACTTGGCAGATGGGAATCGAAAGCGGGATTGTAATGGGAACAGTTGTGAAAATGTAATCGACATTTGTTAAGTTGGCATGAGATAGGCTGGCAACATCGCAAGTAGTGATTAAATCAATGTACTGGCCGAATTCTTTTTGCACTTTGACAGCAAGCATACGCGCTGTCCCCATGCCTGATGCGCAGACGATGAGAGCATGTTTTTTTGGAAGCTTAGTATGCTGGCGTTCAATAGCCAAGGCGAATGACAGTGCTACATAACCTATTTCATCTTCCGAAAGCGTCGAATTGTATTTTTTTACTAGAATGCTCGAAGAGTCAACTGCCATGAGATATGCGAGTGGCATGTGGCTTTTAATATCTTTCAATAAGGGATTACTTACCGGTATGCGATAACGAAGGCGTACCATTAAGGGTACTATGTGGCAGGCGAGGTTCATGCGTAATTCGATGTCTCTTTGAAAATTAAACCTAAAATCTTTCCAGACAACCTCGAGCATCTCATTGACGAGCTCCCACGCTCCTTCAGAGATGACCGTATCTTTTGTTAAAGTACCGTTGTCGAGGGTTTCTTTGGCGGCAAGATGAATTGCAATGTAGGCTACTTCTGAGTCTGGAAAATCCACATGAAATTTTGTGGTGATCTTCTCTGTAATTTTTTTTGCAACCTTAAGCATATGGGCGGAGAAGACCTGATTGTCTATGTTGGCCGGCATAGGGATGAAGCAGCCCTGGTGAATCCGTTTGATAGCAACAACGATATGAATGACAACACATTTGAGTGCAACGGTGCTGATGGGGAGATTGTCTTGTTTTATGACATCGTCTACACAAGCATAGACACGAAAAAGCATCTGGTCGTCTTCTGAGCTTCCTATTCCTGGGCGTCCGTTTTCGCTGCCGATTACAAGGCTAGCAAGGCAGAGGCGACGATCCATTTCGCAGCCCTCAACGCGCAGGCCATAATAGGGGCGGCGAACTAGCTCGAGATGATAACGTTTGAGAATTTTCTCGACACTTTTTAGATCATCCGAAACAGTTCTGCGTGATACGTATAAGACGCTTGAGAATTCATCTAAAGTTATCCAGTCGCTACGGTTCAGTAAGTCGTTTAGGAGATATGAAACCCTTTCCTTTGAGGTCTGGGGCATTCCTGTCTTTGCTTGGGACTCGTATGCTGACAGCAGGTTAGAAAATGCAGCCTGGTCACTAATTGCGAGGCTATAGCCCTGTCCTCGCTTGGTAATGATTTTTGCTGCGCCATTAAGTGCGCTGTTTGTGTGTGAAATATACGAGCGGATGGTACGTTCGCTCACACCAAATTGTTGAGCGAGCTGATTTGCAGGAACACAGGCATGTTCTTGCAAATATTGTACGAGTTTGTAGGCGCATTCTTCCACGGCTCTCTCCTCCCTTACTTATTCATCATAAGGATGAGCACATTGGCGTTCCAACTCAAAAACTTGCCGGAAAAGTTGGAAATTTACTTCAAGGAAAGGCGTCAAATGTTCGTGATAGACTGCAGGAAAGTCAATTTTGCAGGGGCGGGGGAAGAAGGATCAGCCATGGAGCCTTTTGCTATACATGCTGAAAGATTTGTGATGCCGGGCCGTTTGGCCGGCCCTGGCTACTTATCAGTGTCAAAGGAGGGAAAGTTCGACTTCTTCTCTTTTGAAAGGCCAGAGGGAAAGATTGTTGAGGCACCCGGCACCTGGGTGGCCCCAGGGTTTGTTGACACACACATCCATGGCTTTTTTGGGCACTCGACGACCGACGCTGATTCGGCAGGCATTGAGGCATCAAGTATTGAGCTGGCTAAACATGGGACGACTTCATGGCTGCCAACGACGTTCACGCTTCCCGCTGAAGAGATCTCGCTTGATTGCAAGGCAATTGCCGAAGTTGCTCGTAGCCACAATGACTCTTGGCAAGGCGCTCGTATACAAGGCATTTTTCTTGAGGGTCCCTTTTTTACGGAAGAGCACGTAGGCGCTCAGGATCCCCGCCATCTTTGTGACCCGGACATTGGGCTTTTTCACAAGTGGCAAGACGCGGCACAAGGGCTTATCCGCCGCAGTGCTCTGGCGCCCGAGCGAGAAGGCTCGCTTGCCTACATAGCGGCTCTTCTTGGTGAGGGCGTTGT
>DHPN01000011.1:12614-45127 GCA_002407925.1 Atopobiaceae bacterium UBA5363
CTATAACGGTATGCGGGGTTTTCAGCATCGTGAGCCTGGCGTTGTCGGAGCTGCGCTGTCGACGCCGTCGACATATGCCGAGGTTATCTGTGATGGCCATCATGTCCTACCCGCTGCGGTCAAGGTCCTTGTAGCCGCAAAAGGTTGGCAGCACGTCGTGCTCATCACAGACTGCCTAGGCTGTGGGGGGCTGCCTGACGGTGAGTATGTGAGTGGCGGACTGCCGGTCGTCATGCGGGATGGCGCCTGCTATTTACGGGATAAGGGCAGCCTTGCGGGCAGCGTACTTACACTTGCCGAGGCCGTGCGCAATGTGTTTAATTGGAACCTCGTGACTGCAGAGCAAGCCATTCGCATGGCAACAGAGATCCCTGCTCGGGCCAACCATATAGACGGCCAATGCGGCAAAATAGCCCCTGGCCGTTTTGCAGACTTTGTTGTGCTGCGCGATGACCTAAGCCTTGCTGACACGTATGTTGGCGGCAGGAGCGTGCAAGAAAGCTAATGCGTCAGAAAGCAGCATTAAATCTCATTCTCACAGGAGGGGAGTTCTATGAGGATCGTACGTGCAAGTGACTATCATGACATGAGCCGCAAAGCTGCAAATATCATATCAGCGCAGGTGATTCTCAAACCAGACTCTGTTTTGGGCTTGGCGACAGGAACCTCGCCGATAGGCGCCTATCAGCAACTCGTTGAGTGGTATCGCAAGGGTGACGTTGATTTTTCTCAGGTAAGTACGTATAACCTCGACGAGTACCGCGGGTTGACGCATAACGACCCGCAAAGCTATCACTACTTCATGCGCAAGAATTTCTTTGATGACATCAATATCGACCTCTCTCGTACGCATGTCCCTGACGGGGCCAATCTTGATGCTGAGGCTGCATGCAAGGCCTACGATCGGCTTGTCGCAGAGGCAGGATATCCAGATCTGCAGCTTCTTGGCATCGGGCGCAATGGCCATATTGGCTTCAATGAGCCTGATGAGGCTTTCTCGAAGGGTACGCATTGCGTGGACTTGACAGAGTCGACGATTGAGGCGAACAGCCGTCTGTTTAAAAATGAGCAGGACGTGCCGCGGCAAGCCTATACGATGGGAGTACAGACAATCATGCGCGCGCGCAGAATTGTCATCATTGCAAGCGGTGGTGAAAAGGCCGATGCCGTATGGGCGTGCGCATACGGTCCAGTGACTCCTGAAGTTCCTGCTTCTATCTTGCAGCTGCACACCGATTGCACGTTAGTGGCAGACGCAGAGGCTTTAAGAATCGTCGACGAACGCGGGCTGTGAGACGCTACCGAAGGCACCCATAAATTCTCGTTTTAGGTGCCCTTGGTCTCGTGAGGGAAAATTCCCTAGCAGCTTTGCAACTGCTAGGGAATTGCGTCCTATGGCTTAGAGCTATGCCTTGTTTGTCGAGTCTAAATTGTCCATATGGGACTCAACTACAGCCATGATCTCCTGCATTCCATTCTTAGAGGGCTTCTTTGGGTCAAAGCAAGAGGGGTTGGAAGCCATATATCCCATAAAGCCACGGGTAAACGCTTGTCTAAGCTCTGTTGCGTAGTTGACTTTGCAAATGCCATTGTTGATGGCCTCTTTGACTTGGTCGTCAGGGACGCCGGAAGTCCCATGCAGCACAAGGGGAATCTCAAGTTTTGAGCGTATCTCTTTTAAGATGCCCTGCTCGATGTGAGGCGTGCCCTTATAGACGCCATGTGCGGTGCCGATGCCAATGGCAAGGCTTGTGCAGTGCGTGCGGGCTACAAATTCAACCGCTTGCTCTGGGTCCGTGTACGGGCTCTCTCCCTTGACTGCAGGCCCATCATCTTCTTTCCCGCCCACCTTACCGAGCTCAGCTTCTACGGGGAGGTCAATTGCTTGGGCAACCTTGGTGACCGATGAGGTCAAGGCGACGTTTTCCTCGAACGGAACGTGGCTGCCATCTATCATGACAGACGTGTAACCAGCTCGTATGGCTTGAATGCAGCGATCAAACCCATCGCCATGGTCAAGATGCAGGGCTATGGGCACATGCGCGCGGCTAGCTGCCGTATGTACCATCGATGAGAAATAGTCCAAGGACGCATACTTAATGGTTCCAGGCGTAGTTTGCAATATGACGGGAGAGCGCTTTTCTTCTGCAGCTCTCACCACTGCCATGACAAATTCGAGATTTTCCACATTAAAAGCGCCGACCGCATAGTGACCAGCTTGGGCAGCAGTCAGCATTTCCTTGGTTGATACAAGCATGATGCCTCTTTCCTCTCGTCTAGGGGAGTGAATCGCCAACGCCTCATATCCTCTATTGTCCTCATCACATATAAAGGTAGAGGTTTACTGCTGCCATGCAACGAGGCCCTTTGAGTTTGGGGTCGAAAAAACAAAAGTCAGTGTAATATCTTTGCTTTTGTTAGCGAATGCGGTCGATAAGCAAGGTGCCAGAGATTAAATAGAAACGTAAAAATTTGTGTTTGTTTGTTTTTTAGTAAGTTAAAGAAACACATTTTAGCCATATTAGGGAAAACTCCCACATATAAACTGCCTTGTGAGGATGCTAAGGCAGGGTGCTCCGTTCGAAGTAAGTAGGGGTCTATGACGAAATTCGCTGAACAGAGGCGGGCAGCAATTCTTGCGATGCTTGAGCAGAACACGTCTGTCCAAGTGTCTGAGATTGCGAAGGCCTTTGGTGTATCGTGCGTAACGGTTCGCTCTGACCTTGACGTTCTTGCCCATGATGGAAAGCTGCGTCGGACGCATGGCGGTGCCATCTCCTTGTCAAAGACGCTCACGGTTTCGATCCAAGATCGCCGCATCAATGTGAATGTGGAAGCAAAAAGGGCGATTGCCCATGAGGCAGCCTCATTTGTAAGGGCAGGTCAGTCGGTTCTTGTTGACACGGGTACCACGGGCCTTGCGCTTGTCCAAGCCCTCAACTCTTGCGGTGCTCTTACGCTCATAACAGCTGATCTTACAATTGCTGATTACATTGATCGCGCAATGCCGTCCGCAGAGGTCGTGTTGCTGGGCGGCACATTGCGCAAGGCTCACCGGTACACATCAGGCCCTGCAGCTGTTTCAGCGCTTTTAGCATTGCGGCCCGATGTCGCCTTCGTGTGCCCCACCTCTTTTGCTCCACGGCATGGCTTCATGACTAACTATGAGGGCATGGCAGAGCTTAAACGTGCTTTTCTCTCATGTGCGGGCGCAACGTATGTGCTTATGGACTCAAGCAAAATTAATGCACCAGGTTTATACTATTTTGGGGATGTTTCTGACGTAGACGGAATATTCATGGAGAGTGATCCTCATGGTGTTATGACCGCATGTGTGAAAGACACTTCCACGCAGCTGGTCCTTGCCCGCTGATGCATTACCAGATGAAGATTACCAAATGAAGAGGGGAAATGTGTGATCCGGCTGATCTTGACGGATATCGACAACACAATCCTGCCGCATGGGGAAAGCCGCGTCTCCGAGCGCACGGTGTCGTCCTTTCATAGGGCCCTTGACGCGGGCATACACATAGGGCCTGCAAGCGGTCGTGGTATTGACTGGATCCCCCCTTTCTTCGGCGGGGATGCGACCTGCTGCTCTACCTGCCTAGCCACCAACGGACTGCAGGTCTATCTTGACGGGCGTCTCATCCATGAGGAGCACTCCGCGCGCAGCGCCTTAAGGGAGGCCGCGACAATCCTGAAGGAAGTGCCACATGCAGGCTTGCTCTGTTTCAAAGGTGGCACGCCGCTTCTTGTGACCGGTGAGCGCGAGGATCTCGCTGCAGTCTTTCCCACTTACGCTCGTGTCTGCGTTCCCGTAGAGGACGTGCCTGATTTTCCCATCATCAAATCCAACGTGTTTATCTCTTCAGATGACAAGACGGCGCGAGAGCTCGTCGCGCGTCTCAACAGAGAGGTCGAAGGCTTGGATTTTGACTACGCGCTCCCAGGATTTTCGAACATCATGCCCCATGGCTACAACAAGGGAACTGGCGTGTGCATGCTCTGCGATGCGTTAGGGATTGATACGAGCGAAGCTGTAGTTTTCGGCGACGCCGAAAATGATTTGCCGATGTTTTCTGTGGTGCCTGACTGCGTCGCGGTGGCAAATGCGCAGTCAAGCGTAAGAGACGCGGCCCGTTGGCATATCGGACCGTGCGACGAGGATGCGGTTGCGCAGGCCGTCGAGGCTCTTGCGTCATGCGAATGGCCTTTTTCGTCATAGCTGCCGCATGCTGCCGTGAGGCGTCATGGGATCGCCTTTTTTAGAGCTCCCTGCAGTGCGCCTATTTCCAGAGGTTTCCATAGCGTGACGCTTTGGCGCACGATTGGCTGCGAGTTTTATAGTCAGTACAAAGCTGTGCAGCCATTGCCTCAGGCACCCGAGGACTTAGATGCCAAGGCACGCATCTGGCCATAGCAGGATAGGAACAGGACATGCCATGCTGATTTTCGAGGTCATTCTTTTTCTCATCATTGTCGTCGTGGTGGTGTGTGTGGCTCGCGCTTTCGCGCTTAAGCCTACGGCATCAGCGGAAGACCCCATTGGTGCAGGTGGCTATCGAGCCGGCGACGACGAGGTGGAGCACTTCCGAACGCTTCTGCGCATCCCGACGGTCTCTCGAGACGACCCGGCCCTTTTTGACCGCAAGCCTTTTGAGCAGTTGGTTCCTGCACTGCGCAAGCTGTATCCGCTTACGATGTCTGCCTTCGAGCTCCAGCGCATAGATGAGTTTGGGATACTGATGCGATGGGCGGGCGCTGATGCTGCGCTGCAGCCGGTGGTGCTGATGGCCCACCATGACGTGGTGTCGACTGATGGGCAAAAATGGACCTATCCCCCCTTTGCCGCCGAGGTTCATGATGAGCAGATCTGGGCGCGAGGGACCCTCGACAACAAGCTTTGCTTTTGCGGCTGCATGGAGGCCTTCGAGCATCTGCTGGCGGAGGGCTATGTTCCGCCGCGCGACATCTGGTTCTTCTCGTCTTGCTGCGAAGAGAGCGCCGGACCGACTGCCGACCATGCTGTGCAGTGGCTCGAAGACCATGGTGTGCACCCATACATGGTGCTTGATGAGGGCGGGGCGGTGGCGACGGGCGTGCCGCTCGGCGTCTCGTCGCCCATGGCCATGGTCGGCGTGTCTGAAAAGGGCCACATCGACCTCACGGTAAGCGCCCATGCCGCTGGCGGGCATGCTTCCGCCCCCTCCCGCAATGATGCGACGCGCCTGCTTGTGCGGGCGACGGAGAGAATATGTGCTCATCCTGGCAAGCCGCAGGTGACTGCCGCCGTCGCCGCGATGCTCAAGGAGCTCTCTGCGCGCGGCTCGTTCGCCTACCGGATGGTCTTTGCCAACATGTGGCTGTTTCGCCCGCTCGTGGGTCGAATTCTTGCTTCAGGCTCGGAGACAGGCCCGATGGTTCGAAGCACCTATGCGCTCACACAGCTTATGGGTTCACCAGCGCGAAACGTCTTGCCCTCTCAGGCCTCAGCGAACCTTAACGTTCGCATAGCGCCCTTTGAGAGCGTCGCGGTCGCCTTGGATCGCGCGCGAAAACAGGCACAAGCCGAATGCAGCTCAAGTGGCGTGCCTGATGACTGCATTACCGTTGACTTTTCCAAGGACAGCCTGATAAACGAGCCGTCTCCGTTCTCTCCGTATGACGATGCAGCGTTTGACTACATCCGCCGCTGTGTAGCTGGGGTCTATCCGGAGGCCGGCGTCTGCCCTTACGTGCAGTCCAGCTGCTCCGATGCGCGTTCGTTCACCAAGATCTGCAAGCGCGTCTATCGCTTTGCCGCTTTTATCTACTCTCCCGAGGCGCGTGAGAAACTCATCCATGGCACGGACGAAAGGATTGCCGTAAAAGACTACAAGCAAGGGGTGGAGTTTTACGTCGCGTTCGTGCGAGGCTTGGCCCAGTTGCAGGGCTAGGCGCTGCAGGCCCTTCCGTCGTTCACGGCGGGAAGAGCTTTACGCAAAAAGGAGGTTCGATGGCTGAAAAGACCAAACGCAAGGCAGCGAAGATCCCTTTCGACTGGAAGCGCTGCGCTGTGGCCTCGTTGCCGTTTATGGGTATGATCTCGTTTTGGCAGATCTTCGATGGCCTAATTCCCAAGATGCTGACACAGACATTTGGCCTTTCAAACTGGGTGACTGGCATTGTCATGGCACTTGATAACATCTTCGGTCTCTTTTTACTTCCTTGGTTTGGCATTCAGTCGGATCACTGCCGCTCTCGACTGGGACGCAGAACGCCGTTCATTCTTGTGGGCTCGGCATTTGCCACGGTCTCAGTTCCGCTGATCGCGGTGGCAAACAACCAGGGTAACTTCATTATGCTCATAGCCATGATCCTTGTAACGCTGACTGCCATATGTGCATATCGAACGGCCACGATTGCCATCGTGGCAGACATTACTCCTCGTCCGCTGAGGACCAAGGGTGACTCCGTTGACAAGATCGTCGGCTATGCGGGCACGGGTGCCATGCTGGTAGCTATCAGCATATTGGTGCCTTCGGTTGACCACCCTGATTACGTGCCGGTCTTCCTTCTGCAAGGCATTGTCATTGCCGGTGCTGCTGTGGCCTTCAAGCTTTTGCTTAACGAACCTCGTGCTGTTGAGAAGATGCACGAGGAAAGCTATCGCATGGGAATCGAGGAGGATAAGATTGACCCGAGCGATGATGAGGATGCTGCGCATGAGCGGGTGAGCGACCCTGAGCTCCTGCGCTCGATTGCTCTTTTGTTGGGGGCCGTGTTCTTCTATTACATGTCCTATAATGCCATGACGACAAACATCTCCCGCTATGCGTCGGACTTCTTCTCGATGCGCGGCGGGTCGTATGCAGTGATTAATATTGTTACCATTGTAGGTGCCCTGGCTTCGTATGTGCCGATGGCTAACCTGTCACTCAAAATAGGGCGAAAGCGTGTTGCGCTTGTGGCAGGTGTGGTGATGGCTGCTTGTCCTGTCGTGATGTGGTTGTATCCGACATTCACCACTGGTTACTATGTGCTATTCCTTCTTATGGGTGCGTCTTTGGGGACCGTTGACCTGTGCGTATATCCCATGATCTTGGAAAACTGCAGCGCCCGCAGCGTCGGTCGCTATTCGGGCTACTACTACACCGTAAGCATGGCAGCGCAGGTGGTCACTCCTATTCTCTCCGGCGTGATCATGGATGTCGCAGAAGCCCAGCTGTTTCTCTATATCGCGATCATGGGGGTGCTGATGTGCGTCTTCATTGCGCTTGCACGCCATGGGGACTCCATCTTGGCCGACGAGATCCTTCAGCGTGAGGCCGCAGCCGACAGACAAGCGTAAAAACTGGGGCGTCTTTCAATCCATTCGCCCTTTTTTTGCCTCCTGTGCTATCCTTGCTGCCAAGGCGATGACGGAGAGGTTTGCATCCCGCGGTGTTCATGCACAAGAGAGAGAGCTCGCTGGCTGAGAGGCTTTCGCATGGATGGGGAGGCAGAGTTCACTCTACCAGCTGCGACCTGAAAATACGCAGGGCCGCTGTGGCGGTGGCGCATGAGTAGGGGAGTCGTCGGCTCCACGACACGGGGTGAAAGCGGGATGTGCGGGTATACAGCTGCACTCCAACCGAGGTGGTACCGCGGAGAAGAAGATCCGTCCTTGGGCATGAGTTCCCAGGGGCGGTTTTTTGTGAGAAGGGGAAAAGGACGACATGTCGATGTCAGATGATCTTGCTGCCATAAGGGCCCAGGTCAAAGACGGTCTAGCGCGCGTCAGCACCGTCGAGGAGCTGGATAGACTTCGCGTGGCTGTAACCGGTAGGAAGGGGAGCCTCACGCAGATAATGCGGTCCATGGGAAGTGTCGCGCCCGAGGATCGACCAGCCATGGGCAAGCTTGCCAATGACGTGCGCGCTGACGTCGAGGCTGCGATCTCACAGCGTCGCCAAGAGCTTGCCCAGTCTGCGCTTGAGGCCAAAATAGCTTCAGAGGCCGTCGACGTGACGCTGCCCGGCCGCAGCCATCCGCTGGGCACGCAGCATTTGATCTCGCAGATCCGTGAGGAGATAGAGGATATCTTCTGTGGTATGGATTACACGGTGGAGGATGGTCCGTACATCGAGGATGTCTACCATAACTTCACGGCGCTCAATGCTCCTGCTAACCATCCGAGCCGCGCGGCGTCCGATACGTTCTACGTCGTTGACAACGCTCCCGAGGGAAAGGGCGACCTCGGCCTTTCGTCCTCAGACGTTCTTCTTCGCACGCAGACCTCAGGCGTCCAAATCCATACGATGGAGGAGCATAAGCCTCCCATTTACATGATCTGCCCCGGAACCGTTTTTCGCCCTGATACGGCAGACGCAAACCACTTGCCGCAATTTACGCAGGTAGAAGGTCTTGTCGTAGATGAGGGGATCACGTTTGGCGACCTGAAGGGCACACTCGACTATTTTACGCGGGAGATATTTGGTGCTGATCGGGCGACGCGCTACCGCCCGCACTTCTTCCCATTCACTGAGCCGAGCTGTGAAGTCGATGTTAGCTGCGGTGTCTGCGGCGGCAAGGGCTGCCGCTTCTGCAAGGGAACAGGCTGGCTCGAAATCTTGGGCTGCGGGATGGTCGACCCGAACGTCTTCGGGTACGTGGGGATTGATCCCGAGAAGTACAGCGGCTTTGCCTTCGGCATCGGCGTTGAGCGCGTCGCAGCCTTGCGTTACAACTTGCCTGATCTGCGCATGCTCATGGCCGGCGATGAGCGCTTCCTCCATCAATTCTAGCTAGAGCAGGCTGTCTTCGACATACGTCTTGGCGCAAAAGAAGGGCAATGAAATGCGCATTTCTTATGAGTGGCTCAAAACGATGGTAGACCTTCCCGATGACCCGCAGACGCTGGTCAAGGAATTTGTCAGGACTGGCACGGAGGTGCAGGGTGTAGAACGGGTTGGTGCTGACCTCAAAAATGTGGTCACGGGACAGATCGTATCGAAGGTCCCTCACCCCAACTCCGACCATATGTGGCTTTGCAAGGTCTCCGTTGGCAGCAAAAGCGTTGACGCCGATGGCAAGCCTGTTCCCTTGCAGATCGTATGTGGCGCACAGAACTTCAATGCAGGCGACAAGATTGTCGTCGCTATGGAGGGGGCCGAGCTTCCCGGCGGCGTCAAGATCAAAAAGAGCAAATTGCGCGGCATCGACTCGTGCGGCATGAATTGCTCTGAGCGCGAGCTCGGGCTGGGCAGCGACCATTCCGGCATCATGATCTTGCCGGCCGATGCCCCTGTGGGCGTTGACTTTCCTGAGTACATGGGGCTTTCTGATACGGTCTTCGACTGTGAGATGACCCCTAACCGTCCCGACTGCCTCTCGATGGTAGGCGTCGCCACGGAGGTCTCCGCCATCTTCGATGAGGATACGCACATTGAGCTTCCCCGGATCAAGCACGAGAGGCTGCTCGAGCCGACTGCGCGACTGGTCGACGTGCGCATAGATGCGCCTGAGATGTGCAGCCGCTATACAGCGCGCGTCGTCAGGCACGTCAAGATAGGGCCTTCCCCTGAGTGGCTTGCTCGTCGTGTGCGCGCTGCCGGCGCACGCCCCATCAACAACGTCGTCGATGTGACAAACTACGTGATGTATCTCACCGGCCAGCCGCTCCACGCCTTTGACCTCGGGAAGCTCTCTGTACGGGATGGCAAGCGCCACATCGTCGTTAGGGCTGCTAAGGCTGGCGAGGAGCTCGTCACCCTAGACGGCAAGCAGCGCATGCTCACGCCGGACATGGCCGTGATCAGCGATGACGGGAAGACTCCTGTCTGCCTCGCCGGCGTTATGGGCGGCGCCAACTCTGAGATCGATGAGGGCACCTGCGATGTGCTGCTCGAGGCAGCCTGCTTCGACGCAGCCCACATTTCGCGGACAAGTCGTGACTTAGACCTCATGAGTGAGGCATCAATCCGCTACGAGCGTCAAGTTGACGCGGCGAGTTGCGATGAAGTTTCCGCCATTGCCGCTGCCCTTTTTGAGGAGTGTTGCGGCGCTGAAGTCTGTGCTGGTATGGTTGACGTATATCCCAAGCCAGCCGCTGCGGTAACGATAGAGCTGCGCCCCGCTCGTGTTCGTTCCTTGTCAGGTGCTCCGATCGAGACGGACTTTATGATTACGCGTCTTCGCAGACTGGGCTGTGCTGTTGTGCATGGTCGCGATGAGGAAGTTTTGCGCGTCGTGCCGCCCACGAGTCGCCCTGACCTTACGCGCGAGGTTGACCTTGTGGAGGAATGCCTGCGCCTGTGGGGGGAGGATCGTGTGCAAACGACGCTGCCAGCTGCACGCAACCACGCCGGCGGGCTTACGCTCGCGCAGCAGCGCCTGCGCGAGATAGGCCAGACGCTGCGAGCCTGCGGCCTTTCTGAGACCACCACATACTGCTTTGCGGAGGAGGGCGACCTTAAGCGCCTTGGCATGAGCGAAGAGGGTCGCGGGCTGCCCGTGAGAATCATGAACCCGCTCGTCGCCGATCAGTCTGAGATGCGCCGCACGAACATGGCCGGCCTGCTGCGCTCGGTTGCGTACAATCTTGCCCATGAGGTACCTAACGTGCAGCTTTATGAGATGGGTCGAGTCTTTTTTGGACATCCGCACAAAAGTCAGCCCGACGAGCCGCTATTTATCTCTGCAGTGATGTGTGGCGCATGGGATCTTGATGGGTGGAACGATAAACACCCTAAACTTGACTTCTTTGACGCAAAAGGCGTTGTCGAACGCCTGTTATCAGTCCTGCGCATAACGAAGGTGCGCTACAGGCCCGCAAAGCCAGAGTTGTATAGTTGGTTACAGCCAGGACGCGCTGCAGAAGTTCTTGCAAAGGGTGAGCTTATTGGCTGGGTAGGTGCCATCCATCCGGCAGCACTTAGACGCTTTGACATTGACGTTCCGGTTGTCGCTTTCGAATTGTCTGTGGCTTGTCTGCTGCGTCTTGCTCATCGTGAACTCCCCTATGAGAGCGTGCCCACCCTTCCGGGCGTCAATGTGGACATAGCGCTTGTTGTTGACGAGAGTGTTACCTGTGAGCAGGTCATGCAGAGGTTGCACTCAGCTGGAGGCAAGCTGCTGGCAGACGTACATCTGTTCGATGTGTATCGAGATCCGTTGCGCGTAGGAGTGGGTAAGAAATCAATGGCCTTTTCACTCACGTATCGCGCCGCTGATCATACACTTACCTCTGAGGAGGTTGAAAGAGCGCACAAGAAGCTTGTGACGAAGGTTACGAAGTCGACGGGTGGTGAAGTGCGCTCCTGATTGATATGCCAGGATGGGATATACATACCGCTCATGTCGAGAGACTGTTGCGAGAGCACACAGCAGGTGATCTTGGTATCTGGGACACAAATTGCTTTCTCTTTGGGAATTTCGTTCCGGACATTTATGTGGGTTATCTCGTACACCCTATATCGAAAGCCATTGACTATCGCATAACCCATCTTGCAGATCCTTACCATATGCCAGAGCCAGACTATGCTACATTTTGGCAGAGATTTGCTCTTCCAAGTGCGAATGTAGCAGGTAGGGTCAGCGACATCGTGCTCGGTGCATGGGCGCATCTTGTCGCGGATCATATCTACAACCATCATGCCAATGTGTTTATTTCATCCCATGGCATTCCTTTCGGTGATGTCACGCGTATCCGTAAGCAAAATGACTTTCATACCTTCGGCCATACCTTTGATCTCCATCTGGTGCCAGTGATGACAAAGAAGCTCGTTTCTCAATGTGCTGCCTTCCCGCAATATGAGATCGCAGCAGCTGATATCGGTCCAGCCATTGAGGCGGCGACCAAGATCGTCGAAGATACTCACACACATCATATATATGGCACTCCCAACTATGATCTTCTTCCCTTGAGTTTCTTCAATGCAGTCTTCGATGAAGTTGACGGCGTCATAGCGCGTGGCCTTCTTGCATATGCGTGTCAGCTAAAATAGACAGTGTGAAAATTGTTCTTGTCCGTCCAAGACAGGAGTTCAATGCCAAAGTTTGATAGATCAGACGGCGAGTTGCTCTATGTGCAGGTCTCTGACTATGTGCGAGAGAAGATCTACTCGAAGGAATGGGGAGTTAATGAGCCGATTCCCTCAGAGCACGAGCTGATGGACATGTTGCAACTGTCGCGTGGCACCGTGCAGAAGGGCATTCGCCAGCTCGTCGATGAAGGTCTGTTGGTTCAGCAGCGCGGCCGTGGCACCTTTGTTGTCCAGCCACTGATGGCTCGGCCATCGTCAAACCAGCTTCTATCCTTTGGCGAGTCAATGAACGCACAAGGTATCGAGTTCAGGACCAGGGTCGTGGCGAAGCGTATTGAGCACGCCAACCTCGCGGTTGCCGAGAACCTCCAGATCGAGGAAGGCGACGAATACATGTATCTTGTGCGTGTCCGCTATGTGCATAGGAGAGCCGTGATGCTGATTGAGAGCCACCTGTCACTAGAGGCATGCCCAGCTCTCGTTTCAGCTGACTTCGAGCATGAGGCCCTTTTTGCAATTGTCGAGAGACTCTCTGGTCATCGTATTGGACGCTCTGAGATGGTCTACACGGCGCGGACAGCAGGCAAGGCACGTGGAGCTTGGCTTGAGTGTGATGAGCGGGCACCGGTGCTCGATCTCGACCAGCTTGTCTTTCTTGAGGATGACATGCCGTTTGAGTGGGGAAGTGTCTGGCTGCCTGCAAACCGTTGCGTGATCTCAAATGAAACCCGTCGCGCTCGTGGTGTTGTGGGGGAATGAGGATTGTCTATGGCTTCACCTGTTTGTCCGAGCATGTGAGAGAGAAAGCATAGAGGAGGATAGTATGAATTGGTATGAGGGTGGCATCATGTACCAGATCTATCCGCTCGGTCTTACAGGGGCTCCGTGGCGCAATGACGGCTCAAATGAAGGCGCTCGGAAGGTGGGTAGCCATGCAGAAGATGGCCATCGCCTACTCAATATTGTTGATGATGGATGGATCGAGCATATTCAGCATCTCGGTGCCACCTCAGTTATGCTCAACCCCGTTTGCGCAAGTGACACTCACGGCTATGACACCCGTGACTACACTCAAGTTGACGCCCGTCTTGGCTGCTCATCCGATCTACGTGCAGTCGTTGATGCTTTTCATGAGGTGAAGATAGCCGTGCTTTTCGATGGCGTCTTCAACCATGTTGGGCGAGGCTTCTGGGCGTTTCAGGATGTTTTGGCTAACAAAGGGAAAAGCTCTTATGCGGGTTGGTTCAATATCAACTGGAGCGGCAACAATGAGTACGGCGACGGCTTTTCCTATGAGACATGGAACGAAGTGCCCTATCTTGTGAAGCTCAACCATGCAAATCTCGACCTAAATGCCTATCTTGCAGATGTCATGCGTGGCTGGGAGGCTGACTTTGACATCGACGGTGTCCGCCTCGACGTCGCCTACTGCCTAGATCTCGGGTTCCTCAACTATCTTCGCCAAGTTGCTGACGAGTTGACAGCCAAGCGGGCAAAGAAATTCCTTTTGCTCGGCGAGACTATGTCCGGCGACTATAATTGCTGGATGAATGACCATGCCTGTGACTCTGTCTATAACTACGAGGCGTACAAGGGCCTGTGGTCGTCGATGAACTCAGCCAACATGTATGAGATTGCCTACACCCTCAAGCGCCAATTCGGCTCTGACCCGTGGGATCTCTACACAGGCAAGCAGCTGCTCTCCTTCCTCGACAACCATGATGTCCCACGTATTGCAACACGTCTCAGAGATGCGCGCCAACTAGTCTCCCTCTATGGTTTGCTTTTTGGTATGCCAGGCGTCCCCTGCCTGTATTATGGGAGCGAGTGGGGCGCTGTCGGGGAAAAGAAATTCGGTGACCATGAGCTTCGGCCTGCTTTTGACGCACCGAGACGTACTGAGTTGACCGATCAGATAGCCTCGTACATCAAAGCGCGGCAAAGCCCGGAGGCCAAGCTAGCATTTTGTGCGGGAAGCTACCGTGAACTGCTCTGCCAGCCTTTGCAGCTTGTCTTTCAGAGGCAGGCGCAAGGCCAGCGGGTGATCGTAGCGGTCAACGCGGCCAATGAGCAGACAGTACTGCACTTCGACGCAGGCTGTGGGCGCGCTCTCGACCTCCTGTCTGGCAAGGAGCATGATTTTGGGGCAGGCAGTCAGGTGGGACCGTTTTCCTGCCATTACTGGCTTTGCGAGTCCTGATGCTGAGTTGACTACGCTCAAGGAGTCAATACAACCTCTCCTCCTCAAAACAGCAGCTCTGAAATGTAAAGACGCATGGTCGCGCTAGAATAAGAGGTGCTGTGAGTGGCTGTATCGTGGAATTGACGCCAGTGGCGCAAGAGAGGAAGGGATACTGACCATGAAGGTCCTCTTCTTTGGCACGGCTAGTTATGACAAGAAATCCTTTGAGGCCGAGCTGCCCGACTATCCTGACATCAAAGTGGACTTCATCGAGTCGAACCTCACCCCCATGACCGCGGCACTTGCTCGAGGCTATGACGCCGTATGCGCTTTTGTGAATGCCGACATCTCAGCCATGACGCTCGAGATCCTCAAGGGCTTTGGCGTCGGGCTCGTGCTGATGCGCTGCGCCGGCTTTGATGCCGTGAACGTGCCAGTGGCAACAGACCTCGGCATCAGGGTGACCCGTGTGCCGGCCTACTCTCCGGAGGCCATTGCCGAGCATGCAATGGCGCTTGCGCAGTGCGCCAACCGCCGCATCCACAAAGGGTACATTCGCGTTCGTGAGAACGACTTTTCCCTTGACGGCCTCGTCGGTGAGACCTTGCATGGCAAGACAGCCGGCATCGTCGGGACTGGGCGCATAGGCGCCGCCCTTTGCCGCATCTGCAAGGGCTATGGCATGACGGTTCTCGGATCCGACCTATATCCCAACCAGAAGCTTGTGGATGAGGAGCACATTATAGACAAGTATGTCGATTATGACGAGCTGTACCATCGCGCTGATTTCATCAGCCTACACGCGTTTCTCAACAAAGACAGCTATCACCTGATCGACGACGACGCGATTGCCAAGATGAAAGACGGCGTGATCTTCGTCAACACCGGTCGTGGCGGGCTTGTCGACACGCAGGCACTGATACGTGGCATCATCTCCGGCAAGATCGGTGCAGCCGGGCTAGACGTCTATGAGGAGGAGAATGCCAACGTCTATCAGAACCGCTCCGGTTTGGTGATCGATTCCGTGACGGCGCGCCTGTGCTCGTTTCCCAACGTCGTTATGACATCTCACCAGGCATTCTTCACGAAGGAAGCCCTCTCGCAGATCGCGCGCGTCACGCTTGACAACGCAGTGCACTACGACAGGGGCGAAGAGTTCATACCGAAGAGCGTCGTTTGTTGATGTGGCGATGATACCGTCATCGTGCGCAGATGGCAGAGGTTCCATAGCGCAGGATGTGGCATAGGTTTTGAAGCAGTCCCGGAAGGAAAAAGACAAGAAAAACCGGGCAATGACAACAAGGAGTTGCATGAATAAGAGAACTAAGATCGTATGTACGATGGGCCCTGCCACAGACGACGACGAAGTGTTGCGCAAGCTGATCCTCGGGGGAATGAATGTCGCGCGCTTCAACTTCTCCCATGGAACCCATGCGTATCATAAGAAAAACATCGAGCGCGTCCGCGCTATCTCCAAGGAGCTCGGCATACCTGTCGCTATCATGCTTGACACAAAGGGTCCCGAGGTTCGCACCGGTGAGCTTGAGAATCATAAAAATGTCGTTTTGAAAACAGATGATAAGGTCATCGTAACGACCGACACGAGTGTCCCAGGTAACGCCTATCGCTTTTCGCTTGATTACCACAACCTTCCGCGCGAGGTCAAGAAGGGCTCCATCATCCTCATCGATGACGGCCTCATCGGACTTAAGGTCGATCACGTCGAGGGCGATGAGATGCACTGCATCGTCACCAACGGTGGTGAGCTAGGGGAAAAGAAGGGCGTTAACGTGCCCAATGTCGAGATCGGCCTTCCCTCTGTCACGGAGCAAGACCGTGCGGATCTCATCTTTGGCTGCGAGCTGGGCATCGACGCCATCTCGGCCTCATTTATCCGCAACGCCCAGGCGGTGCGGGAGATACGGCGGATTTGCGCCGAGCATGGCTTGTTCAATATCTACATCCTGCCCAAAATTGAATGCGCTCTCGGCGTGAAGAATTTCGACGAGATTCTTGAGGTGTCCAACGGTATCATGGTGGCCCGCGGCGACCTCGGCGTAGAGGTCCCCTCAGAGCAAGTCCCGCACATCCAAAAGCAGATCATCAAGAAGTGCAATGACGTCTACAAGCCCGTTATAACGGCCACGCAGATGCTTGACTCCATGATTCGCAACCCGCGCCCGACGCGTGCTGAGGTCACCGACGTTGCCAATGCCATCTACGACGGCAGCGACTGCGTGATGCTCTCAGGTGAGACGGCTGCAGGCAAATATCCTGTTGAGGCCCTGCAGACCATGGCCAAGATCTGCTGCGAGACAGAGAAGTACCTTCCCGAGCGCCGTCAATTCACTGAGCGCTCCGGCGTGCGCAATGTCAACTCGGCGATCGGCTTTTCAGCTGTCGAGATTGCTGACGAAGTCGGAGCAAAGTGTATCGTCTGCCCAACGCACACGGGCCGTACTGCTCGCCTGATCTCAACATTCCGTCCACATCTGCCGATCTATGCTATGTCACCAATTCCTGCTACGGCGCGTCGCTGCTGCTTTATGTGGGGTGTCGAGTCTTTCCAAACCTCTGAACAGGGGTCGCTTTCTAGAACGATCTATAACGCGCTGAAGGTTGCAAAGAACAATAATCTTGTCGAATCTAACGATATAGTTGTGGTCACTGCTGGCGATCCGCATACCTCTCCACGTCAAGGAGACTACACGACCTCTACCAACATGGCGATGGTGGCACAAGTGCAGTAGGCTCCTTTTCCAGTGGCCCCCAGGCCCTGGCCTTTTGTAAAAGGCTGGGGCTTTTTATGGTTTAAGGCAGCGGTTTCGGGTAGCATATGCGCTATGTAAACAGCCGGCAGTCATATCTTGGTGAGCCCTTGCCCCTCCTGGGGAATTATGATCGGGCATCAAGTTGCCGGGGAAAATTAACCCAGGAGGAACTTAATGAAAGAGTATCTTGAACAGGCCGGTGAAGTTGTGCAGGAGCAAGCGAGCTCGCTGGAGCAAGGCCTTGACAGTGCCAAGGCTGCCGCGCGGCTCGAGAAGATAGGGCCTAACAGGCTCAAAGAGGCCGCGAAAGACCCTCTTTGGAAGCGCTTCTTCGCGATGATGGCTGATCCAATGGTGATCATGCTGATCGTTGCCGCCGTGATCTCCGCCCTAACGGGCATAGCCCAAGGTGAAGCTGACTTCGCCGACGTGATCATCATCATGTTCGTGGTCGTGCTGAACTCGATTCTCGGCGTAGCCCAAGAATACCAGGCGGAAAATGCTCTCTCTGCCCTGCAGAAGATGAGCGCTGCGCAGTCGAAGGTCATCCGCAACGGAAAATTGTACATGATACCTGCGGAAGAGCTAGTCCCGGGCGATGTCGTGGTGCTTGAGGCCGGCGACGCTGTGCCCGCTGATTGCCGCATCGTCGAGAGCGCGTCGATGAAGATCGAGGAGTCTGCGCTGACGGGAGAGTCGGTGCCTGTCAACAAGATCACGGAGGCGCTGGGCCTCTCTTCGGGGACAGACGACGTCCCGCTCGCTGACCGCAGGAACATGTGCTATATGGGGTCTTCTGTGGTCTATGGCCGCGGGCGCGCCATCGTCGTGGCCACGGGCATGAAGACCGAGATGGGCAAGATCGCCGATGCGATCGCCCAGACCAAAGACGACCTAACACCGCTTCAAGTTAAGCTCAATGAGCTGTCGTCCATCCTGACGAAGGGCGTGATCGCCATCTGCGCCGTCATCTTCGTTGCAGGCGCTGTGCGCCATGGGGGGCTGGCCTTCTTCTCCAACATAAACGAAGTACTCAACACCTTCATGGTGGCCGTTTCGCTGGCCGTAGCCGCGATTCCTGAGGGCATGGTCGCGGTCGTGACGATCGCCTTGTCCATCGGTGTCACCAAGATGAGCAAGCGCCATGCGATCGTCCGCAAGATGAACGCCGTGGAGACGCTTGGCTGCACGCAGGTCATTTGCTCGGACAAGACGGGGACGCTCACGCAAAACCGCATGACGGTCGTGCGCCATTACTCAGAAGACATCGAGCGTCTTGTGCGTTGCATGGCACTTTGCTCGGATGCCAAGTGGGACCCCAGCTCGAACAAGGCGGTCGGCGAGCCTACTGAGGCCGCGCTTGTAGCTGACGCTGCTAAGCTTGGCTTTCCGTCAGCAGACCTCGACGCAGCCAACACCCGTGCAGGAGAGGCTCCGTTTGACTCTGAGCGCAAGATGATGTCCGTCGTGAACATCTCTCCGTCGGGCGACTACGTCCAACACACCAAGGGCGCTCCTGACGTGGTGCTCAGGCGCTGCACAAAGGTGCGTACCGACAAGGGCGACGTGCCACTGACTGACGAATGGCGCGAGAAGATACTGGCGCAGAACAAGGCCATGGCTGACAATGCGCTCCGCGTGATGGCTGCCGCGCGTACCAATTGGGGCAAAGAGGAGCCCAAGAGCTACGATGCTGACTTCCTTGAGCATGACATGACCTTTCTCGGATTGTCAGGCATGATCGATCCCGTGCGTCCTGAGGTCAAAGACGCCATAGCAGAGGCGCATGGGGCCGGCATGCGCGTCGTGATGATCACAGGGGACCACATAGACACGGCCGTTGCGATTGCCCGCGAGCTTGGGATCATCCAAAGCCGGGCACAGGCCATCACAGGCGCTGAGCTCGACAAGATCTCAGACGAGGAGTTCGAGCACAAAATCGAAGACATTGGCGTCTACGCGCGCGTTCAGCCAGAGCATAAGACGCGCATCGTTGACATGTGGAAAAAGAAGGGTATGGTCGTCGCCATGACCGGTGACGGCGTCAACGACGCTCCGTCGATCAAGCGCGCTGACATCGGCGTCGGCATGGGCATCACGGGGACCGACGTCACAAAGGGCGTGGCTGACATGGTTCTTGCCGACGACAACTTCGCCACGATCATTGGCGCCGTGGAAGAGGGGCGCCGCATCTATGACAACATTCGCAAGGCCATCCAGTTTCTTCTGTCCTCGAACCTCGCTGAAGTGGTGGTCGTGTTCATCGCCTCGCTGATAGGCTTCACGATTCTTGAGCCCACGCACCTCTTGTGGATCAATTTGATAACTGACTCGTTGCCCGCCCTGGCCATGTGCATGGAGGCGGCAGAGCCAGACATCATGAAACGCAAGCCGCGCAATAGCCACGATGGGATCTTTGCAGGCGGCATGGGAGCAGACTGCATATTCCAAGGCGTTGTGATCTCCGTCATCACCCTCATTTCCTATTTCCTTGGCATCTCTGCGGAAGGCGTCTCCGTCGCGCAGGCAGTTGTCAGCGATGAGGCAGGCATTGAAGGCATGACGATGGCATTTCTGACGCTTTCGATGCTTGAGATGTTCCACTCATTCAACATGCGCAGCAGGCGCGCCTCGCTCTTTCAGCTCCCTACACAAAATGTATGGACCTGGGGCGCCTTTGCCCTGTCGCTCGTGCTGACATACATTGTGATAGAGACGCCACTTTCGGTGGTGTTCGGCTTCGTTGAGCTTGACGCGTTCCACTATCTAGTGGCGTTTGGCTTGTCCGTGCTGATCATCCCGATCGTCGAACTCTACAAGGTCATCATGAGAAGGGTTGAGAAGGTGCAGGCATAAAAGTGGCGCGCAACCGGAAGCGCCAGTCTCGCAAGAGTGAGCATTTGCGACTCGCAACTAATGCAGGGGACGTGCTGCCGTCTCTTTCAAGTCTGGAGCATATTCCGGCCTATGACCAGTTGCGGGCTAGCTTGCGGCAGAAAGAGCAATATCAGGAGATTGTCTGCGCGCTTTCGCATGAGGGGATACCTGCCAGCGAGCTTCATCTAGGCTGTGTGGTACGTCTTGACAGAGGCTATCCGGCAGTCGTGAGCGACAACGGTTTGTGTCGCGCAGAGTTTGCGGCGCGATTCACCAAGGGGAGTTCTTGCGATCAGCTATCCACGAGCATTGCAATCGGAGACTGGGTATGCGCTCGTATGACGGCAGGACATGCACAGGCGCAGATAGAGGCGCTGGTTCCGCGTAAGAATGCTATCTCTCGCTGGCGTGGGGGCAGCAGGGGCCAGCGTCAAGTGCTCGCTGCCAACATTGATTCCGTTCTGATCGCTCAGCCGCTGGGGGCTCGCCTCTTCGACTTTGATCGCGTTATGCGCTCCGCCGTGATAGCTCGGGATTGCGGCGCATCAGTAGCCGTTGTGCTCACAAAGGCGGATCGCGTCTCTGAGGAGGCGGCCGACCAGACGCTGGAACGTCTCAAAAAAATCCTTGGGATGTCTATTCCCTTCGTTGTCTGCTCGTCTGGCGTTGCCCGCTCCTCCAACATTTCCCGTCTCATGGCATCAAAAGAAAAATCTTGGGCTAGCGCGCTCGTGCCCGTAGGCACCGTTGCGATTGTCCTTGGTCAATCCGGTGCCGGCAAGTCAACCTTGTTGAACGCCTTCCTTGGTCAAAATACGCTTGCTGTTGGGGCCGTTCGCCCCTCAGATGATGCGGGCCGCCATACGACGGTGTCTCGCCGCATGGTCGCGTTGCCGGGTGCCGGCATCATCGTAGACGAGCCGGGCTTGCGCTCTTTGCCGCTTGTCGGGCATGAGAGAGGGCTTGCGCTGGTGTTTCCTAAGATAGACGAGGCTGCTCACGGCTGTCGCTTCCGCGATTGCACACATACCTCTGAGCCCGGCTGCGCTGTTCGCGCGGCGCTCTCTCGTGGTGAATTCAGCCCAGAGAGCCTTGAGGCATATCTTCGCTTGGCCTCTGAAATGCGGCTCAGTGCCTCTGCCCTTGACCCTGACGTCACACTCTAGGCACTAAATCTTTGTCTATATGCAGGCGCTGAGCCCTTGTCGTTCTTCATGCATGCGGCATATGCAGCGTGACGCTAGCTGCACCCCAACAGCTAACAAGGCAAATAAAAAAAGTCTACTCCTTTTGCTTTGCTGCCCCTGACAATCTCCTTGCGCGACTTATTTGGAGACGTTCGCGGCCTTGGAAAGGGGTGCAAGTTGTCGAGACGATTCCGCATAGTGTTTGCCTGTGCGTGCGCGATGCTGGCTGCCATGCTCTGCGTCTTGTATAGGGATCATGTGTATCAGCAGGTTGATGACGCGCGCTCGGAGGCGCTTGAACGATATGGCGGCGAGATTGTGAGCCTTGTCGTTGCCACTGAGCCTCTGGAGCCTGGGGACATGGTAAGCCAGTCGAACGTCACCACTCGTGATTGGCTCGTTGATCTTGCCCCTAAGGGTGCTCTGACAGACATGGCGGAAGCACTTGGAAAAGAGGTGAGTGAGCCAGCGTCTAAGGGAGCCCCGCTTACTGACATTAACTTTAGGACCGATGAGGCTACGGCTGATGTGCCTAACGGGTACGTAGCCCTGACGCTGCCTGTGACGGACAAGCTTGGCATTTCTCGCAACGCATCTCAAGGGCTGCGCTTGGAAGCTTACCAAGTGACGGAGGCTGGCTCATCCCTCATCGCAGGCGACATACAGGTGCTCTCGCAGCCCGTTTCCGCCTCCTCTCTTACTGAGTCTCAGATCACCGTTGCAGTCTTGCCCGATGAGGTCGCTGCCGTGCTTGCTGCCAGCGCCACCGGCGACCTGAGGCTGGTTGTGCCGGCCGAGGACGTGCACTCTGAGGTGCAAACGCCAACGGCACCAGAAGAGCTCGTTGATACCGAAGTAGAAGAGGCTGGTGATGTTGCATGAGCGAACACATTTGGCTTGCTTGCTGTGGCACAAGGGAAAGCCGGGAGCTGAGAAGGGCACTCCATGCGCTCGATCCCGAAGCCTTTGTGTCCTTCTACGCTGACGCATGCGCATTCCGATCTGCATTTCTTGAGGAGGAACCACGTAGTGTCGCCGCAATTGTCGGCTTCACTGCTGAGGGGATCTCAGATCTCAATGTCGCCGCGGCCATTGCAACTGATCATCTTGCGCGCAAGGTGGTCCTTGTTGGGAGAAACCTTTCTGGCTCCGCTCGCTCCCGCGCAAAACGTGCTGGCATCGATGTCGTCATCGATATGAGCCAGCTTCCCTCCTGTGCCGATGAGACAACCGTGGAAAATGCTGCTCCGCATGGGAAGGATCAGTCTGATGCCTCATCGGCGCAGGAGGGAAGAGGACGCAAGAGAGCTCCGGTCATCGTCGTTTCATCTGGCAGAGGCGGGGTCGGGAAGACCTCTTTGGTGGCGCTTGCGGCACTGGTGGCGGCGTCGTGGGAGCAAAAAGTGTCGCTGGTCGACCTAGATCTCGCATGTGGGAACCTCTTCTCATGCTTTGGCTTGCCGCATGGCATGCCACTGGATAAGGTCGTTTCACCTACGTCTCTTGATGAGCCGGATGACACGGTCTTACCTGCTCCGGAAGCACTGCCTCAGGGGCTGGATGCCTCTGAGCGAATAGAGCTTTGGGGTCCTTGCGCAAGGCCAGAAATGGCCGAGCGCGTTTCTCCTCTTGTCCCCAGCCTGCTGGACAAGGTCGCTCATACGTCCAACCTTGTCTTGGTTGATACTTCTGCAACATGTACCGACGCGTCAGCTCAAGCCTTCCAGTGCTGCGACAGGCTGCTCCTCGTGCATGACGAGAGAGCCGGCGGCATAGGCTCCCTTGCTCGTACGTCTGCTTTTGCAGTAAGGCTCGGTGTGGCTCGTACGCGCATCGTTCGCATTGCGAATCATGGTGATCGGCATACGCGTTTTGATTCTGGTGTCGGCCGCGCGGAGGTAGGCCTTGAGACCGCTCGTGCCTTTCGAGTCCTTGAAGGCGACGAGGAAGACTCTGAGCTGATCAAAGAAGGCAGGTCAGCTGAGCTCCTGTCGCTTGAGTCCCCTTTTGTCAGTTCCCTTTCCCAGGTCCTCGCGCAGCTGCTTGAGGAGCTTGGCTGCTTGCCAGACTCAGATGCTGCACGGCGAGCTCTCAAAGGGGCGAACAAGTCTCGGCGACGGCTGTTTGCGCGAAGGAAGGCGCTGTGATGTCTGTCCTTGAGAGGGTCCGTGAACAGGAGCAGCTGCAACACGTCCAAACGTCAGAAGATGCGAGCAGGGCGGCAACGGTAGCCGCGCGCAGAAAGTTTAGGGCGCGCCTTAAGGAGGAGCTTGTGTCGCGTCTTGGCCTCGAGACAATGTCTGCGCTGATCTCTGACTCGACTACCGCCATGGCGCGTAGGGAACTACGTGTTGCGTGCCAAGCAATACTCAACGGCAGCGAATTCTCGAGCATCTCCCAATCAGAGCGTGATGTCCTTGTTAGCCAGGTGCTCGACGAGGTATGTGGCCTCGGCCCCCTGCAGCCGCTGCTTGACGATGACAGCGTGACTGAGGTTATGGTGAATGGTCGCGACTCCCTGTTTTTCGAGCGGAAGGGTCACATTGTCCCAGCAGAGGCCTCGTTTGAGTCTACTGAACAGATCATGGTCGTGATCGATAGGATTCTTGCGCCGCTGGGACGGCGCCTCGATCGTGCGAGTCCCATTGTCAATGCGAGGCTCCCAAACGGGGACAGGGTGAATGCCGTTGCTGCGCCTATCTCAATTGATGGGCCGGCGATCACGATAAGGAAGTTCTCCCATCGCATAAACACGCTGTCTGAGCTGGTTGATCTTGGGTCTTTGCCTGCGTGGTACGCCGAGCTGCTGTCATGGGCGGTCCGCCTCAGGCAGGACATGGCCGTTGCCGGTGGAACGGGCTCTGGCAAGACGACCTTGCTCAACGCGCTGTCGTGCGAGATTGGTCGAGAGGAGCGTATAGTGACCATCGAAGATTCGGCAGAGCTGAGGTTTGACCGGCATCCCAACGTCGTTCGCCTCGAGGCGCGCGACGCATCGCTTGAAGGGTCAGGCGCAGTTACCATCCGTGATCTTGTCAAGAATTCTTTGCGCATGCGCCCTGATCGCATTGTGGTGGGAGAGGTCCGTGGCAGTGAGGCAATAGATATGCTTCAGGCCATGAACACAGGCCATGACGGCAGCTTGACAACGCTCCATGCCGGGACAGCGGACGAGGCCGTCTTGCGCCTGGTGCTGATGGCACGCTTCGGCATGGACCTGCCAGCTGAAATCATCGAAGAGCAAGTTGCGACGGCGCTCGACTTCATCGTGATGAGCAGGCGTCTTCCTGGAGGGGCGCGGCGGATCACCTCTATGTCAGCCGTCGCACGTGCACAAGATGGTGGCGTGGAGCTCACTGAATGCGTTTCATATGACCTCGCAGCTGACGCTTGGCATCTTGTGAGGGAACCTTCATTCATTGCCGCTGCGATGGCAAACGGAGAGCTCGATGAGCAGGAGGTGAGAGCATGGAAAGAGCGTACGGCATAGCCTTGCAGCTTAGCTGTGGTGCCGTCGCATGGCTGAGCGCCTATGTGCTCAGCTGGCAACGGCCCCAGCCCTCTCAGGCATCTAGTAGCAGGCTGCGCAAAAGGGCTTGGCGCATCTTTGCTCAAATCTGTGGTTGCATTGCGTGCAGAGGGTTCGTGGTGGCGCTCATGAGGCTAGAGCCATGGCATGCCGCTTCAAAGGCGATTTCAATGAGTTCCGTCGGCAAGAGGCCAGCGCTTGACACCCGACAAGCCTGTGCAGCTCTTGTTGTGTGCTGCTTGGGTGCCGTCTCTGCCTGCGGTCTGCTTTCGCAATCCTTCATCGGGGCCCTTGTACCCATCGGAGCTGTTGCCATTGGCGTGCCACTTTGGGATGCCTCTCATCGGCGCAGCGAGGCACGTCAAATCGCGGCAGAGATGCCCGAGGCCCTCAGAACGCTCGCTCTTGCCCTCTCATCAGGTGAGACGCTCGCCCAAGCCATTGAATATGTCGGAAGGAACGATGCGGGGCCCATCTCGCGGGCCTTCTTGCAAGCCTCTATGCGCCTTAAGTGCGGATCATCCGCTCAGGAGGCATTGACCGCCTTTGAGAAGGAGCTGCGTGCACCCCATGTGAGGCTGCTGGTCAGCGCTCTTCTCATTGCCCAGAGAACAGGCAGCCCACTGCATGGCTTGCTTGAGACCTCGGCGGAGCTCGCCGAGAGGCAAGGGGAACTCGAACGGCTCCTTTCGGTTAAGACCGCACAGGTTAGGCTCTCGGTTCGCATTGTGTGCCTTCTGCCGCTGTTGATGATTGGCATTCTCTCACTTGTCTCCAAAGACTTCCAACGCGGGCTTGCGACTTTCGTTGGTGCTGCGAGTGTCGTGTGCGCGGTGGCTTTGGACGCCCTTGCCCTCTCTATCATTCGGCACCTGATGAAAGGGGTGATATAAGATGGATAGAGAGCAAGTTGTAGTACTTGCGGGCATTGCCCTGTGTGTGGCAGCTGCTGCTTACGTATCCGTCTCCACTCGTCAAATCGCCAGCAGAAGCCATAGGGCGGCAATGCTGTCCCCTTCTTCTTTCGGGGATGCTTGCAAGGAGCTTGCGCAGCGGTTTCTGACGCTGTCAGGGTTGCGAACGAGGTCTCAGACCATGCGCAGAAAATCCGACACGCTGCGCCAATTCCCCGAGATGCTAGATGTGCTCACACTTGGCTTGTCAGCAGGGCTTTCCTTTGACGCTTCACTTGAGCTTTACTGCAGGCGCAGCGAGACAGAGCTTGCGCGCCTCTTTTCCGCAGCGCAGCAATCGTGGCGCATGGGCATGCTTTCGCGCGACGAGGCCTTGCGTCGACTTGCCGGTGAGGTGGATATGCAGGCCTTGAGGCGCTTCTCTCAGGCAGTGTCTCAAGCACTTTACTTTGGCTCCCCCTTGGCGGTGGTTCTTGAGCGTCAAGCCCAGGCGATGCGCGATGAGCAGCGCTCTGAAATAGAGGAGCGCATTGAGAAGGTCCCAGTACGCATGCTGATACCTTTAGGGACCCTTATCGTTCCAGCGATGCTGCTTGCGATCTTGGGGCCGCTTCTTAGTTCGTCACTAGCTTTGGAATAGGGGATGAAGCTTGCGTTTGAGATGCCAAAGGCAACGGAAGAGGAGAAGGACCATGAGCGAGAGAAGGATGGGGAAAGGTCAATGCGCGCGCTTGAAGGAACTTTTGCAGGGTGGCTTTTCTGATAACAAAGGGCAGGGGACAACGGAATATGCAATTTTGGTCGGCGTATTAGTGGTTATAGCGATACTCGCAATAGTTGCCTTCCGTGGAAGGGTGCAAGAACTTTGGGATGCCGTTTCTGAGGGCATCAACTCCCTATGAAAAAGAGAAAACTGCATGCCAAGGCGCTCATGAGCATATTGGCAGCTTGCGCTATTGGGATCATTGCCTGCACATGGGCATCTCTTCAAGGAGCTCAAAAGGTCTTTTTGCCATATACGCAAGGGTCGCTGCAGCAGAAGGAGGAAGAAAGGGCATCAGATGAAGAGCCAGACGACAGCGTTGATGACTTCCCAGATCAAAGTCGTTCAGCACCTCAGGGAGAAGGTGCCGGCCATAAAGCCGGAGCCCTTTCGGAGGACAAGATCACAAAAAAGACCGTCAGAGTTGGAGTTGCTGCTGAGGCAGCCGAGGTTCTCTTTTCGTATAAGCGAGAAGGGAGCTGTGTTCTCGTTCGATCCGGATACCTCGATTTTGTTGGCGAGGTATGGTCCTGCATCGTGCAGGGAGACGGCTGGGTCGACCTCTGCGTCATCAGAGGGATCGAAGACGGGGCTGCCAGTGAAATGACACAGGTACGCATGGACGTGTCGCTGTGGCAAAAGGATGCAGAAAGGTCGTTGGGAGGTTAGGGGCGATGCGTCATGTTTTTTATCTTACGCAGGATAAGAGAACGAAAAGTGGGCAGTCGACGCTGGAATACGCTCTTGTCCTTCTTGCGTTCCTCGCGACCGTTGCAACGTTGGGCTTGCTTTGGCATGCAGGCAAAGACGGGGGGCTGCTCCGACTCGCCCTCAAGGCGGCGTCGCATCTTTTTGACGCTGAAAGCGGAGATCTGCATCTTCAAGACATTCTTCTTTTCTGAGGTAGGGCGAGAATGTGGCCAAGCAACCGTGGAGGCAGCGGTTTTGCTGCCCTGCGTCTTCCTTGTTCTTGCCCTGCTCCTCCAGCCTTCTTGTCTTCTGTATACGCACATGATGATGAGGGCTGCAGCCGCTGAAGTCTCACGGGCCGTCCTCACGACTCGAAATGGGGAGGACTTGAGCGCCTGCAAGGGATACGCATTGCGTAGGCTCGCCTCAGTTCCGAACATCCCTCTTTTCCATGTGGGGGGCAACAGCGATTGGCACATAGAGGTGAGCAGGGAAGACGATGGTCGAAGCGTCGCTGTGGCAATTTCGGGCCATGCTCGCTTGTTGCCGTTGTCATCGGCGCTTGCGTTGACGGTAATGGAGCAAGATGACATTGGAATCATATTGAGAGCTGAGGTGGACCAGCAGCTGAGGCCCGCATGGTTGGAGGGCAACTATGAAAGCTGGATTGAGATTTGGAAGTGAGGGACTGCGCTCTGCTGGCAAGCGTCCTCCTGTCTTGCTTGCCGCCTTCTTGAGGGATGATGGAGGGTACACGACGGTGGCGGTTGCCGTGGCACTGTTGGTGAGCTTCACACTCGTCTTCAGTGCAGCCTCCTCCGAGTGGGCTTTGGCACGCGCCGCTGAGGTGCAGTACGTAGCTGACGCGGCGGCGATGGCCGGAGACAACTGCGTTGCGGGATTTTCCACCATAGTGCAGGTCGTTGATGCCTGCGTGCTATCGATGGGGCTGGCAGGCAGCGTCGCGCTGGGCGCAGGCCTGGTGCTTTCTACAGTCCCTTTGATGGCCCCTGTCGCAAAGGCCGTGATCCAAGCGGGCAATGGAATGCTCGACATGCGGCGTAGTTTTTCTACCTCTGCAGCGGGCGGTCTGCGTCATTTGGAGTCCGCCCTCCCTGCCCTTGTCGCAGCAAGTTCTGCTTCGTGTATTTCGGCTAACAGTCAAGGCGGGATCGAGTATGTCGGCTGTGCCGTTCCGTTTCCGCTCGCCTCTGAGACGGACTACTCATTCCTGCAAGATGAGCTTTCTGGTGAGGAGATGACCAAACAGGCAGAGAAGCTGCAGGAAGTTTCTGCAAGAAAGGCTGCCGCTCATGATCGGGCGGATAAGTCCAAGGAGCGTGCGTGGAAGGCTGACAACATAGACGATCCCGCCTGTATGCGCACACGGGCCGCATCGCTTGCTGGACTTGCGGGCGCACTCAACCCCTTTTATACGAGTGCTGCGTCATGGCGATTCGACTATGCAAGGCTGCGCGCGAAGAACTACTACGTGACACGCTTGAGAAATGAGACACCGCAGACAGAGAAAATAGAGGAGGCCGTCCGCTCGGCTGCGCGCGAGCGTTTCTATCGCTATGCGGCCCGTGTGATCGGCCAGGCCGTCTGTCAGGAAGACGGTGCCACGGCCATGGTCGACTTGCCCGAGCTGCCTCACACGACTGAGATGGTCAGAGCAAGCGAGCTCTATGTTGAACGCGTGTGGCCTTGTACGCTTGAGAGCGAAGGACCCACGCTGCACGGCAGCTCAGCCTGCCCGGCTGCGCAGGGTGCTGCGCTCGGGCTTTCCTGTCTCGCAGACATAGATAGCGGCCAGCTTCGACGCTGTCCGGTCTGTCAGATGGATGCTGCAGCGATGGGAAACGTTGCAGATGCCTCCACCAACATCAGCAATGGCTTCGAGCACTATTGGCGCATTGTCGTCGAGGAATCGCGAGTCTACCAACAGGCAATGCAAGAGGTGCAACAAGATGAGGACAAGCTGAAGAAGTTAGGCCATGAGGGTAGTGATACGTTTGAAAGGGCGATTGAGCTGCTCCGTGCCATTCGGCCCCAATTCAAGCCTGCAGGGTCTTATGGCTGTGTGGCGGTGGTGAAAAGGGCACACAGCGCAATTACACCGCAAGAGCTTTCAACAGGCTTTTCTTCTGCGGGCAAGCTGCCTGCTGGCATGGCCATCTCTGCGGCGACGCTTGCGCCTGAAGCCACAAGCGACGGCAGTAACGTCTTGTCGCAGGTCTTCTCCGGGCTTGTCTCCTCTATGGACTTCGGTCCTGTTGAAGTGGCAAACCAAGTGAGTAGCCTTTGGGGCGATTTGCTCGTCGATTATGGCTCTGCGTATGCTGATGTAAACGCAGACGCAGAGAGCTTCCTTGATGGTGTCGGGAGCCTTTTTGGCGAGAAGGTCGCCTCTTGGCTGCGGTCCCGCATGGTGGCCGTAGTCAAGGCGGCCGGCTTCGAGCCGGCTGATATGCGGGCTCGGAAGCCCGTGCTCGTTCATACGCAGCAAGTGCTTGATGAGGCTGGAGGGGGCAGACAGGCGCTCTCCGTTGCGCGCGAGCTTCTCAGCTCACTTCCAGCTGGAGGAGATGAGGCTGCTCGCATGCTTGCCGACAAGCTTTCAGGACTGCTTGGCAGCCCCTCGGTCACGGTCGCCGAGATAGAGCTGCCGAGTGGCAAAACAATACCGCTAACCGTAGACATTTCGAAATTTTGGAAGAAGAGATGAGCCCGCGGCGCGCATGCAGCGGCCAAATGGCCGTGGAACTTGCAGTCCTGCTGCCTGTCGTGATCGTCGTAGCTCTCATCGACTACAACCTGATGCGGTTCGTCGGTGCCTGTGCTGCTTTTGACCATGTAGCCTTCGAGCAAATAGTGGCCCAAGGGGTTTCGCCCAAAGGGGATGCCAGAGAGCCTGCAGTGGACGAGATCAGAGTGCAGATCGAGCAGGCGCTGCAGATGAAGTCATGCGAGGTGGAAGTTACAGCCGAGAGGATGGTGGCGAGCCCTGGGCGATCCGAAGGCCTAACGTTTCCAATATCACCGCTTCTGACACGTTTCACCTGCACGCTTTCCTATCATCCTTGGCCAAGCTCGTTTGTGGTCGCCGGCGTGAGCTTCAGAGCGCCGTTTGCCCTTGTGCATAGCCGCGCGCTTGTAGTCGATCGCTACCGTGGGGGAGTTGTGGTGTGAATGTGGGTTCGATTGAGAACTGACGGCGCATGCGACGGCATGCCTGTTCAGGTGCTTACCGGCAGGCTTGAGCGGCTCAAGGGGCTTCTGGGAACCAGGCCAGACGCTTGCCCGGTGCTACTCACTTGCTGCAACTCCGTGCATACCTTTGGCATGCACTACGCCTTGGATCTTGCCTTTGTCGATGAAAGAGGCTGCGTGAGAAAGTCTCTCAGGCAGGTTGGGCCCAAACGCCTCCGCTCGGCGCGGCATGCAGTCTACGTGATCGAGCGCCCCTGCAAGGCAGGTGAATGGCTCACTTGCGGCCAGAAAGTTGAGTTGGAGACACAGCAGCGCTTTGAAGCACTTCAGTTGCGTTCGATTGTCAAAGTTAAATTTCAGAGAAAGGAAGGCAAGCCATGCGTGCGATGATTTTACAAGATGAGCAGGCAGACCGGTGGGGCACTGAAGGCTTGGCGCGTGAGTATGGTACAAAAACCTGTCCGCGTTGCGGGCAGATGCTCTTTGCCGACATGAGCGTCTGCTACGGTTGCCTCTATGACTTCAGGCGCAGTGAGGCTGGTTATGAGGCACAAGATGAGGAAGCATCGGAGCTTCCTCATCTTGAGGAGACGCACGTGCCTCAAATCTCATCTGTTGCCGTGGAGTGTGCCGGGCTGCGCGCTGAAGATGAACGAGCTGGGCAGCAGGCCGAAGACGCTGGGGATACGACGCCACTGCCAAAGAAGACATGCGTCAGGGCAGCAGTTCAAGACTCAGATGAGCATGTCAGTCTGTGGATACGGACGGGAGACGTGGATGTGCGCGTTGCTGTCCCTCCCGTCGGCCTCTCGATCGGTCGCGGCCCTGCAAATGATGTCGTGCTCCACTCACAGGCGGTTTCTCATGAGCACCTTCTGGTTATGCCTCAAAATGGGGGCATTGAGGTATCCGATCTTGGCGCGACAAATCCCGCCTCGTTTCATGGTCGCCCCATTGACGGCCAGGTAGAGGTACCATTCGGCGAAGCCATTGATCTTTGTGGCACCTATATTGTACCCCAGCAGTCACTTCGCGAAGATATGTCGTGACGATTAGGTGCAGGCGCCCCTCTCAAGTGCCTTTGGCTGCAGGTTTCGTAACTCGTGGTTTGGGGCCATAGCGTGCAGTGATGAGGTGGATTTGAGTGGCCGTATCTATCGCGCCGTTCCTAGCTGCTAGACTATTGTGCATGACAGGCAACATGGAACGCCAGGAGGTCTTATGCCACGTACGATCCACAGCAGCCGTCGCCTGCTTGTTGCTTTTGCCCTTGTCTTTGCGATGCTGGTGACTTTTCCTCTCACTGCGCTTGCGAGAAGCTATGACATCGGGCAAGTGAACATCCAAGCTACCGTTGAAGCTGACGGCACAGTCTCTGTCTTCGAGACGCGCACGTTTGACTTCGATGGCGACTACCATGGCGTGTATTGGAACTTGCCTAAGGGAGACTTCAACGGCAGGGAGATTGAGCCGACGAACATAGCGGTCGGCATTGCCCCTGATGCCGACGGAGGCTCGGATCAAGTAGGCCTACAAAGTTTCACGTCAGCGAGCACAGGGCAGGACGGGACCTACATGCTTAGCGACTACGGTGACTACGATCAGGTCAAGCTCTACTCCGCGCACAGCGATGAGAGCGTGACGTTTTATGTGTCCTATGATCTGCCTCAGCTTGCGACTCGCTGGGCGGACACATCAGAGCTCTACTGGAAATACGTCTCCGACGGCTGGGATGTGGACTCGAACAACGTGACATGCATCCTCAACCTGCCGGTGCCCTCTGGGGAGCAAATCAGCGCAGGCGACAACGTGCGGGCATGGGGTCACGGCCCGCTTGACGGCACGGTGAGCTTTGATGCCGATGCGGGGCAGGTGATTTTCACGAGCCCCACAGTCAGCTCGAGCGAGTACGCCGAGCTGCGCGTCTGCTTTCCGGCCTCATGGCTCTCTGCGGCAACCTCGGTGAACACCGAAGATGCCGATCGCCTCGAAGAGGTGGTCGACGAGGAGCAACGTCTATCTGACGAGGCAAACGCGCAGCGCCTTCGGGCGCGCTTGATGTTAGGGGGTGGCCTTTTGGCAGCTGCTGTGCTGGCGGCGGCCACTCTTGCTGTGACGCTGGGGCACCTGCGGCGCTATCGTCGTCAACATGCTGCAGCTTTTGATGACGAGTACTTCCGCGATGTGCCCTCGGCTGACCATCCGGCCATCATCGGTTCCCTGGTGCATGGCAAGGCGGGCTCAGAAGAGCTGACTGGGGCTCTGATGCGTCTGACCGACGAGAAAATGGCAAAGCTAGAGCCGGTGACGCTGAGCTCTGGGGCGCTGATACACAGAAGAGCCAAGAAGGACTGGCGCCTGACGCTGCTCAGACAAGAT
>DHPN01000011.1:45375-46331 GCA_002407925.1 Atopobiaceae bacterium UBA5363
TCTGATGTGAAGAAGGTCGCGGAGAAGTATCAGGAAGAATATGCGAAGGCCTATGAAAGCTGGACTTCAAGGGTGGATGCCTGCGCTGAGGAGCGTGACTTTTATGTTGATCCCAACCATGTCAGCAAGTCCCCGCTTATCGCGCTTGGCGTCGCGGACGAGCTTGTCGCAATCCTCTTGCTGGCCTTTGGGCTGGCCACTGTAGCATCAGCAGGTTCTTTCGGCAGCTATACCGCGCTCTTGACGGCGGTGCTTATAGCTTGCGTGGCGGCTGGCATCTTTGCGTTTGCGCAGTCTAGAAAGCTTCAAGATCTTTCGCCTGAGGCAGTTGAGATCAAGGCCAAGGCCGCGGCGCTCAAGCGCTGGCTGTGTGACTTCACGCGTCTTAAGGAGGCGGTGCCGCAAGACATCATCTTGTGGAACCGCCTGCTGGTCATGGCTGTTGTGCTGGGGGTGTCAAAAGAGGTGGTCGACCAGCTCAAAGTCGCCTGCCCGCAGTTCTTCGACGAGTCTGGGGACTTTGGCGCTCTTGGCGGCTACTACTTTTCCAGCTACATCTGGTTTGCAAGCGGAGGACCAGTGCAAGGCGGCCTGCCCGCCGAGACATTCTCCTCTGCCCTCAGTTCTGCCGTGCATGTTGCCACCAGCTCAAACAGCTCTGGCTTCGGCGGAGGTGGCGGATTTTCCGGCGGTGGAGGCGGCGGCTTCGGCGGAGGTGGCGGTGGCGGCGCATTTTAGACGCTTGAGCTCAGAGTCTGCCTGCGCAGGGGAGCTGCCTCGTCTCTGCAGAGGTTTTCTGCAGAGACGAGAGGATCCTTTTCATGGTGCGGGAATGCAGTCTGGGATTTTCATGTTGACGTCTTCGCCTGCTTTGGTATAGTAAACAAGCTTGCGTAAGCAGCGACTTTGGCTGGGTAGCTCAGTTGGTAGAGCAGGGGACTGAAAATCCCCGTGTC
>DHPN01000011.1:46420-71520 GCA_002407925.1 Atopobiaceae bacterium UBA5363
CAGGGGACTGAAAATCCCCGTGTCAGGGGTTCGATTCCCTTCCCCGCCACCAGAAATGATGCTCCTATCAATGCAACTATTGATAGGAGCTTTTTTTGTGCTGAAGGCTCCGCGATCTCTTTTGAATGCGTTTCCGTAGGGATCAGATTGTGAGAGGATCTGTATGAAGCTGTCTTTTTGAGCACTGTCGATAGGGGGCAAGTCATATCCGACCGAGATGACAACTGGATTGATCACTACGTTGAATATCGCATAGCGACTGACGTGGGAGGCGATAGCGACAAGCAGGACAAAAAGAACGACAAGAAAGCCAGCTGCGACGGTTGCCTAACGACGCTTGTGCTTGCTGTCATTGTGCCCATGGCTGTTGGCGGGCTTTTAGCGGCCATCTGACCCAGGTTGGTCTTTGCGCTTGGCGGCATGCGCAAGAATGCGAGCATGAGTCCTCTCCTCTGCGTGATCCATGAGTAAAACCACGCAGCCGGAGAGGAAGTGAAGGAAGGAAGGGACGTCACAGACACCCGTCGAAGGAAGATGACGCCCTTCACCTTCATACTAGCCACAAAATTGCCCTGCTATGCGTGTATGGAGAGAACGCCACTTGGATGATACAAGGCTTAGCCCAAGCAGAATGAAAGCTAAAAATTAGCTGAAAAAAGCAGCTCAGCGGGCTCCTCTGCGCGCGCCTCACGTGGCTTTAGCGCAGTGTTCCTCGGAAGACCAAGTATGAGTAAACATAGATCCACACGGTTCCGCCGATGACACTTCCCCCGACGACGAAAGGAATCTGGGATGAGGCCCCTAACATGCCCATCAGTATCATGGTGATGCCTATGATGATGAACACGATGCCACACATGCGCTGTGTGCGCTGCCAGGTGCGCTCGTCATCAAGGGCCCAAGGCGTCTTCGCGCCGAACGTGTAATTCTGCCGCACGCAGGGCATGTAGTTGCCCAAGATGATGAAGAGCAGTCCCAAGCCCCCCAAAACGAATATGGTTATGAAGTTACTGCCCTCGGTGACTAGGTTAAAAGCATACAGCTCGCTGGTCCAGCTGAGCGCTATGAAAAAAATCGTCATGCCGACGACGAAGCCCTTCCAGACGCGCCAGAACTTCTCGTAGTTGTCTCTTTTCGGATCGATGGAGGGCACCACCCTGAAAAGCAACACCATGACCAGAGGCAGCAGATCAAGAAGAAGCACCGCGAGCTTGGAGCCGTAGCCGTCGATTTGGCCTGCAGCGTTCCAATGTATTGGCAGCTGATCTGGCATGAAAGGTGAAATGGCCACATGTGCGGCGAAGTTAACGGCACTGGCGATCGCAAGGCCAATGAGATAACGGTTGTCTAGCTTCTTCTTCGTACCTGGGGTCTGTGTCATGACCGTTTCTCCCTTGCTTGCGCGTCTGAAAAGTCTATGAGCCATTTCATGAGTTCTTGGAAGATGGTTTCATTGAGGTGGTAGACGATGGTGCGCCCGTCCCGCTCATCGCTGATCAAGCCAGCTCTTTTCAAGATGGCGAGGTGGTTGCTGATGGAGGGCTTGGAGATGTCAAAACCGTCTGCGATCTGGCCAGCATTGAGGTCACCATGGCTCAGGCGCGAGAGGATCTCTCGTCTCACAGGGCTTGCGAGGGCTTTGAAAACCTCTCCGTTCATAGCCTTTTCCTCCACTTATGACAGCCCCTTGACCGCGCTTCCAATGTGAGCTTCCATCTCTCGCAGCATGATATTTAGAAATATAGCTAAATGTCAAATTAAACTCAATGGCTTTGGGCGCCTGTCGGGCTTATATCGCACTTGGGTGCAACAGCATGCCGCAGTTGAGTGCAGTGACGCCTTTATGCAGGGACTTCAAGACAAGGCAGGCCTTTGCTTCTTTAGCGGCGCGCGAGGTGCTAGGGTACATATGACACGGATGCGCAGGAAAGGGCACTGGCGCGCAGGAAAGAGCGAAGATGGATTTTGACGATGGCGAGGTTGTCAAGCTGCTCGGTAGGCTTTCGAACGCGAAGGCCCCCTCAGGCTTCGAAGACGAGACGATCGGTGTCGTACGTGACTTTTGCGCCGGATGGGCGCAGGTGGAGGAGAACTCCCTGCGCGACGGTTTCATTGTGCCATCCAACTTCAGTGGCGAAAAGCCGGTGCTGATGTTCGACGCCCATGGCGACGAGGTCGGTTGCATGGTTAAGGCGATACGCCAGAACGGCACGATGAGCTTTGTTGAGCTCGGTCGCTTCGCGGCGGGTACGCTTGCGGGCCAAGACGTGTATGTGCATGCGACGGATGGCAGGTGGGTGCATGGCGTCGTTGGCGTGAAGCCGCCCCACTTCATGAGCGCTGCCGAGAAAGACGCTGGCACAGCTCCTGAGCTCATCCTTGATGTCGGAGCCACATCGCGTGCAGATGCTCTCGAGCGCTTTTGCATGGGCATAGGGGAACCTGTCGTGTCTGCAACTGAGTTCTCCTTTGACGGTAGGACGGGCATCGCCGTCGGCAAGGCGTTTGACTGCCGGGCAGGGGTGTGCGCCTTGCTGCTGGCGTTGCGCGAGCTTTCCTCTCGCGCTGACCTGGCATTTGATGTCGTCGCCTCTATCTCCGGGCAAGAGGAGGTGGGGGAACGTGGCGTGGCTGCCGCAGCGCGGCGCTTCTCTCCCATGCTCGCCTACATGTTTGAGGGCTGCCCTGCAGATGACACGTTTGTGCAGGGAGATGAGGTCCAAACTGCACTGCGACAAGGGCCCATGCTGCGCTACTTCGATCGCTGTATGATTACCAATCCACGCTACCAGCGCTTCGTACTTGCAGTCGCCCGAAAGCTTCACCTCCCGCATCAGGTGTCGGTTCGCAGCGGCGGTGGCACTGACGGCGGTCCTGTCCATCTTATGGACATCCCCTGCGTGGTGGCAGGGGTACCGTGTCGCTATATCCATGCAGGGACGGCGATTTGTGCGCTCGAGGACGTCGAGAGCTCAGCTTCTCTTGCTGTTGGGGTGGCGTCTGCGTTGACAGAGGAGATTGCGCGTGGGTTTTGAGTCTGGTCGTCCGGATGGGAGAGACGCATGGCCCTGTGTGACATGGTGAGAAGTGGGCAGACCGCGGGGCTTGTGTCATGCGCGGCTTCTGACCTTTTGCATGGCTGCGTCTACAGGGAGTCACTTGACGACGGCTGGATTCGGCCGTGGCGTCTGATGCCTTCCCAAGTTCGGGCGCTTGGCAGCTGCCTGGCATGGCACCCGGGGCTCTTCAGGCAAATGGCGCGCGCGAGCTCCGGTGTCTTCTTGGAGGTCGAGACAGACTCGAGCGAGTTGGCGCTGGAGGTCCACCTGGATGGGGAGCCGAGTGGGACAAGATCTGTGCTTGCTTATGTGGAAGCTGCGGCCGTTGTTGCCCTTGATGGCATCGCGTGCGAAATTGACGGCTGCGCCTGTCCTCCTCGCCTTGATGAGGGTATCGTGGGCATCTCCCTTGATGCGCCGCAGGGCTTGCCGAAAAAGTGGGCAACTCCGCCGCTGCCGGGCTTCGGCAGGCGCCACAATGTGCGCATTTGGCTTCCGTGCCTGCGCGGTTGCACGGTGCGTAAGGTATGGGGCGACGGCAGTGTGCTTTTGCCCGTCGCGCCACGGCGTCAGCTTCTTGTGCTGGGCGATTCGATTGCGCAGGGCTTCGTAGCGGGCAACCCGGCTTGCACGTGGCCTGCCCTGCTTGCCAAGTCACTCGGCTTTGATGCCATAAACCAAGGCATCGGCGGGCAGGTCTTTCAGCAGAGCTCCCTCACGGGGCTTGCCGGCCTCGCCGACCTGGAAGCGATCGTGATTGAATTCGGGGCTAACTATCGCTATGAGCGCTGCTTTCGGGAGCAGGTCATCCGCGATGCAAAGGCGTACCTCGGCGAGGTAGCGGGGCTTTGGCCGCAGGTCCCTTGCTGGGTGCTGACGCCATTTTGGCATGACGAGGACGTCTGGCCGACAAACGCGAAGAGTTGCTTTTCGGAGGTGGCAAGCATTGTCGCCGAGACGACCTTGGCTCATCCTCCGATGTATCTCGTTGACGGGATGGGCTTGCTCGACCCAGACCAGTCATTGCTTGCTGACGGTTTTGAGCATCCTAACGACCAAGGCTCCGTCCAGATCGCAGAGCGCCTTGCCAAGATTATGTGCGCTGACCTTTCGAAGGCCACCCATGAACAGGGGCAGCCACAGCCGCCAGTGGCATGACTGCCCTGCACCCGTGTGACATGATCGCGCCACGCCAGTGGCTTGATCACGGTGTACATATGCTATTTATGGCCGTAACGTACCAGCAGTCGCACTCACTGGGCGTGGCAGATAGGTGCTTGCACAAAAAAAGCTCAGCATCCCAAGTGGGACACCGAGCTTTTGACCATGGTAGGACATCAAGTGGAAAGCTAACTCACATTGGCATCGTAGGTGCAACAAAGGTGCGGGTCTGATACTCACGATCGAGTGCGTACAGGCCACGAGAATCGCTGCCGAACAGCTCCTGATTCTTGACCATCTCGGTGGCGTTGGCCTCCTCCTCGCCCTGCTCCTTGACGAACCAGTCGAGCAGCTGCATGGTGCGGAAGTCGTTTACCCCTTTTGCGACGGCGTAGCAATCATTGATGCTAGCGGTGATGTAACGCTCGTGCTCAAGACCATCTTTCAAAGGATCCATGTCGCTTGCGAAGGTCTTGTCCGGCTGGGCGATGGCGAGCATCTTGACCGAGACATCGTTGTCAAGCAGGTAGCGACGCAAGATCTTGGCGTGAGCTATCTCTTCTTGAACTTGGATCATGTACCAGTTCGCAAACCCCTTGAGGCCACGCTCCTCGTAGTAGTCTGCGAATGTGAGGTACAGGTATGCCGAATAGAATTCCTTGTTGATCTGCTTGTTGAGAACATCAGCGACTTTTTTGTCCAGTGCCATGATCTTTCCTTCCAAGTCATACCGCGGTTTACATCGACCACTCATTGACCAATGGGTTAATCTAGGTTTACATATACCCCTCTGCGGCGTTTTTATCGCGAACTTTTTTCATTTAGGGAGAGCCTCCACCATCTTTTCAGGACCTTGCAACTACGGGCAGCTGCGCTTAGCCGGAGAGTGTACAGTAGAATGGTCAGAGCCGCGAGAGGCGAGGGAGGGCCATGGCTGACGAAAACAAGAGCTTGCGCACTGCCGCCAGGGCCGACCGAATTTCTGACGTCGTCGTGATCACGGGAATGTCAGGAAGTGGGCGAACCCAGGCCCTGCACGTGTTCGAAGACATGGGCTACTACTGCATTGACAATCTTCCGCCGGGTCTTATCCTGCAGCTCTCTCATATCGTCGGCATCAACAACGGTGTCGGGCGCCACCTTGCCGTGACCTGCGACTTGCGCAGCCAAGGTCTCTTCGACGAGCTTGATGGGGCCCTCGCGGACCTCGCAAACCATGACATCAGCTACAAGGTGCTCTTCCTTGACTGCGCCGATGACGTGCTGTATCGGCGCTACGACGAGAATCGTCGCCGGCATCCGCTGCAGGTCTCCGGTGAGACGGTCGAGCACGCAATCGAGAGGGAGCGCAAGCAGCTGGTGAGCGTGCGCGCACGGGCGGACCTTGTGATCGACACCTCGCGCATGCGCACAGCTACGCTGCGCGCGCGTATCCGCCGCAGCTTCTCGGAGCTTGCAGAAGAGCAACTAATGGACGTCAACGTGTTTTCCTTCGGCTTCAAGCACGGCTTGCCCGTAGAGGCTGACCTGATGATGGACGTGCGCTTTTTGCCGAACCCCTTCTACGACCCAGAGATGCGCAATCTCACCGGCAACGACGAGAAGGTCGCGCGCTACGTGCTGGAGCATCCGACCACCAAGAAGTTCATGGACGCATGGGAGCGCCTGCTCGACGTCGTGCTACCGGGCTATGTGGCCGAGGGCAAGCCTGTGCTCTCGATCGCCATTGGCTGCACAGGCGGGCAGCATCGCAGTGTGGCCATTGCCAACGCCACAGCCGACTATCTCAAGGGCCGTGGCTATCGCGTTGCACTCTCCCATCGCGACCTCGCTCTTGTCGTGCCGCGCCATGGCGAGAGCGATGCCAACTGAACGGGGCTGTGTATGTCCTTTACTGCCCAGGTGAAAGATGAGCTGTCGCGCGTTGGGGGTAGCTGCCCGGATTGCCCGTATGCCGAGCTCTCGGCTATTGTGCGCGTTTGTGGGACGCTTTCCTTCCATGGCTCAGGCAGTTGGTCGCTGCGCGTCGCGACTGAGACCGGTGCTGTGGCGCGCACGATGATCAAGCTCACGCATGAGCTCTTTGATCTTGAGACGCCACTGACGGTGCGCCGCTCGAATTTGCATAAGTCTCACAACTATCTGATCGAGATACGCGACCAAGACGCCCTTGAGGCGGCACTCATGCGGCTTGGGGTTCTTGAGAGCGGCAGGGGGCTCACGCCTGGCCTTCCCGAAGGACTGCTCGGTCGTCGCTGCTGTCAGCAAGCCTACCTGCGCGGCGCTTTCATGGCGGGGGGCTTTGTGTCAGATCCGCGAGGAGACTTTCACCTCGAGATCGCCGTCTCTGGCGAGCCGTTGGCTGAGGGGCTGCGCGACCTCGCTGCTTCTCTCGGTGTCTCTACGCACCTCAATCATCGCCGTGGAGCCTACGTGGTCTACCTTAAGAGCTTCGAGGGAGTGGTGAAGCTCCTCGTAGCCATGGGCGCAGAGCGCTCGGCCTTGGCCGTCTCCCAGGTCCGCCGGGTGAAGACTCTCAAAAACGATGTGAACCGCCGAGTGAACGCAGAGATGGCAAATCAGGGCCGCTCGACGATGGCCGCCGCCGACCAGGCGATATTGGTTTCCCGTGCGATGCGCGAGATAGGGTTGCATGCGCTTCCGCCGGCCCTGAGGGAGTTTTGTATCCTGCGCCGCTCACACCCTGAGCTGTCTCTTGCGGCGCTGGGGAAGCTCTGTGACCCGCCGGTCGGCAAGTCTGCTATGCATCATCGCGTCCTGCGCCTGACCGAACTCGTCGAGCAGGCCGAGGGGCAGCAGGGCGACTGAGCTTTTAAGCAGGTCTGCTGATCGCTGGCAGCTTTCGAACAGGGCAGGCGGCTGCTAATAGTTGACTACCATTTGAAGGTCAATCAATGCTTTGGCGATTTTTTTCACCGTAGAACGCTAACGTTGCGTCTCTGCTTGGGTAAGTCGGGTACTATTTATATGTATGTAGAAGCAAAGGCCATGTGCTGGGGATGGGCCCTGGGTGGCTTTGTGAAAGGAGAGAGCATGGCAGTTAAGGTTGCAATTAACGGCTTTGGTCGCATCGGTCGTTTGGCATTCCGCCAGATGTTTGCGCACGAGGGTTCTGAGATCGTCGCCATCAACGACCTCACCAGTCCGCAGATGCTGGCCCACCTGCTTAAGTATGACTCTACGCACGGCAACTATGCTCGGGACCATAAGGTCGAGGCTACAGATCACTCGATCATCGTCGACGGCCATGAGATTACGATCTATGCAGAGAAGGATGCCTCGAATCTGCCATGGGGCAAGCTCGACGTCGACGTCGTCCTTGAGTGCACGGGCTTTTACACCAGCAAAGCCAAGAGCCAGGCGCACTTGGATGCTGGCGCAAAGAAGGTCGTCATCTCAGCTCCTGCAGGCAAGGACCTCCCCACGATCGTCTACAACGTCAACCATGAGACGTTGACTGAGAAGGACAACATCATCTCCGCCGCCTCTTGTACGACCAACTGCCTCGCTCCTATGGCCAAGGCCCTCAATGACTACACCCCGATCCAAGCGGGCATCATGAGCACCATTCATGCCTACACCGGTGACCAGATGATCCTCGACGGTCCTCAACGCAAGGGCAATCTCCGTCGCGCCCGCGCTGCGGCTATCAACATCACGCCAACCTCCTCTGGTGCGGCTAAGGCCATCGGCCTGGTCATCCCCGAGCTCAACGGCAAGCTCATCGGCTCCGCCCAGCGTGTTCCTGTTGCTGATGGCTCAACGACGCTGCTGTACGCTGTTGTTAAGTCTGATTCTGAGGTCACCGTCGACTCTGTCAACGCTGCGATGAAGGCTGCCTCCGATCCTGAGACCTTTGGCTACAACGAGGACGAGATCGTCTCTTCCGACGTCATCGGCATGACCTACGGCTCGCTGTTCGACGCTACGCAGACGATGGTGCTGCCGAACGGCGATGGGCAGTACCTGGTGCAGGTTGTCTCTTGGTATGACAACGAGAACTCCTACACCTCCCAGATGGTCCGTACCATCAAGTACTTCGAGAAGTTCGTCAAGTAAGCAGCTTACCCAAGCGCTAGGGGCGCGGTCGCAGCTCATAGGGCCGCGGCCGTGCCCTTTCTCGTACCGGTCAAATCTCGATTGAAAGAGGAGCTGTACATGGCTTTTACCAAAAAGACCGTCCGCGACGCTGACGTCGACGGCAAGCGCGTCCTGATGCGCGTCGATTTCAACGTGCCACTGGATGCCAACGGGAACGTGACAGACGACACGCGCGTCAAGGCCGCCATTCCCACCATCACATATCTCAAAGAACACAATGCAAAGATCATCCTCATGAGCCACCTAGGGCGGCCGAAGGGGGACGGCCCTGAGCCGGCCCTTTCGCTTAAGCCCGCCGCTGACAAACTCGCCGAGCTCACCGGCTATGACGTCAAGTTCGTCAACGACACCTACGGCGACAAGGCAAAGGCCGCCGTCGACGCCCTCAAGCCGGGCGACATCCTTGTCCTTGAGAACGTCCGCTTCGACAAGCGCGAGAAGAAGAATGACCCCGAGATTGCCAAACGTCTTGCCTCCTACGGCGACATCTTCGTCCTTGACGCATTTGGCACGGCTCATCGCGCGCAAGGCTCCGTCGTGGGCCCGGCGGCCTATCTACCGGCCTACGCAGGCTTCTTGCTTGAGAAGGAGGTAGATACGCTGACGTCTATCTTCGCCGATCCGGCGCGCCCGTTCGTGGCCATCGTCGGAGGCTCGAAGGTCTCCTCGAAGATCGGCGTGCTCGATCACCTCATCGACTCGGCTAATACCCTGATCATCGGCGGTGGCATGGCGTACACCTTCTTCCTCGCGAAGGGCTATTCTGTCGGTAGCTCGCTGAAGGAGGAGGACTGGGTCGAGCAGGCTGGCGCGATGCTCAAGAAGGCTGAGGCCAAGGGCGTCAGGATTCTACTTCCGGTCGATAACGTCGTTGCTGACCACTTCGGTGAGGATGCGACAGGCGAGATCGTCACCTCCGACAAGATTCCCGATGACCGCATGGGCATGGACATCGGCCCAGAGACGGAGAAGCTTTATGCCGAGGCCATCAGGGGAGCCAAGACCGTCTTTTGGAACGGCCCGATGGGCGTGTTCGAGTTTGACCAGTTTGCCCATGGCACCAAGGCGGTTGCCGAGGCCGTCGCTGAGGTCAAGGCGAATGGCGGCACATCGATCATCGGCGGCGGGGATTCCGTTGCGGCTGTCAATAAGTTTGGCCTTGCCGACAAGATGAGCTGGATCTCCACGGGCGGCGGCGCCTCGATGGAGCTCGTCGAGGGCAAGGCGCTCCCAGGAGTGGAGGCGTTGCTTGATGCGTAAGCCAATGATTGCCGGCAACTGGAAGATGAATGAGACCTACAGCAGTGCCGTCGTGCTCGCACAGGGGCTCGCGCGGGAGCTTGAGGGTGGCACAGGCGATGTCGATGTCGTCGTATGCCCTCCGGCGGTCGACCTGAAGGGCGTCGCCGAGGTCATCGAGCACGAGCAGGCGCCGTTTGCTCTTGGCGGACAGAATGTCTACTGGGAGGAGAAGGGCGCGTACACCGGTGAGACGGCACCCGACATGCTGACGTCCGTCGGCGCGACGTACTGCATTATCGGCCACTCTGAGCGTCGCGGCTACTTTAGCGAGACGGACGAGGACGTGAACAAGAAGGCCAAGGCCCTTATGGCTCACGACATCGTGCCTATCTCGTGCTGTGGTGAGTCTCTTGAGATTCGCGAGGCTGGAAAGCACGTGGCCTTCGTCGTTGATCAGATCAAAAAAGACACGGACGGCCTCGTCATTGAGGACCCGTCTAAGTATGTTGTCGCCTATGAGCCCATTTGGGCCATAGGAACCGGCAAAACCGCCACAGCTGATGATGCCCAAGAGGTCATCGGCGCCATCCGCGCGACCCTTGCGGAGGTCTTCGGCAAGCAGACCGCTGACGGGATCCGCATCCTGTACGGTGGCTCGGCAAAACCGGAAAACGTGGGCGGCTTCCTTGCAAAAGAGGACGTTGACGGCGCGCTTGTAGGCGGAGCGTCACTGGTCGCGGAGAAGTTTGCAGCGATGGTCAAAGTCGCTATGGAGCGCTCGGGCGACTAAAGCGGTCGTGCCGCGTATAGCGCATGTATGCCGGCGGGGATCCGAACAGAAAGTCCCAGCACAGCAGTGTGCTGGGACTTTTTTTGAACTCGATTTTTCGATCCTCTCTTTATCTCTCCTTATAGATGGCTCTATTGGTGCTTCCATTGCCGTCTCTGTTGCATTTGGGCAGCAGTTTGGAGCATTCAACGAGACAGTGATGCTATAGTGAAAAACTGCGCGTCGCTGCGCGGTCTACGTTGCGGCGCCGTCTGCTGGGACGCGTCCGCAACGGCACGAGACGCAAGAGACGAGAGGAATTACATGGCATCAAAATACAGCATGCATACCCACACCTGCGGAGAGCTTAGGCGCTCAAATATCGGCACTGAGGTGACATTGACCGGTTGGGTATGGCACCGTCGCGACCACGGTGGGCTTATCTTTGTTGACTTGCGCGATCGTGCAGGTGTGACGCAAATCTCTTTTGACCCTGAGCACTCTGGTGGCACGGCGTTCCATACCGCTGAGCAGATACGCCTCGAGTGGCCAATCCTTGTGCATGGCGTGGTGCGTGAGCGTCCAGAGGGCATGGCCAACGACAAGCTCGCCACGGGGGAGATCGAGGTGCTCGTCTCAGCGATCGAGGTGCTGAACTCCTCGAAGACCCCACCATTTCAGATCGAGGACCATGTCGGCGCGTCTGAGGACGTACGCCTGCGCTACCGCTACCTCGACCTGCGTCGTCCGCATATGATGGCAAATCTGCAGCTGCGCTCCGATTTCACCCATGCGATCCGCGAGGCCCTGCATAAGCGCTCCTTCATGGAAGTGGAGACGCCTTCGCTGTTCAAATCCACGCCAGAGGGCGCCCGTGACTTCCTTGTGCCGAGCCGCACGCAGCCGGGGCACTTCTATGCGCTTCCACAGTCCCCTCAGTTGCTGAAGCAGCTGCTGATGATTGGTGGCGTTGAGCGCTACTATCAGATTGCGAAGTGCTTCCGTGACGAGGATCTGCGCGCTGATCGTCAGCCGGAGTTCACTCAAGTGGACATCGAGATGAGCTTCGTGAAGCAAGATGACGTCATGGGCGCTCTCGAGGCGGTTCTCCATGACGCGTTCGCTGCGCTTGGCGTCGAGATGAAGCTTCCGCTGCGGCGGATCTCGTACTGGGATGCGATGGACACCTATGGCATTGATAAGCCTGACACCCGCTTCGGCATGCATTTGCACGACGTTACGTCAATCTTTGTGGGATCGAAGTTTAAGTTATTCGCAGGAGCCGCAGCGACAGAAGGCCAGTACGTCAAGGCGTTGAACGCCAAGGGTGCTGGCAGCTGGCCGCGTGCCCAGATCGACAAGCTTGCCGACGTGGCTGCCACGTTCGGGGCCAAGGGCCTCGCATGGATTGCGTTTCGCCCTGATGGGTCGATGAACAGCCCGATCGTGAAATTCTTCTCTGATGAGGAGCTCGCAGCCCTCAAAGTGGAGATGGAAGTTGAGCCTGGGGATCTCGTGATGTTCTCTGTCGCCGACCGGCTGCATGCGGACGAGATTTTGGGCGGCATGCGCAACCACATGGCTGACGCGCTCAAGCTGCCGTGCGAGGGCCATGACTTCCTGTGGGTGGTTGACTTCCCGCTCTTCCATTGGGACGAGGATGCGAAGCGCTATGCATCTGAGCACCAGCCCTTCACGCAGCCTTTCGAGCAGGATATCGACCGTCTCGAAAGCGATCCTCTTTCTGTCGGGTCGCATACCTACGACTTCGTGATGGATGGCTTCGAGGCGGGCGGCGGCGGCATGCGTATCCACAACGCTGACCTCCAAATGCGCATCTTGAAGCTACTCGGCTTCACCGAAGAGCGCGCAAAGGAGCAGTTCGGCTTCCTGATGGAGGCCTTGCAATTCGGCGCACCTCCGATGGGCGGCTTTGCGCTCGGTCTTGACCGCGTTTGCATGCTGCTCACTGGGTCGGAGTCCATCCGCGACGTCATGGCGTTCCCCAAGACCAGCTCTGGCTCGGATCTCATGAGTGGCGCCCCCGGCGAGGTCTCGCTTCGTCAGCTCAAGGAGGTCTCGCTCCGCCTGCTGTAGGTTGGGATAAAAGCCATCATCAAATGGCTAGAGGCATGTATTTTCAAGCATTTTGTTCAAGGGCTGTTCTAGCTGCTTTTAGTATTTTAAGCCATCTACCTGCTATTTCTTTTTCCGCAGGTAGACGGCTTATTCTCAGCCAAAATACGGCCTTTGAAGCCTCCTTGATGGGATATTCCCTGCCTATTCGTTGCTCGTCTATGTGCCTGCCTGCATGTTAGTCGCGAAACTCCATTAGTCCAAAGTCGAAATATGGCGTTTAACTGCAAAGATATAACTGGGCAAAAAGTGAACAATCTTAGTGGCACAGAAGTGCAAAAGATCATGCGCTCTGTTTGCTCCAGTTTTATCAGTTAGAATGAAGGCTCAGTCAAAGCTTCATGGGAAAAGTACCGCATATTTTAGATAAAGAATATATGTAAGCAGATAAAATATCAATAGTTTTTTAAAAGAATAAAAATTTGCGGTACTTTTTTACTGGTCCTTTTGTACAGGGAGAAAAACACAATGCATGTTATTGCCGGATCCACCGCGTTGCGCATTCTGCGTGCGCTGAGATGCCCAGGCTGCTATGAGGGTTTCGTTCCACTTCCAAATCCGTCTTTGCCGGTGCGTCGTGTTGTGTTGCCCGATCAAATTAAGCCGTTTTCAAGGCCCTTTGCCGATTCGTCAGCCTCTAGCCGCTTGCCCGGGGAGTGCGCGGATCATGAGTCTACCCTTGCAGATGAGGGCTTTAGCCCAGAGTGTGCTTTGGCTGCAAGAAGACTTGACTTTGCTCGATTCCATGGGCTTGGTGATTTCTCCCAGGAGGAAAAACTCGAGCTAGGAGTATTTGATGCAAGCAAGCGCATCCACATAAAGACTGTGAAGACATGCCTGCTCAGCCTGAAACTGCCTGCAGGTAGCCTCATATCGATTGACCATGACCTCTATGTAATATGCCCTGAGCTTGTTGTGATACAGATAGCAGGCAGATCAGATGTTGATGCTATTGATCTTGCCCAAATCATCATGGAACTTTGTGGAACGTATTCTTTATATCCCTCCTTGGAAAAGGAAGCAAGATCTTGCAGTTGCTCATATGGGCTTCAGCCTGTGATGGCAATCGCTACTCTTCGCAAGTACATGCAGCAGACCCGCCTGACTAAAAAAGGGCGTCAAACCTTGTCTGCAGCACTTTGTCTTGTGTGTGAGGGCTCCGCCTCGCCTGCAGAAACCGGGTTAGCGCTTATGTTGAGTAGAGCTGTCGACTGCGGCGGCTATGGATTTGGCAGCCCACTTTGTAATGCGAGGCTTGATTTCCCTGATGATATGACTGAGTATGCCTCATGTGGTCATTACACGATTGATCTTTTTTGGCAGGACTGCCTAGCAGGCATTGAATACGAGAGTGCGACTTTCCACTTTGACCCATTGGCGGGGCTACCTAGAGAAGGCCTAACATGGGGGCAAGTCGACGCCTGGCGTGCAAGTTTCATACGGAAGGCCGAGCTGGATCGTCGGCGTCTGAGGGAAATTCAAGCGACAGGAGTGCAGATACTGCCCGTCGTTGGCTCAGACCTTGCAAACCTATCGGCGCTCGATCGCGTCGCATGGGCTCTTGCTTATCGGCAAGAGGATTGGTGTGGCGTCGCTGCGTCTGATCATTTTTCTCTGCTGGATAGGCGTCGAACACGCTTGATGCGCGAGGTCTTGAGAAGAAGGCTTTTTGTGTGGTGAGGGGCGTGGGCCTTTTGAAAGGCCGACGTTTTCCTCCAAAAGAAAACATAAAGTCTTAGCAAAGAACCTCCTTCCACAGAAATATTCTATTTTCTAAAAATGCCATCATGCTACAGATGCGTCTTTGTGACATTTGCCTTTGCAACTTTTATGCTCGTGGGTCAGATAAATTTGCTGGCAGCGTACAATCACTGGCAGCAAAGGAGGCGCGATATGCCAGCATTTCTCTTTTCCACGCCGGGCATAGCGGTTTACACGACATGTGTGACCTTGATTTTTGGGCTTGTCATGGGAAGCTTTCTAAATTGCCTTGCATGGCGAAGTGTGCGTGGCGAGTCTTGGGTGCATGGGCGCAGCCATTGTGACAGCTGTGGGCATGTGCTTGCGATTCATGACCTTGTTCCGGTCGTGAGTTGGCTGGCGTCTCGTGGCTGCTGCCGTTACTGCGGCGCTCGCATTTCCCTGCGCAACCCCCTCAGTGAAATAACCTGTGCTGCGGTTTATCTTTTGATTGTCATGCGGTACGACTTCTCATTGGAGACCCTTGAGATGCTTGGGTTTGCGAGCGCGCTGTTTGTGGCTACATTGACTGATCTCGACGACTATGTGATCCCTAATGGTTGCATAGTGGCCGCAGTTGTTATTCGCCTGTTGTTCATCGGGGGGCAATGGCTGCTTTTCAATGTCGATCCGGTACCATTTTTGAAGATGTCACTTATTGGTGCCGCTGCGGTTGTCATACCGCTCACCATGATTGTAATTATTATGGACCATGTGCTCCGCAAGCCAAGCATGGGTGGGGGAGACCTGAAGCTCTTTGGCGTCGCAGGCCTGTATTTTGGCTGGCAACGCTGCCTTTTCCTGTTGGTCGTTGCATGTGTGTTAGGCATCGTGTTTGCTCTTGTGTCCCAGAGGAAGCCTGCGAAAGCGCAGGCGAAGGGGGGCATAGGTTCAGAGGAGGTCATAGGTTTTGAGCCAGATGGGGCCGCGGGTGTCGGCAACAATGTCAAGTCCGCTGCCGCTCATGCGGAAGAGCTTGTCGGAGATAGCTCTACTGGCGTCCCTGAGCATGCGTTTCCCTTTGGCCCCTCTATTGCTCTTGCTTGCATCATTACGATGTTGGTCGGCGACCAGGTTCTCGTCTGGTACCTCTCATTGCTGATATAGGTTGCTTACAGCCTATATAGGCATTTGGGGGAAATGTCAGCCCGTAAACGGCAAGCGTGATAGTATAGCCTCACGCATCCCGTGTTGATTGCGTACGCACGGCTCAGATGATTTGACGCAGCACCAAGCAGATGCAGCATAATGGAGGTACGCTTGGAAACTGAGCACACATCTCGCGGCGCTAAGGCGCCCGTCTCGCCCTCTTCGCAGCGAGGAGGGAACATGCCGCTGAAAGCCGGCGCAGGACTTACCCGGCGTGCGGCTTTGCACATGCTTGCAGGACTTGGCATGTCGATGGTGGCCTCAGCCCTCGTGGCTCCCGCCGGGGCCTTGGCGGCCTCGCATTCTGGCGTCGATGATGCGCAGTCACAGCTGGATGTCGCGGAACAGCAGTACAATGAAGTCCAGTCGCAACTTGATCAGATAGCTGCCGACTGCGAGAGCCTTGCCCAGCAGCAGGCTGACACGCTCTTGCAAATCGATGACACCCAGTCGCAGATCGATTCGCTTCAGTCGCAAATCGAGGAAGCGCAAGGACAGATCGACGAAAAGCAGAAGGACCTTGACGCGAAAAAGGCAGTGCTCGCCAAGCGCGTCTCTGCGGCCTACAAGTCGGGTGGCATGGATTTCCTGTCGGTGCTGCTCTCCTCAACTTCCTTTGAGGAGCTGACATCCAACATTTATTACCTCGACAAGATTAGCGAGTCAGACGCCAATATAATCGCAGCGGTCCGCTCTGCCAAAGAGGCCCTCGACGAGCAGAAGGCCGCCCTCGAGGACCAGAAGTCCCAGTTTGAGGACCAGAAGTCCCAGCTCGACACCTTGAACCAGCAGCAACAGCAGCAGCTCTCCGACCTGCAGGCGAAGCAAAACGAGGTGCAAGCGACGTTTTCGAACCTCTCCAGCCAAGTTTCCCAGCTCGTCGACCAGCGCGACGCCGAGGTTGTGGCATACAACAATGCGCGCGCCGCTGAAGAGGCGAGCTCCTCGAGTTGGGGCATCTCTTCGGGCGGCGGCCAGCAGCTGGCCTCCTCGGGCTCGCAGCAGGCCGTCGTGAACGCCTGCCACTCCGTAGCTTCGCCTGGCGAAGGCTACTGTGCGATGTGGGTCTCCGAGGTCATGCAGGCTGCCGGAGTTGGCTACGTTGGTGGCAACGCGTGCGACATGTATGCGAGCTACTGCACGAGCTCGAGCAAAAGCGACCTCCAGGTGGGCATGATCATCGCGGTTTCCACGCACAACCTCACGAGCGCGGGGCGCATTTACGGCCATGTGGGCATCTACGTCGGCGGCGGCACTGTAATGGACAACATAGGTTATATTCGCTCGATTGGCCTAGACACATGGATTAACACCTATGGCACGACGGTTCCCCCGCGCTGGGGCTGGGCTGGCGGCGTCGTCTTGTCCTAGCACCAGGGGCGCACGCAAGAAGGACCAGATGCGCGCTAGGCGCTTGGACGCTCGTAGGACTAGGCGTCTGAGCGCCCGTAGGCATTTTTCATGTGCATGCTTGACTCGTCGAGCACAGCGGCAAGCAACTTGTCAGTCTCTTGCTTCAGCATGCTGGCCACTTGATCGTTGGCAAGCTCAAGCAGGGGCGTCGCCTCTTCGGCATCAAGCTCCTCGCCTTCCACGCGCATATCTGTATCGGCGATGATCTTGTGGCCTTTGGCGGGGACGTGCTGCTGGTAGGGCTCGATGAGGCCTATGCAGTCGTGATAGTGGGCGTCTGCAAGCGCCGCGATGAGGCGGCTTTGCCAATAGAGGCTGTCGGTGCTGATCTGTGCGGTTGTGCAGGCGAGATAGTCTGGCGTGCGGTTGACGTTGGTGAAGAAGGGCGCGAGGGCGTTGAACACGTTGGATCCAAAGGCTACCCACTCGATGGCGCGGCACGCTTCGGAGGCGTAGGGCCGCAGCTGCATCACGGAGAGATGACTGGTGCGGTTGATGCCGATGGGCCGATATCTGCTTTGGTGTCCGTCAGCTCCGGCCGTGGCACGGCCATAAGGGTCAAAGGTCGTGCCTTGGAAGTGGAGCGAAAGGGCGTATTTTACGTCCTCGATGGTGATCTTGCGCTCGGGCACGCGCGCCCAGGGGATGTCATCGGATTCGGGGGTGAAGTCTGCGCTGGAGCCGTCCCAGCGGCAGCTGCGTGGGTTGAGCCAGCGTTGGATTGACCAGGCACGCGGTGTGTTGTACTTGTGGTCCTCGTCGGTGTGGGAGCCGAATGCCTCGCGTGGGTTGAACTTGCCGGCCGCCGACACGTCCAGATGGTTATCCTCAATGAAGTCATACAGGTCGCTGCTGGCAAGGCACTCGACGCCGGTATTAAGGGCGTCTTTCAAGTCGAAGGAGTCAATGCCGAGTTGGTTGGGCATGGTGACATAGGCGTCATCAGGCACCCGCCTAGCGATCCAATGATGCCCTCCCACGGTCTCAAGCCACCAGATCTCGTTTTCGTCGGAGAAGGCGATCCCGTTCATTTCGTAGGTGCCGAAGCGCTCAAGCAGCGTGCCGAGCCTGAGCACGCCCTCGCGTGCGTTGTGTATGTATGGCAGCACCAGCGTGACGATATCCTCTTCTCCAATGCCGCCTGACTGCTCGCCTTGGCCAGCGTCGTCGCCTGTGGCTGGCGCAGCGCTTAGCCTCACCAACGGGTCGGCGCCCAAGACGCGCTCGTTTGAGGTGATCGTCTCCGTCGCGGTCATGGCGACGTTGGACTCGTTGACGCCGGCCGCAGCCCAGATTCCGTGTCCGCTGACCGCCTCGGGCATGGCCGTATAGCGCTGGGGGCAATCAGGCAGGTCAACTTCCACATGGCTTATTACGGAGCGATAGTGGCGCGGCTGATCTTGCGGGGCTACGACGACGAACTTCTTGGGACACCATTGGCCGTTGGCGGAGTCCTCGTTTCGTGCGATGATGGTTGACCCGTCATAGCTTGCGTTTTTACCGACAAGAAGGGTCGTGCAGGGCATAGCTTCTCCTTTGGTCTTTGCCGCCGTTGCTTTGGGCCACTTTTGGGAACAGGCAGCATGTGCGCGGCGGATGTTGTCGCGCATAGTCTACCCCCAACGTGTATTTTTTTCCGTGAATGGAAAAAGTGGTGCCACGCGCTCATTTTGGGGTACTATATCTTTTGTGCTACGCGAACAAGGTCGCATGGCACGGTATCGCGCGCAAGCGCAGCGTTTGTGCCCGGGTGGCACACGAAGGAAAGGCACGTCATGGCTCAAGGTACTGTAAAGTGGTTTAACCCTGACAAGGGTTACGGCTTCATCTCTCGTGAAGATGGCGACGATCTGTTTGTCCATTACAGCGAGATCCAGATGGACGGGTTCAAGACTCTTGACGAGGGTCAAGCGGTCGAGTTCGACATCACGACCGGTCAAAATGGAAAGCTCCAGGCGTCCAACGTTCGCAAGATCTAGTATCCTGCAGCCATAGGTACTCCGAATAGAGCTGAAAGGGGAGTCTCTCAAATGAGGCTCCCCTTTTTATATGTTGGGTTATATGTTGGGCTCAAATATATTGGGTCCAGGTGCTGGCCCTAGGTCATGTCAGATTCGGATTTTGAAGCTTGGCCTGCAGGGTTTGGATTGCATGGCAGGGCCTAAGCTGAAGTGTGGCTGCGTGGGGGTCCGAAGCTCCCCAAGGGCCCAAAAAGGGGCCTGTGGGGGAGCCCATATCAAGGCATGTGCCATCTTGATGAGGTTTGTACAGGCAGACAACTTTGCAAGAAAGCTTAGCTTATAGTGAAAAGACCGATTTTGCCGTGGATGCATTGGCCGCGGTGGCATCTGTTGGCAGACGAAGGGATACTCCCGTGCGAAGTGGAACCGGCCATCGTGGATCTTCTCTGAAACGTGCCTGCGTTGTTGCTGTTTGCGGCGCTGTCTTGCTTGCAGCATCTGCTCTCATGGCGCCATGCGTCGCATTTGCAGATACTGACGATGATCTTGCGGCGGCGGCGCAGGAGGTTCAACAGACGAGCGAGGCCTACCAGGCCGCCGAGCAAAAGCTCAATGACATTCAGTCGCAGGTTGCCGAAAACCAAGCTCACATCGATGAGATTGAGGCCCAGCTTCCGGCCCAGCGGGAGAAGTCCGCAAGCTCCATTCGCACGCTCTATAAGATAAGGCAGTCCAGTGGCGGCATAGTGGAGCTGATACTCTCATCTGAAGATTTCAACTCCCTAATCACTACGCTGCAGTACCTCAACGTGATCACGGACAAGAATAACGACGAGGTAGCGCGTCTTGTGGCTATGGAAGACGATCTGCAGGACACGAAAGAAGAGCTTGAGAAGGAGCAAAGCGAGTCCCAGGAAGCCGAGCAGGATGCGCAAGCAGCTCTCGAGAAGGCCAAGGCGTCGCAAGCGGAGGTGCAGCAGCGCGCTGCCGAGCAGGCGGCCGCAGAAAAGCAGGACGCTGAGGCCGCCCTCGCGCAGGCGCAGGCCAAGGCTGGCCAGACATATACCAATGCGAGTGGTAATACTGCAACCGTCGAGACTACCTCGGCAAGCGCAGGTACTGCGACTGTGAGTTTTGACACGAGTAGCAATGACTCTGTAGATGCTTGGGCCGCGCGAATCGACGCCTATCTAGTCGGATCGCCACTGGCGGGCTATGGGCATACGTTTGCCCAGGCGGCGCTCACCTATGGCGTCGACCCGCGCTGGTCGCCGGCTATCGCTTGCGAGGAGAGCGGCAAGGGCTCATACTGCTTCGCCTCTTACAACGCCTGGGGCTGGGGCGGCTCCGGCTGGTCAAGCTGGGACGAGGCCATCAATGCTCATGTGGCAGGCCTTGCCGCTGGCTATGGATATACGATCTCCATCCAAGCCGCGCAGAAGTACTGCCCTCCCAACTGGCAGGAGTGGTACTACAACGTGAGCGCCGAGATGAGTAAGATCTAGGTCAGCGTCTCATGGCAGCAGCACTTTTTAGGTAACAAGAGGCCCGCTGTGTGCGGGCTTCCTTGTATGGAAGGAACGCATATGGTTCAGCAGCGACGTGACGATGAGGCAGACAGCCTGCTTAAGGCAGACGTCGATGCCTACGTCGACGAGGTGTGGGAAGACGTTGTCGAGGACATCCGCAGCCTCGTGAAGATACGCTCCGTGGAAGATAGAGGTAAGGCCGCGCCGGGCATGCCGTGGGGGCCAGCCTCCCATGAGGCTCTCTCCGCTGCCTTGGCCCTCGCAGGTCGGCTTGGCCTGGAGGCCCATGATTGCGAGGGATACATCGGCTATGCTGACCTGCCTGGAGACAGCAGCAAGCAGGTTGCGACCATCGCACATACCGACGTCGTGCCCGAGGGCCTTGGCTGGCACTCCGACCCTTTCGACGTGACGCGCAGGGATGGCTTTCTCGTCGGTCGAGGCGTGCTTGACGACAAGGGGCCGTTTGTGCTGTCCCTCTACGCGGCTCACTTCTTCGTGCGCCATGTCAAGCGTGGCGGCACGCGGCTGCCCTATACGCTGCGCTGCATCGTTGGCAACAACGAGGAGACGGGCATGAGCGACCTCGACTGGTACCTTGCCCATTTTCCCGAGCCGGCGTTTTGCTTCTCCCCGGATGCGGACTTCCCGCTGATCTGTGGCGAGAAGGGTCACCTTACCGGGGAGTTTCGCTCACAGAATATCGACGACAGCGGACGCATCGTGGCCCTTGACGGAGGCACCGTCAGCAATGCGGTGCCGGGAGAGGCTTCAGCGACGGTTGAGGCCGCTGTCTCTGGGCTGCCCGCGGATCCGCATGTGGACCGCGAGGACCTGGGATCAGGCCGCGTACGGCTTGTGGCGCATGGCAAGGGCGGCCATGCCTCCCTTCCTGCAGGTACCGTCAACGCAATCGGCATTTTGGTCGAGTACCTTTTGCACAATGAGCTGTGCTCGGCGCAGGAGCGGGCGTTCCTCGAGATGGAGCAGCAGCTTCTCAAGGCTAGCGACGGTTCTTTGGTGGGCGTGGCCTGCGCAGATGAGAAGTTCGGGCCGCTTACCTTGATTGGCGGCACCGTGCACAAGCAAGGCCACCACTTCGAGCAGACCGTTGACAGCCGCTTTCCCACGGCAACGACCGGCGAGAGCCTTGCGGCTGCGCTTGCAGCGTTTGGCGAGCGTTACAGCTGCTCATTTGCGCTGTCGACCATCGACAAGCCCTTTTACGTGGATCCTGCGCTCCCCGAGATAGCGTGCCTGCTGAAGACCTACGAGGAGTATTCAGGCCGCCCCGGCAAGACCGTTACCATAGGCGGCGGCACCTATGCCCGTCGCTTCCGTCGCGCGGCCGCTTTTGGGCCCCATGACCCAGCGGACGTGGTGCCAGCATGGGTCGGCATCGAGCATGGTCCCGACGAGGCGATCTCCGAGGAGTCTTTGCGCCGCGCCCTGAAGATCTACATCGTCTCGATTGCTCGGCTCATGCGGCTTGAGCTGTAGGCCCCTTTGGCTGCGTCAGGAGGCAGGTTGCCAGGAGACGCTTCGGGCGGCGATACGCGCCGCAGGGCGTTGCATGCCCCCTCGCTGCTATGGCCTCCCGCATTCGATGCCGCGATATTTGATTTCGATGGGACCATCTCCTTCACAAACGACGTATGGAACAAGGTTGATCGCGCCTTCCTTGGCGCTCGTGGCATCGAGGTCACGGCTGAATACCAGCGTGTCCTTTCCATGCTTGGATTTGAGGCGGGAGCCCGCTACACGATCGAGACCTACCACCTGGACGAAAGCGTCGAGGACATCTGCAATGAGTGGAACCGCATGGGCAGGGCGCTCTACGAGTTGCAGGTCACGCTGCGCCCTGGCGTGCGCGACTATCTCGAGGCCCTGAGGTCGCGCGGCATACCCTGCGCGCTTGCGACGATCAACGATCCTGACGTGCTCAAGGCCTGCCAGCACATCGACGTCGATGCCCTTTTTGACGCCTGCGTCTATGGCTGTGAGGTCGCGCGTCCTAAGGACTCTCCGGATATCTATCTGGAAGCGGCCTGGCGCCTGGGGGCCAGGCCCGCGCGGTGCATCGTCTTTGAGGATCTCGCAGTAGGGCTTCGCTCGGCCAAGCGAGCTGGCATGCTGGCCTGTGGAGTGGCCAGCGATGACCCCGACCAGGACGAGGTTGAGCTGCGCAGTACCTCTGACGTGTTATTGAGGGCGTGGACGGACATACTCCTTCCCACCTCAGCTGCCTCAGCAAGCTGAGGCCAAGCGGGGAGCACACGACGAGAGCATAGGGAAAGAAGACCCTTCGGCAGGAAGAAGGTGCCCTTCTTCTCAGGTCTTTTCTCAGGACGTCGCCCCACGGCTTCGTCCTACGAATGGATTAGGGGCGTGCCAGGCCCGTCTTCGAGGGAGCGCATCACACCGACCGTCACGTCGTCTGGGGCGAACGCGGCAAGCGTCGACATGAACATGCGCGCCACGGGGAAGATCTCGGCGTCAAGGGAGGCCCGCGCGCACTCGAAGAACGCGCGCGCTATGCGCTCGGTGGGCGCCTCGGGTATGCCGTAGGACTGCAGGGTTGCGGAGATCTCATGCGCGCTGAGGTTGCGCTGCAGCTCGGCGGCACCCTGCGCGTTTCCCTGCATTGACAGCGTCGCCATCTCTATGGCCACGGTGGGGGCAGAGCCCGGCAAGAAGCGCATCGCGAGGGCGTAGCATGCCTGCGCCGCAAGGTAGTTGCCTGACTTCCACTGGAAGAAGGCCATGCGGTAGTAGGCCGTGCCGATGCTCTGCGGGTCATGGGCGACTTCAAGCAGAAGCTTGAGTTCGGCTATGGCGTCGTCGTCCTTGCCCATGTTCTCAAGGCAGCGCACGAGCTGCAGGCGTGAGCGCGTGTCGAGCGGCGCGATGCGCACGAGCAGTCGCGCGTGGTCAGCCGCTTGGGCCACCCGATTGGCGGAGATCAGGGCGATGGAGTCCAGGAGATGCGCGTTAAAGTAGCTGCGCGGCACGAGCATGACCGTACGCCCGTCGTCCATGTCCAGACGGTTGTAGAGCGCTCGGTCGACGAAGGTCGCGAAGTAGCGCCATACGATGTGGCTGCTGTCGGCGTAGTGCTCTTTGGAGTCTGCTGTGGCCAGCGCCTCGTCGAGCAGGCGGATCGCCGTGGTTGCATCGTGGGCCGCAAGCGCCTCTTGGGCGCGTACGGTCGCGCGCGACAGCACGTCGCCTGAGACAAACTCCTCCGCAACCGCAAGGGGATCGTCGCTGATGGTGCCACGGACCAGTTTCTCAGCCGTACGCTCGGCGGCGCTGCGAACGTTGGGATCGGGGTCGTCGCCGGCTATCGTGAGGATGGCGTGGACGTCACGGGTCGTCGCCTCCTTGTCAGAGGGGCTGGCGAGGTTGCGGATGATGTCGTCCGCAAGGGCCTCTCGCTTGTCGGCCTCGTTGATGGCAAGGCCACTGACATGATTAGTCCCGAGTGCCTTGGCAAAGGGTTTGGCGAGGCGCCGCGTCGACAGGGATACGCTCTCAAAGCGACGATGCGGGCAGAAGCGTTCCTCAGAAAGAGAGAACGTCTGGGCAACGGGGCGCAGAAAACCGTCCTCTATGCGCATTGTGGGGCAAAAGGAGTGCAGTGTGCTTTGGAGGTCGTCGACATGTTCGAGTTCGATCTTCGAAAAGCGCCAACGGTCGAAGTCTATCGAGTAGTAGCAGCTGTGGCGTGTTGCAGTGTCGAGAACGCCGGCTACCCATACATGCTGAATGCGCTTTGAGGTACGAAACGCGGCCGCGGCAAGAAGTAGAGCGAGGCGCAGCCCGTAGGCGGAGGCCGCTTCCCGACGCATCTGCTTGCTGCTCTTTGTGAGGCCGACGTACGGCACGTAGACGGTGTTGGGGAAGACATCTGCTGGGGTGAGCGTGACCTCGATTGCCACATTGCCGTCGACTACGTTGGTGCGGAAGGAGGCGACGAGTCTGAATGGCAGCTGGAAGCTTTCGATGCTCTCGGAGATGTCATGGCGCACGGCCCACTCGCCGTCGGGGTCGCCGTCATCTTTAGACTCGTATGGCTGGTCGATGGGAGCAGCCTGAGCAACGATCGAGGAGGTGATCCTTTGCTGCAGCGAGCAGCAGTCCTCCTCGCTCACCTTGTCAAGGTCGTCAAAGTAGCGTGAGACGAAGCGCACGGCATTCAGCGTGGCCTCGATACGGAGCACGTTGAGCATCGCGCCATAGGCGACCTGCTCCTGCTCGACGCGCAGATAGAGCATGCCCGAGGAGTGGGGCCGCACGGCGTGCATGCGCGGCAGCTCGACATCCTTGTCGAAAAGGCCTGCGTCTTGCAGCTGGTGCGCGAGGAAGAGCTCGACGCCAGAGGGGATCGGTGTCTGCTTAGGGTCGGGCTCGTCAGCCTTGACGACGGGAATGTCCTCTTCTCCTAAGGCAAGCGCCGCCAAGCGGCTGCGCTCGGCTTGGGCACGCCCGCCCTTCCAGTGGCCGGTGCCTGTCCACGCCTGCTCACGCTGCGTGATGTCTTGTGCGATCAGCTTGAGCTCGGCGATGGGGTCGCCAGTGCCAAGCAAGCGCTTGACGAAGTCGTCGTAGTCGAAGTGAGAATACTTGCTGTTGCGCGGCACCAGCGCAGGGCTTGGGGCCGTGAGCCTCACGCTCTTTTCCATCTGTGCGGCCTCGCTTGCTTCTGTGGTGCTTGGATGCGTGTTGCGCACCTTTTCTTGGCTGGCTGTTGCGGTGGTCGCCAGTGGGGAGGCCTCTGCTTGCGACCCCGACGTTGCTGAGGCTGGTGTTGCCGAGA
>DHPN01000011.1:71691-86686 GCA_002407925.1 Atopobiaceae bacterium UBA5363
GCCGAGACGGCCACAGCAGTCGCAGGCGCCTTGTCGTCTTCGGCCTGCTCGGCAGGCCTTGACGAAGAAGAGGGCTCATGAGCGTCTTCCTCGGATGCTCTTTGCTTTGCTGTAGCTTTGTTGGCGTTTCGAGGAGAAGTGTCTGTGTGCCTTAGTATGGCAGAGGTTGTCACCGTCACGCCAGCGGCGAGGCCTACGAAAAAGCCAGCAAGCAAAAGCAAGCTCATCGCCTTCGCGCCAGAGACCAAGGCGGAAAGGAGAGCTGTGGCCATCACCCCGATAGCGACGCACAGCAACAAGATCTGATCGGGACGGAGACGTCTCGTTGATGCCCTTTTGTTTTTAGCCTGCCTCATAGCGACCCCTCTGATCTGCTCTCCTTCGTCAGATCTCCGTAGTTTTTCCGTTTGTGAAGATATACCCGCATGCAGGCCCTGTCTTTCCTGCAATGCAGAGCGTGCCGAGATGCGACAGCGCGCCAAGGGGCACTTGGCGCGCTGTTGGCGTTTGGATTTGCTGGGCTGCGAGCTCCTGACGCGTAGGGTCGTGCCGCACGCAGGCACTAAATATCAGGATATCAGGCGCTGCATATGCCGGAGTGCTAGATGCGCCGGATAAACAATCCTGACAGCAGCTTTGGCTCAAACCATGTGGACTTCGGTGGCATGAGGAGTCCGGCGTCGGAGACCGCCATCAGTTCCTTGAGAGAGGGTGCGTGGAGCGCGATCGCAACGTCGTCTGCGCCTGCGAGCTCTCCTGCGCGCTTCGCGGCATCGTAGCCGCCGACAAACAAGATCCTCGGATCGCGCGTCGGGTCATCTACGGCGAAGATGGGCTTGAGGATGTGCCTTTGAACGACGGTGGCGTCAAGGGCTGAGACTGGGTCGGCGGCGTCGACCTCGCTGCGCCTGAGCTCATACCAGCTATCACCAAGCTTGAGCCCGAAGTTGCCGTGCTCTGTGGGCTCCACCACGCCCTCTGAGCGCTCACAGGAAAATCCCTCGTCGCGTAGCTGCTGCAGCACATGGCTTGTGTCCTTTGTGCCAACATCTTGCAGCACGCGGTCGTAGGGCAGGATCTTGAGCTGGCTTGCAGGGAAGATGACCGCAAGGAACAGGTCGTACGGCGCATAGCTCTGCTCGTCCGTTTCTGCTTTGCCGCCTTCGCTTGCAGCCTGCTGGCGCTTTTCTTCGCATACCGCGACTGCCGAGGCGGCACGGTGGTGGCCGTCGGCGATGTAGGCGGTAGGCACACGCTCAAACATCAGGCGAAGGGAGTCCACCGCGCCTTTGCGGGCGACCCTCCAGATGCTATGGTGGCAGTCCTGCTCGTCGGTGAAGTCATAAAGAGGCGTCGCCGTCATTGCGAGGGACACGAGCGTGTCGATCGCCGGCTCGTCGCGATAGGTGAGGAAGATGGGCCCGGTTTGGGCATGGGTGGTACGGATATGCTCGATGCGGTCAGCCTGCTTGGCCGCGCGCGTCTGTTCGTGGCGGCGGATGGTCCCGTTCTTGTAGTCGTCGACGGCAGCTCCGCAGACCAGCCCAACCTGCTCGTGGTCTGCGGTCGCGAGGCGCCAGATGTAGTAGCAGGGCTGCTCGTCGTGCAGCAAGGTGCCGTCGGCCACGCGGTCGTTGAGCAGTTCGCGCGCCTTGGTGTATACGTCGGGGTCATACATGTCATGTTCCGGCTCAAAAGCCGTCTCGGGGCGGTCGATCTCAAGGAAGGAAGACGGATGGCGCTTCACATAGGAGCGCGCTGAGCTGCGATCGAACACGTCATAGGGAGGCGCGGCGAAGCTTGCAGCGCGAGCCGGCGTGGGACGCCAGCAACTAATGGGTTCTATTTGCATGAACGATGCTCTCCTTTGCTTCGTGTGGCCGCGCCACTTGTGTCCTCCATTTGAAGTATGTATGAGTAAGGTTGCGCGCGAGCTACTCGCCATCGTCTTTAATCACGCGGACCTTCCAGACGCTCTTGATGGCGCGCAGCGCTTGAATGGTCTGTACATCAAGGGGTTTGTCGATGTCAACAAGTGTATAGGCGTTAGGTCCTGCAGCTTCATTGGACATGCGCTCAATATTGGAAGCAGAAGGTGAAAGGACGGCCGTGATTTGGCTGATCATGTTGGGGACATTGGCATGGAGTACCGCAAAACGGCTTGCAGAGCGGCAAGGTCCCATATCGAGGTCAGGGTAGTTGACCGAGTTTCGAATGGTTCCCAGCTCAAGATAGTCTTTCATCTCGCTTATTGCCATGTGGGCGCAGTTTTGTTCCGCCTCTACGGTGCAAGCCCCCATATGTGGTGTTATGAGAGTACGTGGCATATGCACAGTTGCAGGGGTTGCAAAGTCAGTGGCAAATAGCCCGAGTTTGTGACTTCTCAAAGCTGCATCAACGGCCTTTTCGTCGACGATGTCGGCTCGGGCATAGTTGAGCAACATGGCGCCGTCGTTGAGGTGGGAGAGCTGCTCATCAGAGATCATGTGTATTGTGTCGTCTTTGGAAGGTACATGCACTGTCAGGTAGTCGGCATTCTCACAGAGTGCATCGAGGTTATCAACTCGACGCACGCGGTGAGAAAGTTCCCATGCATGCTGTACAGAGAGGTACGGGTCGTAGCCATACACATCCATACCAAGATCGACAAGGGCGTTGGCGATCTTGGATCCGACGGCGCCAAGACCGACGACGGCCACCTTGCGACCAATAGCCTCTCGTCCTACGAAGGCTTTCTTTGCGGCTTCAGCGCCCTTGGTTATCGCCGGGTCCTCTTCATTGGCGCGTACCCAGCGCATGCCTTGCATGGTTCCGCGTGAGTTCACGAGGATGAGGCCTACGACCAGTTCCTTGACGGCGTTGGAGTTTCCGCCAGGGGCATTGAAGACGACAATGCCCCTGTGGGCGCATTCGTCTATCGGGATGTTATTGACGCCGGCTCCCGAACGGGCGATGCAGCGTAGCGTGGCAGGAAAGTCCATGCCATGAATGTCAGAGGCGCGAATCAAGATGGCATCGGCCTTCGCAAGGTCGGTCGTGCCTTCGTAGCCCTCGCCGAGATCGGGCGTGCCATCACGCACAATGCCGGGGGCGATGTTGTCCATAACTTTGACGTAACGCATAAGTGCTCCTCGCTGTCCTTCATGGACGGTCTTCTGTGTATAAGAAAAGGAGGTGCCGTCGGGCCGGCCGTGTGTGGGTGCGTCCCGCCGGCTACAGAGATCGTGTCTGCTGCTGATGGGCGGACTCAAAGTCGGACATATAGGACACGAGGGCCTCGACAGCTTGTTTGGGGACGGCGTTGTAGCAGCTTGCACGCATACCACCGACTAGACGATGCCCCTTGACGCCGCAGATCCCGCGCTTCTTTGCCCCTTCGACAAAGACTGCGTCAAGTGAGGGGTTCGGTGTCCGAAATGTCACGTTAGCGATTGAGCGGCTTGGAAGCTCGGCTGTCGGCTGGAAGAGGCGCGACTGGTCAAGGTAGTCATAGAGCAGCTTGACCTTTTCTTCGTTGCGCTCCTTCATGGCCTTCAGGCCCCCTAGGTCCTCGACCCAGTGGAAAACCTGGCCGGACATGTAGATTCCCCAGCAGTTGGGGGTGTTGTACATGGAGTCCTTCGTGGCCTGCAGCTGCCAGTTGAGATAGGTGGGGCAGACGGATAGCGCCGGCCCGTCACTGACGAGGTCCTTACGGAAGCAGACTATCGTTGTCCCCGCAGGCCCGGCATTCTTTTGCGCGCCCGCGTAGATGACCGCATAGCAGCTCATGTCAAGCGGCATGGACAAGAAGCAGCTCGAGACATCGGCTACCAAGGGCACAGACCCGCATGCGGGCAAGCTGTGCCACATCGTGCCGAAGATGGTGTTGTTCTGGCAGATGTGGACGTAGTCGAGCGTCTGGTCTATGGCTCCGACCTCCGGTATGCGGCTGAAGTGGTCATCCTCGCTGCTTGCCAATAGCTCGGCATGACCATACTTTCCGCCTTCCTGCCAGGCCTTCTTCGAGAAATTGCCCGACACGACGTAGCCGGCGCGGCGCGTGCGCATCAGGTTGAGTGGCACCGCTGCGAACTCAAGCGTCGCGCCACCCTGCAAAAACAGGACGTCCCAACCGTCGTCCAGTCCAAGCAGCCGGCGCAACGTCGCCTCTGCGTCGTCGATGATGTGCTGGAATGTGGGGCTGCGGTGGCTCATTTCCATGATCGACATGCCACAGCCTTGATAGTCAAGTATCTCGGAGGCTGCTTGGCGAAGAACCTCCTCCGGCAGACAGCTTGGCCCTGCGGAGAAGTTGTAAACACGCGCCATGTATAACCTTCCTCCTCCTGTAGACGAACGGCATCTATCATAGTAAACAATAGCCCTAAGATAGGTGCGGAAAAAAGTTTTGTTGTCCTGCCGCAAGACGAGAGAGGATATTCATGACACAGCTCACGAGAGTCGCTGACCAAAGAGAGGCAACCCTTGGCTGCAAGGACGTGTCCTGCAGACCCTGCGTGATCTTCGACTTCGATGGAACCCTCGCTGACACGATGCCCTCGATCGTCAATGTCGCCCGTGAGGTGCTGTGTGGCTTTGGGTTTGCCGAAGGGGAACTCGGGGACTTGCGCCGTCTGGTGGGGCCACCGTTTCCCCAGGCATTCAGCGACGTGTATGGCCTGTCCGCATCCGATGCCGCTGAGGTTACGCGTCGCTACCGCGCGATCTACGGCTCCCTCGGCCCTGAGGCATGGCCTGCCTTCGCTGGCATGCCACAGCTCTTGGGCGATTTGCAGGCAGCCGGGCGCGTGCTGGCGGTTGCCTCATCAAAAAGAGACCAGCTGCTCAAGCGCTGCGTGAAGGATGCAAGGATCGAGTCGTACTTCTCGCTGGTGTGTGGCAAGCAAGACGACCGCCTCTCCTCGAAGTCCGTGACCATAGGTACTGTGCTGTCCGAGCTTGGTCTTCAGTCGAAGGACGCCGTGATGGTAGGGGACAGGTGTAGCGACGTGCAAGCGGCGCGCGAAGCGGGCATGCCGTGTGTCGGCGTCTACTTTGGGGATACTGCGCCTGCCGGAGAGCTTGAGCAAGCGGGAGCCTGCGCAATAGCGCACAACGTGGTGGAGTTAGGTGACATTTTGCTCGGATAGTGCCATGCAGCCATGCTGCTTGCCGCTCGCGGCCGATTGTGAGAAAGCGACGAGAGGTTGGGTATAACAGACAAATACGATACGCGGGCGCCCGCACGGGTCCGTATGGAGTAGACGGAAGACGGGAGCAAAAATGGCTTTTTTCGATGACATGTCCGACACGATGTACAAGGTCTTTCTGGCCGGCGTCGGTGCAGTTGCGACGACGGCGGAGAAGTCGAGCAAGATCGTCGATGATCTTGTGAAAAAGGGCGAATTGACGGTGGAGCAGGGCAAGACGCTCAATGAGGCATTGAAGCATAAGGCCGCAGAGGCTAGTTCTGACTCTGAGGCTGCCATCTTGCGCGCCCATCTGAAGAACATGACGCCGGAGCAGCGCGCCGCCTACGTCAAGAAGGTCCAGAAAATCAGGGATGACCTTGATGCTGAGCCTGTTGAGGTAGATGTCGAGGATGACTCTGACGACGACGCGGCCGGCGGCAGCAAGGCTGAGGATGCTGACTAGCGACAGCTGTGGCATACGTTGATGGCACAAGATGACGAGTTCGGTCCCGAAGCCGACATCCGTGGAGCGTCTGGCAGCTCTCAAGATGACGTAAGCACGATAGAGACAATAGGCCTGTTCGGCGGTCGCGACTCGGACGCCGAACAGTATCATATATCGCGTTCGAGCAAGATGGCCCGCATGTGGCAGATCCTCAAGATCACGAGCCGCTATGACGTCTGGCATGGGCTTACGCCGACGGCGTTGCGGCAGCTGCTCGAGGAGCTGGGTCCCACCTTCGTGAAGGCGGGCCAGATACTCTCCATGCGCTCGGAGATCCTGCCAGAGAGCTTCTGCCAGGAGCTCAAGAAGCTGCGTACGCAAGTCGAGCCGATGGACCGCAACACGGTGCTGCAGGCCCTGCGCGACGAGTACAGCACGCCAATAGAGGACATCTTTGACGCAATAGACGACATCCCGCTGGGATCAGCCTCGATCGCCCAGGTCCACAAGGCGCGCCTTGTGACTGGTGAACTTGTTGCCATAAAGATCCAACGGCCCCACGTGCGTGAGATCATGGCGCAAGACATCTCAATCATGCGCTCGCTGGCCAAGCGGGCTGGTCGCATGATGCCAGGTGAGCAGTTCGTTGACCTTACCTCTGTGGTTGACGAGCTCTGGCAATCCTTTCGCGAGGAGACAGACTTCCTTGTGGAGGCTCGCAATCTCGAGGAGTTCCGCCATAACAACGCCGGCTGCGTCTACGTCGACTGTCCCAAACCCTATCGCCGCCTGTGCACGCGGCATGTGGTGGTGATGGACTACATCGATGGCCTGTCAATCGACGATACCGTCGCGCTCAAGCGCCGAGGGTATGACCTCGAAGAGATTGGTACTAAACTTGTCGACAACTACACGCAGCAGATGCTCGATGATGGCTTCTTCCATGCCGACCCACATCCTGGCAACCTGAAGATACGCGACGGCAAGATCATCTACCTCGACCTCGGACTCATGGGTAGGCTCTCGGCACATGACCGTTCCGCGCTTCAGGACATGATCGTGGCCGTCGGCGAGCGCAACTCGGAGAAGCTGAAAGACGGCCTGCTGCGCTTTTCGATCTCCGACGCCGCAGACGTCGACGACGCGGGCCTGCTCCGGGACTTGGACCAGATCATCGCTGACTACGGCGAGGCCGACCTGGCAGAGCTCAACATAGGCGACTTCTTCAACGCGCTTGTCGCGATGGCGCGCAAGAATGGCATCGAGCTGCCCGGCACCGTTACGATGCTGGCGCGCTCCCTTGTGACGCTTGAGGGCGTGGTCGACGAGTTCTTGCCGGGCGTGTCGATCGTGGACATCATCCGCCACCACGTGCTCTCTACGCTCGGCGCCGAAGACGTGCTCAAGCAGGAGGGTAAAGCCTACCTGCGCGAAATGCATGCGGCAAGCCATAGCCTACTGAAAGCCACCGCCCAGCTCTCGGGAGCCATGAAGATGCTTACAAGAGGGCAACTGCGTGTGCAGATGGAGCTGCCGGACAAAGATGACCTTTTGCATAACGTATCTCGCGCGGCGGACCGCCTGACCATGAGCATCGTAATCGCTGGCCTATTCATCGGCTCCTCGGTCGTGTATTACGCGCGCATACAGCCGGTTATCTTTGGCATTCCGGTGATTGGCTTTCTTGGCTATCTTATTGCATTGGGACTTGGCCTGTGGATTGTGGGCTCGATCATTCGCGAGGATCGCCAGCACAAACGTAGGCGCCGGTGAGAGGGCTAGCCTGAGAGTTGCCAGCATAGGCGCAAGCGCCGCTGGGGGCCAGGGCGTGCGCCGGCCCCTACAAGCAAAGCCTATTCGAGCTCGAAGGCGCCAGTATAAAGCTGATAGTAGATCCCTTTTGCGGCAATGAGTTCGTCGTGGGTCCCGCGTTCGATGATGCGACCGTGATCGAGCACGATGATCACATCGGCGTTGCGGACGGTCGAAAGCCGGTGGGCGATCACGAAGGTCGTCCTGCCATACATCAGGGCGTCCATACCCTTCTGCACGATCATTTCAGTGCGCGTGTCGATGGAGCTCGTCGCTTCGTCAAGGACCATGACGGGGGGGTCGGCGACGGCGGCACGTGCGATCGAAAGGAGCTGCCGCTGCCCCTGTGACAGCCGAGCTGCGTTGTCGGTAAGCATAGTCTGGTAGCCTTCGGGTAAGCGCATGATGAAGCTGTTGGCTCCGGCGAGCTTGGCCGCCCCTATACACTCCTCGTCGGTAGCATCGAGACGACCGTAGCGGATGTTGTCCATGATGGTTCCCGTGAACAGGTTCGTGTCTTGCAGTACGATGCCGAGTGAGCGACGCAGGTCGTCTTTCTTGATCTTTTCAATGTTGATGCCGTCGTAGCGGATCTTGCCGCCGTTAATGTCGTAGAAGCGGTTGATCAGGTTAGTGATAGTCGTCTTTCCGGCGCCGGTCGCACCGACGAACGCTACTTTCTGTCCGGGCTTGGCATACAGAGAGATGTTGTGCAGCACCTCATGATTTGGCTCGTAGCCAAAGCTCACATCACTTAAGTGCACGTCACCTCGCAGCGGCGTGTAGTCGACCGTCCCGTCGGCTTTGTGGGGATGCTTCCACGCCCACTTGTCAGTGCGCTGGCTGGTCTCCTTTTGCTGGCCATTTTTGTCAATATCAAAATTCACAAGCGTTACATAGCCTTGGTCGACCTCAGGCTGCTTATCAAGAAGGTCGAAGATGCGTTCTGCACCGGCAAGCCCCATGACGACGAAGTTGATCTGGTTGGAGACCTGTCCGATCGACCCGGCGAAGCGCTTGGTCATGTTGAGGAACGGGATCACGACGTCGATCGTGAGCGCCATGCCAGAGATGGAGGGGGAGGGCGCTCCCACGGTCAGCATGATGCCGCCTGCGAGCGCGACGGCGACATACGCGACATTGCCAAGGTTCATCAAGACAGGACCGAGAATGTTGCCGTAGGTGTTGGCCTTGTCAGAAGCCTCGAAAAGAGATTCGTTAACCTCTTGGAACTCACGTTCCGTCTCTGCTTCGTGGGTGAAGACCTTAATGACCTTCTCGCCATTCATGGCCTCTTCAACAAAACCTTCCGCGCGTCCCAGTTCCTGCTGCTGACGCAAGAAATAATGAGCTGAGCGGCTACCGAGGAAGCGCGTGATCCATATCATGAAGGCGACCATAATGAGCACGACGAGCGTCATAGACAGCGAATACCACAGCATGATGAGCAAAACTGACAGCATCGCAACGCCTGTGGTAAGAATTTGCGGGAAGGCGACGCCGATGAGCTGACGTAGGGTGTCCACATCGTTGGTGTAGTGGCTCATGATGTCGCCGTGTTTGTTGGTGTCGAAGTAGCGAATAGGAAGGTCTTCCATGTGTTCGAACATCTGGTTGCGGACCTTCATCAGGGTGCCTTGTGTTACGACAGCCGTGAGCTGGGTCTGCACGATTACGCAGACCATGCCAACGAGGTAGCAGATGATGAGTGTCGATATTATATGCAGCAACTGCGGCTCGGCGGCAACCCAATCACCTGATTGCCAGTACTGTCCGATGACGGCTAGTGCCTGCTGCAAGAAGATCGAGGGCAGTGAAGCAAGGGTCGCCTGGGCGATGATGCAGACGACAATTAATATCGAGTAAACGTGATAGTAAGAGAAGACAAGCTTGAGCGTACGCTTGAGTGTCGTCATAGGATGTTGGGGGGCGTTGCCGCGAGTGCTAGCAGGCTTTTGGCTCCTTGCGCTGCTGGCTGCAGGAGCAGCCTTTGCGTCGTTAGACATGCTGGGCTTCCTTTTCGATCTCGCCTATCTTGACGTCGTGGGACTGCTTGTTCTGCGTCGTATAGATCTCGCGGTAGATGTCAGAGCTCCTGAGCAGCTCCTCGTGGTTTCCGATGTCGACGATGCGGCCGTCGTTCATCACAATGATGCGGTCCGCGTCCTCCACAGAGCTTGTGCGTTGGGCGATGATGATCTTTGTCGTGTCAGGTATGTAGCTTTTCATGGCCTGGCGAATGAGCTTGTCGGTCTTGGTGTCCACGGCGCTTGTTGAGTCGTCCAAGATCAGCACCTTCGGGTTCTTGAGCAGGGCCCGTGCGATGCACAGGCGCTGCTTCTGGCCACCTGACACGTTGGTGCCGCCCTGCTCGATGTAGGTGTCGTAGCCCTTTGGCATGCGTTGGATAAACTCGTCAGCTTGGGCGAGTTTGCAGGCAGCGAGCATCTGCTCGTCAGTCGCCTTCTTGTTGCCCCAGCGGAGGTTATCCTTGATGGTTCCAGAAAAAAGAACATTGCGCTGCAAGACGACGGCAACAGCTCCGCGGAGTGTGTCGAGGTCATAGTCCCGTACGTCGTGGCCTCCGACGGAGACGGCTCCCTCAGTCGTGTCGTAAAGTCTACTTACGAGCTGAATCAGCGTAGATTTACTCGAGCCAGTACCGCCGATGATGCCGATGGTCTCGCCGCTTCTGATGTGCAGGTTAACGTTGGACAGGGCCATGCGGCTGGCATTTGCAGAATACTTGAAGCTCACGTGGTCGAAGTCGATACGGCCATCGGGGACCTTCATAATTGGATCTTTTGGATTGGATATATCGGAGGTTTCCTTGAGCACCTCTGTGATACGTTGGGAACTCTCGATCGACATCGTGATCATCACGAAGATCATCGAGAGCATCATGAGGCTTATCAGTACGGAAAAACCGTAGGTGATCAGTGCTGAAATCTGTCCGAGGCCCATGAGTTGGCCTTGGCTGATGATGACGGCCTTTGAGCCGAAGTAGATGACGAAGGCGTAGATCGTGTCGACTGCGATGGTCATGACAGGCTGGTTCCACGCCAGTATGCGCTCAACGTGGACGAAGTCATGGTAGAGAGTGCCGGAGGCCTTATCAAACTTCTTCTTCTCGTAGTCCTCGCGTACGAATGACTTCACGACGCGGATGCCAGAGACGTTTTCCTCCACGGAATCATTCAGACGGTCGTACTTGCGAAAGATGCGGCGGAAGATAGGCATGACCTTTATAGAGATCAGAAAGAGGAAGAAACCGAGGAAGATGGCCATGACTACATAAATTACCGCCATGGGACCGGCGGTAATGAAAGCCATGATGATCGCGAAAACAAGCATCATGGGGGAGCGGATGGCCGTGCGGATGATCATCATGTAGGCCTGCTGCACGTTGTTGACGTCAGTCGTAAGGCGTGTGACAAGGGAGCTTGTTGAGAAGCGATCAATGTTGGAGAAGGAGAACTTCTGTACTTGATGGAAGATGTCTTGGCGGAGGTTCTTCGCAAGGCCTGCCGAGGCCTCCGAGCAGGTGATGCCAGCAACCGTGCCAAAGAACAGCGACGCAAGAGCCATACATATTAGTACCACAGAGTAATGGGCGATTGCGCCCATGCCACCACCAAGGTTGATGGCATCAATCAAAAGGGCCGTTACAAGAGGTAGGACGCATTCAAGGACAACCTCCCCTGTAACAAAGATGGGCGTGAGAATCGCAGGCTTTTTATACTCACGCACGGAGTGGCCGATGGTTTGTATGACGTCGTGGAAGGAATACTGGACATCTCCGATGCCAAGACGCTTGACTAATTTTTTAGTGCTTGTTGGCATGACGGAATCTCCTCTTTTCCTTCGATGGTCTTCCAATAGTTGGCAATACGGTCAAGCATCTCCACAAGCTGGACTTTCTCACTGTCGCTGAGAGGTATGAGGCTGTTGACCTCGAACTCATGTTTTTTAGCCTCGATCTCGACTGCCTTTGTGATGCCCTCATTGGTCAGACGAACATCAAGCTGCCGCCGGTCGTTCTCGAGAGGTGCACGTTCAATGAGCCCTTTTGTTTCGAGCTTGGAGAGAACCTCTGACAGCGAGGCGGCGGCGGTTCCCGCGTGTTCTTTCAACTCACTTTGCGTGAGGTGGGATCCGTTGCGCAAAAGCCAAGTGAGCACATGCTGTTTGCCAGCTCTGCCACCGGCATGGATGTGGAGAAAATAGCCGAAATAGCCGAAATCGTGCAAAACACGGTGCTCGATGCTCTCGTCAGCTGAACTCTGTACGTGAAAGTCATTTTTGTTCTGTGGTGCTAACGTAATGGCTCCTTTCTAACAAAATCAGACCAGAAGAGATTAGGTACCTAAGTAATAAATGTCAAGGTACCGAAATATCTCTTTCATAAAGAGAACAAACCTTCGTCCACGAAGACGGGCGCCAAGCTGGTGGAATTTTTGCTGGGGGACTGATCCAGAACTCATTTTTAAAACAAGGGGACGTGTAATGCACCACTCATGACGGAAAATGAACCGTTTACGAATAAGTTTGATCAAGTTATAGGTAGATATGAGCTTTATAAGTCATAAAAGTTCATAATCTACCAAAGTAGATCACAACTAATTTACATATTTACATAGTTCTGACGAAGGGGCGGACATGCTCGCGCAAGAAAGGCAAGACTACATCGCTCAGCTCGTGCGGGAGCGCGGCACCGTCTCAGCCAGCTTTTTGGTGCATGAGCTGAAGAGCTCCGTCTCTACCATTCGCAGGGACATTGACGAGCTTGATCGTGAAGGTCGCGTTTCCAAGGTCTATGGCGGCGCAACAGCGCCAGGTTCGCTTTCGTATGAGACGACAGAGCGGACAAATGACGAGAAGTATTCGCTCAATGTTGAGGCAAAAGACGCAATTGGCCGCTATGCGGCCTCCTTGGTCGAGCCGGGCGACTTTGTTTACATTGACACCGGCTCTACGACAGAGTGTCTCGTCAACCACCTCGAGCAAGTGGACGCGACATATGTCACGAATTCCACCACCACTGCGCAGAAACTGGTTCGCAAGGGCTTTCGCACCCTCATGCTAGGTGGCGAGCTGAAGGGCTCTACCGATGCGCTATTTGGCCCGGGCGCGATTGCGAGTCTTGAGCTCTATCACTTTACCAAGGGCTTTTGGGGCTGCAACGGAGTGACGCGCGCCCAAGGCTTCACGACGCCCGACGTTAACGAGGCCCAAGTTAAGAGGCTGGCAATGGAGCGCACTGGCGTGCGCTATGTGTTGTGCGACGCAGACAAGATCGGACGGGTCGCGCCGATTACCTTTGCCAAGTTCTCCTTTGCCGTACTCGTCACCTATGAGCTGAGAAACGAGCAGTATAAGAAATTTTCCAATGTGGTGGAGGTTTCAGCATGATCTATACCCTTACAACCAACCCGGCCATAGACATGAATGTCTTTTCTGAGCGGCTTGCGCCCAATTGTGTAACAAGGACCCGCGACGCTGTCTATACCCCCAACGGCAAGGGCCTCAATGTCTCGTTTACCCTTAAACACTTCGGCATTGACTCTGTCATCCTAGGGTTTTTTGGCGGGTTTACCGGAGAGTACATCGTCGAGGGCGCTGAGCGCGTCTGCCCGGTGCGGCCGGTGTGGATCGATGGCATCACGCGCGTAAACGTGTTCATTACGACCAACAAGGAAGAATACATACTTCCCAATGCAGGTGCGCGCGTGGCCGCGGCCGCCCAAAAGGAAATGCTTGAGGTGATTGATGGTTGCGACGACCTTTCTTGCCTCGTCATTTCTGGTAGCCTGCCACCGGGGATCGACCCGAGCTACTACAACGAAGTCATAGACATCGTCCAGGCCAAGGGAGCTGAATTCATACTTGACATCTCGCATCCTTGCCTGGCCGAGCTTGTGCGGCGAAAGCCGTTGCTCATCAAGCCCAATGAGGCTGAGATCCAAAAGATATTCGGCATACACATCCAAGATGAGACAGACGTCTTAGGCGCGTTGCGCAGCGTGCACGGGTTAGGCGCTCAAAACATTCTTCTGACGCTGGGAAGTAAGGGCGCCTACTTCTTTGGTGGAGGCCATGTCTGGCATGCCAACGCGGCAAAGGTGAAAGTCCTTTCCACCGCCTGCGCAGGGGATGCGTCCCTTGCAGGCTTCATTTCGGTCTGGGAAAAGGACTGCTCCGCAGTAAAAGACGCCCTGGTCAATGCTATGGCAACAGGAGGTTCCGTTGCGATGAGCGCCGGCCTAGGCGATTTTTCAGCAGTGAGGCAGCTGCGCAAGCAAATAGAGGTGATCCAAATGAAATGATTGAGCGTTCGAAGGCGTATCAGTCTGCATTGCTGCTCTTGTGGCATTTCGCGCAAAAGAGGGTCGCACTACGAAGGAAGGGGTGCATTCGCACCTGAGGACTATGCCTGATGGGCATAGAGGAGGAGGGAGTGTAAAATGGCTGAGGATGACAACAAGATATATGACCTGATTGCAGCAACTGGTTGTCCTACGGGTATCGCACACACCTACATGGCCAAGAAAGCGTTGGAGGATGCTGCGGCCGCTAAAGGCTTGACCATTAAAGTGGAGACACATGGCCAGGTCGGCATTGAAAACGAGGTGACACCAGCGCAGATCAAGGCTGCTAAGGCGGTAATCATAGCTGCTGACAAAGACGTCGCCGCTGAGCGCTTCGCCGGCAAGCCCATTGTCTCTGTGGGAGTGTCGAAGGCGATAAAGACGGAAGACGCAGAGACCTTGATCGACAAGGCTCTTGCGGCAAAGCCGAAGGGCGAGCTTACTGAAGAGGTCGCAGACGCAGGCAACGAGACGGCCGCAGCCGAAAAGGAAAGCGTTGGCCATATAATCTACAAGCACCTGATGAACGGCGTAAGCCACATGCTGGTCTTCGTCGTCGCTGGCGGTGTGCTTACTGCCGTGTCCTTCCTGTGGGGCATTACGTCCTACGATTCGACCGCGTCAGACTACAACAGCTTCGCAGCAATGCTGAAGATCATCGGCGGCATAGGCATGAACCTGATGGTGCCTGTGCTCTCTGCCTACATCGCTGAGTCAATTGGGAAGCGCCCGGCGTTGGTCCCTGGTTTCATAGCCGGCATGATTGCCATCACGGGGCTTCCTGTTGCTTCGGGAACTGGCCTGATCGATGCCAGTGGAACAGGCGTTGGCTTCGGCTTTCTTGGTGGTATCGTCGGAGGCTTTCTCTCAGGATACGTTATTTTAGGCTTAGAGAAGCTGTTCTCCGGGCTTCCTAAAAACCTCAATGGGCTGAAAGCCATGTTTTTGTACCCGTTGTTCTCTTCTTTTGTGGTCGGTCTTGTGATGCTGGGCATCTCTGGGCCAATGGCCTCGATTAACCAAGGAATGATGAGCTTCCTGGAAAGCCTTGAAGAGTCAGGCCCAATTATTCTGGGGCTCGCGATTGGCTGCATGTGCGCCTTTGATATGGGCGGCCCCGTTAACAAGGCTGCCTATGTTACAGGCACCGCTCTTCTTACAGAGGCCCTGACCGCTGGCGTGGGCACGGAAACGTA
>DHPN01000011.1:86876-119522 GCA_002407925.1 Atopobiaceae bacterium UBA5363
GGGAAAAAGTACTTCTCGCAGGAAGACCATGACGCGGGCATCGTGAACCTCGTTCTTGGCTGCACGCACATCACTGAGGGCGCCATCCCGTTTATGACAAAGAACATTTGGCCTGTAATGCCGATCATGATGCTGGGNNCTGGGGTCTTCCATCGGCGCGATCCTGTCGATCTTTTGGCAGGTCCATGACCCCGCCCCGCACGGCGGTTTTCTCGTGCTTCCGGTTGTCGACGGTGCTGCCCAATGGGTGCTTGCCATTCTGATCGGCGCGATCGTCGGCGGCATTTTGTATGTCCTTTTCAAAAAGCATGAGTATGAGAAGAACGGCAACAAGGTCATTGCGTAGATCGCAGTTAGGAGGGATGAGTGCATGAGTGAGTTCATTGAGGCGTCGCATGTCTTTTTAGACAGCCCCGCTCAAGATGTCGGCCAAGCTTTGGACTTCTTATCATCGAAGGCCGTCGAGTTAGGGATAGCCAGCGATAAGCAAGAGGTCAAAAAAGCCTTTGAAGAGCGGGAGAGCGAGGGTACGACAGGCATGCTGGATGGGTTTGCTATTCCCCATGCAAAATGCGATGCCATACACAAAGCTTCCGTCATCATTGTCAAATTCGCCAATGACATGGCTTGGGAATCTTTGGATGGTAAGCCGATCAAGGTCGCTATCTCGTTGCTCGTCCCTTCTGCTGAGGCAGGTACTACGCATATCCAGCTGCTGTCGAAGGTCGCCGTCATGCTGATGGATGAGAATTTCCGCAAGCAAGTTTTGGCATCTTCTGACAAGCAGGCCATCGCTTCCCTTATAAACGAGCGGCTCGAAAGCAAGTAGAGGGTTGCTGTAGCCATTATCAAAGGGGCGGAGTGGCGGCATTGCCGCTAGACTCCGCTCCTTTTGTAAGCTTGGGCCAAAGGGATTTGACCTGATCGCAAAAAAGCTTGGAGCGGCGATGATTTACACCGTTACGTTTAACCCGGCCCTCGATTATGTCGTCGGGATCGAAAACTTGCAATTAGACGCTGTTAACCGCACGAAATTTGAAAAGATCCTGCCAGGCGGCAAAGATATCAATGTCTCGGTCGCGCTTGGCAATCTCGGCCTCAGGTCCGTGGCGTTGGGCTTTGTGGTCGGGTTTACCGGCAAAGAAATAAGCGCGCGTACCGAATCATGTGGCGTGAGTTGCGACTTCATTGAGGTGCACAAAGGTCTGTCTCGCATCAATGTGAAGATAAAGGCAGAGGAGGAGTTTGAGATCAACGGCCAAGGCCCCTGCATTTCTGCCTTGGACGTCAAAAGGCTGTTTGGGCAGCTCGATGCCTTGGTGCCCAGGGACTTTCTGATCGTTTCTGGCTCCATTCCCCCTACCGTGCCCTCTGACATATACGAGCAAATATTGAGCTATGTGGCTGACCGCGGCGTGTATGTCGTGGTTGACGCCACGAAAGACCTGCTTCCCCGGATTTCTATAAAAAGGATGGGAGAGCCATAGCCGTCGAGCTCGCAGGCGCATAGGGCGCTGGGCACCTGGCATCTTTGCGTCAGGCCTCCGCGCGCGCGATTGTCACGAGGAGCTCGCGCAGCACCGCCTCGGGGGCGACCTTGGGCAGCGTGTGGTCTGCCCCCGGCACGATCAACTCGCGGGCGTCCGGTATCGCCTGCGCGATGGCGTCGGTCTGTGCGCGTGGTATGTCGTCATGCTCCCCTGCGACGACGCTGACTGGGCAGGCGATCGCCTTGAGGGAGGCCGCCTCAATGTGTGGCTCGTTGACCATGAGGTAGAGCAGCTCGGCTGCAGTCGCGGCCTGCGCGCGGCTGGGTGCGGGCGTCCCGTCCGGATAGCATGCGGGCCCATCTGCGCTGCGCGTGGCCCAAGCGGCGTTGGCCCGCGCCGCCTGTAGAATGTCGTCTGTTCCGTCGAGGCCGTCAGGGTTGAGGTTAGCGCCGAGTGCCGTCAGGGAGACGACGTGCTCGGCCCAGTCGCGCGCGAGCAGAAGCCCCTCGATGGCGCCGTCCGAAAAACCGAGCACGTGGGCTCGTGGGATACCGGCCTCCTCAAGCACGCGCATGGCGTCTTTGGCCATGAGCTCGTAGCTCAGCGGAGCTGCGCCGCGCGTCGAACGGCCTTGGGCGCGCGAGTCAAGCGCGAGGGCGGGACGGCCGCAGCTGACGAGGGCGTTGATGACAGCTCCGAATATGCCGTGCTCCTCGCCGTTGCCGTGCAGCATGAGCACCGGCGTGGGCGCGGGGTTGACGCTGTTGGCGCGCAGAGGGTCATCCGCAGCTGGTGCGTAGAGAAACGCCGCCAAGCTGGCTCCGTCGGGTGTCATGACATGCAACGTGCGCGACAGGTGGGCCCTCGGCCGCCCGTAAGGCCGGCTGACGTGCAGCGGCGGCAGCTCAAGCATCGTCTGTCCCTTCTTTTTCTGCAATCCATGTTCGCAAGCAGGACAATTTTAGTGCGTAGGGCTGTAAGCAGGGCTTCGGTGCGCAAGACTTCTCGGGCGGCCTATTGAGCGCGGGTCGCGCGGGCCGGCGACTTCTCAAAGAAGTCATAGCGCGGTGGCAGTGGCACGATCTTGTGCGCCTTGCAGCTCTCTCCCAGCTTGGCCGCAAGCGCCGCAGGGTCGTCGAATGCCTGCTCCCACGAGAAGAAGAACCTTGGCTCGAAGCCCAGGTGCCGGCAGATCTCCTCGCAGGCGGCGGGAGTCGCGGGGTGCATCAGCAGCGTCGTGGTGCGCAGAGCGCAAAATGCGTCGGCGAGGGCCTGTTCATAGGCGCCGTCGTTGCCCTTGGCCGCCTTACTGGCGGCGTCCCAGCGCTTGTTTGCCTCGCGCGTGTAGGACTCGGCGATGGCCAGCGCCTCGTGAGCGTTGAAGTCATGTGCGGCGCGCTCGAAGGAAAGCGTCGCCTCCTTGGCGGCCTCGTGTTCTGCGGCATGAGCCAGCTTCGCCGGCAGGTGCCCCTCGCAGACGTTGGCGGCGCCGTAGAGGCAGCTGCGGGCCAGGCGGTTGAAGATGTTGGTGAGGAAGGCGCTTTCCTTTAGCGCCGGGTCCGCGACCCGTGGATCGTCGCAAACGAGAACCTCCTCGCCGGTCTTCTTGTCCTTGTGCGAGACGGACGTGTCATAGGCCTTCGGCGCGAACGACACGGCCTTCTGGTCGAGCGCAAGGGAGAGCCAGTGGCATCTCAGTTGGTCAGGGGTATAGTGCGTGAGGAGCTCCTCGGCCATTGGCGGCTTGATCTTGCCCGAGCTCGAGGCCTTCTTGTTCATGAAGAGGATGTGGTAGTTGGCGACCGGCGTGTCCTGGAACAGGTTGCAGTCGAGCGCGTCCCAGATCGCCGGCTGCGCGACGCAGTAGAAGTAGATGTTGTCCTGGCCGATGAACTGGAAGACCTGCGCGTCGTCAGCGCACCACCACATGCGCCAGTCGTGGGTGCCAAAGCGCGGCGTGCTTCCCTCGGCGCTCTGCTGCTCGTCGAGGGCAAGGACGGTCTGCACGAACGAGATGGGGGCCCACAGGCTCTCAGGCCAGCACCACACGGTGAGGTCCTGGCCGCTGCGGGCGGCAGAGCCGTCGAGGTCGGGAGCCGGGACGCCCCAGGAGATGTTGCCCGTGATGCGAAACGGCAGCAGGCACTTGCCGGCGCGGAAGCGTATCTTGGCGGCCCGAAGCAGCTCGCGGGCGCTGTCGCGGTCCTGCCAGCAGCTGAACTCGATGGAGAAGGAGCTTTGGTTGCCCTCCGGCTCATGCAGGACGTGGGCGGGCAGCTTGCCGGCGATCTCGTCGAAGGCCGGGCGGAACTTGTTCTGCACGTAGATCACCGGGGGTACGAGGGACTCTCGGACGGTCTTGGTCACGATCGGGCGCACCTGCGAGTCGACGTCCCACTCATCCATGAGGTCCTCGAGCTGGCTCTCATATGCCGGGAGGTCGAAGTACCAGTTGTCAACCGGCCGCAGCTCGGGGGTGGTGCCGGTGAGCTGCGAGACGGGGGCGATGAGCTCCTCAGGATCGAACTGGTGCCCGAGGTCGCACTCGTCGGCATAGGCCTTCTCGGACTTGCAGCCACGGACGGGGCAGCGGCCCACAACCTGGCGGCCGTTCAAGAACTGCCCGGCCTTGACGTCATAGAACTGCAGTGTCGAGCGCTTGGTGAGCGCGTCGCGCTCGTAGAGGCGGCGAATGACCTGCTCAGACAGGGCAGCGTGGAAGTCGCGCGCCGGCGCCAGCCCGGAGCCGGCGAAGAGGTCCAGCGAGATGCCGTAGGCGTCAAGGGCCTCCTTCTGCTTGTCGTGGTTCTCTTGCACGTAGTCTTCGATGGAGCCCTTGTAGCCCTCCTCCTCGGCCTTCTTGCGATAGCCCTCCATGATGGGGGAGCCATAGCAGTCAGTGCCGGAGACGAAGATGACGTTTTCAGGCCCGATGCGGTCGCGCAGGAAGCGCGCCGTGAAGTCAGCCGGTACGAAGACACCGCCGATGTGGCCGAAATGAAGGCTCTTGTTGCCATAGGGCATCCCACCGGTCACGACGGCCCTCGCAGGAAAAGTCGGACGCTCGTCATCATTTGTGCGTATTGCAGACATACGGTAATTCCCCTCGTTGCCACGATCGTGTGCGCCGCGATTATCCCACATTGGGCAGGCGATGTTCCTGGCGGTCTTAGTTCTTTGGCGGCCCTAGTCTATCCTAGTGGTGTACGTTTGGTGTCATATGTGTGCACGGCGCCGTGCTGATTTACTGAATGGCAAATATGGGCACAACGTAGGTGCGGTGCGGCGTGTGCTGAGCCGCGGCAAGCGGATTTTCGCATGCCTTTGCGTGCCTGCGCGCAAGCTATCTGTCCCAGTCGATCCCAATTGGTGTGAGATGACAGGAGAGTGTCCTTATGATTTGGCTCATCATCCTCATTGTGCTTGTCGTCTGCGTCGTCCTGTCGACGGCCTACGTCGTGCGTCAGCAGCACGTCGCCATCGTCGAGCGCCTCGGTAAGTTCGACTCGATCCAGGGCCCGGGTTTCCATGTGAAGCTGCCCTACTGCGACAAGGTCTTCGACGTGGACCTCATGACCGAGGACCAGCACATGACCTTCGACGCGAAGACGTCGGACAACGTCACGATCGAGCTGGACGTCTCGATTCAATATCACGTCGACGCTTCCGATGTCGACGCCGGCTCTGCCTCCGGCATCTGGAAGAGCCGCTACACCCTCACAGATCCGGTCATGCAGATGAAAGACTACCTGGCTGACGCTCTGCGCTCGCAGATACCCAACCGCACGCTCGACGAGGTGTTCTCCGAAAAGGACGCCATTGCGCAGTCGATCGACGAGGCGGTTGCCACCAAGATGCTCAACTACGGCATCGTGCTTGTGACCACGCTGATAACCTCCATACGCCTGCCCGCTGAGGTGCAGGAGTCGATGAACCACATCATCGCCTCCAAAAACCACCTCGAGTCGGCCACCAACGACGCGAACGCCGAGCGGGCCAAGACGGTCATCGCCGCCCAAGCCCGTGCCGAGGCCATGGCCGCCGAAGGCCAGGGCATCGCGGACCAGCGCATTGCCATCGCCCGTGGCATCAAGGAGTCCATCGACACCATCAAGGGCTCGGAGCTCTCTGAGGCCGACGCGAACCGGCTGTTCGAGTTCACACAGTGGATTGACATGATGCGCGGCTTTGCGAGCAAGGGGGCAAGCACCGTTGTGCTGCCGAACGACTTCCAGAGCTCCCGGTCCCAGTTCGACCAGTTCTTGGCCGCCCGCGAGACGCCTCGCCCCGACCAAAGCCAACCTGGACAGGACTCGCAGCTCACACAAGAGACATGCCCTGAGCAGGGATATCCCACAGATGGGGCTGACAAGGGCTGAGGCGTCGGCTGAAGCTGGTGCGTGATCTTTGCTATGATAGCCAAGACAGTCAGCGAATCTGCGAAGAGGGGCATGCGCGGAAGGGAAGGCGTCGTGGAGAAGCAAGACGAGTCGACAAGCATCGCCGAAGAGGCGTCGCGGGGCGTGCCCTTGTTGCTCCACGCATGCTGCGGCCCCTGCTCCATCGAGCCCGTGCTCCATCTGCGCCAGGAGGGCTTTGAGCCCACGATCTGCTGGACCAACCCCAACATCGCCCCGCGCTCCGAGCATGACCTGCGCCTGCGCACCCTCATGCAGTGGGCTCGCGACGTCGCCCATGTGAGGGTGATCGTGGCCGACGAGGACAGCGCCGCATGGGAGGCCGGCGTCGCCCCCTTTGGCCTCGACCGCGCCCGCCGCTGCCGCGCCTGTTACGCGCAGCGCCTGGCAACGACCTGCCGCACGGCGGTCGATCAGGGTTTCTCCTATGTCAGCACGACGCTGGCCGTTTCCCCCTACCAGCTGTTCGACAGCTGCCATGACGTGTTGTCCCAGCTTGCGGCGCACTTTGGGCTTACGTCCGTCTGGCGGGACTTCCGGCCTTATTACCCCGACGCTACCAAGTGCTCCCGCGAGCTGCAGATGTATCGGCAAAATTACTGCGGCTGCCGCTTCTCTGCTGCGGAGGCGGCCATCAGCCGCCAAGAGTTGCGTGATGCCCGCAAGGCTGCGCGCGCGAGAGCACGAGCTCAGCGAACTTTCGATCAGGACCTATTCGTCTGCGGCAGATAGCATAGGTGGTGCAGGCGATCGTGCTTGGGCTGCGCTGCGAGGCTTTGTGACCGCTTTTTGTAGCCGCCTCCACTTTTCAGTGCTAACCGGCCATGCGTAGGAGACTGGCTATGCGCAGCAAGGGCGAAACGCACAGAGAAAGGCATGTACATTGATGCAAAACGGGACGATGCTGCAAGGATTCTCATGGTATCTGCCTGCGGACGGGCAACACTGGAACCGCCTTGCGCGCCTTGCGCCGCAGCTCGCCCATATGGGCATCACTGCGGTGTGGCTGCCGCCTGCCTACAAGTCGTTTGAGGCTGCGACCGGCGTGGGCTATGGCGTCTATGACCTCTGGGACCTCGGCGAGTTTGACCAGTGCGGCTCTGTCCGTACCAAGTACGGGACCAAGCAAGAGTATCTTGCCGCCATCAAGGCACTGCAGCGAGAGGGCGTGCAGGTGCTGGCAGACGTGGTCTTGAACCAGCGCTTCGGCGGCGACGAGCGCGAGCAGGTTTGCGCCTGCGAGGTGGATCCCGACGATCGCACCAAGCAGCTCGGCGAGGAGCGGGACATCTCGGCGTGGACGCGCTACAGCTTTCCGGGGCGCGGGGACAGGTACTCCGACTTTCACTGGGACTGGACGTGCTTTCACGGCACCGACTGGGACGAGAGCGCCCGCAAAAGCGGCATTTACCTCTTCTCGGGAAAGCATTGGGACGATGACGTCGATCACAGCGACAATAAGAACTACGACTACCTCATGGGCTCTGACGTCGACGTGAATGACTCTCGCGTCTTCAAGGAGCTCATCAGCTGGGGGCAGTGGTATCTCAAGGAGACCGGCGTGGACGGCCTGCGGCTCGACGCCCTGAAGCACATCTCGCGTAGCTTCTATCGCAGCTGGCTTGCCGCTATGCGCGCAGCCGCAGGCCGCGAGGTCTTCACCGTAGGGGAGTATTGGTCTGGGGACGTGAAGGCGCTGGTTGACTACCTCGGCGACGACAAGCCGATGAGCCTGTTCGACGTGCCGCTGCACTACAAGCTCTTCTTTGCCTCCAACAGCTGGGGAGCCCTCGACCTGTCGCGCATCTTCGATGACACGCTCGTCTCGGTCGATCCGGTGCATGCGGTTACGTTCGTGGACAACCACGACACGCAGCCGCGGCAAGCGCTGCAGTCGACGGTCGAGAGCTGGTTCAAGCCGAGCGCTTACATGTTGATTCTACTGCGCGCCGCGGGGTACCCCTGCGTCTTTTATGCAGATCTGTTCAGCGCGACGGGAGACGAGCTGCCGACGGTGCATGAGCTGCCACTGTTGATGGAGATACGCCAACGCCTTTCATACGGCGAGCAGCGCGACTACTTCAACAACCCGAGCCTCATCGGCTGGACGCGCGAGGGTGACGACACGCATAGCGCAAGCGGGCTTGCCGTAGTGATCACAGACGCCAAGGGCGGGACGAAGCGCATGCTCGTCGGCAAGCGCCACGCAGGCGAGACGTTTTCGTGCGTGGTGGGCCAAGAAGGCAGCGTGGAGATCGACGAGGACGGCTACGGGGAGTTTGCGACGCCTGCCGGCTGCGGTAGCGTCTACGTGTGCGCGGATGCTGCTGCGACCCTCGAGCACGACAAGCTCGTCCGCTCCGCCGAAGAGTTCATCTGCGAGGCGCCCTCGCCACGCACGGGCGCGCAGCCTGCTTCGGTCAACACGGCCCCTTACACGCAGCGCCATCCTCAGTAGTGATACCTGGCAGCCGTGGCTTTATTGTTTTCTCTCGGGGCGGCGCGTGCTATCGTGGGGCGGTTGCATCCAACGAAAGGAAGCTATGCGTACCGATGACTTCGATTACGACCTACCCGATGAGCTCATCGCCCAAGCCCCGGCAGAGCCTCGCGACTCCTGTCGGCTGCTCGTGCTGCATCGTAGCGATGGCAGCCTCGATGACCGCCACTTCACTGATATCATCGACTATCTCGAGCCCGGCGATCTGCTCGTCGCCAACAAGACGCGCGTGATGCCCGCGCGGCTCGTGGGGCACAAGCAGGACACGGGTGGCGTCGCCGAGACGCTTCTGCTGCGCCGCCGCGAGGACAAGGACCCGCTCGGTCATGTCTGGGAGTGCCTCGTGAACCCCGGGAAGCGCCTGAAGCCCGGGGCGGTGATCGAGTTTCGCCCGGGAGGGCCCCACGCGCCTAGCACGGCCCCGGTCGTACTCAGCTGCGAGATACTCGACTTCCTCGAGGACAACAAGGGCGGCCGGCTTGTGCGCTACGAGCCAGCAACAGGGCTTACGCTCGACGCTGCGATGCACGAGGCAGGCCGGGTCCCGCTGCCGCCCTACATCAAGAAGTACGAGGGCGACCCGGAGAAGTACCAGACGGTCTATGCGATGCATGAGGAGCACTCGGCTGCCGCGCCTACCGCGGGGCTGCACTTCACCTCGGAGCTGATACAGCGCATCAAGGATGCTGGCATCGGTTGGACGACGGTCGAGCTCGAAGTCGGCATCGACACGTTTCGCCTTGTCACCGAAGACGACCCGACCAAGCACGTGATGCACACGGAGCGCTACCACGTGCCCCCCGAGGTCGTGCGGGCCATACATGAGACGAAGGCGGCCGGCCATCGGGTGATAGCTGTGGGCACCACGGCGGTTCGCTCGCTCGAGAGCGCCTGGGAGGCAGGCGCGCCGGCGTCGCAGCCGCCGGTTTGCGCCCGTGGCTTCGAGCATGCTGCCGATTCAGCTCTTATCACCGGCAAGGGCGACGTCGTGCCCCGTATCGACGCGACGACGAACCTCTACTTGATGCCGGGCTCCACCTACCATGTGATCGACGTGCTGATCACGAACTTCCACGTGCCGCGCTCGACGCTCATGATGCTGGTATCAGCCCTGGCCTCACGCGAGCAGATCATGGTCGCCTACCAGCATGCCATTGAGCAGCACTACCGCTTCCTGTCCTTCGGCGACGCGATGCTCATCGAGTAGCTCGCTGCTCGATGAGCAGGCCGGCACAGGCTGCCGGCTCGCCAGCGCGGCCTATGGCCTCAGCACGAAGAAGACGATCAGCACTACGACGATGATCACGGCGGCGACGATCGCGATGAAGATGAGGCGCTGTTTGCGGGTGGCCTCGCGCAGCGCCTGCTCACGAGCGGAGAGCTTGTCAGCCACAGCGCTTTGGCGCGTGATCTCGTCGCGGGTCTTCTTTATGCGGCCTTGGAGCTCGGTGGTCGCCTGCGGCGTGCTGTGCACCTCATTGGCATCCTTGAGCACGGCGGCCGCGTCGTTGGCCTTCGCTTTGGCCTCCTCCGTCTCGCCCTCGGCGGCCTTGGCTGCCGTCTCGCAGGCGCTGATCTGCTGACTTAAGGCGCTTTCTTGGGCCGTCGCCTTCTTGTAGAGGCGGTCATACTCGTTCCTCTTGGCGTCGGCCTCCTTCTTGGTCTCGTCCGCCTGCCGCTCGGCGCTCTCGAGCGACTGTTTCTGGGCCCAGAGGTGGGTCTGCGCGTTGTCGACGGCACGCTGCGCGTCTGTGGTGACCGTCTGTATGTCCTGCTTAGCCGAGTCGATATGCGCGTGCTCCGCGGCCACCTCGCTGCGCATCTTCGAGAGCGCATTGATCGAGGCTGTGGGGTTTTTTTGCAGGCGATCGAGCTCGGACTGCACTTTGCGCAGGCGCTCCTGCGCCGAGTCGAGCGTCCGATTGGCGGCCGCGATGCGCTGGTCGCGCCGCTTCACGGCGTCGTTGGCCTGGTTCTCTGCCATCTTAAGGGTGCGTCGCACCTCGGCGAGCGCGCGTGCGGCGTCGTCGGCGCGCCCCTTGGTCGACTCCATGAGCTGCCGGTACGGGCTGAGCTCCTCCTCGTTGGTGGCCTTCAGTGAGCTGAGCTTGCTGGAGAGGCTATTGCCCTTCTCGCGCGCGGCCTTCGCGCGGGCGGCTGCGTCGGTTGTCGCCTTCCTTGCGGCCGCGACCTCCGCGCTGCGCTGCTTGGCGATCTGCGGGTAACTCTGCTCGATCTTCGTGCGGCGCGCGAGCTCGTTTTGGTCCTTCTTGAGGCTCTCCTGCAGTTGCTGGATCTGGGCGCGGGCCTCCTCGGTCTGCTTGGCGGCGTCGCTTACGGCCCGCATCGCGGCAAAGCCGCTCATGAAAGAGCCACCTGCGCCCTTCGCGGCGTTGGCGGCACCTTCGCCTGCCTTGCGCGCTGTCTCGCTAAAGCCTTTCTTTGCCGACTTCTGCCCCGGCGTGGCAGCCTGCCTTTGCTGATCGTGTGTGGTCTTGCTATCGTTTTTGGGAGCGTCTGGCATAAGGTCCCCCTGTCTTGTGTCGTGTCATGAGGCGCACGCTCAGGCGCCTGCATGCCTGCGCCCTCCTGTGCCGCGGACATGTCTTGGCCGCATGCCTCGCAGCCATTCTAAGGTCTTTCTGCAGTCGGCGGCCTAGGGACTTTCACAAAGTGATGTGTTAGTGTCGCCGTGCTGTGATGTTTGTTATTATATCGGAAGGATACGTGTACGAGGGACGCGTGCGCCCCATCATCTAAGGAGTTCAGCATGGTTTCTAAGCAGACGACAATCATCAATGCTACGGGTCTTCACGCTCGCCCCGCTTCTGTCTTCGTCAGTGAGGTCAAGAAGTACCAGTCCAATATCACGATCCGCAACGTCGACAAGAACAGCGCTCCTGTCAAGGCGAACTCCATCATGATGGTTTTAGCTGCCGGCCTGGGCACAGGCACCAAGGTTGAGGTCACCTGCGACGGCCCCGACGAGAAGGAGGCCCTCGACGCCCTGATCGCCCTCATTGACAGCGGCTTCGGCGAGTAGGCTTCGCCTCAGCACGTTCGGAAGACCCGGCGCCGCAGCGACGCCGGGTTTCTTGTGTCAGCAGGCTGTCACAGAGGGAAGGTTGCACTTGTTCGAATATGACATCGTTGCGGAGGATCCGACCACCCATGCGCGCGCAGGCGTGCTGCACACCCCACATGGCGACGTGCCGACGCCCATCTTCATGCCGGTGGGCACCAAGGCGACGGTCAAGGGCCTGCTGCCGCCGACGCTCGAGAGGATAGGGACGAAGATCCTGCTGGCGAACGCCTATCACCTCGCCATGCGCCCAGGCGCGGATCTCGTGGCCGAGATGGGCGGCCTGCACTCGTTTATGTGTTGGCCACACCCCATCCTGACGGACTCCGGCGGCTTCCAGGTCTTCTCGCACGGCGACTTCGTGAAGCTCGACGAGGGAGGCGTGACGTTTCGGGCTGTCGACTACGGCGGGAGCTACGTCCACTGGAGCCCGGAGGACAACATGGCCATCGCCCAGAAGCTCGGTGCCGACATCGTCATGCAGCTCGACCAATGCCCGGGCTATCCCGCCGAGCGCTCCTTCGTTGAGCGGGCCGTGGAGCTCTCAAGCCTGTGGGCCGAGCGCTGCTGGCAAGCCCACGACGCCCCCGACCAGGCGCTGTTCGGTATCGTGCAGGGCGGCATGCACATAGACCTGCGCCTGCGCTCCCTGCGGCACCTGGAGGAGTGCGGCGACTTCCCGGGATACGGCATCGGCGGCTACTCGGTGGGCGAGGACCACAAGACGATGTTCGAGACACTCGCCCCGCTTGCGGGCGACTACATGCCACGCAACAAGCCGCGCTACCTGATGGGCGTCGGCAACCCCACGACGCTAGTGCATGCGGTGGCCTGCGGTATCGACATGTTCGACTGCGTGCTGCCCACGCGCACAGCACGCATGGGCACTGCCTTCTCGAGCGAGGGGCGCATCAACCTCAAGAACGCCCGCTTCGCCCACGACAAGGGGTCGCTCGATGCGCACTGCGGCTGCCCGGCATGCACGGGAGGCTATACCCGCGCCTACCTGCATCACCTGGTGAAGCAGCATGAGATGGCGGCGTCCATCCTGCTGTCGATCCACAACGTCTCGTACCTCCTTGAGCTCATGGCCCGCGCCCGTAAGGCGATCATCGCCGGCAGCTATGGAGCTTTTGTGCGCAGCTGGGACGATTTGCCTGCGGCCAATGACTGGTAGACTGTACGAGTTGAGCTGCGAAGGGAGACGGGTCTCGTCTCCGAGGAGATGTACAGATGGCAAAAAGAGATGACGCTGACAAGCGCGCGACGGGCTTTGACAACTGGCGGCAAGACGTCGAGCCTGCGGCTAGCCCGGAAAAGAAGGGCCGCCGGCTCTTCCGCAAGAGGAAGGCCGCCGCGCCCGAGGCGGAGCCTGCACCTGCTGCGAAGGATGCGCCTGAGGCAGAGGACGAGCCTGAGGTGGAGATCTCACGAGGCGGCGCCAACCGGGACGAGGATGCCGACGGGGATAGGCGGTCGGCGCGGGGCCGTGCGCCGAAGAAGACGAGCAAGCGAAGGCCCGCGCGCGCAAGGCGCCGCCGCAGTCGGCGGGCGCGCAGACGCCGCCTACCGTCCTCCCAAGCCCGCCGCTGGGCTTCCACCCTCATCGTACTGGCGATCGTGCTGGCGGTGTGCGTCTGGGGGTTCACACCACTTTCCGAGCGCATCACGCAGGGCCTCGACATCCAAGGCGGCGTCTCGGTGGTCCTGACGGCCGAGGAGTCCGACGGCTCCACACCCAGCACCTCCGACATGCAGACGGCGACCTCGATCGTGCAGCGTCGCGTGAACTCGCTGGGCGCCTCCGAAGCGACGGTGCAGCAGCAGGGCACCAACTCGATCCTCGTGCAGATCCCCGGCGCCACCGACGCCGACGCGGCCGTGCAGACGATCGGGCAGACCGGTAAGCTCGAGTTCGTCCGCCTCGACGAGATAGGGGACACGGACGCCCTGCTCAAGCTCAATGCCGGAACGACGGACGTCAAACTCGAGGATGGCACCTACACCGCCTTCATGGACGGCTCCTACGTCGAGTCGACGACGGTGGCCCAAGCGTCCGAGTCCTCGACGGGGACCTACGAGGTCGACGTCACGCTCAACTCCGAGGGCGCTGAGATCTTCGACGAGGTCACCAAGGAGCTCGCGCCCACCAACGGCCGCATCGCGATCGTGCTCGACGGGGTGGTGGAGTCTGCGCCGGCCGTGCAGGAGGAGATCTCGGGCGGCAAGATCTCGATCACGGGCAACTTCAGCTCCGACGAGGCCCAGTCGCTCAAGACGGTGCTCGACTCCGGCTCACTGCCGGTGACGCTCAGCTACTCCGAGAGCCGCGTCGTCGGCCCGACTCTCGGCCAGGACTCGCTGCGCCAAGGCGTCGTCGCCATAGCGATCGGTCTGTGCATCGTGATCGCCTACCTGTTCTTCTTCTACCAGGGCCTTGGCCTGCTCACGCTTGGCTCGTTGTCGGTCTTCGCGATCCTGTACCTGGGTCTGCTCGCGCTGCTGTCGCACTTCGGTGTCTATACGCTCACGCTGCCGGGGCTTGCGGCCGTGGTCCTCACGACCGGCTCGGCGGCCGACTCGTCGATCCTTGTGCTTGAGCGCTTCCGCGAGGAGATACGCATGGGCCGCAGCATCCGCCAGGCCTCGATCACCGGCGTCAAGCACGGGATCAAGACCTCGCTGGACGCTGATGCCGTCACGCTCGTCACGGCCATTGCGCTGTTTGCGGTCGCCGTTGGCTCGGTCAAGGGCTTCGGCCTGACGCTCATGCTGGGCGTGGCCTGCGACGTCGTGACGATGTTTTGCTTCAAGGCGCCGGCCCTGCGGCTCCTGTCCCTGAAGGTCATCGGGCGCCGCCCCGGCTTCTGGGGGGTCGCGCATGACCTCGAAGAGGCGCAGCGCGCCCGCGAAGGCCATGAGGCCGCCGCCGAAGGCGTCGGCGGCGTGAAGGAGGGCGAGGTCCGTGCGTAGTCATTTCTCCCATGAGATCAACTTCCTCGGGCACCGCCGCCAGCTGCTGAGCGTCTCGGCGATCCTCGTGACGCTGGCTATGATCGGTCTCATCGCGCGCGGCCTCGTCTTTGGCATCGAGTTCAAGGGCGGCAGCGAGATAGACTTCCAGTCCACCGGCGACGTGACGATCGAGCAGCTGCGCTCCGCCCTGGAGGCCACCGGCGAGCAGGACCTCACCGTGCAGACCACGGAAACCAGCGACGAGAGCGGCTTTCTGGTGCGCTCGGACACCACTGACCCCAACACGGCCAACGAGCATGCATCCGCCGCGGCGGAGGCGCTCGGCCTTGCCGACAGCTCCTACACGGTCACGACGATCGGCCCTGACTGGGGGGCCGACACGGTGCGCTCCTCCGCGATCGCGTTTCTTGTCGCCATCGCGCTGATCATTGCGTTCGTCTCGATCCGCTATGAGTTCAAGATGTCGATCACGGCCGTCGTGGCGCTGCTGCACGACCTGGTCATCACGCTGGGCGTCTACGCGTGGACGCAGACGGCGATCACGCCCAACGTCGTGGCGGCGCTCCTTACGATCATGGGGTATTCCCTCTACGACACCGTCGTGGAGTTCGACCGCATGAATGACAATGCGAAGCGGCGTGACGACGTGCACCGGACCTATTTCCAGATTGCAAACTTTTCTGTCAACGAGGTCATCGTCCGCACGATCAATACGACACTTACCTCGCTTGTTCCCGTGCTCGTGATGTATCTGATAGGCGGCTCCACCCTGCGCGACTTCGCATTTGCGATGCTGATCGGAGAGGCCCTCGGCACCTATTCGAGCTTCGCAGTCGCCACGCCGCTGCTTGCGCTGTGGAAGACCCGCGAGCCGAAGTGGGCAAGGCTCGAGGCGCGCTATGCCGCGGCCGCGCCGCGCGACGCGCAAAAGGGCACAGGCACCCCGAAGAAGAAAGGAAAGGCCCCGAAGGGAAAGGCCCCGAAGGCGACCAAATAGGCGATGTCAGGTCTTATGGGAAGCACACGTTGGAAGGTCCTGCCGCAGGACATGGCCGCAGAGCAGAAACTCGTGGCTGCGCTGGGGATCGATCCGCTCGTGGCCCGTGTGCTCGTCGCGCGTGGTATGACGGACGCAGCTGCTGCGTGCGCGTTCCTTCACCCTGACCTTGAGCGCGACTGGAGCGATCCCCTGGCGATCCCCGGCATGGCTGCGGCGGCCGACCGCGTGGAGCAGGCCGTGCGCACGCATGAGACCATCGCGATCTTCGGCGACTTCGACGTCGACGGCATGTCCGCCGCGAGCCTTCTGACCTTGGCTTTGCACGAGCTCTCCGCAGACGTGCACCCCTTCATCCCCGACCGCTTCCAGGAGGGCTACGGCCTTTCGACGGCGGCCCTTGAGCGGGTGATCGCGTCGTGCGCACCCTCGGTCGTGATCACGGTGGACAACGGCATTGCCGCAGGCAACGAAACCGCATGGCTTCGCAAGAAGGGCATCGACGCGGTCGTGACCGACCACCATGAGCCTGGCGAGCTGGTGCCGCAGGGCGTGCCAGTGGCCGACCCCAAACTGTCTGAGGACTGCCCGTCGCGCGAGCTGTCGGGCGCCGGCGTCGCCTTGAAGCTCGTCTGCGAGCTGGGACAGCGCTTCGGCAAGCCCCAGCTGTGGCGCGAGCTGACCGACCTTGCAGCCTTGGGCACGGTATCTGACATGATGAGGCTGACAGGGGAGAACCGCTCCCTTGTGGCTGACGGCATCGAGCGCATCCGTCGATCGACGCGACCGGGTATCGTCGCGCTGGCGGCCGCCTCCGGCACCGACCTTGCTGAGATCACCTCGGACGAGCTGCCGTTCTCCTTGGTGCCCCGACTCAACGCCGCCGGTCGCATGGGTCAGACGGACGTGGCCTTCCGCCTGCTTCTGACCCAAGACATCGGACAGGCCACGGCCCTCGCGAGTCGCCTCGAGAAGATAAACGCGCAGCGCCGCACCATAGAGTCGAAGCTCACCGACGAGGCGGTCGCCGCGGCCCAGGCGTCATGGGATCCCAGCAAGCGTGTCGTCGTGGTCGCCGGCGAGGGTTGGCACGAAGGCGTCAAGGGCATCGTCGCGAGCCGCCTGGTCGCGCGCTACCACGTGCCGGCGATTGTCTTTTCCCTCGTGGACGGCCAGGCGCGAGGCAGCGGGCGCTCCGTCGGCAGCGTGGATTTGTTCCATGCGGTCGAGCAGTGCGAGGACCTGACCGTGCGCTTCGGCGGCCATGCCGGCGCCGTCGGCGTGACGGTGGGACAAGACGAGCTCGGCGCGTTTACGCAGCGCCTCGAACAGGTGATGGGAAAGCTCCCAGAAGAGCAGTTTGCGACCTCTGACGAGGTGGACACTCTCGTGCGCCTCTCGGAGGTCAACGTCGGGACGATCGGCGCGCTTGAGGCCTTGCAGCCTTTTGGCCCCGGCAACGAGCGGCCGCTGCTGGGTGTACGTGGCGTCAGCATGCGCCGGCGCAGCCGGGTCGGCGCGATGAGCAACCACCTGCGCTTCGTCGCGACCGACGGCATTGCGCTCGTGCCAGCGATCATGTTCCGCGCGCCGGACATAGAAAGGGCCTGCGACACCGAGGGCGTCGTGGACCTCGTCTTCGAGGCCAATAACGAGACCTGGCAGGGCCGCACCAAGGCCAAGCTGATGGTGAAGGACATCCTCTACCGCGACCAGCCAGCCACTGCCCAGCCAGCCTCCAACCAGCCGGCTGCCGGACAGCCGATCACTGCACAGCCGACGTCTTCCGTGGCCTCAGGCGGCGGCGTTACCGTGCCAGCTGGCGCCGCCATCGCCGCCTCAGGCGAGAGGGCAGGCAGCGGCAGGCAGCGGCGCGCGCGCCTCGCGGCGCTTCCCGACTCCGAGCTCACCGACGAGCTAGTGGCTGGCCTGATAGGCGACAACGCCCTGCTCCCGGCGCAGCATGCGGCCCTGGGGCGCCTGGCCGCGGGCCACTCCGTCCTGTGCGTGATGGCCACGGGTCGCGGCAAGTCGCTGATCTTCCACGTCCATGCCGCGCGCGAGGCCATCAAGCGGGGCAAGGCGAGCGTGTTTGTGTACCCGCTGCGCGCACTCGTTGCCGACCAGAAGCACCACCTGTCGGACTACTTCGCCCGCCTCGGCGTGGACGTCCGCGTTCTCACGGGGGAGAGCAGCGCAGCTGAGCGCAGCGCCGTCTGGGACGGCCTTGCCCGGGGCGGCTGCGATGTGATCCTGACGACGCCGGAGTTCCTCGCGCTGCACATAGATCGCTTCACCGCAGCCCACCGGGTCGGCTTCCTCGTGGTCGACGAGGCCCACCACGTGCGAGAGGCCGTCGCGCGCAGACCAGCCTACGCCAAGCTGCCTGCTATCCTCGAGGCGCTCGGCCGCCCGACGGCCCTGGCCGTCACTGCGACGGCGAGCACGGTCTGCGCACGCCAGGTGCAGGGCCTGCTAGGCATCGCTGACGACGACGTGATCGTCGACGACACCGTCCGGGACAACCTGCGCCTGCATGACTGCCGCGGCTTGTCCGAGCGCGAAGAGCTGCTGGCCTCGATCGTCGCGCGCAACGAGAAGTGCGTGGTCTACGTCAACTCCCGCGATGAGACGGTGAGCGCGACCCGGCGCCTGCGCCATGTGGTCGGGGAGCTGGCGGATCGCATCGCCTACTACAATGCGGGCCTGTCGCGCACAGACAGGGGTCGCGTCGAGGGGGCCTTCCGCACGGGCCGCCTGAGCTGCATCGTCTCGACGAGCGCCTTCGGCGAGGGCGTCGACGTGCCAGACATCCGCCATGTGGTCCTCTACCACTTGCCCTTCGGCCGCACCGAGTTCAACCAGATGAGCGGCAGGGCCGGCCGTGACGGCTCGCCGGCTGACATCTGGCCGTTGTTCGGCGCCGAAGACGTGCTTCTCAACGAGCGACTCCTCGCCTCCGACGTGCCCTCTCGCGGCGAGCTCGTGACGCTCTACCGCGCCTTGCGGCTGCTGTCGGACGCGCGCCTCGACACCCAAGTCGCCCATGTCGGCGGCGTAGGCTCGCCGCTTGTGGCGAGCGATGAGGAGATCGCCACCGCAGCGCGCCACCTTGACCGCAGCTGTGCCCTCGGCGCCCGCGGAGTTGCGGCTGGCATTGCGGTCTTCGCTGAGCTAGGCTTTCTGACAGTTGAGCTTAAGGAGGGGCAGCGCCTGATCTCGATGGACGCCTCGCCGCGGCACATGCAGCTCGAGAGCTCAGCCCGCTACGCGGAGGGCCGTCGGGCCACCGAGGAGTTCTCCCACTTCAAGGACTGGGCCCTTGGCTGCGAGCCGCAAGAGCTGCTCAAGAGCGTCAACAGGCCTATCGTTCCTGGATTTGGCCAGGTCGTAGATGGTGGCGAGGTGAGGATAGCATGAGTGACACACGCGAGAGGCGCACCATGGTAGAGGTGCCGCAGACAGGCGACGAGATACCGCAGGCGGACAACTGGCGCGTGTTGCAGAGCTACTGTGCCGACCAGTTCGACGCCGCCTCTGCGAAGAAGATCGAGGAGGCCTACGCCTTCGCGGCCAAGTTCCATCGCAACCAGCGTCGCCGCTCGGGCGAGCCCTACATCAATCACCCCGTCGAGGTCGCCCTGATCTTGGCGCGCGACCTGCACATGGATGAGGACTCCATCTGCGCAGCGCTGCTTCATGACACGGTGGAGGACACGCCGGCGACCCTCGACGACGTGCGGGAGAACTTCGGCGAGAGCGTCGCCGAGATCGTCGACGGCGTCACGAAGCTCACCTCCATCCACGTCGCCTCCATGGACGAGAAGCAGGCCCTGAACCTGCGCAAGATGTTCCTTGCCATGTCCAAGGACATCCGCGTCGTGATCGTGAAGCTCGCCGACCGCTTGCACAACATGCGCACATTGGCGGCGATCCCCCCCGACCGCCAGCAGTTCAAGGCGCGCGAGACGATGGATGTCTATGCGCCCCTGGCTGACCGCCTCGGCATCTCCTCGATCAAATGGGAGCTGGAGGACCTGTCGTTTTTCTATCTCAACCCGGAGGAGTACGCGCGCATCGCCCGCATGGTGCAGGACACGCGCGCCCAGCGCGAGGAGGACACCGAAGCCGCCGGCAAGATCTTGGACGACGAGCTCAAGAAGGCCGGCTTGAGCGGATACCAGATCTTTGGCCGCCCGAAACACCTCTGGTCCATCTACCAGAAGATGAAGCGCAAGGGCAAGGACTTCTCCGACATCTACGACCTGATTGCGCTGCGTGTGCTGACTCACACGGTCGCCGAATGCTACTCGGCGCTCGGCGCGGTCCACTCCCTGTGGCACCCGCTGCCGGGCCGCTTCAAGGACTACATCGCGATGCCCAAGCCCAACGGCTATCAGTCACTACACACGACGGTCATTGGCCCCGCGGCACGGCCCATAGAGATACAGATACGCACTTATGTGATGCACGAGCAGGCCGAATACGGCATCGCTGCCCACTGGCTCTACAAGCGCAGCGGCAACTCCCAGGGGCAGAAGAACGAAGACGACCGCAGCATCGACTCCCAGATTAACTGGATCCGCAAAAGCCTCGACTGGACCGTCGAGGACGACATGGGAGACCCGCACGAGTTCCTGAACAACCTTCGAGTGGACCTGTTTGAAGACGAGATCTTCGTCTTCACGCCGAAGGGCGAGGTCATGAGCCTGCGGCGCGACTCGACGCCGCTTGACTTCGCCTACCAGGTGCACACCGAGGTCGGCAACCACTGCGTGGGCGCTAAGGTCAACGGCGCGGTGGTCCCGCTCACCTACAAGCTGCAGAGCGGCGACCGCGTCGAGATCCTCACCAACAAAAATGCCCAGCCGAGCCGCGACTGGATGAGCATCGTGCGGACGCCCTCGGCTCGCGCGAAGATCCGTAAGTACTTCTCGATGGTCTCCAAGACCGAAGATGCTGAGCGCGGCCGCTCCGATTTGGCGCGCGACCTGCGCAAGCGCGGCTACGGCATCGCCACGCGGCGCACGACCAAGGCGCTTGATGAGGTCTGCGGCCAGCTTGACTTCCGTGACATGGACGCGCTCTATGCGGCGATCGCCACTGGCAAGGTGTCGCTGCGCAGCGTCGGCAACCGCGTGCAGGAGCTCCTCGAGCAGGACAGCCCCGAACGCCAGACCGAGGCGGCTCTCGCGCAGGAGGCGCGCCACGCGCGCGACGCGGCGATCGCCGAGGACAAGCCCCTCGCCCACGCCGAGCTACTTAAGAAGCGCATGGCGAGCGACAAGAAGCGTCGCAGCAGCTGCGGCGTGGTCGTCAAGGGCGACCCGGACCTGCTCGTGCACCTTGCGCACTGCTGCAACCCCGTGGCCGGCGACGACATCGTGGGCTTCATCACGCGGGGCCGCGGCGTCTCCGTCCACCGCAAGGGCTGCCCCAACGTCAAGGGCCTGATGGCACACCCCGAGCGCATGATCGAGGTGCAGTGGGACACCTCCGGAGCCACCGAGTTCCAGGTGGAGATTGTCGTGGAGGCCACCGATAGGATGGGCCTGCTCAAGGATGTGACGATCGCGCTGGGAGACGCAGGCGCCAACATCTTGTCCGCCGCCACGCAGACGTCCTCCACAGGCGTCGCGCGCCTTCGCTTTCTGCTTGCCATCTCCGACGCGTCGCTACTCGATGCGGTCTTGGCAAACGTCAGTCGGGTGCCGTCGGTCTATGACGCCCGTCGCATCATGCCAGGTGAGGGCGCCCAGCAGATGAGAAGGAGAATAGAGAATGTCTAACGCAGCCAACGAAGAGGGTTGCAAGCTTCTGCACGAGCGCCGCATACTTTTGGGCACCGGCGACGAGCTGAGAATCTTTTGCGTGAGCCCCATCAGGACGAACTGCTACGCCTACATATCCAAGGGGGAGTGCCTTGTCGTCGACCCGGGCGACAAGGGCAAGGAGATTGCGGAGGCCCTCGCGGAGACCCGCGTGACCCAGGTGGTCGCGACCCATGGCCACAACGACCATGTCTCTGGCGTGGCGGCGCTGCTAAAGGCGACGGGCGCCACGTTTGCGATGGCAAAAGGTGACGTCGCGTGGGCGCGGGACCACTCGGGCCGGCCAGATCACTTCGGCCTGGCCTACGGTTCATCGATGCCCTACCCGGATCGCCTGCTTGCGGAAGGGGACGTCGTCGCGGTCGGCGACGCGCGCTTCACGGTGTACGCGGCCCCCGGGCACACGCCGGGCGGCATCGTGCTTTTGGGCTCGGCTTCGGCAAGCGGCTACTGCTTCGTGGGAGACACGATCTTCCGCGGGTCGTACGGCCGTTGCGACTTGGAGGGCGGCGACGAGGCCGCGATGTCCGCGACGCTGCACCGCCTCGCTTCGATCATCCCGGGGTCCACGCTGTTGCTGTGCGGACACGGACAGTTTACGACGATGGCCGCAGAGGTCGCCTCGACACCGTTTTACGACTAGGTTGCAGGCGCGTTCCTACTGCCTCACGCAGGTTCAAATACCCCCGCTGCTCAATTGAATGCATTTCATCTTCGTCACACTTGAGTATCAAGAGTGTATCTAAGGGCGTTTCTTTGACGCTCGTAGCTTAGAGTGCTAGATACATCGAAAGGAAAGGGCTAACGGATGGCTGAAGAGAAGAACATGATCGAGATCAAGGGTCTCAATAAGTATTTTGGCGACCTTCATGTTCTGAAGGACATCGATCTGACCGTCAAAGCGGGTGAGAAGCTCGTCATCATCGGCCCCTCCGGCTCGGGCAAGTCGACGCTCATCCGCTGCGTCAACTTCCTCGAGGAGCCTACGAGCGGCACGGTCGCGATCGACGGGATCACGCTGACGAAGAAGAATCACCTGGCGATGGCACGCAAGTACTCCAGCATGGTGTTCCAGCAGTTCAACCTCTACCCGAACATGACTGTGCTCGGCAACCTCACGCTGGCGCCTATCAAGCTCCAGAAGAAAAGCAAGAAAGAGGCGACCAAGATTGCGATGGAGGCTCTGCATCGCGTCGGCCTCGACCAAAAGGCAGGCGAGTATCCCCAGAACCTCTCCGGCGGCCAGCAGCAGCGCGTCGCCATCGCCCGCGCCTTGTGCACGCGCCAGCCGATCATCTTGTTCGACGAGCCGACGTCTGCCCTCGATCCCGAGATGGTCCAGGAGGTCCTGAATGTGATGGTCGAGCTTGCGCAGGAGAACATCACGATGATGTGTGTCACGCACGAGATGGGCTTTGCCCGCGAGGTGGCCGATCGGGTGATTTTCGTCGATGACGGTCAGATTGTCGAGCAGGGTACCCCTGAGCATTTCTTTGAGAATCCCCAGCACGAGCGTACCAAGGACTTCCTGAGCAAGATACTTCGTTAGCGTTCTTTGACGGGCACGTGCCCGTTTGCGTAGGGCGGCGCTCCATGGTGATTGGCAGCAAGGAGCTTTTTGCTACGGGGCGCGTACGGCGGCCAGCCACAGCCGGCCGAGGTTCGATACATTGATGGAAGGAGTACCACCATGGAGGACATATCCCGTCGACAGTTTATGGGTACGCTCGGACTGACCGGTGCGGTCTTGGCGCTTGGACTTGCTGGTTGCGGTTCCAGCTCAAGCAGCTCGTCGAGCGGCTCTGGAAGCTCCAGCAGCAGCGACTCGAAGATTCAAACTATCAAGGATCGTGGCCAGCTCAACGCCGGCGTCAAGAAGGACGTCGTAGGCTTCGGCCTTCTCGATACCGCCACAGGCAAATACCAGGGCATGGAGATCGACCTGTGCTATCAGGTCGCTGCGAAGATCTTCGATGTCAGCTATGACGACGCCAAGAGCAAGGACCTCGTGGCCTTCACCGACGTTACGCCCAAGACTCGCGGCCCGCTTATCGACAACGACACCCTCGACATCATTTGTGCTACCTACACGATCACCGACGAGCGCAAAGAGAGCTGGGATTTCACCGACCCATACTTTACCGACTACATCGGCGTTTTGATCAAGAAGTCCTCAGGCATGAGCACGATGGCCGACCTCGATGGTAAGATCATCGGCGTTTCGCAGGGCTCCACGACTAAAGATGCTGTTACGCAGATGCTTTCGGACAATAATATCTCCGCAACACCGCAGTTCAAAGAGTACGCCGACTACGCTTCGATCAGCAGTGCCCTTGATGCTGGAAATATTGACGCCTTTGCCGTCGACCGCTCAATCCTGAAGGGCTACACCACTGATGACCGTGAGCTTCTCGATCCTGACATCAAGTTCGGCGCACAGGAGTACGGCATTGCTACGAAGAAGGGCTCTGACTTGTCCGATTTGACCAACGAGGTCGTCGATGACGTCGTGAGCTCCGGCTGGATCGACCAGGAGACCGAGACCTGGGGCCTGCTGTAGGAGAAGAGCCTGAAAAGGTAGCCTGCCTGCGCGTTGCACTCGGGCTGCACAGGCAGGTCTTGCGATACGTGGGGCGGGGGCCAGGCGCCATGCCGTCCCCGCCCCACGCAATTGAAAGGAACGAGATGCTTGACGGACTGCTCGATTCGAGACGATGGTCGATAACCTTCGGTGAGATGGACTCCCTGTGGGAAGGCTTTTTCTTCACGCTGCATGTTGTCCTCGCCGGCCTTGTGCTGTCGCTCGTGCTGGGGACTATCCTCGGCGTGTTCTCCACCACACGCTCCCGCGTCCTGCGGGCGATCAGCCGCGTGTACGTGGAGTTCTACCAGAACACGCCGTTGCCAGTGCAGGTCTTCTTTATGTACATGGTGGGGCCGCAGCTGCTGCAGTCGATCACGGGCGCCGCGTCGCCGGTGCGCATCTCGTCATTTACCCTCGGCGTTCTCGGCGTGGGGCTCTACCATGCAGCGTATATATCTGAGGTCATTCGCACTGGCATCGAGTCCGTGCCGCGTGGACAGATGGAAGCGGCGCTTTCGCAGGGTTTCACGCGCATGCAGGCCTACGCCTACGTGATCTTGCCACAGACCTTCAAGGTGATTCTGCCGCCGCTGTGCAACCAGGCCCTCAACCTCGTGAAGAACACCTCGGTGCTCGCGCTGATCGCCGGCGGCGACCTGATGTACAACGCCGATAACTTCGTCTCCACCTATGGCTACTTGCAAGGCTACATCATGGCCTGCCTGCTCTACTTTATCATCTGCTTCCCGCTGGCCATCCTGATGCAGTGGCTGGAGAAGCGCTCCAAGCGCGCGCCGCGTGCCAAGGAGATCCCGGGCCTGAGCTCAGCGACTGCGAAGGAGGCCTAAGGCGATGGAGGCATTTACTTCTGCGAACGTAAACTTCCTCATGGGTGGCTTCCTCAAGACCATCCAGATCTCCGTGCTCGCCATCATCTTCTCAATCGCATTTGGCACGGTGCTTGCCCTCGTGAAACAGTACGCGCCAAAGCCGCTCTCACTGCTCGTGAGCGCCTACATCGAGCTGTTCCGCTGCACGCCGAACCTGCTGTGGATCCTGTTCATCTACTTCACGGTGAAGGGCTCCGACCTCTTCGTCTCGGTGCTCGCGTTCACGATCTTTACCTCGGCCGTCATGGCAGAGATCATCCGCGGCGGCCTCAACTCGATACCCAAAAGCCAGTTCGAGGCGTCGCAGTCGCAGGGCTTCGGCTTCTTTTCGTCGATGCGCTACGTGATCTTGCCCCAGACCTTCAAGACGATCATCCCAGCGCTCTTCAGCCAATGTACGACGGTCATCAAGGACTCGTCGTACCTCGCCGGTGTGAATGTGGCCGAATTTATGTACACGTCCAAGGTAGTCATGGCCAAAACGACGAGCCTGAGTGACGTGCTTGTGATATATGGATTTGTGTTCCTGCTGTACTTCGCGCTTAACTTCAGCATATCGCTGCTCGTGCGCGCCTATCAGCGCCACGTCGTGACGGTATAGCCCTAGCGGCCATGATCGCCTAGGAGGGGATCGACGTGTCTGACACTCACAAGCCGAAAGACAAGGACCTGCATACAAAGGCGCACCAAAGGATGGCGCCGGTGGTCATCGCGATGGCGCGTGACTACGGTGCGGACGGACATGAGGTCGGCGTTGAGCTCTCCCGGCGCCTCGGCATCCCCCTGTACGACAACGAGCTGCTTGTAAGGGCCTCTCTGCGCCTTGGGGCATCCGTGGACCAGCTCGCGATGTACGACGAGCAGGTGGCGGCCGAGATGATGGCCTTCTTGCCTGACCGCTTCGATGCGCGTACGGCCGCCGACAAGTTGTTCGACTCCCTGCGTAGCGTGATCCAGGACCTCGGCTTCACGGAGTCCTGCATCATTGAGGGGCGCCTTGCCGACTTCATCTTGCAGGGCAACCGCAACATGATCAGCGTGCTCGTGAGTGCTCCCCTGGCAGATCGCGTTAATCGCGTGAAGGAGAAGCGTGACGTCGATGAGGAGAAGGCCGAGAAGCTCGTGAAAAAGATGCAGAAGGCCCGCGAGCAGTTCTACAAGCGCTACTCGAACGGCCAGTGGAAGCTGCACTCCGGCAAGGACCTCGTTGTCAACCGCGGCAAGTTCAGCCGCGAGTCCTGCTGCGAGATCATCGCCCGTGCCTATGAGGCGAAGTGCGCCGAGGTAGGCGCTCCGCTGCCGGTGCCTGTCGAGGTGCCTGACGTGCCCACGCAGGCCGAGCCCCTCGAGGGACATCTGCGCGCCGTCGACGCTGCACAGACGCCTGCGGCAGGGGCCACTGCCGCATCGGGCAGCCAGACCGCATAGTCAAAGTCAAGTCAAGTTGTAGCGCAGCTCGAAGTCGCAGTGCGCATCGTTTTGCTCAAATCGCAATACGTCACAGCACCCGAAGACTCGCCTGCTCGCAAGACAGAGCCTTCCTTTTTCCATCGGCAGAAAGCAGCACGGCGCGGCCCCAGCCGTCGACGCAGGAAAAGACGCCCTCGCACAACAGCTCGCCTGACGGCGAGACAGCCGCGACCTTGCATCCGAGGTAGCTGAGATGCGCCTGGTAGTCCTTTAGGATGGGGGAGAGCGGCTCATCCTCGTCGCTCATCTTGGCTGCCCAGTGATCCGCGCGCGTAACGATTCCCGTGTGCACGGCCTGCGCGAGCTCCTCGAAGTGGGGAGCTGGCCTTCCTGCCAGGGCGTCGCTCAAGCAGCCCGGTGCCAATGCCCCGAGCGGCTGGTCGCGCTCCGCGCGCACGCCCTTAGGCGCCACGAGGTTCACGCCGACGCCGCAGACGGCGAAGGGCCCGGCAGGCCCGCGTGCGGCCTCCATCAGGATGCCCGCGAGCTTGCGGCCTCCTACCAGCACGTCGTTGGGCCACTTGAGTGTCACGTGGCTGCTGGCGCCACAGGCAGCAAGGCCGTCCAGCACGCCCAGCGCGCAGGCCGCGGAAAGTCCCATGTAAAGGCTCGGGGAGGTCTTCGGTCGCAGCAAGACGGACAGGTATAGGCTGCCGCGCGGGGACACCCACACATGTCCGCGCCGTCCACGTCCGGCCGTCTGGGTGCGCGCCGCAATTGCACGACCGTGCGGCGCGCTGGCGCGCCCGAGCGCGACGACGTCGTCATTCGTGGAGCCGGTGGCGTCCACTATCTCGAGGAGCCCTGACGGAGACGGAGATGTGCTCAGTTGGTGTGCGTCAGCCATTTTTTCCTCACTGCGCCCTTTCATCGGCATAGCGTCAAATGCATAAAGTGTGCTGCTGGTATAGAGCGTACCGCACAGGGCCGTTGCCGTCCTTTCAGGCTGAAACTTATGGAGAAGTTATACTACTAGCGGTCGCACATCGTGGACCGCTCTCGCTTTTTGCTCATGCGTCCTGTTACGGGCGGCCTAAAGAGGAAATGAATGCCCACGCGGCTATATGTTGTACGAGGAAAAGGCGCTATGCAAAGACGACTCCGGCAATGTGTGCCTCGCCTTTGAGGCAACGGCGTCGACGCTCCTGCGAGCGGCGCGCTGTATGCGAGCGACAGCACCCTCTTTGCGCACGTGAAGACCAACATGCCGGAGCATCTACAGGAGGCCGGGGGAGAGTTCTTGCAAGCGGTCACCTTTGACTTTGGTGACGGGCGCCTGTTCTACCCGCGCTTCGTAACGGTGAACTCTGCCGGGAACATCACGTGGTACTCGGCTGGCACAGCCCTGCCCGAGGGCACCCATGAGCTGTACATCTTTGACGCGCAAGGGTGGGGCAACTCCACCAACATTAACGAGCTCAGCGCAGGCGACGTCTGCTACGGCAAGATCACGGTCACCACAGGCGCGTCGTTTGACGAGTGCAATCTCTACCTTGACTTGGCGACGCTCGCACATGGAGTGCTCCGGCGTCATTGAGTCGATGGCCTTCGTCTCGCCTGTGGCCTTCTTTACGTCTATAGCGCCTACGAGTGCGTCGGGGTCGCGGTCGGGGGCCTTGCCTTCCTCATTGCCGCTAACGTGCTGCGCATCGTCATCATCTGCGAGATAGTGCACTTCTGGGTCGTCTTGCTGCTGCCGCTCTTCAATCTCATTACCTTCTTCATCCGCTTCGCCGGCATCATCAACAGCATCGGGACGACAAGCGTCTGGCAGACGTGCGGCTTCGCTGAGGAGCGGGCTGATTTCGGGCAGGCCTTCCGCAAGGAGCTCGTCGAGGTCGGAAAGCCTATCGGGAGGCTGAGGTCATGGGTCAACGCAGAAGCTGTCGATCAGAAGGAAGCCCTTTGAGCTGGAAAAGCACACATACGAGCTCCTCACCTAGGCGTTGGCTGCCTCGTGTCACGCTTGTGGTGGCGCTTGTGGTCGCAGTCTTTTTGGTGCTGTCGTACTTTCAGATGAGAGGCATCGAAAACGGCGTTCTAGCGACCTATGCCGACGAGCAGGACGGCTATATCAAGCTCGTCGTGGAGCAGATCAACCAAAGGCAGGACCGCGACAACGACGAGATTATCAAGGACATCCTCGGGACGCTTGACAGCTCCTCCAAGCAATACTGGATGTTCTCAAGTGACCAGAGCATGCTGTTCGTGAAAAATGTGGAGGAGACTGACGAGTACAGGGCCTGTCGATCGAGTCGTACTTCAGCGAACTTGGCGCGAGCTCCTTTTACGAGGGGCTCTCGACTGATGAGGTCGATCATGACTACATCACGATTGGCGGCGTGAGCTACCTGGTGAGCGGGCAGAGATCTTATCTTGCCAGACGCTGAGCTCTGCGGCGCCGCCGGCCGGCGTCGCGCTCCTTGTTGGGCCTGTGCCTGATATTGCGCAGAAAAGCCAGAAGTGGCGCTTCTTGTGGCACGTGATGATGCGATCCTTGAAGCTATAGACAATAGGGTGAAGGCCCATTTTCTTGGACTAGCACCAAATCATTTGCGAATAAAAGAGGGACAATTACCTACTTTTTTGTTCACTTACTAGGATTGAGTGCTAAGATCCCAAAAAGCCTCAGCTTAGATTCAGATTTTAAATATAAAATTTAAAAGGAATATTCATAAGCATAAAGTTTTCTTGAGGGGAGAAAAAGATGGGGAAGAAGAGACTCGCTGCATTCATTGTCGCCCTTCTGTTTGTGCTTGGATTGCCTTTCATGTTGCCTAGTCAAGCTCAGGCGGCAGAGGACGAAAATGCCACCGGCCCTGTAAGCTTTCCTTTTTTCACAAGCGTAGAGCTCACTGATGCTAACGGAGATCCTTTGGGCGAGGATGTGCCCAAGGACGCTGCTGTCAACGTAACGTATAACTTCGAAATTCCCGATAGCCTCAGCAATGATGAAATGCCCAAGGCAGGCGATACGTACTCATTTGTGATTCCAGAGCAAATCAAGCTAACGAATCCGATTTCCCAGGATTTAACAGATGCTGGGGGCGATATTGTTGCGCATGTTGATGTAACAGAAGATGAAAATACGGGGAAATGGACAGGTACCATCACCTTCAATGAGTTCTCTGAGACGCATAAGGACGTCAGCGGCGTCTTTACGATAAACACATGGTTTAACAAAGAAAACATCGCCAACACTGATGTTGTAAAAATACCTTTCCAAGTTGGAAGTGATATTAAGTATGTTGACGTTCACTTCCAGCAGCCGGATGCTGAAAACGAAAAAGCAGGATCATACGACGAAAAGACATTTTCTGATACGGGTATCTTCACGTGGACTGTTTCTCTCAACGAAAACTCAACGACCATTCAGAACGGTCATCTGACGGATGTAATTGAACCTGGTGTTGATGGAAGCCAGACGTATGTGCCAGGATCCTTCAAAGTGACGGATTCAGACGGCAAGGTGGTGTATGACTCCTCCACCAGCACGGGAACTGGTATTTTTACCTATACGCCTGCCGTTGGGGGCGATACTGAAAAGACAGGGACCCTCGACTATTCCTTCCCCGATACGTTTGAGGGTAAGATGACTGTTACCTATCAGACAAAGGTGAGCGATCCGTCCCAGTATTACGGTAACAGCGTGAGTAACACAGCCACCTTCGAACATGATGGGGCCTCTCCGGACAACCCTTCTGCCACTATATCTGTCTCTACACCCGAATTTATTTCAAAAAGTGGCCAATATAACCAAAGCACGGGCAAGATCGACTGGACGATCAACTTTAACAAAGATGATCTCTCTCTGACGGACGTCCAGGTTAGTGACACAATTCCCGATGGGCTCACATTGGACGCCAGCTCAATTAAACTCGACGGAACAGTAGTAGCTTCTGGGGATGAACCTGGTACTTACAAATATGAAAATGGAGTGCTGACCTACAACGCAGGAGATATCTCATCTGCTCACACGCTGACGTTTTCGACGAGCCTGCCAAGTGATTACTGGCAGACAAACCAGAAACAGACCTTCGACAACACGGTGAAGATGACATCTGACGACAACAGCTATTTAGAAAAAGGAGCAACCGGCTCCTCCTCAGTGTCGATAGCAAGCTCTGTTATCACGAAGAGCTCGGAGTATGACCCCACGACCCACAGCATCACGTGGACGATCGTTGTCAATGGGAATGCTCGCGAGTTGTCTGATGCGACTGTCACAGACACAATCGGCCCAGGGCAAAAATATCTGCCCGATACCTTTAGCATCACGCCGGACGGCGCCCCGGTTAACAGCTTGACGCGTGATTATTCTTTCTCTGTGGCAGGTGACTTGTCATCTGGCCCTGTGCTTACCTACCATTTTGGCAACATATCTTCGTCCTACACCATCACCTACAAAACGGAGTTGCTTGACTCTGAGTCATCGGTGTGGGCTGGAGGCTCTGGCAGCTACGAAAATTCGGTCACTCTCACCCCCGGAGGAACCAATCCGGAATCAACTGTGACTAAGCACCAAAATGTCAAACCGAACGTCATAAGCAAGACAGCGGCAAGCTATGACTATGTGACGCATGAGATAACATGGAAGATCGTCGTTAACAATGACAAAGTTCCGCTGACAGGCGTGAGCGTCACTGACGATTTAACGGGAACTGATGACAACAAGAGTCTCAACGACTTTGATTTGGAGACAGGCTCCATTGAAGTTGACGGCGTGCCTATTGGCAGCTCCTCTGATGTCTATCCGTACTACTCATACGACTCGGACAGCAAGCTCCTAACGATTCAGCTTGGGGATCTCAATGATGAGACCCCTGCGAATCGCACCAAGACAATTACCTTTAAAACCAAGCTCAACAAGACGGACTCAGACTACAATGACTACTTCGGCCAAAATGGCAGCAAGACCATAGACAACAGCGCGACCCTCATAAGCAACGAAAGAGGCTCAACCCAGGCTAAGGCCAGTCAGACCATCTCGAACACGCTTGTCGCGAAAACCGGCTACTACGAGTCAGGGAATGCATACATTGACTGGGCTGTCGAGATAAACCAGAACCAAATAGCGTTAAGCGGCATTACGCTTACTGACACTTTTCAGCAAGGCCTTGAGCTTGACACCTCTTCGGTTAAGCTCTACAAGCAGTCTTTGAACTCAGACGGTACCCTCACCCCTTCCCCCACCTACTCCAACGGTGTCCTCTCCGTTGATGGGACAGCTGTAGACCTGACAGCAGACAACGTCTCATATGATGCAAGCACAAACGTGTTCACCTTTACTGTGCCAAGCTCTTCAGACGCAGGTGATAGCTCTCCGTATCTCTTGATATTCCGTACTACCGTTGGGGCTGCCTATGCGTCGGGGACAAGCTTCTCAAATACCATCAACTTGACGAGCTCCAAATATTCCGAAGAGACCACGTCGAGCGAGCAAGAAGTGGCTTTCTCCACCTCTAGTGGCTCTGCTTGGGGGACAACGGGAAGCGTAACGGTTGAAAAACATGACAGCGTAACTGACGCGCCGCTTTCTGGCACGACATTTGGTCTCTATGATGGCTATGGAAACCTCATTCGGGTTTCAGATGCGACGGACAATGATGGCCAAACTACCTTTAGCCATATCAACTACAACACGCGTTACACCGTCAAGGAGCAGACTCCTTCCGCTGACTATACGTCTTCAGCGACGTCCTACACCTTCGAGCTGGAGAAGAGCGCGGGTGAGATACAGCTCTACGATGATCAAGGAAATCCAATTAGCGAACCCATATCGAGCCTCAGTTTCTCTGACGAGCTGAAGACTGGCACGATCACGTTCACAAAGCTCGGCGACGGAGGCCAGCCGCTTGAGGGGGCCACCTTCACCCTGTGCGACACTGACGGCAACCCCATCTCGGGGGTCGCGACCCAAACGAGCGACCAGGACGGCAAGGTCAGTTTCACCAACATCCCCTACGGTGACTATACGATCGTCGAGACGACTGCGCCGATAGGCTATGCGCCCCTCACGATCAACGTGTCGCTTCATGACTCGAACAGCGCCATCAACAGCGATACCAGCACCCTTGACCTCGGCAGCCAGCAAGACATCGCCATAGGCAGCCTGACTGTGACCAAGCAAGGCGCCGATTATAAGGACGGCGCCGTGACAGAGTCTGCGTTGTCTGGCAGCACCTTCGAGGTCATTGACAGCTCTAGCTCGCAAGTCGTAGATACACAGACAACAGGCGACAACGGCACGGCATTCTTTGCGAACCTTCCGCTTGGCAGCTATGTTCTCCATGAGGTATCAGCCTCAGCAGATCACCAGACAGCCGAGGACGTTCCCTTTACCATAACGGCCGACCAGAGCGCATCTGCTCGCCAGCTGTCCATAATCGTGATAGATCTCAAGAAGAC
>DHPN01000024.1:0-22418 GCA_002407925.1 Atopobiaceae bacterium UBA5363
GATAACCGCTGAAGGCATCTAAGCGGGAAGCCAATCCCAAGATGAGTTTTCCTTTCGGTAAGACCCCTCGTAGACTACGAGGTGATAGGCAGCAGATGTAAGGCGTGTGAGCGCTTCAGTCGAGCTGTACTAATCGGTCGAGCTCTTCTTATTTTGATTAGTTTGATTTTGTGGGAGATATATTTATTACGCTGTGCGGCCCTGAGGGTACGGTTGAGCGTTCCCTTGAGTTGAATGTCCCTGATTGGTCAGCGACCATGGCGGGGGAGGTACACCCGGTCCCATTCCGAACCCGGAAGTTAAGTCCCCTAGCGCCGATGGTACTGCGGTGTAGTCCGTGGAAGAGTAGGACGTCGCTGACCAATCAGGGGCATTTTTTGTCTAGAAAGACCCAGGCATTCTAGATGCCTGGGTCTTTCTATAATCTTTTTAATAGGCTATTAAAGCACTACCACTTACCGAACTGTTTTTTTAGCTTAACTAATTATAAAATTGATTATAACTTGTCTTAATTTTGCATATAACTGCGTTCTTTTTTGGAAAACCCTTGTTATTAAAATTTCAGGAAACTTATAGTTTTGCGACTTACACTCATCCGTTTTATAAGAGAGTTTTTTCTCCATTTGGTGCATCTTGGAAATCGTATTGTTCCCGCCGCAATACCAAACAACCATTTGCGGGGACTTGAAGGGGGGAAGGAAAGAATGTCAGCTGTAAGAGATTCATTCGATAACTGGGGTCCCGAGGCGCACAATAGTGGCAGTACTACGGGAGCAGGAGAAGAGTGTAAGGACATAGGTACTGCGCTACTTCCTCCTTGTAAATTTGAACCCGTACAAGATGCTGAAATTGTTTTGGTTATTGGTGAACCAGGTATGAATAAAACTGCAGTTGGACGAGAGATTGCTGCAGGCAATCAAAAGAAAGCGGCCAAGCAATTTCGTTGCTACTGTAATGGGAGCATCGACGAGTTTTCAAAAGAGCTCAAAGCTATCTCCGAGGAAGCAGTTGATTGTCTACATACGTTGAAGAGCAAACATGTGTCTGTCTTTGTTGATGACTTTCCTTCTGTAGATGAAAGTACGCTAAGTGAGCTTGGCACTACCTTGCGGTTTATGTCTCAGGCTGGTTGTGGCGTGGTGGTAACGTTAAGGCCCGAGGCTGAGCAGTTGATGGACGTTCTTCCAGAAGCTGTCTGTCTTGGAGCTCCTGAACTACTCTATCGTGATCCTTTGGTAAAAGATGACTTGGTACATGAAGCTATGCGGCTTACCCGTGGCATTCCCTTGTTAGTAAGTGCTCTTTCAGATGCCCAAGATCCTGCGCGTAGTCGCTACGCAGAATCTTTACGCCGTTTGGTCGGCCTTTCTTTGCGTCTCGGCATTCCTTTCCGCGAGCGTAAAATAAGGCTTGCCATGATGCTCCTAGGCAGTGGGAGCTTTGAAAACCTGTCGTGTGTAGTTGGAAAACTGGATGAAGAGTCCCTGTTATGGCTAGCCCGTGAAGCTCCTTTTTTTGGGATCGATCTTCTTGCCTCAACGTTTGCCTGTGCGGGTATCATCGATGACCATTGGTTTAGCAGCTCTTATATGTCCCTTAGGGGCTTGGGGTCTAACTTCGATGAGATATGCATAGGAGCGAGTGAGGTGCTTGCGTCTCAAGGTAAGTATAGGCGCGCTGGTATTTGCTGCACCTTATGTACCTATCCTGAGCTTAGGTGTCGCGAAGTCTTGCGATGGGGAGTTGAGCTCTGTGCATCAGGGACCGTCGGAGTTGTGCGTGACGTCTTAGCGCTTGCGCGTAAGTCGTGCATGGAAGAAGAAGATGGCTTCGAGGAATCTGCCACTGCTATGACTTTTGTTGAAGAAAACACAAACCGCGTCATGCAACGCTTCAACACGCCTTTTGGAAATGCATCTTGCGATTCTTTCAAACGGATGCGACTAAACCACCTGAGACTCCTTGGAGCTTCTAGGGGGATAACCAGAGGGGTAGCGCCTGAGGATCTTCCAATGGCAGCCAGGGATTCACTTTCAGAAGCGATTCTTGACCATATTGAAGTTAGGACCTTATTGCTATCAGGGCATTTTAGCCAAGCAGTTTCTCGCCTATCAGATGGGAGGCTCAAAGAGAGTCCATCCTCTCTTTTTGATGTGATGCTTATCAATGACGCAGTCATTGCGTCCGCCTTTCTCGAGGAAACTTCCTCGAACAATGTGCGCCATATGTTTGAGCAGGCACGGCAACTGATTGAAAGCTCGCATTCCCGTCGTCTTACCTGTTATGAGCGAGCTTTTGTCGAGATTATTAAAATTCTGTCCGGAGAAAGTGCAAATGGACGTCTTGAGCAGGCGATCGCTTGTGCAGAAAGAGAAGGAGATGCTGCCTACCAAGCTGTTTTTCTATTAGGAGCTGCGGTTAGCGCTTTGCGTGGCGGCAGTTTGACTGGGGCCCATGTAAGAGTGAGTAAGGCAGCTGAAATTGCTAGAAAGATCTCGCTGAAGCACGCAGCTGATTGTGCGTGTTTTTTAGATGCGGTTATTCAGACACTACTTGGTGAACGTGGTTGCCTTCGGCGATTGGCAAAGAGCCAAGAGCTGCAAGGAATAGCCAAAGACCTGGCAAATATGCTGGTGGCTATTGGATGTGATGCTCCAGAGGTATCTTCCACTGAGATCTCAGAGAAGGGAAGAGGAGCTTATGCCAGCAAATTCAAAGTGCTCTCAACATCTTTTCTCGTACGCGACGCCTATTGGCTAATAGATGTCTTAAGAAATGACTGTGGGCGCATATCGACAATTTTTGCTCTTCATATGCCCAGATCATGGAGAGTTGCTATGGAAGATGTATGTACACGGCAACACCTCCATGAACAGTCTGCTGTAGAGGAGTCGCCTACAGTGACCTTGCCTGATACATCGATAGGTGATCCTATAGCACATAGGAAAGGCCAAAGCCGGCGAAGAGAAGTCCATTCCAAGCATATCTACTTTTCAATGTTGGGAAGGTTTTCCGCTTCGATAGACGGTCGTCTTGTTTCTGCGGAACGGCTTAACAAGCGAAGAGCGCGGCTGCTCTTGGGTTTGCTTGTTGCAAAAGAAGGTCACCTGATGCGGCGTTATGACATCATAAATACTATTTGGCCTGATACCGATACTATAACTGGCATGCAGCGTCTCTATGAAGCGACAAGCGGGGCAAGACAGGTGCTCGCTGCGAAAGAGCTTGGGATAGATCCGTTTATTAGCAATAAGGCGGATGGGACAATTGGACTAAATCCTGAAACGGTGATTTGTGACATTGACCTTTTTGTGAAAGCTGCAAAAAAGGCAAATAAAGAAGAAGGTTCAAACAGTGCGGTCATAAAAGCGGTTTGTGAGGCGCATGATCTTTATAACGGCGATCTTGACTGTAAGGCTGTGGGCGGAATTCCTATACTAAATGATCGCCGTGAGCTATTGCGCATGATGTTCGCAGATGCCATGGTTGTGGGTGCGCGTGCGGCTCTTTCAAGTGATAAGTGCCAACTTGCTATCCAGCTTGCGCATGATGCCTATGCCAGCTACCGCCATCGTGAAGATATTATTGAAATTTATATTGAGTCTCTTTGCGCGGCAGGAAGACGGGCGGAAGCGCACGACGTTTTTGTTAGATTTTATGCAGAAGCAGTAAGTGCAACAGGCATGCCGCCCTCAAAGAGCCTGAGGCGCTTCGTAGAAGATCTAATCGATGGTGACGAAAAGACAAGTGAAGCAGAAGGCGAAGAAACAGATAAGACTTTCAATTAGTGAACACCCCATGGATTTGAGCTGCGCTTATTTAGTGGTTGTGTGTGGCGACGGGTATCATAGAGCCTGTAATGCAATACCGTATCAAGAAAGTGGTATAGCGGGGTGAGTTTATGCTCACCCCACTCGTGTGAAGGGCAAGCATGGCAAACCTCTTTTCAAAACTCATGTCTCGTGGGTCAGATAAGCAGCTCAAGGAATTTATGGCTATTACTGACAAGGTTAATGATCTTGAAAAGACCTATCAGGCGATGGACGATGCCGAGCTCCAAAGGCAGACTGCACTATTTAAAGAGCGTGTTGCTGCTGGAGAGGCACTTGATGATCTTTTGCCAGAGGCCTTTGCAGTTGTAAGGGAGGCCTCACGGCGCACGCTTGGGATGCGGCATTTCGATGTGCAGATCATCGGCGGAGTCGCGTTACATCGCGGCATGATAGCCGAGATGAAAACCGGTGAAGGCAAAACGCTCGTCTCAACACTGGCTGGCTACCTCAATGCGCTTGCTGGCAAAGGCGTCCATATCGTGACAGTCAATGACTATCTTGCCAAGCGAGATAGCGAGTGGATGGGCCAAATCTACCATTTTTTGGGCATGAGTGTCGGCCTTCTGCAGAATGGCATGAAGATTTCGCTTAAAAAGCCTGCGTACGAAGCAGACGTTACCTATGGAACAAACTCTGAATTTGGTTTTGATTATCTACGTGACAATATGGTGACCCGTGCGGACATGCGCGTGCAGCGTGGCCACAGTTACGCAATCATCGATGAAGTTGACTCAATTCTTATTGATGAGGCACGTACGCCCCTTATTATTTCTGGAGCGGGCACGAAGTCAACGAGCACCTACAAGGACTTTGCCCGTGCGGTATGCGGACTTACGCGTGGAGAAGAACAACCTGTCGACCCACTAACAGGAGAAAAGCCGGATCCCACAGGGGACTTTGTGATGGACGAAGCGAAGCGCACGATCACCGTTACAGATCGCGGACTAAAAAAAGTCGAGCGAAACCTTGGCATCGATGACATTTATGCTGACATGTCTGGCCAACTTGTGAACCATCTGCAGCAGGCCCTTAAAGCCCAATACATGCTCCATCGAGACAAAGACTATGTTGTGATGGATGGCGAGGTCAAGATAGTCGATGAGTTCACCGGCCGTATTATGGAGGGAAGGCGCTGGTCAGAAGGGTTGCACCAAGCCGTTGAGGCGAAAGAGGGTGTGATGGTTCGTGAGGAAAACCAAACCCTTGCGACGATCACCCTTCAAAATTATTTTCGTCTTTATGAGAAACTTTCCGGTATGACTGGCACCGCGATGACAGAAGACGCGGAGTTTCGTGAAATTTATAATTTGCCCGTGCAAGCCATTCCTCCTAACAAACCGATCATTCGCGTTGACCACGACGACCTTGTCTATCAGACGATAGACGCCAAATTTGGTGCTGTTATCGATGATGTAGAGGCGCGCCATAAGAAGGGCCAGCCATGTTTGGTCGGGACGGTCTCAATCGAGAGCTCGGAGCATCTGTCACGTTTGCTGGATAAGCGCGGTATCCCGCATGAGGTTTTAAATGCAAAATACCATGAGCGTGAGGCGCAAATAATTGCGCAGGCTGGTCGTGAAGGGGCCGTTACGATTGCCACCAACATGGCTGGCCGCGGGACGGACATATTGTTGGGGGGTAATCCCGCCGCCATGGCCGACGGACTTTTGCGTCAAAAGGGCATTGAGCCAAGCGACGCTTCTGCGGAGCAGATAAATGCCGCAAAAAAGCAGGCAGAGAGCATCTGCTCAAAAGAGCGCCAGCATGTTTTAGATGCTGGTGGCCTTTGTGTCATTGGCACCGAGCGCCATGAGAGTAGGCGTATTGACAACCAACTGCGCGGGCGCTCCGGGCGTCAGGGAGATCCTGGTGAGACACAATTCTACCTGTCGCTTGAGGATGATCTCATGCGCTTGTTCGGCGGGGATCGCATGGACAAAATTTCCGCATGGATGAGTCGTATGGAGCTGCCTGCTGACATGCCTTTACAATCAAAGATGGTGACGAAAGCCGTCGAGAGTGCTCAGCGTAAGGTAGAAGAAATAAACTTCTCTATGCGCAAAAACGTCCTTGACTACGACGATGTCATGAACAAGCAGCGTCAAGTCATTTATGAAGAGCGCAATAAGATCCTAGACGGGAAGGATCTGACTGCGCATGTGAACGACGTTACTGCTGATACCGTTAAGCGCAAGGTTGACGAGCTTTGTCCGCAAGATGCCGATCCTGAAGACTGGGACCTGAACGGTCTGAAAAAGTGGCTGCAAGAGCTTACGGGTCGCGCTAACGTGCCTGAGCTGGATGAAGAGTTCGATAACGAGGCCCTTAAAAGCGCTGTTATTAGTTTTGTGAGCACTTGCTATGCCCAGAAGTCCGAGCAGTGGGGCAAAGACGTTATGCAGGCTCTCTCCGCCCAGGTCATGCTGCGTGTTATTGATACGCGTTGGATGAACTACTTGCAGGATATGGATTATTTGAAGACAGGCATTGGTTTGCGTGGCTTTGGGCAGCGTGACCCACTCGTTGAGTACAAGAGCGAAGCTTTTGCTGCATTTACTGAGCTGGTCAATACGATGTACGAGGACTTTCTACGGACGGTATTGCATCTGGAGTTGAGACGCGCACCAGCTCAGACAGTTCAGGAAGTCCCTGACGAGTTACGTGGGGCTCGCTTCTCCGGCCCTGCAGAAGTTGATGGGGACCATTCGGCTGCGCGTCGTGCAAGCCCCATTCGCCAAGCAGGAAGGCGGGCTGAAAGTGGGGAGGCTCCCCATGCCCCAGCCAAACCAACGACATATCGCAAGTCAGATGACCCAGATCCCTATGTAGGTGTCGGTCGCAACGACCCCTGCCCTTGTGGTAGCGGTAAGAAATTTAAGAATTGTCATGGCAGGAATCGATAAATGGCAGATTTTGGCGAAGCAAAATTGGACGCGCTGGCAAGCAGGCTAAAGAGTGTGGAGGGCTACCTGCATACCGATGAAAAGCGCGACGTCATACGGCAGCTTGAGCAAGAGAGCACATGTCCCGGTTTTTGGAAGGATGCCGATGCCGCTCGCGAGACGATGTCTCGCCTCGCTAACGCTAAGTCAGACGTCAGCGCTATTGATGAGGCATACAAGCGCCTCGATGACGTCAAGGCAGCCCTTGAGTTGGGGGAGGAGACGGGGGACGAAGAAGTGCTCAATGAAGCAGAGGGCATGTCCGAAGAGCTCTCGCATGATCTTGACGAGCTTGAGCTTGCCAGCTGGTTTACAGACGACTTCGATCATGGTGATGCGATAGTTACTATAACACCAGGTCAAGGGGGTCTCGAAGCCCAAGATTGGTGTGACATGCTGCTGCACATGTACTTGAGGTATTGCGAGCGCAGGAATTGGAAGGTTACCGTTAACGATGCGCCGGCAGCTGATGTAATCGGCATAGACCATGCGACGTTTACCGTCCACGGAAAAAATGCCTATGGCATGCTGCGCGCTGAACACGGCGTCCATCGCCTTGTGCGCATCTCCCCGACTGACGCAAAGAAACGGCGTCAAACAACATTTGCAGGCGTTGAGGTGTTGCCCGTTTTGCCTGATGACATCGAGGTGCAAATTGAGCCCTCTGACCTGCGCATCGACGTGTACCATTCCTCAGGTCCAGGTGGGCAGGGCGTAAATACTACTGATTCAGCTGTTCGGATAACTCACATTCCTACCGGCACGGTGGTGACTTGCCAAAATGAGCGTAGCCAGTTGCAAAACAAAGCTGTCGCTATGGGTATTTTGCGCAGTCGGCTCTTTGAGCTAGAACAGGCAAAGCGTGAGGCTGAGATTGATGAGCTTCGCGGTCCGAAGCATGAGATATCGTTTGGAAACCAGATAAGAAATTATATTCTTTACCCATTTCAGCTTGTCAAAGACCCGCGCACAGGAGTTGAGACAGGTAATGTTGACTCAGTTTTGCAGGATGGAGACCTCGATAAGTTCATCGTGGCATATCATCGTTGGGCGGCTGGTCTAAAGGAGTCGTCGTGAGCGAGATAGTATGGACGCACTTTTCTGTTCGGCGCACACTGCGCGATGCTGGGCTGATTGTTGTCGGATCCCTTATTTATGCTATCGGGATTGACTGCTTTGAGGTCCCCAATGGCTTAGCGGCGGGGGGATTTACCGGTATCGCCACCATTACGTATGCAATCGCTGGTAGCCAAGGCGTCTATTTACCCGTCGGCGCACAAACCATCGCGATGAATGCCCTTTTGTTGCTTGTGGTGGAGATGCGAACTCATAACAACAAATATGTCATCCGCAGCGTCGCTGGCATCCTCTTGTCGGGGATATTTACAGATTTGCTTGCCCCCCTGGCGCCAAATTTAAGCCAAGGAGACCTCTTGCTCTCTGCGCTGTGGGGTGGTGTGATGGTTGGCGTTGGCATAGGCATTGTCTTTTTGTCTGGAGGCAACACCGGAGGGACTGACATAGTTGCCCAGTTCCTTTCAAAAAGGACAGGTGCGCCAGTAGGGACAGTCTCGGTATGTGTTGATGCGGTAATCGTTGCGGCGTCCATTCCGGTTTTTTCTCTAGGCAATGCTCTCTATGCAACAGTCGCCATGTTCATTGCTGGCAAGGTTGTTGATGCGGTAGTTGATGGCCCACGCTCTGAGCGAGTTGCATATATCATTTCAGAGCACCATGAAGAGATTGCCAATGACGTTATGTACGATCTTGGACGTGGCTGTACCGAGCTGCAAGCTCGTGGCACATGGAGCGGTAATAACCGGTCATTGCTTTTTTGCGTGCTTGACCGTTCAGAAACTACACATCTGAAAGATATAGTTGCGCATAGGGATCCTGATGCTATTGTCATTATTTCAGAGGTGCACGAGGCCTTTGGCGAGGGCTTCAGGAGGCTTAGTCCATAAAGAGAATGCATATGACAGTTTATTGGAAGATAATGCGTATAGATAAGTTGTTATAGAAAGGAAGGTACTATGAAATTCTTCATTGACACTGCTGACTTAGATGAAATTCGTGAGGCTGAGAGCTGGGGCGTGCTTTCAGGCGTCACCACCAACCCAAGCCTATATGCTCGCACAGGAGGCAAGCTGGCAGATTTTGAAGATCATATGGTAAAGATCTGCCATATCTGTGAAGGCCTGCCAGTTTCTGCAGAGTCCCAAGCCAAAACGACGGAAGACATGATTGCTGATGCACGGCGTCTCTCCAAGCTTGCTCCCAACATCGTTGTCAAGCTCCCCATTTGTGAAGAAGCGCTAACGGCCTGCCATACGGTCGCCGCCGAAGGCATACGCGTCAATATGACACTTGTCTTTTCTCCTACGCAGGCGCTGCTTGCTGCCAACGCCGGAGCTCGTTACATCTCTCCATTCGTTGGTCGCTTCGATGACATAGCCGAGGATGGCATCGAGCAGCTCGCCAATGTCGTAGAGGTCATCAAGAACTACACATGGGATAAAAACGTTGACCACAAAGTCGAGATCATAACAGCATCGATTCGTACCCCCAACCACATAACGCAAGCTGCTCTTCTCGGCGCTGACATCGCTACGGTTCCATTTGCGGCGTTGAAGAAGGCTGTGAAGCATCCCCTGACCGATCAAGGCCGCGCGAACTTTGATAAGGACTGGCAGAAAGTCCTCGATGCCCAATAGATTTTTTGCTGTGCTTCTCCACCGGAGCGACGTCAATCTCTCCGGTGCCATTATGAAGGGAGATCTATGGATGCATCAATTGACGTGACCAAAGGGCCGCTCAAAAGTCCACAGGTTAGGCTTGTTGCAAACTCCATGCGTCATGACATTATACGAATGCTTGAAGCATCAGGATCAGGGCACCCCGGTGGCTCCCTTTCTGCAGCGGACATGATGGCAACGCTTTTTTTCGGAGGAGTTCTCAACTACGATCGCAAAAACCCTGACGATCACACTTACGACCGTTTCTTCCTCTCAAAAGGTCATGCCGCGCCTGTGCTGTACGCAACCTTTCATCAACTTGGCTGGCTTGATGATGAAGATATGGGGACATTGCGTCAGCTTGGCAGCAAGCTCCAAGGCCATCCGGACAACCACGCATGCCCTGGGTTAGAGATCTGCTCTGGATCGCTTGGCCAAGGGCTTTCCGTAAGTTGCGGCGCCGCCTTGGGGATGCGCATGGATGCAGCAAGGCAAGGCAAGCAGCCGTATCGTGTTTATGTCCTTTGTGGTGACGGCGAGATGCAGGAAGGGTCTAATTGGGAGGCCTTGATGTTCGCCGCTCATCATGGGCTTGATAACCTCACCATGCTGCTTGATCTCAATAATCTGCAGATAGATGGGCATGTGACTGATATCTGTTCATTGGGAGACGTCCCTGGCAAGCTAGGAGCTTTTGGCTGGAACGTTCAAGTTGTAGATGGCCATGATGTAGCTGCGGTTAAGGATGCGCTCGTGAAAGCCGGCGATATCAAGGGATGCCCCCAAGCAGTCGTCTGTTGCACCGTTAAGGGCAAGGGCGTGTCATTTATGGAAGACCGACAAGAGTGGCATGGCAAGGCACCAAATCATGAGCAAGCAGCCATAGCTATTGCCGAGCTTGACGCTGAGCGTGCGCGTCTTAAAGAGGAGGTCGAAAATGGCTAAAAGGGCAACGCGTGAGGCATATGGAGAAACTCTTGTCGAGCTTGTAAACGAGGGCCTCGACATTGTTGCAGTTGACGCCGATCTTGCCGGTTCGACGAAACTTGCGGAGTTTGGGAAAGTCTTCCCTGAGCGTTTGGTGGATGTCGGTATTGCGGAACAAGATATGATTGACGTTGCCGCAGGGCTTTCCCTTACGGGGCGTGTGGCTTTTACCGGGTCTTTCGCCGTCTTTGCGACAGGCCGAGCCTATGACCAGATTCGCAATACTGTTTGCGATGCGCAGCTCAATGTCAAGGTGTGCCCGACGCATGCCGGTATAACAGTGGGAGAAGATGGCGCTACGCACCAGTCTCTTGAGGACATTGGTCTTATGCGTGGCCTTCCCCAGATGAGGGTGCTCGTGCCCGCGGATTATTGGGCGGCCAAAGCCGCACTGAGGCTCGCTGCGACCAATGACGGACCCTTTTACGTGCGTCTCGGACGTCATAAGGTCCCAGAAGTATATGATGAGAGCTTCAAGGGCGGCCTGCCATATGCTGGCGTTGTGCGCCAAGGGAGCGATGTTACGCTAGCGGCTTGTGGCGTCGAGGTCGCACAATGCCTAGCTGCTGCTAAGACTCTTGAAAAGGAAGGGATATCTGCCGAAGTCATAGATGTCTTCTCGGTCAAGCCGCTTGATGAGGAAGTGCTCCTTACCTCTGCCGCCAAGACGGGCAAAGTTGTCACCGTTGAAGAGCATAACGTGGCCACAGGGCTAGGCGCTGCAATCGCCGAGCTGCTTGCGCAGGAGCAGCCCTCTCCAATGAAATTCATTGGCATGCGGACCTTTGGCACCTCCGCGCCAGGAGATGTGTTGCTTACGCATTTTGGTCTTGACGGAGACGGCATTGCTAAGCAAGTTGAAGATTTCTTAGGCTAGGCTTCTCCACAGAATATGCGGCGATCGCCCTGCCTTTGCGACAGGGCGTTTCTTCCATAAGGAGAAGAAATATGTTAGAAAGCTTAAAAGACCAGGTTTTGGCTATTGCGCGGCAGGCCCAGCGTGATGGAATGTGTAAGCACAAATCCGGGAACTTTTCGATGCGTGAGAGGGATAGCAGCCTTATTGTGGTCACACCTTCTGGGGTTGATCGTGAGAATCTGAAGTCTGCTGATATGATCGTCATGGACATGGACGCACATGTCATAGAGCGTAGCGGTCAGCTTAGGCCTTCCTCTGAGGTGCTGATGCACCTTGCGATATATAAAAGTCGCCCTGACGTTGCGGCAATTGTTCATACGCACTCAATGTATGCGACCGTGTGCGCAGTACTCAATAGGCCCATTCCGGCCGTCGTCTATGAAATGCAGTATCTGCGAAGCTCAAGCGGTAAAATTCCAGTTGCGCCCTATGCTCGCCCGGGATCCTCAGAGCTTGCCGCCAATGTGGCGGCATCGCTTTCACACTCTGATGCCTGCCTTCTGCAAGCCCATGGCGCAGTGGCCGTCGATGAGACGAACATAGAGAACGCGTATCTTAAATCTTGCTATATTGAGGAAATCGCAGAGCTCTATTGCCATGCGCTTTCTATAGGCAAAACAGAGCCTGCTGCACTTCCGCCTGAAGAATTGCGTAGTTGGTCGTATCCTTCAGAAATATGCTTTTGACCACGGATAGCTTGCTACACCCACAGGTGAGGCTACCATAGAAAGTCGCTCTACATACATCTATTCTAAAGCGTGTTTCGTGAGGGTTTTCTAATGGAGGTGATCTACAAAGGGTATACTACAGCGCTTGCTACCATAACAATATCTGTCTATGTCGCGAATCGAACAAAGGAGAACTTGTGGCCAACCACTTTCGCAGCCAAAAGCGACAGGGGATAGCGGATAAGGACACTAAACGGGATCAGGAGAAACTTGAGCACTTGGCGCGTCCATCGGCTACCTCTCATCCTGTTGCAGGCGAGAAACCAGCCCGAAAGATGACGTCGGCAAAAACCACGGAAGCAGATGCGCCTAAAGAGGATATATCTGTGGCAAAGCCCGAAAGTATCTCAAAGACCTCAGTTGACATTGATCGGCAGCCAGGGTTTACAAGTGTCTTTTCCCCAATTCCAAAGAATCAAGATCATGCGGTTCCTAAAAACGGAACCCCTACGATCTCGATGCGAGATGTTACGCTGATCTACCCAGCTCAGCCCAATAAGCCTGCATTAGAAAATGTCAGCTTGGATATCTATCCAGGAGAATTCGTCTTTATTGTCGGCCATTCTGGATCGGGCAAATCTACCTTCATTCGTTTGCTGACCCGTGAGCTGAAGGCGACGCATGGTACCGTCCTCGTCGCAGGTCAAGATTTGACCAAGATGAAAAATCGCAAAGTTCCATATCTGCGTCGGCAACTTGGATGCGTCTTTCAAGATTTCAAACTCTTACCAGACAAAACAACGTACGAAAATGTCGCCTTTGCTCTTGAATGTATCGGCAAACCACGCTCAGTCATAAAAGCCCAGGTTCCTGAAGTGCTACGTCTTGTTGGCCTTGGGGGGAAGATGAGTAACTATCCCGATCAGCTTTCCGGTGGAGAGCAGCAACGAGTGGCTGTTGCTCGTGCGATGGTCAATCGTCCTCCCCTGCTTGTATGCGATGAGCCTACAGGCAACTTGGATCCAGCCATCTCTTTGGGAATAATGAAGCTGCTTGACCGCATCAATCGCACCGGTACGACCGTTGTGATGGCAACTCATGATCGAGAAATGGTCGACTCTATGAGAAAGCGTGTGATTGCGCTGGAAACTGGTCATGTTGTCCGAGACCAGGAGAGGGGAGGCTACGGATACTATGGGGCTCTCTAATTTGAGATACTCTCTCCGCGAGGCTTTTCGACACTTCCATCGCAACTTTGGTACTTGCTTGGGTGCCATCATCACAATCTTCCTGTCCTTGTTCATGATTGGCATGTTTGTACTAGGCAGCGCTTTGATTTCAGGACTTGTCGGCAATGTTGAAGATCGAGTCACAATACAAGCATTCCTTTCGGATGACGCAAACCAAGACGACGTTAATGCTTTGCAAAGTAAAATAGAAAGCTGGGACAACGTCGAATCCGTAACTTACAAAAGCAAGGATGAAGCCCTCGAAGAGTATCGGGAAACCATGAGCAACCGTGATGCAGATGATGCGGTGGCTGCCCTTGATGGGGAGAATCCGGTGCCCGCTTCTTTGGTGATTAAGCTGGATGACCCTGAGCAGGTTGAGTCTGTGGCAAGCAAACTAACGCAGGATTCCGACTTCCAAAGCGTATGCGACGACCCTGACAACGTTTCCTCTTCAGTACTGTATGGGCGGGAGACGGTCGAGAGGCTTTTTAGTGTCACATATTATGTGAGGATAGCGACGATTGCTCTTGTTGTTCTTCTCACGTTCGTATCGTTTGTTTTCATCAACAACACAATACGGCTTGCCATTTCTGCCCGTAGGCGCGAGATCGCTATTGAGCGGCTGGTCGGCGCCAGCAACAGCTTTATCAGGGGACCTTTTGTGGCTGAGGCGGCTTTGGAAGCCCTCTTTGGTGCAGTTCTAGCCATTGTGACACTCAATGCCGCAACAAATGCAGTCCTGCCGCGGATTTCAAACGCCCTTTCGTTTTTGTCGTTTGAGATACCGCATAACGTTGTCGTGAGCACCTATGTGATCTTGATCGTAGTGGGCGTGCTGTTGGGCCTTCTGGGATCAGCTATTGCAATGAGACGCTACTTGAGGGTCTAGGAGGTAAAAAGGCGCTTGGCTATAGAGCGCAGCTACCATTGTGAGGTGTATTTTCAAGGAAAGATCTGCTTTGCTCCCTTGTTTGTAAGAGTCTATAATTTTATCCTCAGAAGGCTTGCTATGTTTGATGGTTGCGCCCATGCGCCCACACTACAGGAAGGACTGCTCCATGAATCTTGGACCTATGGAAATCATCGTCATCCTTGTTGTCGTTCTTCTCATTTTTGGCCCAAAGAATCTTCCCAAGCTTGGTAGCGCTTTAGGGAAGACCGTTAAGAATGTTCGTGAGGGCATGGAAGGCGATGACGAGGAGAAGAAAAGCGACAATGTAGAAGATGTCGTTGCTGAGGAGGAGAGCACCTCAGCTTCAGCTGACGAAGATGAGGGCAAGTTTTGTCCGAAGTGTGGCGCAAAGAACGCATCGGATGCGACCTTCTGCTCTAAATGCGGTGCTAAGCTCAATTAGCTTTATTAACTCATCGAACCGCAGCTGTCTGTACGATACGTTTTCCATAGAAGGAAGAGCATGGCAAAAAAGGAAATGACGCTCACCCCTGAAGGTCGTCAAAAGCTCGTGGATGAGCTGCAGTATCTCGAGGGGGAGAAAAGCACCGAGATCATCGAAGCAATCAAAGAGGCGCGTGCCCAGGGCGACCTCTCGGAGAATGCTGAGTATGATGCTGCCAAGGAAGAGCAAGCTAAGAACGCTGCTCGCATAAACGAAATTCGGCAAATCCTTTCGACGGCTCGTGTCGTCGAAGCAGGCTCCGGGGAACTTTCTGTCTCCTTGGGCTGCACCGTGCAATTTGCTGATGATAGGGGCAGGAAGACTGCCTACACCATAGTTGGCACTACCGAGACCAACTCGCTTGAGAACCGAATTTCTAATGAGTCCCCCGTTGGGTCGGCAGCGATTGGCCATATCGTCGGGGACAAAATATCTTATGCGACCCCCTCTGGCAAGATGCGCAGTCTCACGATAACGCACATCACACGATAAGCAGCCTGTGTCAGTAAAAGCGTTTTTTATGGCATGTGCCTCGCAACCGCATCGTTTGGCGGTGCGGGGCTGTTTTGAAAGGAGAGCTTTGTGGCCCAAACTGAACATGGCGAGAAGAGTCTTTGCGCGAACGACGAGAGAGCTTGCCGCCGCGCCCGTCGGAAGGCGCTCATAGACGCAGGCATAAATCCCTATCCTATTCACTCGCATGTTTCTACTTATGCCGCAGAGCTGGAAGAGCGTTATGCGAATTTAGCAAACGACACGGACACGGATGATGTCGCTACAGTTGCGGGTCGGATTCGTGCCAAGCGCGGTCAAGGCAAGATTTGTTTTCTCGTACTTGAGGATAAAACCGGAACCATTCAGCTTTTCTGTCGCATCAATGTGCTCGGTGACGAAAACTGGAAACTTTTACCCTTGCTTGATCTTGGTGACATCGTTGAAGCGACGGGTGCCGTCGTGCGTTCCCGTCGAGGTCAGCTCTCCATAGCGCCAACATCGTTGACAATGCTTTCCAAAGCCTGCCGCCCTCTGCCCGAAAAGTTCCATGGGCTTACAGACAAGGAGAAGCGCTACCGTCAGCGTTACGTTGACCTAATAATGAACCCTGAAGTCAAGCAAGTCTTCGTTGAGCGCTCCCATATTATCTCTGCAATACGTAATTACATGGAATCCCAGGGATATCTTGAGGTTGAGACTCCCATTCTCCAAGAGACACTTGGAGGTGCCAATGCTAAGCCTTTCATCACTCATTTCAATGCGCTTGACCAGCAATGCTATTTGCGCATAGCCACAGAGCTCCATTTGAAGCGCTGCATAGTAGGAGGTATGGACCGCGTTTTTGAAATTGGTCGGCAGTTTCGTAACGAAGGCATGGATCTGACGCACAATCCTGAATTTACCTCCATGGAAGCTTACTGCGCCTTTAGTGATCTCGAAGGAATGAAGCGCCTTTCAGAGGGCCTTTTCAAGGAGGCTAACAAAGTCGTTAACGATTCTGAGCAGATAGAGTTTCAGGGCAAGTCCGTTGACTTGTCAGGGACATGGCGCTCAGCACCCCTATCTGAGCTCGTAAGCGAGTTTGTCGGTGAGCCTGTTTCAATGGATACGCCAGTTGAGCATCTGCGCTCGTTACTTGAGGCGAATGGGCTTGAATATAAAGAGGGCTGGGGTGCCGGAAAGCTTCTGTTTACTCTTTATGACGAACTGTGTGAATCGGAGATCGTCGATCCGACCTTCGTATGTGATTACCCGGTTGAGGTTTCCCCTCTTACAAAGCGTAAAGAGGACGACCCGCGTCTAACTGATCGCTTTGAGCTCGTTATTGCGGGCAACGAATATGCCAATGCTTTTTCTGAGCTCAACGATCCAGTTGACCAAGAAGAAAGGTTCAAAGCGCAGGTCGAAGCCAAAAAACAGGGTGACGAGGAAGCCATGGACTACGATGCAGACTATATTCGCGCTCTTGAATATGGGATGCCTCCCGCCGGTGGCATCGGTTATGGGATAGACCGGATGATCATGCTTTTCACAAATCAGGCTTCCATTCGTGACGTGCTTCTCTTTCCGCATATGCGTCCTGAGGGTGTGGCGGAGTAGAGAAGGGCGTCGCGGGTGTTTGCATAGTGGCCAGCTGGGGTAAAGTACGGGGAGCACACACCAGTTTTCAAGGGGGCAACCCGCATGTTTGAAAAGTTTACGGACCGCGCGCGGAAAGTGATGAGCCTAGCCCAAAGCGAAGCGCAAAGCCTTGGGAAGATGTACGTAGGAACCGAGCATCTCCTTCTTGCCTTGATCAAGGAAGGCGACGGCATTGCCGCGCAGGCGCTCGCCTCGTTGGATGTCACTTACGATGAGACGCTGGCCACCATCAAGCAAATATCATCGGAGGACTTTCAATCTACCAGCGGAGGACACATACCCTTCACGCCGCGAGCGAAACGCGTCCTCGAGGACGCATATCGGGAAACCATGGCTCGTGGCCAGACCTATATTGCCACTGAGCACCTTCTGCTGGGCATAGTCTCTGAGGGCGATGGCATCGCAATGACGGCGCTTGGCCGCATGGGTATTTCGGCAGACGCAATTCGCAATGCGGTCTCCGAGCTCATTCAAAAGGATAAGCCAGGCGAGGCTCATGGTCAGCAAGCTGCACCAGTGAGCTTTGGCCAGCTGTTTGGGGGCGCTACGCCCACCGAAGACGAGGGCGGAGATTCGATGCTTGAAAAGTACGGCCGCAACCTCACGAAGCTTGCCTCGGAGGGCAAGCTTGATCCTGTGATCGGCCGTGACCGCGAGACAGAGCGGGTGATGCAGGTGTTGGCGCGTCGCCAGAAAAATAACCCACTCGTTCTAGGTGACCCAGGCGTTGGCAAGACAGCTGTAGTGGAGGGCTTGGCGCAACTTATTGCGTCTGGGAACGTAGCTGATATCCTACGTGGCAAGCAAATATGGACTCTTGACATGGCAGCTATGGTCGCAGGTTCGAAGTACCGGGGCGAGTTCGAAGAGCGCTTGAAAAAAGTCATCGGAGAGGTCGAGTCGCGCAAAGACGTGATTTTGTTCATTGACGAGATACACACAGTGCTTGGCGCTGGATCCGCTGAGGGCTCAATGGATGCCGCCTCTATTTTGAAGCCTCCTCTTTCGCGAGGGGAAATTCAGGTCATAGGCGCGACGACAGTTGAGGAGTATCGTAAGCATATAGAAAAGGACTCTGCTTTCGAGCGACGCTTCCAGCCGATAATTATTGGAGAGCCGAGCGTAGAGGATACCCTTAAGATCCTCCATGGCCTGAAATCTCGCTATGAGAAGCATCACCACGTGCACTATACCGAAGGTGCGCTCAAAGCGGCCGTTTCATTGGCGGATCGCTACGTCCAAGATCGTTTCTTGCCAGACAAGGCTATCGATGTTATTGACGAGGCGGGAGCCCGAACCCGTATTCATAAGATGACATTGCCTCCTGAGCTAGCTCAAGTTGACAAGGAGCTTGCAGATGTCTCGGCAAAGAAGGATGAGGCGGCATCTGCCCAAGCATTTGAAGAGGCGGCGCGCCTGAGAGACCAAGAGAAGGCTCTTACAACCAAGCGCAAAGAGCTCGAGCAGACTTGGCATGACAAGCAGGCCTTGAATGTCGTAACAGTTGACGAGGATGCCATCGCTGACGTGGTTTCTGACATGACAGGCGTTCCCGTCACAAACCTCACGGAGGCCGAGGCATCTAAACTCCTCCGCTGTGAAGAGGCGCTTCATCAGCGCGTCATTGGGCAAGATGAGGCTGTTTCTGCCGTTGCACGTGCAATTCGCCGTAGCCGAAGCCCTCTGAAAGACCCCCACCGCCCGGGAGGATCATTCATTTTCCTTGGCCCATCCGGCGTCGGCAAAACCGAACTCGCGAAGTCACTGGCGGAGTTTCTTTTCGGCAGCGAAGATGCGCTTATAACATTCGACATGAGCGAGTTCATGGAGCGCCATACAGTATCCAAGCTTGTGGGCGCCCCCCCAGGATACGTTGGCTATGACGAAGGCGGTGAGCTGACCAAAGCCGTTCGTCGTCGCCCATACTCTGTTGTGCTTTTTGATGAGATTGAAAAGGCTCATCCGGATGTTTTCAATGTGCTTCTGCAAATTCTTGATGAGGGCCGCTTGACTGATGGACAAGGACGCCATGTAGATTTTTCTAACACCGTTGTGATTATGACATCTAATATTGGCGCTCGAGAGATCGCGCAGACCTCTCCAATGGGCTTTACCAGCCAGGGTGACGAGGGCTTGTCTGACAAAGAGATCCGCAGCCGGGTTGAAAGCGAGCTCAAGAAGCTCTTTCGCCCAGAGTTTCTGAACCGTGTAGACGAGATTGTAGTTTTCAAGTCGCTGACGTCGGAGCAGCTGCGTAAGATCGTTGAGTTGATGGTAGGCGATCTCAGGCGTCGCCTTGTCGCCCAAGGCATGTCAATCGAGCTCACAGATGCGGCACGTGATCTTGTTGCTAAAAAGGGCACCGACAAAATCTACGGGGCCCGTCCTTTGCGCCGTGCGATCCAGACGTTGATAGAAGATCCTCTTGCTGAGGAGATGCTACAGGGCAAATGGAAAGAGGGGGACATCATCTGCGTTGATGCCGAGGGCGATACCCTAAGCTTTACTAAACGGCATGGAGAGATTCCGAAGCTTGAGGAACGTACGCACATGGCTGTCCTGCAAGCTCATCAGCGTTGGATGCCAGACTCTCCAGCTCCAGCCACAGGTGGCCTTGCGGGTGTCGCCGATTGATATGCTCGGGAACTTGGTAGTATGAGGTGACCCGCGGTCCCCAGGTCCTAGCGTTGGTATACTGGCAGTGGTAAACACTGTGCAGTTATGGAGGTGGCAGATGGACAAGGAGCTGGCGGATGGGCAAGCTCGAGATGGCACACAAGAGCGTCTTGACGCTGCAGTGAGGCTTTGTGCGCCGGGTACGGCTCTGCGCCATGCTCTTGACATGATCATCGCTGGTCACCTCGGCGCGCTCATCTGCATTGGTGATACAGAAAATGTGCTTGCCGCTGGTGACGATGGTTTTAAACTTGACATCTCATTTACGGCCAATAGGCTTTTCGAGTTGTCAAAGATGGACGGGGCGATTGTCGTGGACAAAGACCTCACGCGTATCTTGCGGGCCAACTTCCACCTCAATCCAGACCCGTCTCTGCCTACAACAGAGACGGGCATGCGCCATCGTACGGCAGCGCGCATGAGCCTGTTGACAAAAGCAGTGGTCATCTCTGTCTCCCAGCGTCGGCAAGTAGTAAACGTCTTCGTAGGTGGCCGCAGCTACCAGCTGCGCACAGTCGCGGGGCTAATGGTCTCAGTCAACCAACTGCTTGTCTCCTTACAAAATACGCGGACACAGCTCGATCGGAACTTGCTACGCTTAACTTCACTTGAGCTTGACGACTGTGTCACAATGCGCGATGTGGCTGATGCCTTCTATCTGTTTGAGCTGCTTACCACGGAGGCCTCTGAGCTAGATGTCTTGATTGCCCAGCTCGGCTCTGAGGCGACCACAATCAAGATGCAACGAGATGAGTTTATTGGCGACATGGACGAAGAATACACGCTCATGATTCGCGACTATGCGCGCGATTCCTCGAAAGAAAACGTTGGTTTGATTCGCAAGAAATTTCATGAGATGCGCAACGGCGAGCTACGCTCCGCAAAAAATGTTGCTAAAGTCTTGGGATATGATGATCGCGCCGAAGACTCCGTGATGACGCCCCTTGGTCTGCGGACGCTCAATAACATTTCAGTAGTGCGCAAAGGAATGGCAGACAAGATCGTTGATGAGTATGGATCACTGAGAGATCTTCTCAATGATATTGAGAACAACCCTGAGCGTCTTGACGACCTTGGAGTGAAGAACCCTGGCATCCTTGCGGACAGCCTCTATCGTATGGGTGGCAAGCGCTCATGAACTCCAGCGTTGACTGCAGGCTTTGTGCACAAGAGCTGCCGTCGGCCTTAGAGCGCAAGCAGCCGAGCAATCATGTGTGTGCTGTTATCGTGGCAGGAGGAAATGGCGTACGCTTTGGCAATCCGCGGGGCAAGCAGCTTGTAAGCCTATGCGGGATGCCAATGGTTTGTTGGTCGGTGCTTGCTTGTGACCGTGCGCCTTCCATTGACGCCATTGTGCTTGTTGCGCCGCCTGCGCGCAAGCAGCAGATGCTGGATGCCATAGCGCACAACCTACGGCTGCGCTGCCCAATATCTTTTGCACAAGCTGGCAGGACTAGGCAAGAATCAGTTGCAAGTGGGCTTGAGTCCGTGCCTAAAGGTTACGATATTGTCGCCATCCATGATGGCGCACGACCTGCTGTGCTTCCTCAGACCATCGAACAGGTTATTGCACGCCTGTTGAAAGACAGTACCCTTGGGGGCGCGATAGCCGCATGTCCCTCAGTCGACACCCTTAAGATCGTTGAGAACTCTCTTATAGTCTCTACCCCAGATCGTAGCCTTTATTGGTGTGCCCAGACGCCCCAGGTGTTTCACCTCAGAGCACTTTACAATGCTTTATCTGCGGCGCAGCGCGAAGGCTATGTGGGCACAGATGACGCCTCCCTTGTTGAGCGCTATGGCAGCCAAGTCGCTTGCGTGCAGTCGCCTCGCAGCAACATCAAAGTAACGCTCCCAGAGGACTTAGTCATTGCTGAGGCGCTGCTTGAGCGGCGTTTTTCCGAGGAAAGTCGCTTGGGGGAAGGAATCAGACCATCATGATGCACATTGGTCATGGCTATGACGTTCACGCGCTTGTCGAGGGAAGGCCGCTTGTTCTCGGCGGCGTGCATATTGACTACAAGCTTGGCCTCGAAGGGCACTCTGACGCTGACGTTCTGACGCATGCGCTTATGGATGCCATTTTGGGCTCTTTACGCGAAGGAGATATCGGGTGCCTTTTCCCTGACGATGATCCCGCCTATCTTGGGGCTGACTCCCTTGTGCTCCTTCACCATGTGGCTTCGCTCGCGAAAGACCGTGGAGCTCGAATTGTGGACTGCGATTGTACGGTGGTAGCACAAGCCCCGCGGCTTTCTTCGTACCGTGACCAGATGAGAGCCAATCTTGCCCGCGCAATGGGAATCTCCGCAGACAATGTTGGCGTGAAGGCGACGACCACTGAACATTTGGGCTTTGTCGGTCGTGGAGAAGGCATCGCCGCATGGTCGGTGGTGCTTCTTGACAGGCCCGAAAGAACTGTGGGACCCTCTACCGTGGCAGGCGCAGTAGAATCGATTCATCCGGAACCGAGCTAGGAGACGCATATGCTCGTCTATAACAGCCAAACACATCATAAAGAAGAGTTCAAGCCTATCGAGGCAGGGAAAGTTCGCATGTATGTGTGCGGGCCGACGGTATACGATCAGATTCATATTGGCAATGGACGCACATTCATGTCTTTCGATGTGATTCGTCGTTATCTGACGTACAAAGGGTACCAAGTGACATTCGCCCAAAACCTTACGGATGTAGACGACAAGATCATCAACCGGGCAAACGAGCAGGGGCGTGCAGCGTCTGACGTTGCTGAGGAGTATTCAAAAGCCTTTATCGAGCAGATGCACCGCCTTGGGGTGCTTGACCCGGATATCCGTCCGCGGGCAACGCGGGAGATCGCTGCGATGCAGGAGATGATCGAGTCTCTCATTGGGCAGGGCAATGCATATGTAGT
>DHPN01000024.1:22706-43515 GCA_002407925.1 Atopobiaceae bacterium UBA5363
CATCGATATCTTGGAACGCCTATTGATATTCATGGGGGCGGGGCCGACCTGATCTTCCCCCATCATGAAAATGAAACCGCCCAGGCATGGTGTGCTTGGCATGCCCCTCTCGCCAATTATTGGATGCATGCTGGCATGCTGCGTGTTGAAGGCGAGAAGATGTCGAAGAGCCTGGGGAATTTCTACACCCTCAAAGAGGTCCTTGACCGCTACCCTGCAGGGGCCGTGCGCTTACTCATGCTCCAGACACACTATCGATCCCCGCTGGACTTCTCCTTTGAGCGCCTCGATGGAGCTGTCGGTACGCTTGAGCGACTGCAGACCTGCGTTAAAAATCTACGCTGGGCTGCTCACAATGCCTTCCAAGAAGGTGATCTCAATGAGGACGACCGCAAGTTTGGAAATGCCATAGATGTCGCCCAAAAAGAATTTACCGCCCAGATGGATGACGATTTCAATACAGCTGGGGGGCTTGCTGCCATCTTTGCGCTTGTTACAGCGGCAAACAGCTATCTTTCTGCATCAGGCAGTAATGCGGCTGTCGCCGTCGTTTTGCGCTCCTCAGACATGCTTGTAGAGCTTTGTGATGTACTAGGCATTGACGTTTCACACGAGGACACGGGTGAAGAGCTGCCGGAAGAGCTTATCGATCTTGCTCGTGCGCAAGCTTCGTTCGAGGGGGACTCGGCCAATGAGGCTGCTGCAGCGCTATTAAGGGCTCGTGAGGAAGCTCGTGCGCAAAAGGATTGGAAGCGAGCTGATGCCATTCGCGACGGCATCAGCTCTCTCGGCCTTATCGTTGAAGATACGGCCGCAGGTGTGCGCCTACGTGCCAAGAAGAGCCAATAGCATGGCAAACCACCACCGGAGTCCATCCTCTTGGGATCGGAACGCTCTCATCGAGGGGCGCCATGCTTGTATGGAGGCGCTGGAAGAGGGTGTTCCGCTAAGCCGGGCGTTGGTGTCGGAAGGCGACGCTGCTCTTACGAAGATCGTCCGTAAGTTGGGGGCGGCAGGCGTTCTGATAGAGCATGTACCGCGCTCTAAACTTGACCAGCTCTCTTCCCATGGTGCCCATCAGGGCATCATATGCGAGACTGCGCCATACAGCTACGCTGCACTTGCTGATATTGTCACCCGCTCAGGATCAGGCGATGCCCTTGTCGTTGTTCTCGACCACATAACCGATGAGGGGAATTTTGGAGCCATAGTCCGCTCTGCTGAGGTCGTTGGCGCTGCGGGTGTCGTTATTGCCAAAGCGCGCTCAGCTAGCGTCGGCTCGGGCGCTTACAAAACATCTGCGGGCGCAGTGTCGCACATCCCTATTGCGCGGGTGGCCAACATAGCTTCAACTCTTCAAGTGCTTAAAGAGGCGCATTTTTGGACAGTGGCAGCGAGCGAGCATGCGGACCGGGATGTTTGGCACACGCCTTTCGGGGGGCGCATTGCCGTTGTGATGGGATCTGAGGATGCTGGCATCTCTCGCATAGTGCTTGAGAACTGCGACTTCGTCTGCTCTCTTCCCCAACGAGGCAAGGTGGAGTCCCTCAATGTAGCCCAAGCAGCTACAGTTATGTGCTATGAATGGCTGCGCCGCATCTCTGTTGCAGGTGACGATTAAAAGTGGCACCGTCCAAACAAATTAGGCCTCTGCTTCTTGTCGATGGCTACAACGTTTTGCGAGCGACACCGCGCTACAGAGCATTGATAGATGACAGCCTTATACCCTCTTCGACTACGAGCAAGGGACGTCGCATAAAAGACGAAAGGGATATGCCAGACGATCCATTCGAGCGCGCACGGCAGGCCTTAGTAGCCGATGTGGCGGCATTTGCGCAACATAAGTACGAAGCAGTTATTGTCTACGATGGTGCGGGCAATCTATCGCCGGAGCGACCCAATCTTTTTGAGGCGGGCGTCCGCGTAGTCTTTTCTCAGACGGGAGAAAGCGCTGATTCGGTGGTGGAGCGGCTGTGCGTTCAGGCGCGGCGATCGAATCGCAAGGTTACCCTGGTCACGTCGGATAACGACATACGCTCTACTGTTGGCATCGGCCCGCATGCAGATTCTGTCGTGAAGATATCCAGTCAGCTGCTTGTGCAGGAAGTGGAGCATATCGACCGTGATACAAGAGGCGCTCTTGAAAGCCGTACGTATGCCAGGATGACCGTGGAAGATCGACTTTCCCCAAAATCTCGTGCAAAGCTCAATAAGTTTCTCAGGCGCTCTTAATATCTCTGCGGGCTTAAGTTGGGCGATTTGCCATCGATGCTCTGATAACCAGGAACTTTTTAGCAACCTATTCTTCCATGGCCCAAACAAATGCAGGCAATGGTGAAGTTGAGGGTACACCTAGCTTGCGATGCATGGCATAATAAGGGCGCGCCGGCATGGCTCAATGGCAGAGCAACGGTTTTGTAAACCGTGGGTTGAGGGTTCGACTCCCCCTGCCGGCTCCAGAAAGTCTCCGGCCAAGCCAGTGTCTGTCTTGGCCTTTTTCATTCTTAAGCGCTCATTGAAGACGCACGATCATATGATGAAAATGTGCTGCTCAGGGACTATACACGCCCGGATACGTGGAATAGATGAGTTTTCCGTTGACAAGGGCGCTTCTGAACCGTAACATTCCTTCTGCTAACGTGCCGAAAGGTGCGCAGGTTGCTTGATAACGGCATGGGGATGTGGCACAGCGGCAACTGCGGCGGACTGTAAATCCGCTCTCTCTGAGTTCCCTGGTTCGAGTCCAGGCATCCCCACCACGCCCGTGTAGCTCAGTCGGTAGAGCACCTCGTTGGTAACGAGGAGGTCACCGGTTCAAATCCGGTCGCGGGCTCCATTTCAGGCAGGCGTTAGACCAACGTGTTATTGTTGGTTCGGCTTATGCCGGTGTAGCTCAGCTGGTTAGAGCACGCGGCTCATACCCGCGATGCCACTGGTTCGAATCCAGTCACCGGTACCAGAGTTTCTAGCGGCTTCGGCCGTTGGACATAGCAAGGCAAGATACAGAGAGACGGCCAGCAGGTTGTTTCCCGAAGGAGGATGGCAATGGCCAAGGAGAAGTTCGATCGTAGCAAGCCTCATGTAAATATTGGTACAATCGGTCACGTCGATCATGGTAAGACGACGTTGACGGCTGCCATCACTAAGGTCCTTTCCGAGACTGATGGCTGCAAGGCCACATACGTCCCCTTCGAGGACATTGACAAGGCACCCGAAGAGCGTCAGCGCGGCATTACCATTTCTGTTGCACACGAGGAATATGAGACGTGGGAGCGTCACTATGCTCACGTCGACTGCCCGGGCCACGCGGATTACATCAAGAATATGATCTCCGGTGCCGCGCAGATGGACGGTGCGATCTTGGTCATCGCCGCCACAGACGGCCCTATGGCGCAGACCCGCGAGCATATCCTTCTTGCCCGCCAAGTGGGCGTCAAGTACATTGTTGTGTACCTGAACAAGTGCGATATGGTTGATGACGAGGAGCTTATTGACCTCGTTGAAATGGAGACCCGTGACCTTCTGAACGAGTACGGCTTCCCTGGAGATGACATTCCCATCATCCGTGGGTCTGCTCTGGGCGCCCTTAACGGAGAGAAGAAGTGGGTTGACTCCGTTATAGAGCTTATGCATACCGTCGATTCCTACATCCCGACATCAAAGCGTGACAACGAGAAGCCGTTCCTGATGGCAATTGAAGACGTCATGACGATTTCCGGTCGTGGCACTGTTGCGACAGGCCGTGTCGAGCGTGGCGTGCTCAAGCTCAACGATCCGGTTGAGATCATCGGCATCAAGGATACGCAGACGTCAGTTGCCACGGGCATCGAAATGTTCCGCAAGACACTTGACTTTGCTGAGGCAGGCGATAACATCGGCATTCTTCTCCGGGGCATCCGCCGTGAGGACATCGAGCGTGGCCAGGTCATCTGCAAGCCTGGCACGGTCACCCCTCACCAGGACTTCACCGGCGAGATCTATGTCCTTACCAAAGAGGAGGGCGGGCGTCATACGCCGTTCTTCACTGGCTATCGTCCTCAGTTCTATTTCCGCACGACGGACATCACCGGAGACATCCAGGAGCTTACAGACTCCAACAGCAACAAAGTTGAGATGGCTATGCCAGGAGACCATGTAACTGTTAAGGCGCATCTGATTCACCCGATTGCTATGGAGCAAGGCGACCGCTTTGCTATTCGTGAGGGCGGGCATACTGTTGGCGATGGACGTGTCGCTACGATTATCGACTAGCTTTTCCTGTATGTTTGAGAACCCGGTGCCCGCAGGACGCCGGGTTCTTTTTTGGCGTGCAGTTTTGGTTGTGTCAGTAACTTTGTGATATTTTCCTGAAATTACGTCGAGTGTTGACAGAGAGGTGTTTGGGATGCTAACGTTTCCCATCGCGCCTCTGTCGCGTCCTGCGTCGGCGGCTTTCTACAGGAGGAACGATGCGTACATTGGTCACGCTTGCCTGCACCGAGTGCAAGCGGCGCAATTATACAACGAAGAAAAACAAATCTAACAATCCCGACCGTATCGAGATGAAGAAGTATTGTCCGTGGTGCCATAAGCACACCCTACATCGGGAAACCCGTTAGAATAGGGACCATATAGGCCAGTAGCTCCAATGGTAGAGCGGCGGTCTCCAAAACCGTTTGTTGAGGGTTCGAGTCCTTCCTGGCCTGCCAGACACACCACCGGCTAACCAGCAAGGTTAGCCGGTTTGTATGATGAGGGGCAGGGTGCCCAACAAAGGGTGGCCCCGGAGGAGTCCGTGGATGTCAAACAAGGACCGGAACAAAAGGAGCGCTCGCAAGGCACGTGCCGCAGAGCGTGCTGCCCGTAAGGAGGCACAGCTTGTTGCTCAGCCTGGAGCGGCGAGCGCAAGTGATGCCGCCTCTTCCTCCAAAGCAGCAAAGAAAGTTGAGCAAGCAAAGCCAAAGCAGAGCGCGAAGAGCGCGAAGCGCAGCGAAAAAAAGCCGGGGCGTATTCGCTCTTACTTCAGAGACGTTCGCACGGAACTTCATCGCGTGACTTGGCCCTCTTCTCTTGAGCTGCGTAATTATACGTTGGCGGTTATCGTTATGTTGGTCGTCTTTGGAGTCTGCATCTGGCTTGTTGATACGGGGTTTGTTGCCTTAATCGCCGGGTTTACTGGTTTGAGAGGTTAGTTATGGCAAAGCGTTGGTACGTTATTCACACCTATTCTGGTTATGAGCAAAAGGTCAAGTCGGACCTTGAGCACCGTATCGAGAGCTATGGCTTGCAAGACCAAATCGTCAATGTGCAAATCCCCACCGAGCAAGTGACCAAACTCAAAGACGGGGGGGAGCGCGTTACCAAAGACGAAAAGGTGTTCCCCGGTTATGTGCTTGTCCGTATGGAGGTTGATGACAACTCATGGGCCGTCGTGCGCAATACGCCAGGCGTGACAGGCTTCGTCGGCATTGACGGCAAGCCGACGCCTCTGCGCCGCTCTGAGTACGACAAGATCATGCGCAGAGTCAATCCACACGCGGGCTCGACCGTCACTCCCAAAGTCACTACCACTGACTTTGAGGTGGGCCAGGTTGTTCACGTCGTCTCCGGTCCCCTAGCAGACTTTGACGGGACAGTGTCTGAGGTCATGCCAGAGGCAGGTAAGGTTAAAGTCATGCTCACCATCTTCGGCAGGGAGACGCCTGTCGAACTTACAATTGATCAGATCACTGCCATTGTTTAGGTTTTACTGCAAGCCTTGGATCGGTGAGGATTGCTTCTCGGGGTTTGCATGCATATAGCATCTCAGCAATTTGCACAGGAGGCACATTATGCCCAAAAAGAAGGTAACTCATTTCATAAAGCTTCAGATTCCGGCCGGACAAGCTAATCCAGCTCCTCCCGTCGGCCCTGCTCTTGGTGCTGCACAGGTCAACATCATGCAGTTCTGCCAAGCGTTTAATGCGCAGACCAAAGATCAGATGGGGGATATTGTCCCCGTTGAGATCACCGTTTACGAAGATCGCAGCTTTGAGTTTGTGACCAAGACACCGCCTGCGGCTTACCTCATCAAAAAGGAGCTGGGACTCAAGAGCGGCTCAGGGGTCCCTCAACGTGACAAGGTGGGGCAGCTTACCCAAGAGCAATTAGAGAAGATCGCCCAAATCAAGATGCCAGATCTTAATGCGAATGACATTGACGCTGCTAAAAAGGTCGTTGCTGGCACAGCGCGCTCCATGGGCGTCACCATTGCCGAGTAGCTGTTGGCGAGGCTATGTTCGCTAGGCGCAGGGTTTTCCCTGCGTGTCACACAATGTGGGAGGGCCACGCCGCCCGTTGACCACAGGAGGTAGAGAGTATGGCGAAGCACGGGAAGAATTACCGTAAAGCAATCTCGCAGGTAGAACAGGGGAAGCTGTATACCCCCAAGCAAGCGATGTCACTTGTAAAACAGACGGCAGCAGCCAAGTTCGACGAAACAGTCGAGGTCGCAGTCCGCTTGGGGATCGATACACGCAAGGCTGATCAGAATGTTCGCGGTTCTATAAGCTTACCGAACGGTACGGGCAAAAGCGTCCGTGTCGCTGTCTTTGCAGAAGGAGACAAGGCCCGTGAGGCCGAGGCCGCAGGTGCCGATGTAGTGGGCTCGGACGACCTTGTGGCTGCGGTCCAGAAGGGTGACATTGACTTTGATGCTGTCATTGCAACTCCCAACATGATGAGCAAAGTCGGCAGGCTCGGTCGTATCTTGGGACCTCGCGGACTGATGCCGAACCCTAAGCTTGGCACTGTGACGATGGACGTTGAGAAAATGACCAAAGAGCTTAAGGCAGGGCGTGTGGAGTATCGGGCTGATCGGTATGGCATCTGCCATGTACCGATGGGCAAGGCTTCCTTTGACGTTGACAAGCTCACGGAAAATTATGGGGCTCTTTACACGGAGCTGCTCCGTGTAAAGCCCTCCTCAGCAAAGGGCAAGTACGTCAAGTCAGTCGCCGTGTCCTCCACGATGGGGCCTAGCGTCAAGATCGATCCCAATGTGACACGCGATTTTCTTGCAGAGTAAGAATTGTGTTTACCGCAGCAGGTAGCACATTGCTTGACTTTGTGTGAGGGCTGATGCATAGTTGAACTGCTCTCGATTGGGAGCAGCTAATGCACGTCCGCTGCCAGAGACAGCCGGTGCCGTGAGGCTCAAAGGGGAAACCTGCCTGCCGAGGTGGTCTGAGATACGTAGTCGAAGACCCTCTTTGGTGCGCCAGAGAGGGTCTTTCTTTGTTAAGGGCGTTTATGTGTGGCGAGCGTGCCTGATTTTGTCTAGAGGAGGTGTATTACATGCCAGCGCAGTCAAAAAGGGAAATGTACGCCAAGATTGCCACTGATATTGAGTCGTCCAAGGGCGTGTTTGTGATTGACTATCGTGGTCTTACCGTAAAAGAGGCCCAAGAGCTTCGGCGCAGTCTTACCGCGGTAGGCGCGCACATGAAGGTATACAAGAACAACATTGTAAGAATTGCTCTTTCTGAGGCAGGCAGGCCAGACATTAGCAGTGCTTTGGTAGGTCCCTGTGCTTATGTCTTTTACGAAAACGATCCGGTTGATGCTGCAAAAGCCTTAAAGGCAGCTTTCGATAAATTTGGGAAGATTGAGCTCCTCGGCGCCATTGCAGACGGGAAGGCGCTTGATGCCAAGTCTGCGAAGGCTTACGCTGAGCTGCCGAGCCATGACGAGCTTATTGCTAAGTTTGTTTACGTGCTTGCCAGCCCCCTTACAGGCGTCGCCCGCGTTACCGCCGCGCCGCTTCAGGGCCTTGCAACCGCACTCGAGGCGATTGCCGATCAGAAGAACGCCGCATAGGCCAGCTTTTGTGAGCTATGCGAGCCGTGGATTGTGTTGGATGACTAAATAGGACACGTAGGTGTCCATCATAAAAGGAGAATGACATGGCTGTCACCAAAGATGAGATTGTCGAGGCTATCAAGGATATGCCTGCTCTCGAGCTTTCTGAGCTCGTCCATGAGCTTGAGGACACCTTCGGGGTTTCCGCTGCTGCGCCGGTAGCTGTTGCTGCCGCTCCGGCCGCGGGCGCTGCTGCCCCTGAAGAAGAGGAGAAGACTAATTTCGACGTTGAGCTGGCCAGCTTCGGCGACAACAAGATCGCTGTCATCAAGGTTGTGCGTAAGCTCACGGAGTTTGGTCTTAAGGAGGCCAAGGACAAGGTTGAGTCTGCTCCCGTCGTCTTGATCGAGGGCGCGAACAAAGATGATGCAGAGGCTGCGAAGAAAGCGCTTGAAGAAGCCGGTGCTACCGTTAATCTGAAGTAATTTTCAGATTACAAGCTACGCAGAGGGACCCGGGAGCTGGCTTTCGGGTCCCTCTTGCTATGGCCTCCACACAAGACCTCCATAAGCATGGCCTATTTAACTGGCCTTATGTAGAAAGATGTCGCTCCTTAGTAGATTCTTGCTATAAAGTCAAGTTTTTCTTGACGAGAGGCCGTGGGTTCGGTACCTTATTAATTTGCGACAACTGCCGCCATTACTCTCTTTAAGGAGGATACGCCTGGTGTCTACCGCAAAGTCTTCCCAGCATGTACAGCCTGAGAAACGCACTCGGATCAGCTTCAGCAAGATTCCACCTGTAATGGAGCTTCCCAACCTTATTACCGTACAAAAAGAATCCTTCAAGCACTTCATGACCGACGGGCTTGATGAGTCCCTGTCAGAGTTTTCTCCCATAGAGAACTCAGCAGGTACTATGGAGGTCGTTTTTGGCGACCACCAATTCGGAGATGCGCCGGCATCAATGGATGAGTGCCGCGCGAAAGACATCTCCTATCAGGCGCCATTGTTTGTCGATGTGCGCTTTATCAACAAGGAGAGCGGGGAAATCAAAGAGCAGCTCGTCTTTATGGGCGACTTCCCACTCATGACCGATCGCGGCACGTTTATCATTAACGGCACGGAGCGTGTCGTCGTATCGCAGCTCGTTCGATCTCCTGGCGTCTATTTCTCCCACGAGGTAGACGGAGGGGCCGACGTACACCATGTCCAGTTTATTCCCGCACGCGGGGCATGGTTGGAGTTTGAGGTCGACAAGCACGGCCATCTCGTTGTCTCCATTGATCGTAAGCGTCGCCAGTCTGCGACAGTGTTCCTGCGCGCTCTCGGCATTGCCGAATCAGACGACGAGATTCTCAACTTGCTGGGCGACTCCGATATTGTTCGCTCGACGATTGAGCGCGACGTGGCGACCACGCGCGAGGACGCATTGCTGGAGATCTATCGTCGCCAGCGCCCGGGCGAGCCCCCGACAGTCGATTCGGCGCGTTCGCTGCTCGACGGCCTCTACTTTAACAATCAGCGCTATGACCTCGCGCGCGTGGGACGCTACAAGATCAACAAAAAGCTGGGCCTTGACTCTGACTCGCGCGTGATCACCACTGAGGACATTGTCACTGCGCTTAAGTACCTCCTAGCTTTGCATGCGGGAGATCCGAGCTGCAAGCTCGATGACATTGACCATTTCGGCAACCGCCGCGTGCGTACGGTAGGCGAGCTCGTGCAGAATCAGTTCCGCATCGGCATGAGCCGGATGGAGCGTGTGGTGCGCGAGCGCATGGCCTCTCAAGATGTCGATGACATCACGCCACAGTCTCTGATCAACATTCGGCCCATAGTGGCGGCCACCAAGGAGTTCTATGGCTCCAGCCAGCTTTCTCAATTTATGGACCAGAACAACCCCTTGTCAGGTCTTACCCACAAGCGTCGCCTTTCAGCGTTGGGCCCGGGAGGACTTGCAGGGCACAAATCTGGTTCTAGTCGCCGTACCAACGTGCCTACAGCCGTCCGTGACGTCCACAACTCACATTACTCTCGCATGTGCCCAATAGAGACCCCTGAGGGTCCCAACATTGGCCTTATTGGCTCGCTTGCCCTTTATGCGCATGTTAACGAGTACGGCTTCATAGAAGCCCCTTACCGTAAGGTCGTAAATGGGTGCGCTACCAGCGATATTGACTGGATGACGGCCGATGAGGAGGAAAACCACAAGATAGCCCCAGCTAACGTACCCATCGATCCTAAAACGGGGCATTTCATTGCGACTGACTCCAAAGGCAAGATCTACTATCCAGAGACAGTCGTCGCCCGCACGCGTAACTTCGACGGAAAGTTTGGCGCACCTGAGCAAGTGAGGGTCGAAGACGTCGACTACATGGACGTCTCACCCCGCCAGCTTCTGTCGGTTGCGGCCAACCTCATTCCTTTCCTCGAGCACGATGATGCTAAGCGTACGCTGATGGGCGCGAACATGCAGCGGCAGGCAGTTCCTTTGATCAGGGCAACTGCGCCATATGTGGGCACAGGCCTTGAAGGCCGCGCCGCAATGGACTCTGGCGAGGTGGTCCGTGCGGAGCATGCTGGCACCGTGGCCGAGGTCGACGCCGCCCATGTTGTAGTGGATTCCGATGATGGCTCCGAGAGCTATGCTTTGCCGAAATATCAGCGCTCGAATCAGTCAACATGCATCAACCATCGTCCAGTGGTTCATCAAGGCGAAGCAGTAAAGGCGGGTCAGCCTCTTACCGATGGCCCTTCGATTGACCATGGCGAGCTCGCGCTTGGCACTAACCTTACTGTGGCATATATGCCGTGGGAGGGCTACAACTACGAGGATGGCATCATCATTTCGGAGCGCGTTGTCCGTGATGATCTGCTTACCTCAGTCAATATCTCTCGACATGAAATCGATGCGCGCGATACCAAGCTCGGCCCGGAGGAGATTACTCGCGAGATACCGAACCTGTCTGAGGATATGCTGGCCAATCTTGACGATGACGGCATTATCCGCATCGGTGCTGAAGTGGGGCCCGGTGACATCCTCGTCGGCAAGGTAACACCTAAGGGAGAGACAGCTCTGACAGCTGAGGAGCGTTTGCTTCGTGCAATCTTTGGCGCTAAGGCCCACGACGTGCGGGACACATCGCTTAAGATGCCTCATGGTGCGTATGGCCGCGTCGTTGATGTGGTGCGCTTCAGCCGTGAGGCGGGTGACGACCTGCCGCCTGGAGTTGATGAGCTTGTGCGTGTCTTTGTGGCGCAACGGCGCAAGATCCAGCAGGGCGACAAGATCTCTGGCCGCCACGGCAACAAGGGCGTTGTCTGCAAGATCCTGCCAATTGAAGACATGCCATACATGGCTGACGGGACCCCCATAGATGTCATGCTTGACCCATTGGGCGTCCCCTCCCGTATGAATGTGGGGCAGCTCCTCGAGTGCCACCTTGGGTGGGCAGCCGCCCATGGCTGGGATATAAACGACGCAAACTCCAAGAAGTACATCCCCGGTCCCTTGTATGTTTCCACACCGGTTTTCGATGGCGCGACCGATGATGAGGTTGCCGAGGCCCTGCACCGCACCAATATCAACATGATGAATAAAGCCGCTTTGGACTATGGCGATCATCTTGATACGGCCTTCGTCCCGCAGCTCAATCAGATGGGTAAGACGACGCTCTACGATGGTCGCACGGGCGAGGCCTTTGGGAACCCAATCACTGTCGGCACGTCGTACATCTTGAAATTGGGGCACATGGTTGACGACAAGATACACGCGCGTTCAACTGGCCCGTACTCTCTTGTGACGCAGCAGCCTCTTGGTGGCAAAGCACAATTTGGCGGGCAGCGCTTTGGTGAGATGGAAGTGTGGGCCCTGTATGCCTATGGCGCGGCCAACGTCTTGCAAGAGATACTTACTGTCAAGTCCGATGACACGAATGGCCGTGTGAAGACGTACGAAGCTATCGTCAAGGGCGAGAATGTTCCAAAAGCTGGCATTCCAGAGTCATTCAAGGTACTTGTCAAGGAAATTCGCTCGCTGGCACTCAATATCGAGCCGATATCGTATGCCAAGAAGCCCAAGGAGGCTGAAGGGACCGCTGAGCAGCACAACAAAGACGCAGTTGACGTTTTTGCCGCTGCAGATTCTGCTGACGATCTCATCGGGCAGGCATCTGGAGCTGCAGCAGCTGACAAAACCAATGTTAAGGAGTAGCGAACGTGGCTGATTTCGACACGCCAGACTTCGACGCGATCAAGATCTCTCTGGCTTCTGCGGATCAGATCCGCAGCTGGTCCCACGGTGAGGTCAAGAAGCCCGAAACGATAAACTATCGCACGCTCAAGCCAGAGAAAGATGGCTTGTTCTGCGAAAAGATATTTGGACCAGTCAAGGACTGGGAGTGCGCTTGTGGCAAGTACAAGGGCATCCGCTTTAAGGGGATCGTGTGCGAGCGCTGCGGCGTAGAGGTCACGACCTCTAAGGTCCGCCGTGAGCGCATGGGCCATATTGAGCTGGCGGCTCCTGTATCGCACATCTGGTATTTCAAGAGTCCGGCGTCTTTTCCGTTGGCTCGCTTGCTCGACATCAAGAGCAAGGATTTGGAGAACATCCTTTACTTTGCAAGTTATGTGATAACAGAGGTTGACACCGAGGCTCGCGAGGCTGATGCAGACGATCTGAAAGAAGAGCTGCAAGCAGACCTAGAGGAGCTCGATGCCGAACGCGATGACGAAATTGCGCGCCTGAAGGCGCAGGGCGAAGTCGAGCAAGGCGACGAGTTCGGTGATGTAGAGCCCTTGTCTGCTGACGAAGTTAAGGCCGGTGTGGCTGATCTCGAAGCAGAGTACGAGGAAGAAAAGCAGCTCCGCAAGGATGCCTACGACAAGTTCATGTCGCTTGAGCCACGTGAGCTGATCTCTGACGAGAGCCTTTTCTCTGAGATGAAGCAGTATTACTCTATTTATTTCAAGGGCGGCATGGGCGCTGAGGCAGTACGCGAGCTTTTGCGCCACGTCGATCTGGCGAAAGAGGCCGAGAAGCTGCGCGCGATCATCTCGTCTGATGACTCGCAAAAGCAAAAGAAGGAGCGAGCGGTCAAGCGTCTCGAGATCGTTGACGCTTTTCTCAAGGGCGGCAATGATCCTGTGAACATGATCCTTGATGTCATCCCAGTTATACCGCCTGACCTGCGTCCAATGGTTCAGCTTGACGGTGGTCGCTTTGCCGCGTCAGATCTCAATGATCTGTATCGTCGTGTAATCAATCGCAACAATCGTCTTAAGCGTCTGCTTGATCTTGATGCCCCTGCGATCATTGTCAACAACGAGAAGCGTATGCTGCAGGAATCCGTCGATGCTCTCTTTGACAACGGTCGCCGTGGTCGTCCGGTCTCTGGGCGTGGTGGCCGTCCGCTTAAGTCGCTGGCTGAGGCGCTTAAGGGCAAACAAGGGCGTTTTCGCCAGAACTTGCTTGGCAAGCGTGTTGACTATTCTGGGCGCTCGGTCATCGTTGTCGACCCGCAGCTGAAGCTTCATCAGTGCGGTCTGCCATCGGCGATGGCGCTTGAGCTTTTCAAGCCGTTTGTAATGCGTCGTCTTGTAGAGCTGGGCAAGGTTGACAACATCAAAGGCGCGAAGCGTGCGATTGATCGCTCAGCCCCTATTGTCTGGGACGTGCTGGACGAGGTTATCAAGGATCGTCTCGTGTTGCTTAACCGCGCTCCCACGCTGCACCGACTTTCCATCCAGGCCTTTGAGCCGGTGCTCGTCGAAGGCAAGGCCATACACTTGCATCCGCTTGTATGTGCGCCCTTCAACGCAGACTTTGACGGCGATCAGATGTCTGTCCACGTGCCACTCTCGACGCAAGCCCAAACTGAGGCCCGTGTTTTGATGCTCTCATCAAACAACCTGCGCTCTCCCGCCTCAGGCAAGGTGCTAACTGTTCCCTCGCAGGACATGGTGTTCGGCGTGTACTATCTCACGACCGAAAAGAAGGGGGCACGCGGCGAAGGCCACGTTTACGCCAACTTTGAGGATGTGCTGTATGCCTATGACGGCGATCCTAGCATGGATATCCAAGCTCGCATCGTCGTGCGCATCGACGCCGCCGACGCGAACATCGAACAGGGTGATCGTGAGATCTTTCGCACATATGTTGGGAAGGACAAGTCGGTAGACTACGACGTTACAGAAGGCCCCGCCCGTCTTGAGACGACAGTCGGCCGAGTCATCTTCAACCGTCAGTGCCTGCCGCCTGACTATCCCTATATGAACTATAAGATGGCTAAGGGCGATATCGCCAAACTCGTCAATGACTGCTGCGATCGCTATAGCACAGCAGAGGTAGAGCCCATTTTGGATGCCATCAAGTCAACCGGCTTTCACTATGCCACAAAGGCCGGCCTTACCATCTCGGTTTGGGATGCTGTCATTCCTGACGACAAGCAAGAAGTGCTTGATAAGGCACAGGACAAAGTTGATCAGATAAACGATCGCTATGAAGACGGCTTCCTTACTGAGGACGAGCGCCACCAAGAAGTTGTTAACGCATGGACGACCTGCACGGATGTGCTCTGCTCAGAGATGCTTGAGGGCTTCGCTGAAGACAACCCGATCTATATGATGGCTGATTCCGGCGCTCGTGGCTCAAAGACGCAGCTTCGGCAGCTTGCAGGAATGCGCGGGCTCATGGCAGACATGTCAGGAGAGACTATCGACCTCCCTATTAAGTCAAACTTCCGTGAGGGCCTGGAGCCGCTTGAATACTTTATTTCCACCTATGGCGCACGCAAGGGCTTGGTGGACACGGCTTCGCATACATCCGATTCTGGCTACCTCACGCGGCGTCTGATCGATGTTGCGCAGGACGTTATTGTGCGCGAAGAAGATTGTGGAACCGATGAAGGCGTCACCTATGACTTGAAGAAGCCAGGAGAGGCTGACCTTGACGCAGACCTTATCGGTCGTTGCGCGCTCAACGACATCTGCAATCCTAAAACCGGGGAGGTCATTGTAGCCGCTGGTGATTACGTCGAGTCGATGGACGAGCTTCAGCAAATGTGGGATGCCGGCTTGCGCAAAGTTGAGCTGCGCGCGCTTCTTACGTGCAAATCTAAATACGGCGTTTGCCAGAAGTGCTATGGGTGGGATCTTTCCACACGTCGTCCTGTTAACATTGGCACTGCAGTCGGCATTATTGCGGCTCAGTCCATTGGCGAACCTGGCACTCAGCTTACGATGAGAACAATCCACTCCGGTGGTGTTGCTGGCGCTGATGACATTACTCAGGGCCTGCCCACAGTCGCTCGCATGTTTGATGTCGTGGGCAATGTCAATGAGAAGATCCTCGGCCGCGAAGCCGATCTTGCTCCCTATTCCGGCAAGCTTCGCATTATGCCCGAGCAAACTGAGTATCTGCTTCAGATTCTTGATCCGGATGACCAATCCCGCGTTCTTCAAGAGTGGCGCGTACCTGCATCAGTGCGTTTCATGCCAAATATCGAAGATGGCGTAGACGTCCGCGCAGGAGATCAGATCACACATGGCTTCGTCAACTTCCGCAAGCTCCGCAAGCTGACGGACATCGAGTCGACAATGCATACCTTTGTGAAGTCCGTTAAGGATGTCTACACCTCACAGGGCGTGGACCTCAATGACAAGCATATAGAAGTCATTGCGCGCCAGATGCTTCGCCGCGTTCAAGTTACCAACCCAGGGGATTCCACGTATTTGCTTGGCCAGTATGTCGACAGGTACGTATTCGCGGACACCGTGCGCAACATCACCCTCGCGGGGGGCACGCCGCCTGAGGCAGAGCCTGTTATCCTGGGCACGCTCAAAGTTGCGAGCACGGTTGACTCTTGGCTTTCGGCAGCCTCGTTTAGCCGCACAGCTGGCATCCTGACTGAAGTCGCCATCGAAGGTGCGACCGATCACCTACGTGACCTCAAGTCAAATGTTATTATCGGCAAGAAGATCCCCGCTGGCACAGGGCTTGCTGCCTACAACGACGTTGAGCTCACCTACCATGGTCAAAGAATTGACGGTCCAACTTCTCCGCAAGCAAAATCCTTGCCTGAATGGGCTCCTGACGATCTCAAGAGCATTGAGGAGAAGCTTCCCAAGCAGCTTGATTGGGTAGGCGATGACTATGGCTACGGCGGCGTATATTCGAAAAACGGACGCACGCTTTCGTCTGAGGATGCCAAGTTGTATCTCTTTGACGACCTAGGCGTTTCGCAGCGTTGGACGAATAAGTTCAGCGAGGTTGGCATAGAGACGGTTGGCGATCTTATCGGTAAGACTGAGGACGACCTGCTGCGCATCGATGGAATCGGCGCGAAGGCAATTGAGGAACTGCGCGAGGGGCTTGAAGCGCGTGGCTTGCTTTACATTCTTGAGCCAGAAGAGGACGAAGCCGACAACGAAGACCTTTCCCAACTTCTTAACATGGTATTTTCACCTGACAATGATGTCATGCTGGGTTCTGCGGCACCAGCTAGCCCTGAAGCGCCAGAGGACGATGATTTGATTGGTGCTCCGGCAAAAGATGACAAGGCAAGTACAAAAAAAGACGTCATCAATGAAGACCTTGGTAGCTTGCACGATTTGCTGTCACAGGTTGAGCGTCAAGAAAACGATGACGAGTAAGAACCTGTAGCCTCATGGGAACCTCAAGCGCTAGCGCTTGAGGTTCCCTTATATGTGTCGGAAGGGTGAATTATAGATACTCCCGGTACCGTGGCTTTTTGACATCAGCGACCACCTAGCGTAAATTGGCTCCTTGCGCCTATCCAAGGCGAGGGTGCTGACTCGCCCTTGAATATTGAAGTAAAGTGTATGTTTTTGAACGATAGGTATGAAGGAGAGAGCTTTGCCTACCATAAATCAGCTTGTTCGTCAGGGCCGTGTCTCCCATGCGGCTAAGTCAAAAAATGCTGCATTGCAGCACAACCCGCAAAAGCGTGGTGTCTGCACTCGTGTCTTCACGACAACACCCAAGAAGCCGAATTCGGCCTTGCGGAAAGTCGCCCGCGTTCGCTTAGTTAACGGCATTGAAGTGACTGCATATATTCCTGGTGAGGGCCACAATCTCCAAGAGCACTCGATCGTGTTGATCCGCGGTGGCAGAGTGCGTGATTTGCCAGGTGTACGTTATAAGATCATTCGCGGCGCCTATGACTGCGCTGCCGTGCAAAACCGCATGAAGGCCCGTTCTCGCTATGGCGCGAAGCGGCCCAAGGAATAAGCTTCAACTGATCCGTTCGAATCGAAGTTTAGGAGATTACATATGCCGCGCCGTGCAACAGCAATTCGTCGCGAGGTTCAACCAGACGCTGTTTACAACAATCGTCTTGTTACTCAGCTTATCAACAAGGTTCTTCTCGACGGTAAGAAGGCAACCGCCGAGCGCATAGTCTATGAGGCCTTCGACATAGTTAAAGAAAAGACGGAGGATGATCCGCTGGCTGTCTTCAAAAAGGCGATGGATAACATTCGCCCAACCCTTGAGGTTAAGCCTAAACGTGTTGGTGGTGCTACCTATCAGGTCCCAATGGAAGTCAACTCCCGCCGTGCAACTACGCTTGCGATTCGCTGGATCGTCAACTTCAGCCGCGCGCGTAAGGAAAAGACCATGGCGGAGCGTCTTGCCAATGAGATCGTTGACGCCTCAAATGGCGTTGGCGCCTCAGTCAAGCGTCGCGAAGACCTCTTCAAGATGGCTGAGGCTAACCGCGCCTTCTCGCACTATCGTTTCTAGTGAGATCTGAGGAGTTATTTACATGGCAAAAGCTAAGTACAGTCTGGAGCAGTTGCGCAACATCGGCATCATGGCTCACATCGATGCAGGTAAGACAACTACGACGGAACGCATTCTTTACTACACGGGCAAGACGCACAAAATCGGCGAGGTCCACGATGGCGAGGCCGTCATGGACTGGATGGTGCAGGAGCAAGAGCGCGGCGTTACCATCACGTCCGCTGCGACCACATGCTTCTGGAAGGGCCACGTCATACAGATAATCGATACGCCTGGTCATGTCGACTTCACCGCTGAGGTCGAAAGATCGCTGCGTGTTCTTGACGGCGCAGTTGCAGTTTTCGATGCCGTAGCCGGCGTACAGCCACAGTCGGAGACGGTGTGGCGCCAAGCGCACAATTACAACGTCCCCCGCATCGCTTTCATCAACAAGTATGACCGGGTAGGTGCGGACTTCTTCCATGCAATAGACACGATGAAGGATCGCCTTGCCGCTCCTGCCGTTGCAGCGCAGATTCCGATGGGCTCAGAGTCAAATTTTTGGGGTCTTATTGACCTCGTCACGATGATCGCATGGGACTTCAAGGAAGACGAAAAAGGGATGATCTATCCTGAGCCTATGGACGCCATTCCTGACGAGTTTGCAGATTTGGCTGCTGAGAAGCGTGAAGAGTTGCTTGACGCTGCCTCTAATTTTGATGATGAGCTGATGGAAAAGGTTCTTGAAGACGAAGAAATCCCCGTTGACTTGCTCAAGGGCGCCATTCGTAAAGGTGTCATCTCAAACAAGCTCAATCCTGTGTTTGTGGGCTCTGCTTACAAAAACAAGGGAATACAAGAGCTGCTTGATGCCATTGTTGACTACCTGCCGAGCCCGCTTGACATTCCCCCGACCGAGGGAACCGATCCAAAGACAGGCGAGAAGATCACACGCAAGGCTGACTTCAAGGAGCCATTCTCAGCCTTAGCGTTCAAGATCATGACTGATCCGTATGTAGGTAAATTAACATATTTCCGCGTGTACTCTGGTCGTGTTGACGCTGGCAGCTATGTCTATAACGTTAACAAGGACACGCGTGAGCGCTTGGGTCGCATTCTCGAGATGAATGCGAATGACCGCGTTGATCGTGAGGAGTGCTCCGCTGGCGATATCGTTGCAGCAGTGGGCTTTAAGAACACGACGACAGGCGATACGCTCTCTGACGAGAAGCATCCGATCCTACTTGAGTCAATCGAATTCGCGAAGCCCGTCATCGACGTAGCTGTTGAGCCAAAGAGCAAGGCCGAGCAAGAAAAGATGGGCGTTGGCCTGCAAAAGCTCGCCGAGGAGGATCCAACTTTCCAAGTTCACACTGACCAGGAGACCGGTCAGACTATTATCGCTGGCATGGGCGAGTTGCACCTAGAGATCATCATTGACCGTCTGCGCCGTGAGTTTCATGTTGACTGCAACGTTGGCAAGCCCCAGGTTGCCTATCGTGAGACTGCCGGACATGCGGTCAAGCACGTGCAAGGCAAGTTTGTGCGCCAGTCCGGCGGGCGTGGCCAATATGGCGATGCCATTATTGATATGGAGCCCAATGAAGAGGGCAAAGGCTATGAGTTTGTCGACGCGACTGTTGGTGGTTCTATTCCCAAGGAATATATCCCCTCTGTTGACAAGGGAATTCAAGAGGCCCTCGAAAGTGGCGTTATTGCAGGCTACCCCGTGCAGGATATCAAGGTGACGCTTGTGGACGGCTCCTACCACGAAGTCGACTCATCAGAAGCTGCCTTTAAGATTGCAGGCTCTATGGCTATCAAGAAGGCCCTAAAGATGTCCGACCCGATTTTGCTTGAGCCAATTGAGAAGGTCGAAGTTGAGACACCAGAGCAGTACATGGGCGACGTGATGGGCAACCTTTCGAGCCGTCGCGGAAAGATCGAGGGCATGGAGGATCGCGCAAACACAAAGGTCATTCGTGCGCGCGTGCCGCTTGGCGAGATGTTTGGCTATGCCACTGACCTGCGTTCTGAGACTCAGGGTCGTGCAAGTTACACAATGCAGTTTGATTCATATGAGGCCGTTCCCAAAAACGTTCGCGAGGAGATCGTGGCGAAAAACGGTGGGAGCGAGACTAAGTAACGACCGAGCGCAATAGCTCATTGATGGAGGTACCAAAAGTGTCCAGCCAAAAGATCAGGATTCGCCTCAAGGGCTACGATCATGAGGTCGTTGATCAATCCGCGAAACTCATCGTTGATACTGCGCAAAATACTGGAGCGCGTGTATCTGGCCCAATTCCGCTGCCGACCGAGCGAAATCTCTATACGGTTATTCGCTCACCGCACAAGGATAAAGATAGCCGTGAGCAATTCGAGATGCTTACGCACAAGCGTTTGATTGACATCCTTGACCCAGGCGCGTCGACCGTCGATTCTCTCATGCGTCTTGATTTGCCTGCAGGTGTTGATATCGAGATAAAGCTTTAGGATGCTGTAGGCATTAAGTTTGCGTTCTGCTCAGCACATCATACGGATTTTGCTAGAGAGCGCGTAGTTCTCTGCCGGTCTATATGGTGTGCTAGTTTTATGCCTGCTGGGCATAGGCGTTGCTCCACATGCATGTTGCTTGCCTGCAGGGCAAGGGAAAACTTTTTGAGAAAAAAAGATGCACGAAAAGATTGTGGAGACGCCCGGCACAGTGTACACTAGGCAAGCTGTGCTTAAATAGCGCTTTGCGATGGCTTTCGCAAGGTTCTATAGAGGTGAGGCATATTCACAGGATGTGGTCCGCTGGGGGTAGGTTTACTAGAGCTGGGTCAGCAACACTCAGGCTCATGAGGTCCCATGACCACCGAGGGTAAGGAATGAGTATGGTCAACACGATCATTGGCCGTAAGCTCGGAATGACACAAATCTGGGATGATGATGATAATATCGTGCCGGTTACGGTCATCCAGGCGGGCCCCTGTACAGTGTCGCAGGTCAAAACAAAAGAGGCAGACGGCTATGATGCTGTGCAGATTGGTTTTGACGATATAGCCGCGAAGCACGTTAACAAGCCCATGGCAGGCCACTTTAAGGCCCATGGCGTCGGGCCCATGCGGTATTTGAGGGAAGTCCACGTTCCCGAGGGAGAAAAGCATGCATGTGGCGACAAAGTGACTGTCGCTAACTTTGCAGATGTTAAGGCGGTGGACGTAACAGGGACATCGAAGGGCAAAGGATTCCAAGGCACCATTAA
>DHPN01000024.1:43757-79754 GCA_002407925.1 Atopobiaceae bacterium UBA5363
GGACACATGGGTGATGACCGCGTGACGGTTAAGAACCTCAAGCTTGTTCGTGTAGATGCCGAGCAAAATCTGATGCTTGTCAGAGGCGCTGTGCCTGGCGGCAAGAACGCTATTGTTCAAGTCCGCATGGCCTAAAGCCTGCAGTGGATATTCTTTAGGCCAATAAGGAGGACAAATGTCCAAGATACAGATGAGAAACTTAGAGGGACAAGCAGCTGGGGAGGCTGATCTTTCCTCTAATGTTTTTGGCATAGAGCCAAATGTTTCTGTGGTGCACCAAGTAATCATTGCCTATGAGGCATGCCTGTGGCAGGGGACCCATTCGACGAAGAATCGTCATGACGTGTCTGGTGGTGGTGTTAAGCCTTTCCGTCAAAAGGGAACAGGCCGTGCCCGCCAAGGCTCCATCCGCGCCGGCCAGTTCCGTCATGGGGGCATCATTTTTGGGCCGACGCCCCACAGCCATGCTCTACGCTCGAACGCGAAAGAGGTCAAGCTTGCAATGCGCTCCGTTTTGTCGGGCAAGCTTGCAGACTCTGAACTCGTTGTTCTTGACAAGCTAGACCTTGAGCCTAAGACAAAAAATGCCGTCGCGGTGCTTGATGCGCTTGGGCTAGCGGGCAAGCGTGTAACCGTTGTGGTTGCCGATAACGATGTAAATACCTACCTTGCTTTCCGCAATCTTCTTAACGTGGTGTTAGTTGGGGTTTCGGAAGCCAACGCACGCAATCTAATTGACAACGCTGCCTTGGTCATGAGCCAAGATGTCGCCAAGTACTTCGAGGAGGTGCTTGCGTAATGAAAAGCGCCCATGAGACTATTGTCCGCCCAGTGGTATCCGAGCGCTCCTTCGATATGATGGAGCAGGGAAAATATACCTTTGAGGTAGCTCGGACGGCCCCTAAGGAAGAGATCGCGACTGCTGTCGAAAGTCTTTTTAACGTACATGTAGTTAAGGTCAATACTGCCTGGGTTAAGCCAAAGACCAAACGGGTTCGCTATCAGGCCGGCAAGACGCGTACGTGGAAGAAGGCTATCGTAACCCTCGCCCCCGGCGAGCAGATCGAGATCTTCTCTAACCAGCAGAAAGACGATGCACAAGAGTAGCGATGCACCCGCAGACTCCTAGAGCCTGCGGGTTATCCTGTTGCGCGTAGTAGATACGCGCGGCACCGTGGTATTCCGGTGTCATTTTGCCGAGGCACAGAGCCTTCTCCCGAGCAAAATGGCCAGCGGAGAAGAAGGGAAACACAATGGGAGTTAAGCACCTTAAACCAACGAGCGCCGGCAGACGCTGGCAGACTATCTCGGATTTTTCCGAGATAACAACGAACAAGCCGGAGAAGTCCTTGCTTGAGCCACTGCCTCATCAGGCAGGGAGGAACAACAACGGTCACATCACCACTCGTCATCAGGGCGGTGGCAACAAAACCAAATATCGTCGCGTTGATTTCAAACGCCAGAAGGATAACGTAGCAGCAAAAGTTGCCACGATTGAGTATGACCCGAACCGCTCTGCGCGTATCGCGCTGCTTCACTATGCTGACGGGGCGAAGTCGTACATCTTGGCTCCTGAGGGTCTTAAAGTGGGCGACAAGGTTGTTTCTGGCGCCAAAGACGTCGATATCAAGCCGGGCAACTGCATGCCGCTTTCAGAAATTCCTGTAGGCACCTTCGTTCATGCCGTTGAGTTTCAGCCTGGGAAGGGTGCGGCCATCGCTCGCTCTGCGGGTGCTTCTGTGCAGTTGATGGGCAAGGACAATGGCTATGCAGTTCTTCGTATGCCGTCCTCGGAGCTACGCCGTGTGCTGCTTTCTTGCCGTGCCTCTATCGGCGTGGTGGGCAACGCGGATCACTCCAATGTCGTGGTTGGCAAGGCGGGACGCACGCGTTGGTCCGGAGTACGTCCGACAGTCCGTGGTACGGTCATGAACCCAGTAGACCACCCACATGGCGGTGGTGAAGGCAAGAACCACACCTCTGGTCGTCCATCCGTGTCCCCTTGGGGCAAGCCCTCAAAGGGAGCCAAGACACGCGATCCCAAGAAGGCCAGCAACAGGCTTATCATCCGTCGTCGTCGCTCCAAGTAGCGCATTTATGAGTAGGAGAATTCAAGCATGAGCAGAAGTCTCAAGAAGGGTCCGTTCGTGGAGACACGTCTCCTTGCGCGCGTAGCCGCGATGAACGAATCTGGCAAGAAAGAGGTTATTAAGACCTGGTCGCGTGCATCTACGATTTTCCCAGAGATGGTAGGTCATACGATCGCCGTTCATGATGGGCGCAAGCATGTGCCTATCTATATCACCGAGTCCATGGTTGGCCACAAGCTTGGCGAGTTTGCGCCCACCCGTACCTTCCGTGGTCACAAAATTGCCGAGTAGGGGGTAGGGGATATACATGGCAAACACTGATACTGCGCCAGTCGAGGTTTCTGCGACCGCACGTTATGTCCGAATGGCACCACGCAAAGTACGCTTGGTCATTGACCAAATTCGCAACAAGTCGGTTGAGCGGGCTCTCGAAACGCTTCAGTTTACGCGCAGAAGCGCTGCCGAGCCTGTTGCAAAGACGCTTCGTTCTGCTGTGGCAAACGCAGAGAACAACAATGGCCTTCGCGCTCAAAATCTTTACGTAAAAGCTGCCTATGTTAATGAAGGGCCGACGCTCAAGCGTATCCGTCCGCGCGCAAAGGGCTCTGCGAGCCGTATTAATAAGCGCACGAGTCACATCACCGTCGTCGTTGCACCTCGGAAGGAGGCGTAAGGGAGCATGGGCCAGAAGGTTCAACCGACAGGTTTTCGTCTTGGCATTACTGAGACGTGGCGTTCCCGCTGGTACGCTGATAAGGATTACGCTACCAAGCTTGGTAATGACCTTGAGATCCGTAAGTTTTTGGCCAAACGCCTCGAGCGTGCAGCTCTTTCTCGCGTGGAGATCGAACGCGCCGGTGAAAAGATCAAGGTCACAATTTATACGGCGCGCCCTGGAATTGTCATCGGCAAAAAGGGCGCTGAGATTGATGTGCTGCGTGCTGATCTTGAGAAGATCGCACATGCTGACAAGGGAAACGTCAACGTTGACGTCATAGAAATCCGCCGCCCTGAGCTTGACGCCCAGCTCGTTGCTCAGTCCATTGCAGATCAGCTCGAGGGCCGCGTAGCTTTCAGGCGTGCAATGCGCAAAGCTGTTCAAAGCGCGCGTAAGTCAGGGGCTAAGGGTATTCGTATCCAATGCTCCGGCCGTCTTAACGGTGCGGAGATGGGACGTCGTGAATGGTATCGCGAGGGCCGTGTGCCTTTGCATACCCTTCGCGCAACCATTGGGTTCGGCGAAGCGACTGCCCGCACAACGATGGGCGCCTGCGGTGTCAAGGTCTGGATTTATCTCGGCGAGAAACTGCCTGGGCAGCCTGTTCCGCACCCGGAACTTGAAGGCAATTCGCGTCCGCGCCGTGGTGGCCGTAGTGAGAGGAGGAGCCGCTAATGCTCGCACCTAAGCGTGTCGCGCACCGTAAGGTTCAGCGCGGCTCTATGAAAGGGCAGGCTAAGGGCAATACAAAGCTCTACTTTGGAGACTATGGCCTGCTTGCACTTGAACGCGATTGGATTACCAACCGTCAAATTGAGGCAGCTCGTGTTGCAATTACCCGTTGCATGAAGCGCGGCGGCAAGGTTTGGATTACTATTTTTCCAGACAAGCCAATTACCAAAAAGCCAGCTGAAACCCGTATGGGCAAGGGCAAGGGCAACCCAGAGGATTGGGTTGCGGTCGTGAAGCCTGGACGCATCATGTTTGAGGTCGGAGATGTTGACGAAGCCACAGCAAGAGAGGCATTGCGCTTGGCTCAATATAAACTGCCGATCAAAACGAAGATCGTCACCCGCGCCGACTTTGGCGAGGAGGAGTAGCCACCATGAAGTACAAGGACATTCAGGCTCTCTCTGATGCTGAGCTTGCACAGAAGCTTGATGAGGGCCGAACGGAGCTGTTCAACCTCCGTTTCCAGATGGCTACAAGCCAGCTGGACAACACTGCGCGCGTGACAACGGTCAAGCGCGATATTGCTCGGGTTCAGACCGAGATGCGTGTACGTCAGATAGCGGCAGAAGCCTCTGCTGCTAAGAAGAACTAGATCGCGGGAGACAGGAAATGGCAGATACCGAAAGCAGGAGTGCGCGTAAGGTTCGCACCGGTGAGGTCATATCGCTCTCCGGCGATAAGACCATTACAGTGCAAGTAACCTATCGTAAGCACCATCCAAAGTATGGCAAGATGATGATCGTCCACAAGAAGCTTCATTGCCATGATGAGAAAAATGAGTGTGGCCTTGGCGACACTGTTCGCGTAATGGAAACCAGGCCCCTTTCCAAGACAAAGCGCTGGCGGGTAGTTGAGATCGTCGAGCGTGCAAAGTAACATTTCGCCACGCGCTATCCGCGCATGCGGAGCATATGCGAGGCTGCTGAGTACGGAGGAATGCAATGATTCAGATGGAAACCATGCTTAACGTCGCTGATAATAGCGGCGCGCGGCGCGTGAAGTGCATTAAGGTCATGGGGGGCTCAAAGCGCCACTATGCCGGTATCGGTGACGTGATCATGGGTGCAGTCCAAGAAGCAACGCCAGGCAGTGGGGTCAAGAAGGGTGACATTGTCCGTTGCGTTGTCGTGCGCACGGTCAAGGAGACTCGCCGCAAAGATGGCAGTTACATCAAATTTGATCAGAATGCCTGCGTTCTGGTCGACAAAGACGGCGAACCAAAGGGGACTCGTATCTTTGGGCCAGTGGCGCGCGAGCTTCGTGAGCGTCACTACATGAAGATCGTCTCTCTTGCACCCGAGACGCTGTAAGGAGACGTGAAAGACATGCCAAAGATGAACGTTAAGAAGGGCGATCAGGTCGAAATCTTGTCTGGAAAAGACAAGGGCGCTCGCGGGGAGGTCCTGCGTGCGATCCCTGATCGAGGAAAGGTTGTCGTTGAGGGCGTTGCAGTTGTGAAACGCTCGACCAAGCCCAACCAGACAAACCAGCAAGGCGGGATCATTGAGCACGAGGCAGCGATTGATGTCAGCAACGTTGCCCTCGTCTGCCCAAGTTGTGGCAAAGCTACCCGTGTTGGCCATGCAGAGGGCACCGATGGCAAGAAGGCCCGAGTCTGTAAGAAGTGCGGTGCGCAGTTTTAGCTACGCCAAATATTTGTTGCATGCTTCTCGCGCACCTTACAACCTGTGGTTACAAGGCGCGCGAGAAGTTTTGTATGTCGAGGCCGCTAGTTGTTTCATACTAATGGTGAAGTAAATATGGCGAAACTGTGTTGACCAATCTCATGCAGATGTGGCTAGTATTTTTTTCCTTGAACTCGTACTATTAGTCTTTGCGTCTGCCAGTGGGCGCGTACTCGCGCACAATCGCAGATACATTTATGGCTCCTGGGCTCCTGCCGAGGAGGTGCGAGGCCAACCCCGCATGTAAAACCACCATGATTTAGTGAGGAGTGCTATATGGCAGCTAAGAAAAGTAAAAAAGCCGCATATGTCGCAGTTGCAAAGGCGCCGGAGACCCCGCGTCTGAAGCAGCACTACATTGACGAAGTCCGTGATGACCTGCAGAAGCGTTTTAACTACAAAAACGTTATGCAAGTCCCTACTTTTGAGAAGATCGTCGTTAATATGGGTGTTGGCGAAGCCGCCACAGATTCCAAGGCCATCGATGGTGCTATCTCAGATTTGAGAGCGATCACAGGCCAGCAGCCCTTGGTCACACATGCCCGTAAGTCCATAGCGACGTTCCACCTACGTGAGGGTCAGGCAATTGGGGCAAAGGTGACCTTGCGCGGGGATCGCATGTGGGAGTTTCTGGATCGTTTGATTGCCATAGCCATCCCGCGTATTCGTGACTTCCGCGGGCTTTCGCCGAAGAGCTTTGACGGTCACGGCAACTATTCTTTGGGTGTCACAGAGCAGCTGATCTTTCCGGAAGTTGATTTCGATAAAATTGACCATATGCGTGGCATGGATATAACAATCGTTACCACCGCTCCTACAGATGACGAAGCGAAAGCTCTGCTCGAAGGCTTTCATTTCCCGTTTGCGGAAGCTTAGGTATAAAAAGGCATTCCGGCGAAAGCCGGCTGATAGTTTAAAGGAGGATTTGTGGCTAAAACATCGATGATCGTCAAGGCGAATCGCACGCCGAAGTACTCGACGCGTAAAGAGAACCGCTGCCAACGCTGTGGGCGTCCCCACTCCGTTTATCGCAAGTTCGGTCTGTGTCGTGAGTGCTTTCGCGAGCTAGCGCTTAAAGGCGAGCTTCCCGGCGTCCGCAAGGCAAGCTGGTAAACAGAGGCTGGGGCTCTGTCGTAGAGGCGTTTGCCCCATGGGAGCAGACGAACCGGACGAACAGATTCATCACGAATAAAGGAGAACTATTCATGAAGGTTACCGATCCCATCGCAGATATGCTAACGCGCATCCGCAATGCGAGCTTTGCCGGCAAAGAGAGCGTTTCGATGCCGTCAAGCAAACAATTGGCAGAGATTGCGCGGGTTATGTGCGAAGAGGGTTATATCGAAAGCTTTACGGTTGAGGACGTCAAGCCGCAAAAGCAGCTTCATATCGCACTCAAGTATGGTCCCAAGCGTGCTCGTACCATTCGCGGCGTTCGTCGTGTTTCCAAGCTGGGACTGCGTGTTTATAGTAAGGCTGCCGAGCTGCCGCGCGTACTGGGGGGCCTCGGTATTGCAGTTATTTCGACCTCAAAAGGCATGATGTGCGACCGTGACGCTCGCAAGCAGGGTCTCGGCGGCGAAGTCATTGCCTATGTCTGGTAAGCCGCGGAAATCTTGATAGGAGGAGACAATGTCTCGTATTGGTAAGAAGCCTGTCCAGATTCCCGCCGGAGTCACTGTGACAGTTGATGGTAGCAATGTTTTGGTCAAGGGGAAAAGAGGAGAGTTGAACCGCTCCTTTTCTGGCCTTGTGACCATCAAGCGTGAAGGTGAACAGGTCATCGTTACGCGCAATGATGACACCAAGGAATCCAATGCTCAGCAGGGCCTGACACGCACACTGATCAGCAATATGGTGGCCGGCGTTTCAGAGGGCTTCGAGAAGAAGCTTGAACTCACAGGCGTTGGTTATCGTGCAGCACTCAAGGGCACGGCGCTTGACCTATCGCTTGGGTATTCTCATCAAGTGCCTTATCCTGCTCCTGAAAACATTAGCTTTGAGGTGCCTGATAACACTCATATTACCGTTAAGGGCATTTCTAAAGAGCAAGTTGGTCAAGTTGCTGCCGAGATTCGCGCCAAGCGTCCTCCTGAGCCTTATAAGGGCAAGGGCATTCACTACGAGGGAGAGCACATCCGCAGGAAGCTTGGCAAGGCTGCTAAGTAGCGTTGCCTCGTTGGAGAGAGTACAAGACCATTACCCTGTCAGGTAATGGCGCGCAAAGGAGAATCAATGAACAAGTTTCAGGCCAAAAGGGTGGCCCAAAAGAGACGAGAGCGTCGTGTGCGTTCCAAGATCTTTGGGACGGCTGATAGTCCGCGTTTATCGGTCCATCGCACAAATGCTAATATCTATGCCCAGCTCATTGACGACGTGGATGGGAAAACGATCTGTTCTGCGTCGACGCTGTCTTCGGAATTTCGTGCGACCGGCAAGGTCGGCTCTAACAAGGAAGCAGCTGAGTTTGTCGGCAAACTTATCGGTCAGCATGCCCAGGCTGCGGGTGTCAGCTCAGTTAAGTTCGATCGTGGCGGACATATTTATCATGGCCGCATCAAGGCTCTTGCAGACGGCGCCCGCGAAGCGGGCCTGAAGTTCTAGGAGGAATTTAATGCCACGTGATCGTAAGCGTCAGAATGACTCTGATCTTCAGGAGCATGTCGTCTACATACACCGCGTCTCGAAGGTCGTGAAGGGCGGTCGGCGCATGTCGCTTGTCGCTCTTGTCGTTGTTGGTGATGGCAAGGGAAATGTTGGGCTTGGCCAGGGAAAATCTACTGAGGTGCCCTTGGCTATTCAGAAGGGTGTCGAAGACGCCAAGAAGAACATGTTCTATGTGCCCGTAACGGAGGAGGGGTCTCTTCCGCATGAGGTTATAGGCCATTTCGGTGCCGGAAGCGTCTTGGTGCGTCCAGCAATTCCTGGTACTGGGGTTATTGCCGGTGGTCCTGTCCGTCCTCTGTTTGAGGCGGCTGGTATCAAAAATGTTATTGCAAAGTCTCTTGGCACGTCCAACGCTCTTAATATCATTAAGGCTGCGGCTGCAGGGCTTAAAGAGCTCTCTAGCCCGGAAGAGTCCGCAGAGCGGCGTGGCATGTCCGTCCAGGAGATGTTTGTCGGGAAGGAGGCGTAAGCGATGGCAAGTACAGAAAGGCAGCTTAAGATAAAGCTGGTGCATAGCGCCGTTGCCTCCGTCAAGGAGGACCAAACCCGCACTTGTCGTGCCCTGGGCTTGCGCAAGATAGGGGACTGTGTCGTCCAGCCTGACAATCCATCCATTCGTGGCATGATCTTCAAGGTCAAGCACCTTGTTGACGTGGAAGAGAACTAGGAGTTACTCATATGCAGCTCAAAGATCTTCGCCCGGCGGAGGGCTCGAAGAAGGCGCGTAAGCGCATAGGTCGCGGCAATTCATCTGGTCATGGCACAACAGCGGGCCGTGGCACAAAAGGGCAGCTTTCGCGTGCTGGCGGTGGAAAGGGAGCGGGCTTTGAAGGTGGGCAGCAGCCTCTTGCTATGCGCCTTCCGAAACTCCCCGGCTTCACTAACCATAGCCGCATCGCCTACGTGCCAGTTAACGTATCTCGTCTCGAGGCGCTCTATGTTGACGGCGAAGTAGTTGATACGGAAAGTCTTAAGGCCAAGGGAGCCATCAAACACGACTACATCCCAGTAAAAGTTCTCGGTGACGGTGAATTGACTAAAAAGTTAATCGTCAAGGTTGATAAAGTTTCCGTCTCTGCCAAGACTAAAATCGAGGCAGCTGGAGGAAAGGTCGAGCAGGCGTGCTAAAAGCGATCTCCAACGCGCTGCACATCCCGGAGCTCAGGAAGAAGATCCTCATCACCATAGGGATCCTTGCTCTGTATAGGTTTGGTGCCTATTTGCCTATCCCTGGTATCCCCTTTGCGGCTATGCTTGAGGCATACCAGAATGCTTCTTCAAGCAGTAGCGCGCTGGCGGTCCTCAACCTGTTCTCGGGCGGTGCCCTCTCGCGTATGTCTGTGTTCAGCCTAGGCATCATGCCTTACATCACCTCACAGATCATTCTGCAGATGTTGCAGGCGGTTATTCCCTCCCTAGGAGAGCTTGGTCGGGAAGGAGAAGCTGGTCAGCGCAAGATCACCCAATACACCCGTTATCTCACGGTTGCTTTGGCATTGATTTCCGCAATTGGCTATTTGTTTTTGTTCAAGAGCGATGCCTATGGTCTTGACTTTTCTGCGATGGGAGTCCCTGAGGCCTTGGAGAACGTCATAGTGATTAGTGTGCTGCTCACGGGCGCCCTAATCATTATGTGGCTTGGTGAGGTGATAACGCAATACGGCATTGGCAATGGAATGTCCTTGATCATCTTTGCTAACATTATGGCTGCGCTCCCGACAGCGATTATCTCGTCAGTTCTTACCTCAGGCGGCGTGTGGATGACGGTGCTTACGCTGCTTGTGATCGCAGCTGTTGTTCCTGTAATCGTCTACATTGAGCGAGGGCAGCGTCGTATTCCGGTGCAGTATGCCAAGCGAGTGGTTGGCCGGAGGATGATGGGCGGCCAATCTACCTATCTGCCCATCAAGGTCAACACGGCAGGTGTGGTTCCCATCATTTTCGCCTCTGCTCTTCTGTATCTCCCAGCACAAATAGCAGTTTTCTTTCCCAATGTTGGTTGGATGCAAGCGTTTGGCAACGCTGTTTCTTCAGGGTGGATCAATTGGCTCCTGTCTATCTTGCTGATCGTCTTCTTTGCGTATTTTTATACTTCGATGGTTATGAATCCAGAGGAGACAGCCGACCAGCTTCGGAAGTCAGGGGGCTTTATCCCGGGGGTTCGCCCAGGTAAAGCTACAGCAGCCTATATTAAAGCAACGCTTGATCATGTGACATTGCCAGGGGCAGTGTTCATGGCTGTCATTGCTGTTGTGCCTTCTATTATTTTTGTCTTCACCTCGAACTCTTTAATTGAGTCATTTGGGGGCACGTCCATTCTCATCATGGTTGACGTGGCTATGGATACGATTGCTTCGCTGGAAGGTCAGCTCAAGATGCATAACTATGAGGGGTTCTTTAAATAGTTTCTTATGTATGGCAGATTGGTAGACTTTCTTGAATGCACCCGTCTCTGTGTGAGACGGGTGCATTCGTATCATAATAAGAGAGCTGAGATGGACAGTAGGTAGCGGAAGGAGAAGAGCGTGAACATTGTTCTTTTAGGCGCGCCTGGTGCTGGTAAGGGGACACAAGCGCAGAAGCTTGTCGGAGAATTTGGTTTTGCGCATATCTCTACAGGCGATTTACTTCGAAAAGCTGTAAAAGTAGGTAGCAAGCTCGGTCGACAGGCCAAGGCATATATGGACGGGGGAAAACTTGTTCCCGATTCATTGGTTGTCGGTCTTGTGAAGGAGCGCTTAGGTGAGCCTGATGCTCAAAACGGATGGATTCTCGATGGGTTTCCACGCAATACCGCACAAGCCGTTACGCTTGACTCCGAGCTTAAGTCCCTCTATGCAACTCTTGACGCCGCGCTGCTCATTGATGTGAGGCCAGAGGTTATTATCGAGCGGCTGTCATCGCGGCGTACATGCCGTGACTGCGGATACACTGCTACTGCTGAGGTAGCTGCCTGCCCTCGATGCGGTGGAGAAATGTATCAGCGCGATGATGATAAGCCGGTCACTATACAAAAGCGCCTTGATACCTATCGCAGCCAAACGTCTCCTTTAGTCGAATATTATCGTGGCCATGGCATCTTGAAAAAAGTAGATGGTGCTCGGCCAGCAGATGAGGTATATGCCGATGTCAAGGAGCTCCTTGGACTATGATCCACATCAAAACGCCTGCTGAAATACAGCAAATGAAAGCAGCTGGGGCACTATCGAAATCTGCACTTCGTTTGGCTGGAACGCTTGCGTTGTCTGGTACATCGACGAAAGACATTGACGCAGCTGTCGAATCTTTCATTAGACAACGGGGAGGAACGCCTACATTCAAGGGCTATGGTGGATTTCCAGCGAGCATCTGCGCGTCTGTCAATGAGCAGATTGTGCACGGCATTCCCTCACCGGAGGTTAAGCTGCGCGACGGCGACATCGTCTCGGTGGATGTCGGGGCTACCTTTGGTGGTTGGGTGGGAGATAACGCTTGGACTTTTTTTGTGGGAAACGTTTCCGAGGCAGTCAAAGGCTTGTGCGAGTGTACGCGAGATTGCCTTAAGGCAGGTATTGAACAGGCAATTCCCGGCAATCGCCTAGGTGACATCGGTTTTGCCGTACAACAGCTCGCTGAGGACAACGGCTATGGCGTTGTCCGCGACTATGTGGGCCATGGTGTGGGGCATGCGATGCATGAGGACCCGAACGTGCCTAACTATGGAAAGCGTGGCCGTGGGGTCAGGCTCCAAAAAGGCATGGTCATAGCGATTGAGCCAATGATCACCCTTGGATCGTACGAGACACGCACCTGGTCTAACGGTTGGACCGTACAGACTATTGATGGCTCCTGTGCCGCTCATTTTGAGAATACCGTGGCAATTACTTCTGACGGCCCGGTGATTTTGACGGCCGATGCAGTAGGCGCGTGGTGCTCGATGAGCGGAGGTCCATCAGATACTTCTAACAACAGTGCGCAAGCTGATTGTGCGGAGTAATTGTGGAGATGGATAAAAGTAGGGGGTGCCGTTGGCCGGCATAGCTCGACTTTAACGTCATAAAACGGTACTATTTCCTACTGCTGTGTGTGATTGTGCGAGTAGAAGGTAGGTAGGGTGAGCAAGCAGAGTGCCATCGAGCTGGAGGGCAAGGTTGTCGAACCATTGCCCAATGCAATGTTTAACGTAGAGCTTGAGAACGGTAAGACCATTCTCTGCACAATCTCTGGAAAGATACGAATGAACTATATTCGTATCTTGCCGGGCGATAAGGTGGTTGTTGAGATATCGCCTTACGATCTCACAAAAGGGCGCATTACTTACCGCTACAAGTAGGGCGGCTAGCCGTCTTATCGCGCGGAGTTATGCTCTATGTGTTCTCAGCTGAGGAATTCACGCCAGCGGCTGGGCGATTATATAGTTCGTGTAGGTACTACCGGGAGGAATTCACATGAAGGTACGTCCTTCGGTTAAAAAAATGTGCGACAAATGTAAGATTGTCCGTCGCCATGGAAAAGTGTATGTCATCTGCGAAAACCCACGCCATAAGCAGCGTCAGGGTTAAGGAGGCAAGAAGTTGGCACGTATCAATGGCGTCGACCTCCCGCGCGAAAAGCGCGTTGAAGTCGGTCTTACATATCTGTATGGTATTGGCCAGACCAGCGCAAGCAGAATTTGCGCATCAACTGGAGTGAATCCTGATACTCGCGTTAAAGATCTTACCGAAGACGAAGTGACAAAGATTCGTGACTATATTGACGCAAATTTCACTACCGAAGGAGACTTGCGCCGCGAACGTCGTCAAAATGTCTCTCGTCTGATGGAGATCGGATGCTACCGTGGCCTCCGCCATCGCAAGGGTCTGCCGGTTCATGGGCAGCGTACGCACACGAACGCACGCACACGCAAAGGCCCACGTCGCCAGGTTGGCGGAAGGAAGAGGAGCTAGCAGATGCCGCAGAAGAAGACTGCACATACCACGCGGGTACGTCGCGCGGATCGTAAAAATATCGCTGTAGGACAGGTGCACATTAAGTCCACGTTCAATAACACTATCATTTCTATCTCAGATGCCCAAGGAAATGTCATTGCTTGGCAGTCCGGGGGAACCGTCGGATTCAAAGGCTCTCGCAAGTCTACGCCTTTTGCTGCTCAAGTGGCTGCTGAGGCATGTGCAAAAGCCGCAATGGAGCATGGCCTTCGCAAGGTTTCGGTGTTTGTGAAGGGTCCGGGCTCTGGTCGTGAGACCGCTATCCGTTCACTCCAAGCTGCAGGGCTTGAAGTCTCAGGCATTCAGGATAAGACCCCCATTCCGCACAACGGTTGCCGCCCGTGCAAGCGTCGTCGCGTGTAGCTAGGAAGGACAGCAAACAATGGCAGTTGACAAGACCCCTGTCCTCAAAAGGTGCAGAGCTCTAGAGATCGACCCCGCAGTCATGGGGTACAACAAGAAATCTCATCGCGAACCAAAGCAACGCCGTCGTCAGCAATCTGAATACGGTCAGCAGCTCCGTGAGAAGCAAAAGGCAAAGTTCATTTATGGTGTGCTAGAACAGCAGTTCCGTGGTTATTACGACCGTGCTTTGCGTATCGAGGGCATTACTGGTGACAACCTTATGGCTATTCTTGAGAGCCGTTTGGACAATGTTGTTTTTCGTCTTGGCTTCGCACGCACACGTCGTGAGGCGCGTCAGACAGTTCGCCATGGTCACATTATGGTAAATGGGAAACGCGTTGACATCCCGTCATATCGTGTCAAGACAGGCGATGTGGTCGCAGTGGCTCCGAAGTACAAGGATCTTCTTCCGATCAAAGAGGCAGTCATTGCCTCTGAGCACATGACCGTACCCGCTTGGTTGGAAGTTGATATCGAGAAGCTTTCAGGCACGGTCCTCCAGCTTCCAACTCGTGACCAGATTGACATCGTCACTGATGAAACGATTGACCCCCAGTTGATCGTCAACCTGTACTCCCGTTAATCTGGAAACGCCAGGAGGAACACATGTCCGAATTCATCCGACCTCAGGTGTCGGTGGAAGAAATCAGCGATTATGTCGCTCGTGTCAGTGCAGAGCCGTTGGAGCGAGGCTATGGCGATACGTTAGGGAACTCGTTGCGTCGCGTGCTGCTTTCCTCTCTTGAGGGGGCAGCAGTGGAGGCCATCAAAATTGATGGTGTTCAGCACGAGTTCACAACGGTTCCCGGCGTGTATGAAGACGTGACAGACATAGTTTTAAATGTTAAAGGTCTCGTCTTTCGCCCTGTGGGTACTGCAGACGAGGCGACCGCGTCGATCAATATCGATGGCCCCTGTACAGTTACGGGGGGGGACTTCGACGTACCGGCTGAGTTTGAGCTTGTGAATAAAAACCATACGGTATGCACATTGGAGGAGGGCGCTCACCTGACCATGCTGATGCGTGTTGCGCGTGGTCGTGGCTATGTGTCGGGTGACGACAACGAGCGTGACGATGACCCCATCGGCATTGTCCACGTTGATTCGCTCTATTCGCCTGTGCGCCGCTGCGCAAAGGTGGTCGAGCCGTGCCGTGTGGGCCAGCATACCGACTACGATCGCCTTATTCTGGAAATAGAGACCGACGGCTCCATTTCTCCACGAGACGCGGTCGTTGAGGCGGCCAACATCATTGACCAGCATATGAATGCATTCATGACACTCGCTGATGAGAAAGAGCCTGCAGAAGACGACTCTATCTTCGCTCAAAACGTTGAAGAGGAAGATAACACAGATCTTGATAAGGCGATAGAGAGCTTGCAGCTGTCTGTGCGCTCATATAACTGCTTGAAGCGCGCCGGCATCCACACTGTCCGTCAGCTTGTGGAGTTTTCAGAAAACGATTTGCTTAACATTCGCAATTTCGGCGTCAAGTCCATCGAGGAAGTCAAAGACAAACTCGAAGACATGGGTCTTGGTCTCAAGGCCTAACGCAGCAAATTATCATAGAGGAGTAGTTAGACCATGAGGCACAATAAGAAAAGGGGCATGAAGCTCGGCACAGATGCCGCCCATACCAAGGCGATGAAGAAGAGCCTTGTCTGTGCCCTGTTTGCAAATGATCGCATCAAGACTATCGATCAACGCGCAAAGGCCATTCGTCCTGATGTTGACAAGGTTATAACATGGGCTAAAAAGGGCGACGTATATTCTCGTCGTCTGGCAATTGCCAAAGTTGGCGACAGGGATGTTGTGCGCGAGGTATTTGATCGCGCGGCTCAAGGCCAGTGGGAAGGGCGCAATGGTGGCTATACGCGAATTCTGAAGCTTGGTCCTCGTAAGGGCGACGGTGCAGAAGTCGTTATCATTGAGCTTGTTACAGAGTCTCCCAAGGCAAAGAAGGTCGCATCTAAAGTCACGAAGGTTTCTGATGCTGAGGCTTCTGACACTTCAACGCAGCAGGACAAGGCTGCTGCGCCTCAGACAACCGATAAATCAGCAGACTCTGAAGAGGCAACCGAAAAAGAGTCTCCTGCTCCCACGGCCGAGAGCGCTGATAAGGCAGAGTAGGTCTTTTCTATGCTTGCGGTGTGCGAAGCCCGGACACGTGTCCGGGCTTTTTTCGTTGCAGATCAAGGTTTTCTACTTCGTCGGATGAGACAGCCGAAGGGGAGGGAACGAGGAACATGCTATCCGTTTCTCACGTGAGCTTTGCATACGAGCAAGGTGTAAGCGTACTGACGGATGTCTGCCTCTCACTTAAGCCAGGGCAGCGCGTTGCCCTTGTGGGGAGCAATGGGTCTGGCAAATCGACCCTTGCCCGTATAGCATGCGGCGATCTGAGGCCGTGCAGCGGATCTGTCATTATAGACGGCTATGATATCGCTGAGGCCTCGCACGCTGATATCGCTTGCCTTGTGGGGTTTGTCAGCCAAGACCCCCTGTCCTTGTTCGTTTCTTCAAATGTGGCCGATGAAGTTACGTTCGGACCCCGTTGCCTCGGGCTTCCTCCAAGAGAAATCGAACGTCGTGTGAAACTTGCTCTCAAGGATTGTGGGCTCGGAGGCTTTGAAGAAAGGAATATATACGAACTTTCTGGTGGAGAGCAGCAGCGACTTGCCCTCGCAAGCGTGCTTGCCATGGATTGTCGCTATTTGGTGCTTGACGAGGTGACTTCACAGCTTGACGCTGAGTCTCGCAAGGGGCTGCGCTCAGTGATACAAACCCTGTTGGCAAGGGGCGTAGGCGTGCTTGAGATAACGCATCGTAGCTCTGATCTTGATGGTGCTGATAAGGTCGTTCGCCTCGATGCCCCTTTTGATGCGCAAGAGAACGATCCGTCCGTTGAGCCTCATGCTAGCCGCCTCGTGGCGCCAGGGCGGCAGAAAATTGGCGCAGTGAAAGCGCAAGCAAGGACACAGGGACTTCGCCTAGAGCATGTCACTGCGGGATACGCATCCTGTATCGTTTTCGACAACAGATCATTTTTCTTTCCGTTCGGTCAGTTGACGCTTGTCGTTGGGCCCTCCGGCGCCGGTAAGTCGACACTTGCTCGCATTGCGGCAGGCGTGCAAGTCGCTAGTAAGGGTGAGGTAACGCTTAATGGCAAGGCCGTGCGACCAGGGGATGTCGGATTGTCGTTCCAACGGCCAGAAGATCAGTTGTTTTGCAATACCGTAGGAGAGGAAATCGCTTTTGGTCCGCGTAATGAAGGCTTGGGTGATGAAGAAGTTTCCAGCCGCGTGCATAAGGCGCTTGAGGTCGTCGGCCTTTCTGAAGGGATGTTGGAACGCTCGCCTTTCGAGCTCTCAGGCGGGCAGAAGCGCCGCATAGCGCTTGCGAGCGTTATTTCGCTTGAGCCTTCCGCATACATCTTTGACGAGCCCACCGCAGGTTTAGACGCCACTGGTTGTGCGTTTGTAAGGCAAGTGGCATGTGAGCTCGCGACTTCAGGTGCGGCTGTCGTCGTGATTACCCATGATGTTGAAGAATGGAGCTCGGTCGCTGATGAGGTCATGGAGCTCGGCCCGGTCGGAAAAGAGACTACTGCCTGCCACTCTCCTCAAGCTCCGCTTTTTGGGAGCTACGTGTCAAGAAGTGGCTGGCTGCACCAGAGGGATCCTTTGGCAAAAATTATTTCCCTTGCCGTGTTGACGATCGCAACGTTTGTTGTACGGGATATAGGGGGCATCGCATTCCTATTATTTATTTTGATGCTTGCAAGCAAGCAAGCGCATATAGGCTGGCGCAGCATCATCTCTTTTTTGCGCCCAGCGTCAGTCATACTTATTTTCTCCCTGCTTGCGAATGCCCTTGTCGTCGATGGTAGCTATGACCTGAGATTTTTTGGGACAGTCGGGCTTACATTTGGGGGTGTTGCGCGAGGGACGTTTGCCGTAGCTCGCATCTCGCTTGTTGTCGGATACGTTGCGGTTGTCTGCGCGACTACACATCCCCCTGATCTCGCGCATGCCGCCGCGCGTGCACTGGGGCCTTTGGCGCACATTGGAGTGCCCGTTACGGACATATCAATGATGCTTTCGCTTGTCTTGCGTTTCATACCAGAAAATGTCGATGCCTTCAAGCGAATCCATGCCGCGCAGCAAGCTCGCGGCGTCTGCTTTAACGAGGGAAGCATCATGGAGCGCCTGTCGCATTGGAAGGCGGTGCTCATCCCACTTTTTGTTGAGCTCTTCTCTCGTGCTGACGACGTTGCCCATTCGATGCAGGTCCGTGGATATACCGGCACGCTTATGACTGACATGGGATTTAACTCTGGCTGGCGTGACCATTTGCTGGTTGCTGCATCAGTTGCATCTTGTATTGTATGTGCCGTGCTGTGAGGCAGGAGATAGGCAGAAAAGGAGAGGAGTGGAGGGACGGTGAGTATAGCGGGGACACTTGTGGCGCGCATCGGATACAGGGGTGCAGGCTTCTCTGGCTTTGCAGAGCAACCAGGTCAGCGTACCGTGGCCAGAGATCTGAGGATTGCGTTTGAAACCTGTTTGAGACGCTCCGTTGACATCACCTGCGCAGGTCGCACGGATGCCGGTGTTCATGCCGTTGCCCAATATGTAAGTGTGCCGGTCACTGATCCTGAGCTAGCCCTGCCAGGGCGGCGCCTTACTTCGTCGCTTGTGGCCCTTACGCCAGACGATATCTCCATCAAAGCACTTTATAAGGCCAGAGCAGGGTTTTCCGCTCGCAGTGATGCGCTGGTACGGCGCTATAGGTACCGCATCTGTTGTGGATACGAGCGCCCAATTATGGCATGGGATCATGCTTGGTGGCTTAAGACCGTTCCTGCTCTTGACATAGGCGCGATGAACGAGGCCGCCTCCTTGCTGGTCGGAGAGCATGACTTTTGCAGCTTCTGCAAAGCCGCCTCGGCCTCAATGGCCCGAGCGGAAGGCCGCTCCACTTCGCGTCTCATCGCGGGAATCAGGATTTTCCCACTTAGGGAGGCAGGAGAGGACCTTGTGGGGATTGACGTGTGCGGTAATGCCTTCTTGCACAACATGGTGCGCATAATTGTAGGCAGCTTGGTCGAGGTTGGCCGAGGCCATCGCAGTCCTGCCTGGCTTGGTGACGCTCTTGCAGCACATAACCGTACAGCGGCTGGTCCCACCGCTCCGTCTCAGGGCCTTACTTTTGATGGGGTCGACTACGCTTCAGGGACCCTATCGCCATGGGAATGAGGTGACGCTTGATTCTTAAAGAGCAAGCGGGTGGCGAAAAAAGTGTATGACCGCCTGCACGTTCGGTAGCTTTGGCCCAGAGCGCTTCTTATATGACTTCTTATATACTTGTTATCTAGAACCGTCGCGTTCGTTTGTAGGCATAAGGCGGCAATGAGGGATGGCGGATCAGAATGGCAAGAAAACGGGAACGCTTCGAGCGTAGCGATATGCCCCACGATTCTGCGCACCGTACCCGGTGGGCTATCATTGCCCTTGTCATAATTGCAATAGTGCTGGTGCTCATTGTGCGTCTTTGTTGGGCTCTTGCCATGCGCGACTCTAACCTTGGGGATTCTGACCTCTCAAGCTCCCTAGCTGCTCAATCGACGCTGAGTGCCCCCATTGAAGGCTATACCAGTTCGAGTGATGTTTTTACCAATGTGCTACTTCTGACGGTTGATGATATCTATTCCGATAGCCCTACACTGCTGTCCGCGCAGCTTTTGTCATTGGATGCTACAACGAGCAAAGGAATTCTTGTCAGCCTGCCACTCGACAGCAAAGTCTCAAATTCAGGTGGGGAAACAACGCTTTCTGCTCTTTTTGCCTCTTCGGGGGCAGCTGCTTGTGTCGCGCCTTTGGCGGCAGCAGGCAATATCACGGTGTCTCATGTGGTTGTCGCAACCAGTGATGTATGGGATGAGGTGGGGGAGCTTAAAGGGTCAGGCGTTCAATCCATCGTCAGCTCTGCGTCAGGCATTTTTAATTCGATAAAAACAGACATGGACGTCGGAACATTGATGGATCTCGCAGAGCTTGTACAGTCAATCGGGGTATCCAACTTCACAAAAGTTGACGCTCCAGTAAGTGATGGCACCCTTGGAGATGGAACGCCTGTAAAAGCGCTTGATCAAACACAGCTTGGTGTTGCCATTGGCGCCCTAATTGCGTCCTCATGATTTGGCGGCTATCCTGCTATAGCGATTTCCTAAGACGGCAGCGTGAAGTGTCATATCTGTTGAGGTCCTTTGGATTATCCGTGAGAGCTGCGATGAACCGAGTATGTTATAGACTGCTCGGACGATAATCAAGCTATGTTGCTTTGGAATGAGTCGGATGGAGCTCGGAGAGCGCATGTCCAGTATGTCCCTCGATAAACCACGGGTTTCGGTCATTATGCCCGCCTATAACGTTGATGCGTATGTTGGCCGTGCCGTTGAAAGCTTGCAGCGACAGACGCTTGAGGACTTTGAGCTGCTTGCCATTGACGACGGATCGACGGATCGAACGGGAGACATCCTTGAGCGGATGGCCTCGCGTGACATTCGTATCAACGTGATTCATCAAGATAATGCGGGTGCCCCTATTGCACGCAACCATGCGTTGGATTTGGCTTGTGGAACCTATGTCATGTTTATGGATGCTGATGACTGGATAGAGCCCCACATGCTCGCAGATCTCGTAGAGCTTTTAGAGAAGCAGCATCTAGAGCTTGCGATCTCGGGCTTTTATATTGACACGTACTACGACGGAGAGGAGCAGCATCTCTCTGAGGTCAAGAGCTGCCCAGATCAGATTTTCAACACGCAGGCTGAATTTCGCGCCGCGGCATGGAAGCTTTTTGACGCCAACCAGCTCTATCCGCCATGGAACAAGCTGTTTTTACGGCAGCGCATTGAGGATTTGGGTATTCGCTTCCGTCCTACCTTTTGGGATGATTTCCCCTTTGTTCTTGACTATATCCGTGATGTCAAGAAAGTGGGCGTGCTTTCGCATCCCTATTATCACTTCATCCGCCAAAGGAGTGAGTCCGAGACCACGCGCTGGCGGCCCGGTATGTATGAAAAGCGTGAGGAAGAGCATAGCTGGATGTTGGATCTGTATCAACATTGGGGCCTTGAAGGGGACCCGGCGAGCATGGAGATGGTGCAACGCCGCTATATTGAGCGCCTGATTGGCTGCATTGAGAATGCCTGCGACCCAGCTTGTGATCTGCCTGACGCCGAGCGTCGAGATCTTATAGAAAAAATGATCTCGAGTGATCGCGCGCAGCTTGCAGTGCAGATAGCGCGCCCTCACTCCTTCATGATGTCGATGATGCTTTTGCCGATCCGCACCAAAAATGTTGGTCTTGCGATGGCTGAAGGGGCTTTTATTGCGCATGTGATGCACCGTAATGCGAAGACGTTCGCGATGCTCAAAGCACGTCGCTAGCCTCTGATGGGGGCAGTTGCTGCGTTCAATTGGATGTATTGCATGCTGTTCATCCTTCCCGCTGACAAAACGTATGCATTATTGCCTTGGGGTTTTCGACAATATGACCACTTGAGGTGATCTGCATAAGAAACTATACTTTTTCGGCAGTACGCGAGGCTTTCACGCATTTGGTTGCAAGGGGGGAGAATGTGGGGTTTTCCCGGCTGCGCGTGCGAAAGGGGACAGGAGCCACAATTAATGGAGGTTCAGCCATGAAAGACGAGCGTCTGATCGGTAAGCAACAAATAGGCAATGAAGCCACAACAAAAGCCGTCGGCGGGCTGAAAACCTCTAGGCGTAGTTTCTTCAAGGTCTCTGGCCTTGCGGCGCTGACGCTTGGCGGCATGACGTTTTTAACTGCCTGCGGACCCGCAGCCGAGGGCACTTCTTCTGGCAGCAGCTCCACAAACACGGGGAGCTCTTCTTCTAGCTCATCAAGCTTTGCAGCCGACGGCACCATGCGTGTTGGCATGGAAGCGGCATATGCTCCGTACAATTGGCAGGTGTCTGAAGAGAGCGACTATACTATTCCCATTGAGAACGTCGATGGGGCCTATGCGGATGGCTATGACATCCAATTTGCCAAGAAGATCGGAGAGGCGCTCTCTGTGAGCCCTGTCGCAGTCAAAATGAGCTTTGACGGTCTTGTCGATGCTTGCAAAAATGGTCAGATTGACATTATCTGTGCTGGTATGACGGCAACTGATGAGCGTCGCAAATCGATCGACTTCTCAGACCCCTATATTGAGGACACAATATCCGTCGTTACAAAGTCCGACTCAAAATATGCGTCGGCAACCTCGCTCGATGATCTGGCGGGTGCGGCAGTCATGGGCCAGCAGTCGACCTTTTATGATGATGTGATTGACCAGATTCCGGATGTAAACCACTTGACGCCACGTGAATACGTGCCAGATGTCGTCTCAGCGCTTGAGAGCGGCGAGGCGGACGCTATAACCTATTCCACATACAGTGCCCCTAAGTTACTTGAGAGCTATCCTGATCTCGTGGTTTGCCCGATCACAGATGGTTTTACCGGCGATGAGGCAAAAAACGATGCAAACGTTGGCATTGCCAAGGGACAAGATGACATACTTGATGAGATTAACAAGGCCATCAACGCTGTGTCTGATGATGAACGTACAACGATATGGGATGCGTGTATGGACCGTCAGCCTCAATAAGCCTTATGTCATCTTATAAGCTTAGGTCTAGTGGGTAAGTAAAGCAAAGCGCACGTGTCGCTCTTGGCGCGTAGCGCTTTGTTTGTCTTGCAGGCAATGTAAAAGGAGACCTCGCCATAATGGATCAACAGCAGCAATCATCGTCAGACCCCCCATCCCCTGCGCTAGGCAAGCCGCGTTCGAAAAGACGATGTCAAAAACAGAGACCTGCTTTAACTCGTTTTATTTTCGCAGATCATCGCTACGTTTTTTTGGGCACAAGCGCTGTGGCCTTGGCAGGCATGTGGTTTTCTAATCGACCGCGCTCCTCTCTGAGTTTTATGGCTCCGTTTTTCTCTCTTGAGCTTGTGATGTATTACTTGTTGGTGGCCTGGCTCATTTTTTCAGGAGTAGCACTCCTCACCAAGCTAAGTCATTGGAGCACGTACTCAGAAGTCTCACCTTTCGCAAAGCCTCGACTTAAAAAGGGCGAGCGGCGTTTTTCCTATCTTGTTTGGGTGGTTACACTCATTCTCTTTGTTGATAGAGCTGTTATGGGCTTTTTCGCCGTAACCTCTCATGCCATTGCAGCCGAGTCTATGCCTGACGACTCCCTTTCCGCAGCGATCTATATGCTCTACGAAGGGAGAACTCTTTTTGCGACTGGCATAATGACAACGGTCGAGCTTGCGATCTTTGGTACGGCTATTGCCTTTGTGCTCGCCTTGCTTCTTGTCTTTTTGCGTCTTATGAAGATTGACCGCCCGGACAATGACCTTGTGCGCTTTGGCAAGGTGATAGGTTCTGGCTTCGCTCGGTTTTATTCCGCCGTCGTGCGTGGCACTCCGATGATGGTTCAGGCACTGATCATCTACAATACAGGTTTTGCCGTTTTGCGTGGCTCCGGCATGGGTGTGACTCAAATAAATGGCCTTTGGTCCACCTTCATTGCCGGCCTTGTGACAGTTTCCCTAAACTCCACCGCCTATATGATGGAAGTCTTGCGTGGAGGCATCGAATCAGTGGACATAGGTCAGACGGAAGCAGCTCGTTCCCTGGGCCTTTCTCAATGGCAGGCGATGCGGAAAGTTGTTTTCCCTCAGGGCATCAGGTACGCGATCCCAGGACTTTCAAACGAACTGGTGATCAATATCAAGGATTCCTCAGTGCTATCGGTTATCGGTGTCGTCGAGCTGATGTTTGAGTCCCGCTCGGTCGCCGGTATCTACTATCGCAATATTGAAGTTTATATGGTAGCTGCGGTCTTCTATCTGATATTGACCATGATAGCGACGTGGTTGCTCAACAAACTTTCTCGGCGCATGGATGCACGAGAGCTGTCGCAGTCCTCAGACTCAACGATGGTTGCTGCAACGGTCAAAGATGCGAAATGAGGGGGCAAAAGATGGCTGCTAAAGCCAACATCACAGAATCTTCACTGAAAGAGTCGCTCATTCGCGTTGAGGACCTGCACAAGTCGTTTGGTGACAACCTCGTGCTCAAGGGCATTGACTTTGATGTCATGCCTGGCGAGGTGGTTACCGTGATCGGCGCTTCAGGATCTGGCAAGTCGACCCTTTTGCGCTGCATTAACCTGCTTGAGACGCCTGACTCGGGGCACGTTTGGTTTCATGGGGAAGATCTTGCAGCACAGCATGTGGAGGTAAATGGCCTGCGGGAGAAAATAGGCATGGTTTTTCAGGGCTTTAATCTTTTCAATAATAAAAACGTGCTTGATAACTGTACGCTTGCCCCAATCACGCTCAAAAAGGCAACCAAAGCGCAAGCTGAGGAGATAGCGCGCAAGCATCTTGAAGAGGTAGGCCTCGCGGATTTTGTCGGCGCCGATGTCAATCGCCTTTCAGGGGGGCAAAAGCAACGTGTCGCAATTGCACGCGCGCTTTGCATGAATCCCGAGGTCATGCTGTTCGATGAGCCAACAAGTGCTCTCGACCCAGAGATCGTAGGAGAGGTCTTGGGGGTCATGCGCGACCTTGCAGCTCGCGGAATGACGATGGTCGTGGTAACGCATGAGATGGACTTTGCAAAGAATGTCTCTGATGAGGTTGTCTTCATGGATAACGGTGTTATTGCTGAGAAGGGTAGCCCAGAGCAGATCTTTACGCACCCGAAGGCAGCCCGCACACGTGAATTCCTCTCCCGCTACCTGGAAGACACCAGCGCAAAGGAAGGGCGCTGAACATGGATTTCATCAAGGAGCATTATGTCAAAGACGCGTGTCATCTGTGCTGACCATGTGTTTGTAAAAAGGGGCGTGCCAGCAGCACGCGCTGCCATTGTCATTCGTAATGGGCGCATTTTCGCTGTCTGCGCACCCGGCGAGGCCCCAACAACTGCCGACGGCGCAGAGACCTTTGACTTTGGCGACGCGTTTGTCTGCCCTGGCTTTCATGATGCCCACCAGCATGTTTTGCACGCTGCTTTGTTTCCCTCGACGTTAGCAGATGAGTATTGCGGGGCGAGTGAGAAAGATTGTGTTGCCCATCTTCTGAAGTGGCTTCCATCCCATCCTACTGCTGCACATAACAGTGGATGGATTGTCAGCCATGGTTGGCGTGATATGTTGTGGGATCCGCCTCAGCCGCCTACCAAAGCTTCTCTTGATGCTGTCTTTCCAAGGCGTCCCGTTTGCATGTATTCGGGGGATGCCCATACCGTTTGGCTGAACTCAGCGGGGCTTATGAGACTTGGTCTCAGTGATAATAGCGAGCCGCCTGCGGGAGGGGTGTTTGTCCGTGACGCGGAGGGGCATCTAACAGGAGTCTTGCGTGAGTCTGCCGGCATGGTTTATATGGCCAAGGTGCTTGCCAGCTTGCCGCACGCGTCAGTCAAACATGTCTATGAGGACTATTTTAAGGGGCTTATATCCCAAGGCGTCACCTCAGTTTGCGATATGGCGCTGTCAGCGGTGCCCGGTGCCGACTGCGTCAACGAGCGCCTCTATGAGGAGCTGTTGGCTGAGGGCCACCTGCCACTTCGCGTTCACCTGTTTCCACAGTTGGTGGGAGACTTTGATCGCATAGAGGCTTTGCAAAAGCGCCTTTGTGGGCCTTACCTGCGCGCTCCCGGCATGAAGCAGTTTTTTGACGGTGTTTCTTCCGCCCATACGGCCTGGCTTACGCAGCCCTATGCGAACCCTTACTTTCCCGGAGATTGCGGACGCCCGACCGTCTGTCCAGAACAGATGCGCTCCTTTGTGCTCTCGGCAGCACGACGTGGCATTGCCGTACGCATCCATACGATCGGCGATCGCGCAATTCATGAGGCAATTGCGATCTTTCGTGAAGCGACGCAGCGGTATGGCAGGCCAAGACAGGGAGCCAACACCCTCGAGCACCTAGAAAACTTGCTTCCTGAGGATGTTGACGCCTTGGCAAAAGCAGGCATCATCGCTTCCGTGCAGCCTCAGCACATTGTCATTGACATTACTCAGCCCGAACGGGACCTCGGTCCTGAGCGCGCTCATCTCATGTGGCCTTTTGAGAGCTTCGTGCGCAGGGGAGTAACGATGGCGTTCGGCACTGATGCTCCCTGCGTGCCCCCTCGGGCGTTAGAGGTCCTATCATGCGCCGTCTTGCGCGAGGTGCCGTCAACTGGCTTGCCCAAAGGAGGCTGGCTGCCTTCTGAGCGCATTACCATGGAAGACGCTCTTGATGCCTATACGCTTGGTTCGGCGAAGGCGGTTGGACGAGCAGACGAGCTTGGGACGCTTGAGCCGGGCAAATGGGCTGACTTCGCAGTTTTTGACCATGACCTGCTTAGCATTGCCCCTCAGAGCCTTCCTGAAGCACATTGTCTCGCCACCTATATTGCCGGCCAACCTATTTTCATAGCTGGCGTAGGATAGGGAAAACGCAAGCAGAATGAGGTGGCTTCATGCTAGACGGATTCGTTAAGGTGACGGCTCGAACGCCTAAGATACACGTGGCCGATGTCTCATACAATGCTAAGGCATGCCTTGGGGAGGCCCGCAAGGCCGTACAGATCGATGGGGCGAAAGTCGTCGTTCTCCCCGAGCTGGCATTAACAGGTTATACCTGCGAGGATCTTTTCTGGCAAGATGCTCTTCTCGATGATGCTGAGACCGCCTTGAAGGATTTAGCTGAAGCTCTAGCTCCCTTGGATGCGCTTGTCTTTGTCGGAGTACCCTTGCGTGTCGGTGCAAAGCTTTACAACTGCGCCGCCGCGCTTTCCCGCGGCTCTATCATCGGCATCGTTCCCAAGAGTAACATCCCTAACTACAACGAGTTTTATGAGGAGCGGCACTTTGTCGCGGGGCCGCTTCAGACGACAACAATAGACCTGCCCTTGGCAGGCTGCTCTGGCGTGCCTTTTGGTGTTCGCCAACTCTTTCGCTGTGCGTCTATGCCAACGCTGGTGGTTGCAGTGGAGATTTGTGAGGATCTGTGGGTGCCAAGTCCGCCTTCTGTCGGCCACGCACAGGCGGGAGCTACGCTCATCTGCAATCTCTCTGCCTCCAACGCCGTTGTCGGCAAAGCCGCTTATCGTCGCGAACTTGTTGTCAGTCAATCTGCGCGCCTTGTATGTGGGTATATGTATGCCAGCTCCGGCTGGGGAGAGTCTACACAGGACCTGGTCTTTTCTGCGCATAACCTCGTGGCAGAGAACGGGGCGCTGCTCTCTGAGGCGCTCCCCTTTGGCACAGCAAATGCGACCAGTGAGATAGATGTCAATTTAATCTGTGCTGAAAGAAGACGCCTTTCAACCTTCCATGTGGCCCCTTCTCCTGAGGAAGCAGGTTACCTTGTGAGCGATTTCGACCTCTCGATGGGGCCAACCAAGCTCACGCGACATGTCGATGCCCATCCGTTTGTGCCTTCTAACAAAAGAGACAGGAACGCTCGCTGTGAGGATGTGCTGTCAATTCAAAGCTATGGCCTTGCGAAACGCCTTGCGCACACGCACAGTTCCCACGCTGTCATTGGCATTTCAGGAGGGCTCGACTCTACGTTGGCCCTGCTTGTTGTCGCTCGCGCCTTTGACATCGTCGGCATTGGCCATAGCAATATCATTGCTGTTACCATGCCGGGCTTTGGCACCACGAGCCGCACTCATTCAAATGCGGCTGACCTTGTTGAGGCGCTGGGAGCCACCTTGCGAGAGGTACCTATTGCCACGGCGGTGCGCCAGCATTTCTTGGATATCCAACATGATGAGTCCGTGCATGACGTTACCTATGAAAACTGCCAAGCGCGTGAGCGCACGCAAATCCTGATGGACATAGCTAACCAGGAGGGTGGCCTGGTAATAGGCACAGGGGACCTTTCCGAGCTGGCCCTTGGGTGGGCAACATATAACGGGGACCATATGTCTATGTACGGTGTCAACGCGGGAGTCCCCAAAACGCTTGTGCGGCATCTCATACGCTACATTGCTAATGTATGTGATAGCGCTCAGCTTTCACGCGTGCTTGACGATGTGCTGGCGACGCCTGTGTCACCCGAGCTGCTTCCTGCAGGCGCTGACGGAACTATCTCGCAGCGTACAGAGGATCTAGTCGGGCCATATGAGCTGCATGACTTCTTCCTCTATCAAGTCGTGAGAAGGGGCTTTGCTCCAAGGAAGGTATACAGGCTGGCATGTTATTCTCTAGGCTCGCGCTATGATGAGGCAACCATTAAGAGATGGCTGAAGGTGTTTTACCAGCGCTTCTTTGCGCAGCAATTCAAGCGCAGCTGCTTGCCCGATGGGCCTAAGGTAGGTTCAGTGGCGGTTAGTCCTCGTGGTGATCTTAGAATGCCGTCAGATGCATGTGCCACCTTATGGCTCAAGCAAGTTGACGAGTTATAGTGACATTCCATTTCTGGTAGAGGGGCCTAAAGGGGATTCTGGTCATGTGTTGCGTGGCGTAGCCAGTCTCGGCCTTGTGTATTTTCAGCTCATCTTTGTCTGGCATCGTGAGCACTCATAAAACCTAAGCGTGATGAAGTCATATTTTTTCTAGTTTGGTTGTTATATCTTGCTCAGCTGGGTATCATTGCAAACGTTGGCTAAGCGGGTGGCATCTGCCGCCCCTCGTACGTGCGCCCTCGGGCGCCTTAGAAGGAGGTACTTAGGTATGACACTGAAGCCGCTGGGTGATCGCGTTCTCGTCAAGCCCGCACCCAAGGAGGAGAAGACCTCGACCGGTCTGTATATAAGCTCCGGTGCGCAGGAAAAGCCACAGCGCGGCGAAGTTATCGCCGTAGGCGAAGGCAAGCGCGATAACGATGGTAAGCGTATTCCTTTGGATGTTCAGAAGGGCGACCAAGTTTACTACGGCAAGTTCGGTGGCAACGAAGTCAAGCTTGGCGGCGAAGACTATCTGCTTCTTCGTGCCGACGACATTTACGCCATTATTTCGGAGTAGCTGATAGGCCACTTCATCTTCAGATTACGTCTTCTAGGAGGATAAGAACACTATGGCAAAAGACATTATGTTCGGCACCGATGCTCGTGCCAAGCTTGCCAAGGGCGTTAACACCCTTGCCGATGCCGTTACTACAACCCTTGGACCTAAAGGTCGCTATGTCGCTTTGCAGCGCAGCTATGGCGCTCCCACGATTACTAACGATGGTGTCTCTGTAGCAAAAGAGATTGAGCTTAAAGATCCAATTGAGAACATGGGCGCTCAGCTGGTGAAGGAAGTCGCCACCAAGACAAACGACACCGTTGGTGACGGCACGACAACTGCTACGCTGCTCGCCCAGGTTATCGTCAATGAGGGCCTTCGCAATGTCGCGGCTGGCGCCAACCCCATTGCCATTCGCCGTGGTGTTGACAAGGCCGTCGACGCTGCTGTGAATGAGATGAAGAGTCTTGCCCAGGACGTTTCCACCAAAGAGCAAATCGCAGCAGTCGGCACCATTTCTGCCGGTGATCCTAAGATAGGCCAAAAGATTGCTGACGCGATGGAAGTCGTTGGTAAAGACGGAGTCATCACGGTCGACGAGTCTCAGACGTTTGGCATTGATATCGACACAGTCGAGGGCATGCAGTTTGACAAGGGCTATATCTCCCCGTACTTTGCGACAGACAACGACACGATGACGGCTGAGCTGAAGAACCCCTACATTTTGCTCACTGACCAGAAAGTGTCCAACATCCAAGATATTCTGCCGATCCTTGAGGCCGTCCAGAAGTCTGGGAACCCGCTTCTGATCGTCGCCGAAGATGTTGACGGAGAGGCTCTGGCCACGCTCATCCTCAACAAGCTTCGTGGCGTATTGCAGGTTGCCGCAGTCAAGGCTCCTGGCTATGGGGACCGTCGCAAGCGCATGCTTGAGGACATCGCCGTGCTGACCGGCGGCCAGGTTGCGATGAAGGAGCTCGGCGTCACACTTTCTGACGTGACGGCTGAGATGCTGGGTCGTGCGAAGTCCGTCAAGCTCACCAAGGACAACACCACCATCGTCGGTGGCTCTGGCTCGAAAGACGCCATAAACGAGCGTATTTCCCAGATCAAGAACGAGATTGAGAACACTAAGTCCGACTTCGACAAAGAGAAGCTCCAAGAGCGTATGGCCAAGCTTTCCGGCGGTGTTGCTGTCATCAAGGTAGGCGCTGCAACTGAGGTGGAGCTCAAGGAGATCAAGCATCGCATCGAAGATGCCCTACAAGCCACGCGTGCAGCCGTTGAAGAAGGTATTGTTGCGGGTGGCGGCGTTGCGTTCCTGCAAGCCACCGAGGCACTCGACAAGGTTGAGGCCGCAGACGCTGATGAGCAGATCGGTGTCGACATCATCCGTAAGGCCTTGAGTGCTCCTGTCAAGACAATTGCCTCTAACGCCGGCTACGAGGGCTCCGTCGTCGTTGAGAAGATCAAGGGGCTGCCGAAGGGCCAGGGCTTGGATTCTGCGATTGGCAAGTATGGCGACATGATCGAGATGGGTGTTCTTGACCCTGTCAAAGTTACTCGCACCACGCTTCAGAATGCTGCGTCTGTCGCGTCGCTGATTCTCATCACCGAGGCGACCGTCTCTGATGAGCCCAAGAACACGACGATCGAAGAAGCCATTTCTGCAGCTGCTGCTCAAGGCGGCCAGGGTGGCGGCGGCATGTACTAAGCCGTGTCATGACACATATGTGCCTGATCATGCTAAGGAGGGACCTCGCTTTTCGAGGTCCCTTCTTTTCACATGAGATGCAGTGCCTGCCATGTCATCGACAGAAGGCCGCGCTACAATAGGCATCCGTGACGGATGCCAACAGGAGGGGCAAGTATGGCTGAAGGCAATAATCGTGATGTGCTCGATGACATCATCGACATCCAACGCGACATAGGTGCTGTGAAAAACCCTCTTAACGGAGTGGCAAATCAGCTTATAGCGGATCCTAGCAAAGTGCCTCACTACAACGCATCGGACTACAAAGATCGCCCACGCGCCAATTCCATATCCTGTTTGCGCTCAGCGGCGGGGCGCTCCGACGTTTGTGGGACCTGCCTTGATGTTTGTCCCGTCGATGCCATTTCCTTTGTGGGGTCCTCAGTGAAGATTGCTGATAATTGCAGAAAGTGTGGGTTGTGCATTGCAGCTTGCCCCACAGAGGTCTTTCTTGCGCAACGGCAAATGGCCAGGCGCCTTTATGACAATATCGTTCGGGTGGCAAACATCTATAAGGAATGCTATATAACCTGCACTCGTGCGTTGGGTCGTCTTCCCAAGGACAACGAGATATTGCTTCCCTGCATAGGGGTCATGCCGCGCGAGCTGTGGTTTGCCCTGCTGGCTGACTATAGCAACATCAGCGTCTATCTTCCTCTTGGCATTTGTGACAAGTGTAGGACTACGACAGGCGAAAAGACCTTTTCAGAGGTCATTGCAGAAGCCGAAAGCCAGTCGCCTCACAATGTTGGGCTTGAGGTGGACGAGAAAAATCTGACTCACGAGGAGAGTCGCGCCTATAAGCGTAAGCAGTTCATGAGTAGCATGGCGCAGGCTGGTACACAGATTGTCACGAGAAAAACGCCTGTCCTTGCTGGGGCGCAAGCGGTCGCCCAGCGCCTTCAAAAGCACACGAAACAAATCAACTCGCTACAGCATGCTCTTGAGCAGATGACCGGCAGCAAAAATGCCCAATCGCGTCGTCGTTTGCTCACTCAAAAGCGCAAGCTGGAGCTTACTGCCCTTCAGTCTCATCCAGACCTTGCCGCTCACATGCAGTGGCAGATTCCAGCCTGTGATATGACGAAGTGCACGATGTGCGGCGATTGCGTCAGAGCGTGTGTGCAGCATGCCTGCCAATTAGATGAAGCTGGTCACTTCTCGGTGGAAACTGCTTACTGCATCAACTGCTCGGCTTGTGTAGTTTCATGCCCAGAGGAAGCGCTTACCATGGTCGCAGCTGATCCAAAGGATATGATCGTACCCGATCCCAACGCAAAGAAGCTTGAAGAGCAAAAAGCGCAAGCCGAATTAGCAAAGAAAAAAGGTAAAAAGGCGTTTGAGAGCGGCGCAAAGGCCCTTGGAGTCTTCGCGCAGGAGCTGGGCAAAGAGTATGGCAGGAAATAGGGCTGCCTTGGGTGTCTAGGTGGTCTATCAAAGGAGATGAACGCGTGTCACTTTCTATAGGTATAGTTGGCCTTCCAAATGTTGGGAAGTCGACATTGTTCACGGCGTTGACACGCAAGGGTGGCCTTGCGGCAAATTATCCTTTTGCAACGATCGATCCCAATATCGGCATAGTGGACGTTCCTGACGAGCGGCTGCAAAAGCTTGCAGATATCGTTCATCCCGGCAGGATCGTGCCAGCGACAGTTGAGTTTGTTGACATTGCCGGATTGGTGAAGGGCGCCAGTGAAGGCGAGGGCTTGGGCAACCAGTTTCTCGCCAACATTCGCAATACCGATGCGATTTGTGAGGTCGTACGCTATTTCTCGGATCCAGATGTTGTCCATGTTGACGGTCGAGTTGATCCTGCGGCTGACGTGGAGACGATTCAAACCGAGCTTGTGCTCGCGGACCTAGGGACGCTTGAGCGTGCAATACCTAAACTCATGAAGGAGTCGAAACGAGACAAGGAGCAGGCAGGGCGCCTAGCGATTGCAGAGCGCTTGCAAAAGTGGCTTGATGAGGGACATCGTGCCGCGGATCTTGATATGAGCGACGATGAGCGAGCGGCTGCCCATGACCTTTTCTTGCTCACCATGAAACCAATATTATACGTTGCAAATGTCGACGAGGACGCCTTGGGACAGCAGCTTGATCCGATTGAAGGTCGCCAGCCAATTCCTATCTGCGCCCAAGTCGAAGCAGAACTTGCAGACCTCAGCCCCGATGAGGCCGCTGAGTACCTCGAGTCTCTTGGCCTCAAGAAAAGCGGATTGGAAATACTAGCTCAGGCTGCTTATAAGCTGCTCGGCCTGCAATCCTTCTTTACGGCAGGAGAGATGGAAGTCAAGGCATGGACTGTCCGCGTTGGAGCAAAGGCTCCTGAGGCGGCAGGCGTCATCCACTCTGATTTTGAAAGAGGGTTCATCAAGGCGGAAGTCGAGAGCTACGATGACTTCATAGCACTTGGCGGCGAGGCAGCTTGCAGAGAGGCAGGAAAGCTTCGTATGGAGGGCAAGGACTATGTCATGCAGGATGGCGACGTGGTCCATTTTCGGTTCAACGTATAGAAACCTCAGTTTGAGTCAGAAGATGAACTTATCGAGCCAGAAGAGTTAGAAGACGTGTCTGCATCAGAAGACGACTCATTCGATTCGTTTGATGTTGAGCCTGAGGTATCTGAGCTCGATTCGTCTCCTAACTCAGCTGCGGTATTTGACTCCATGTCGTCGTCGTTGCCGTCTTCAGTTGGCGAGAGGCCTTGGTCGACGCGTTCCATCATGATCTTCCAAGCATCAGTATCGCAAATCTCATACCAGGTGTCGTTTTTATAGGTTGACGTTGTGGGCTCCATGCCTGTCATGATATCGGTGCTTACATTGATGTCCTTCATCTCAGTTGCGAGGCTCACAATTGAGTTGACATCCATGTCAGTGTTGACCATGTTTGCAAGGTCAGAAACGGTTGTGGCTATCGTTGTAGGATTGCTTGCAAGGACTTTCTCTACAATAGCCATAATGACGATGCGCTGATTTGCCGCACGATAGCGATCCCCATCTCCGTAGTTGTCATATGCATGACGGGCGCGGCAAAGGAGCGCCGCCGTTTGGCCGTCAAGGTGTTGCTCTCCCGCCTCAAGGTTAAGGCCGGTATAGTTAGGGTCTTTGACGGCGATGGGCAAATCCACGTCCACGCCACCGACGGCGTCGACAACAGACGCCATGCCATCCATGTCTATTTCAGCATAGTGGGATATATTGACGCCTGCAAACTCCTCAATAACTTGCGTCGCATAGCTTGCCCCACCGATAGAGTACGCAGCATTGATTTTTTGCTCGCCGTTTTCTCCAAGGTCTACAAGGGTGTCGCGGTGAATTGATACCAGTGTGACCTTTTTGTTGGTTGGGTCGATGCGCGCAAGCATGATCGAGTCAGAACGATAGGCGCTGTCAGAAGAACCATACTCAGTGCCTTCTGCCCTGTCTTCATCTTTGTCTATGCCAAGTAGCAACATGTAAAAAGGATCGCCGTTAGATGTTGCGCTTAACGTGGAACGCAGTGAACTATCGATGCCGGTGCTTAAACGTGAGTCTATGCTGCTTACATAAGCCCATGCCGCTATCGCTAAAGCAGCGACCACACAGGAAATCGTTATTAGTGTGATGCGAAGAACTTTATGGCGTCGGCGCTTTTTTCGTTTATCTGCATACCCCGTGATCGCTCTCGAACGAGAGAGATGCTGTGCATCATCACTGGAGGTCTGCTGCTTGTTCTTGCGAGACAAGTTTGCTCCTTGATATTGATGGAGCCCCCATCAGCTGCAGGGGATCGCAGTGCTAATCTCTTAACCTTGCAATCATACCAAGAGATGGACTTCCACTCATGAAGTACATAATTACGATGCCTACCTGCATGTCTATTTAAGCAAGCTTTATCATGGCGTAAGTTTTTTCGAAGCTATGATAGAGACGCTTAGCTTGATCCGATTAAAACCTGGAGGTTTGCATGCAAAACGCAAGACCTAAGCAGTTTGTTGCGGTTCTCGATTTTGGCGCGCAGTACGGTCAATTGATTGCTCGCAGAGTACGCGACATGCACGTTTACTCAGAAATTGTGCCTTGCGATATATCTGCTGCTGACCTTGCAGCCATGAGTCCTTCCGCAATTATTCTCTCGGGTGGCCCTGCCTCGGTGTATGCACAAGATGCTCCTGACATGGACGGAGCAATTTTTGACCTAGACATCCCAATTCTTGGGTTTTGTTATGGCGAGCAAATCATGGCCGTAAAGCTTGGAGGAGAGGTTGCTCATACAGACAAGGGTGAATATGGACCTTCGATGCTGACACGACTTGGATCGTCTGTACTGCTTGATGGTACGCCAAATGGCGGTCAGACTGTCTGGATGAGTCATCGTGACTCTGTCTCAAAGGCACCTGAGGGATTTATGGTGACCGCGCGGACTGAAAATTGCCCTGTTGCAGCAATGGAGTGTCCACGCAAACGTTTTTTTGCTACACAGTTTCACCCTGAGGTGCGCCATACCGAGCATGGTCACAGAATGCTCAAGAACTTCCTTTTTGATGTCTGCCACCTTGAGCCCAGCTGGACCATGGAAGGCATAATCGAAGAGAAGGTTTCGGCGATTCGCACAGAGGTTGGTGACCATAAGGTCATTTTGGCCCTTTCAGGCGGCGTTGACTCCGCCGTGACGGCAGCACTTGTCCACCGTGCGATTGGCGATCAGTTGACCTGCGTTTTTATAAACCATGGCATGTTGAGGAAGGGTGAGCCGGAGCTTGTGGAGAGCGTATTCCGCGAGCAGTTCAAGATGCCCTTGGTCCATGTGCATGCGGAGCAGCGCTATGCGAAGCTTCTTGATGGTGTGAGCGACCCGGAAAAAAAGCGTCGCATCATCGGTACTCAGTTTTGGAAAGAGTTCTTCGCTGTAGCTCAGAAGCTAGACGGAGTTAGCTATCTTGCGCAAGGCACAATTTATCCTGACATCATTGAAAGTGGGGCCAGAAAAACCGGTGGTAAGGCTGCTAAGATCAAAAGCCATCACAACCTGATTCCTTTTCCTGTGGGTGTCCACTTTGACCTTATCGAGCCGCTTGACCATTTCTTTAAAGATGAGGTACGAGAGCTTGGCGTAGCGCTTGGACTGCCCGATAAGATGGTGTACAGGCAGCCCTTCCCTGGGCCAGGGCTTGCGATACGCATTATTGGTAGTGTGACGCCAGAGAAGCTGACGATCCTGAAAGATGCCGACGCTATTGTGCGTGAAGAGCTTGATGCTTACAATCAGGCTCTCTTTGAAAAAACAGGGGAACGCAACAGCGAGCATACTTGCTGGCAGTACTTCGCCGTGCTGCCTGACATTCGCTCTGTGGGCGTGATGGGCGATGAACGTACTTACCAGCGCCCGATAATTGTTCGTGCGGTGGAGTCCTCGGATGCTATGACCGCTGATTGGGCCAAACTTCCTTATGAGGTGCTTGCGCGCCTCTCAGCACGTATCGTCGATGAGGTCGAAGGGGTTAATCGAGTAGTTTATGATGTGACCTCAAAGCCACCTGCGACTATTGAGTGGGAATAGGGAAATAGCCCATTTCATCTAGTCTCATCCTGCACGTCTAGTCGCGGTGGTTAGTAACTGATGCCCTGTATTGGACAAAGCCACCGGGACTTTTGGGGAGTGACAAACGCGAGAAAGCCTCGAAATCTTCGGATTTCGGGGCTTATTTTATGGGTGTTAACCTGGTGAAATATTCTCGTATCGACTCTCATAGGGTGACGCGTTGCGACTTCTTGCCAAGAGAAGAGACTAGATGCCAAAACATGCCAAAGCGAGAAGAGTATTTTCATCGCGTTTTTTGCCGCAAGCCTCTTTTGACCCGAGCCATGTAGTCACCCCGCTTTTCCGGCCCTCCGTTTTGCAAAACCGCAGGTAGGAGTGAAGAGTGACAAATCATCCAAATACGCGATTTTCGGCGATTCCAA